>NZ_JACJQN010000001.1 GCF_014696675.1 Phormidium tenue FACHB-1052
CCGTCGGAGAAGGAGCCTTGACCCAGAGGGTAGATCAAGAACACGGCGGTTGCAGCAGCTACAGGAGCGCTGTAAGCGACGCAGATCCAGGGGCGCATACCCAGGCGGTAGGAGAGTTCCCACTCACGACCCATGTAGCAGAAGACGCCAATGAGGAAGTGGAAAATTACCAACTGGTAAGGGCCACCGTTGTACAGCCACTCATCGAGGGAAGCGGCTTCCCAGATGGGGTAGAAGTGCAGACCAATGGCGTTAGATGAGGGCACAACCGCACCGGAGATGATGTTGTTGCCGTACATCAGGGAGCCCGCAACAGGCTCACGGATGCCGTCGATGTCAACGGGAGGGGCGGCGATGAACGCGATGACGAAGCAAGCAGTGGCAGCGAGCAGCGTGGGGATCATCAGTACGCCGAACCAGCCCACATACAGGCGGTTCTCGGTGCTGGTCACCCACTGGCAAAACTGCTCCCACAGAGAGGCAGACTGTTGTCTTTGTAAAGTCGTGGTCATGATGAAATAAGTGCAGTTAGGTTTACTTTGTGCCCGTCCGCGAAGGACAAGCGGGGTATGTATGTCATTACATTAACCGAAATATTGCGGATTGTAAACAACCCAGGGTAGATTCCCCCCTAAAAGGAGCCGGAAATTACCCATCGGATGGCGTATTTAATCTGGCCCAAGGCTTTCGGCATGGCCCAAACCCTCTATCCACAGGTGTTTAGCCCTGTTGACCTGGTGGGGAGCAGGGATGCCTTCAAACAGTTTCAGAGCGTTACAAAAGTGGGCATGGGCTTCATTAACGTACGCGGGCTGGCAGACCAGGGTAAGGGCGTACTGGAGGTGAGCCGTAGCCAGATCACCGTGGGCACCGACTTCGTCAAGCAGGGCGATCGCCCCCCGACAATCCTCCACAGCCCCGGCCACATCACCCCGTCGATGCTGCAACCGACCCAAGCCAATCAGCGCATTGGCCTTAATTTGCAGATAGTGGCCTGCCTCTGCCGCCTGAATGGCAGCGTTAAACAGCAATTCTGCTCGATCGAGATCGCCTAGGTTGAGATAGGTATGGCCTAAAAGCTGCACAAAGAAGGCGTGGCGACCGCTTTGGCCTCGGCCCCGCACATGCTCAATGATGGAATCAGCTAAGGTTTGAGCAGTTTCCTGATCACCCTGGTATGACCGCACCAATGCGAGACAGGTGGTGGCTTTGTCGGCCCAGGGCTGGTGGCGAGTGCCGGTCGCGGTGGCGATCACCTGGCTAAACCAGGTGGCGGCAGCCTCAAGATTCCACAGATCTAAGTGATAGAGGCCAAGGCTGAGTTGAGAATCGACCACCAGCATGGTGAGGTAGTACCAGCGGTGGGTGTTGGCGTCGGGAGTTTCGGTGTGCAGGCAGGTTTGGGCGATCGCGATCGCATTCTGCTGACAGGCGATCGCCCTCTCCAAACGCCCCTGAATCCAATACAGATCGCCTAGGATGTTCGACAGCTCGCTAGCATCGGCATTCTTGGTGGGAATGTGGTCAATGATGGCGGTGATCGCATCGGTGACCGGCTGTACCAGGCCCATGCGGTAGAGGGTGCTACCCAGGGGCAAAAACTGCTGCCACTGGTTGTCGCGGCTGTGGAGAATGACCCGCGCCGCCGCGCCGTAGTCGCCAATTGCCACGTAGTGATAGTAGGCTTCAAACGCCTGAGTGGCATCGTCGAGGGTGCAGATGCGCTGGATGCGATCGCTCCAGCAGGAGGCAGCAGCGCGGTGGGCCGATTCCCACTCGGTAGACTCTTTTGAATTGGCGGCGAGCTGGGCTAAGGCTCCGGCTCGCACCACGGGATGCAGCCAGTAGCGGCCCTGGCGGCACTCTAGCAGCGATCGATTGCGTAAGGAGGTGACGATCGCCTGGTGACGCGGCGCGGGAATGTCGGCCATCAGGCACTGCACCGATTCCCAGGGAATAGTCGGCACATCTTGGTAGCGGTAGACGCCCAGGCGGCAAAACAGTCGATAGGCATCGGGGTCAAGGTCACGCAGACGGTGAATCTGGCTTTCGACCAGGTTTTTGAGATCTACCGGGCCGAGCAGATCTTGGCTGTGGGCCTGCCAGTAGAGCGCCAGGCTACCTTCAAAATCGGCCTGGACAGCCCCAGCGAGAATTTCCATCGCCTTGGCGTTGCCGCCGTAGGCGCTGTGCATGGCGGCCAACACATCCCTATGGTCAGGGATGCCTCGGTGGGCGAAGTAGGTGGCCCAGGCAGCGAGTTCTAAGCCAGGAAGACGGTAGTGGGTGATAGGAATGCCGGGTTCGCAGAGGCGATCGCGACTCGTCATCAACGTCAGCGTTTGCCCGCGAGGATCTGCCAGCACCCTCAGCAATTCTCCATAGCGGCGGTGAGCAGCGATGAACTGCCCCTGGGCATCTAGGGCGGGTTCGAGGTTGTCTATTAATATGGCGACGCGTTGCTGACGCAGGTGGCGACGCAGGCGATCGAGGGTGACGCCAAACTCACGCCCCGGCTCGACGCCAAAATCCTGGCGCAGCCATTCTTCAACCACCCACTCGACTGGAGTAATGTCAGCGGGGTCTTTGGCCATCAGCAGTTCTAGCGTGAGATCCGCCGACTGCTGCGCCAAAAAATGCTGGGCCAGGGTGGTTTTGCCGAGGCCGCCTTCGCCCTGGATGAGAATGGTGCGATCGCCTTGGGCAATCAGGGCAGTGAGGTGGGCGATCGCCTCTTGCCGTCCCACAAAGCTAGGATTGACCTGAGTAAAAACAGGCTCCTCGACAGGTAAAGCCTCGCGCTGAACCGTGGCATCCGTAAACCCAAGGGCAGCGCTGGCCCCCGACACATCAATGCCCATCTTGAGCAGCGATCGCTTCAGCGCCGATTTGAGAGTAGATTTGGTGACTTTCTCGCCGGTCACCCGTGACAACAGCCGCCACATTTGGTAGGCCACATCTTTTATATGGCCCTCGGTGTATCCGGCGGTGTTGGCAATATCGAGATACTTTTGGCCGTGCCACACCTGGTGCAAAATGGTGCGCTGCAAATCGTTCAGATGCCGTCCGGTAACGGTGAAGACAAGTCGATCTGCCAGTTCTACCGCATCTGAAGCCATAGCTGCCGGTATCCTCCACGGCCACAACTCTAGCCGAGATTTAGAGTTCTTTCATCCTCGGTGGACGGTTTCCGCCTTTTTCCGCCCCTGGACTATTGAGCGCCAGCAGAATCGCCGACCCTAACCGACCGACGACCGAAATTCCTAGAGCTACGGTGAACTTACTCAACCCTAACTTAATCCAGGCGTATCAAATATGACTACTACCCTTTTCTCCCCTGCAACGGTATTTAAGGACGATTTGGCTGGCCCCTGGTCAACCTCCCTCAGTCCCAGGCTAGCGCACCAGCGAATTGCGGCATTGACCCGGCGATATGTGACGGTGAAACATCTGCGCGATCGCCTCACCGACCTACCGCACCAGTTTCAAGATCCCCAGCCGCGCCGATGGCATCCAGTGAATTGGGCCGATGTTTCCTCCGATCAGATTAGCGGCATTAGCCTCGACACCTTCTGCGCCATTCTGCTGGGCACCATTAACACCGAAGCCCCTATACGCGGCTACACCCAGGCCAGCCGCCAATACCTGGAGCATTTCTATCCTCAAATGGCCAAGTTTGTGGGCGGCACTGTGGATGCTACCGGACACATGATCAGTCCGGGGCTTTGGGAGCGAGAAGAGAAGCGTCACACCCCTGTCTTGACCATGCTCTACCATCGTCTCTCTGGAAAACACCCCCATTCTGTCCCGCACAGCGCCAGGCCCTACACCCCCAGCGGCAACCCCCGCGCCGATCTCTACCGCCACGGACTGCACCGCATCGCCACCGAGTACGGAGCCGCATGCCTCTACCTGTGGATGATGGCCTACACCACCGGCCCCCTCCAGGCAGCGCTGGGGGAGCTAGTCATCGATGAGATCAACCACATGACCAAGTTCTGGGGTTTTGGTCGCTGGGCCTATCCCAACAGCGGTCTAGGCATGATGGCAGGCACGCTAACCCACGCGATGGTGAAAAAGTGGCGGCAGCCGCAGCTTCAGGGCAGCCTCATTCACACCCTGCGGCGCATGACGGCTGAACTCGCCTGGGAGCAGTGGAGCCTCAGCCACCGGCTCACCTTTCTCTATACCTTTGACCAGGTGATGCGGGTGCTATGGCGGTGGGAGCGATCGCTAACTCAGCCCTACTTAGAAGAGTTATTTGGCAAACGTCCTAGCCATGGTTAGAGAGAGCTGACGGGTGGGAAAAATCGCAATGCCCAACTCAGGCAAAAGCAAATGTCAAGGGCAAATGAAAATTCTCTCTGCCAAGAACTGTTGATTGTTTGAACTTATACCGTCCAGCTTATTTGTAAGGAGTATTTGAGATGGCCCAGGTAATTGATTTTGCGACTCTACCAGCAGACCTCTATACCGAAGCTCTGCCGAACCATGTGGCGGTGATCATGGATGGTAATGGTCGCTGGGCTACCCAGCGGGGCATGCCTCGCATTGCGGGCCACCGCCAAGGGGCCAAAACGGTGAAAGATCTGCTGCGCTGCTGCAAAGACTGGGGTATTGGAGCGCTGACGGTCTACGCCTTTTCGACCGAGAACTGGCGGCGACCGATGGAGGAAGTGAACTTTTTAATGCGGTTGTTTGATCGGCTGTTGCGCCGCGAACTTGCCGAAATGCAGCGCGAGGGCGTGCGAATTCAGTTTTTGGGTGACCTGTCGCCGCTACCGGAGCGGCTGCGATCGCTGATAGCAGAAGCGATGGCATTAACCCGCCAGAACCAGCAAGTGCAGTTCAACGTGGCGGTGAACTACGGCGGGCGGCAAGAGCTGGTGATGGCCACGCGCCACATTGCCCAGCAGGTCGCCTGCGGTGCCCTATCCCTAGAGCAGGTGGATGAGGAGGCTCTATCCCGCGCCCTGCTGACCTATCCTATGGCTGACCCCGACTTGCTGATTCGCACCAGCGGCGAACAGCGGCTGAGCAACTTTTTGCCCTGGCAGTTGGCCTACACCGAGCTGTACTTTACCGATCTGCTGTGGCCTGAGTTCGATCGCGCAGCCTTTCATCAAGCCTTGCAGTGGTACCAAAGCCGCCAGCGCCGCTTCGGGGGATTGGCGACAACCCCCATCGCCCAGGGATCCTAAAACAGGCATCCTTTAGAACCGGGCGCACTGGTCTTCTTTGTTGCCCCGCACCATGTTGCCGTTGCCGCTGGGGGTGGGGCGATTTTCTTTGCACTGCAAGTTGCCGTTGATGCGATTGCTAGAAACGCGCAGGCCGCCCTCGTTCTGAAAGGCCTGCAAATTGCCGCCGATGGTGTTGCTTTGGCTGAGCAGCGATCGCATATTCTCCTCAAGTTGCAGATCGCCACCAATGCGGGTGTCAGCTACCATCACGCCACCCGACTGTTTAATCTGAATGTCGCCATCAACCACAGAACGGGTGGTCACCGTCACCTGCTCGGCATTTTCGGCCTGAATGTTGCCCTCAACGCGAACGCTGCGAGCAATCAGCACAGCCCCCGATTCCACCGTGATGTTGCCCTCGACGCGGGTGCCGTTGAGAGTGCAGGTGGCATCGGCGGGCACCCGCAGGTTATCGACGGTGGTGTTGCCCAGATTGCCCCGACAGGTAAACTCATCCGCCTGGCTGGGGAGGGGGAGGGCGATCGCGCTAGACAGCCCAATTACACCCGCCAAAAGAATCTTTGCGGCTTTCATCATTGCGCTTCCTGGTTGTAGTGACTTGCAAACTACACGGAAAGACGCAGACGTGGAGCCGTTTGTTGCTGAACAAAAAAGTGAGCCAGATCTGGCTAAAAATCTGGCTCACCTGAGGGGGAATCGCTTAGAGAAAACTGTCGGTCAGCGCGGGTTGCGCTGACGCCCTAGGCCACCTCTGCAAGGGCGGGATAATCAATGTACCCTTCTTCCCCACCGCCGTAGAAGGTGTCGGGGTTGGGCTCGTTCAGCGGCGCATTCTTTGCAAAGCGCTCGGGCAAGTCGGGGTTAGCGATAAACAGCTTGCCGTAGGAAACCAGGTCGGCATCGCCGCTGGCGATCGCCGCATTACCTGCCGCCTGGTCATAGTCCCAGTTCACCATCAGCAGGCCATTGTATAGAGGCCGAAACTCTTTGGTAGGAATGGGAGTGCCGCCGTAGCGCAGGTCGGCCTCACTGGGTTCGAGCAGGTGCAGATAGGCCAGGTTGAACTGATTGAGCGCCTGGATGGCGTAGCCAAAGGTGGCTCTGGGGTCAGAGTCGGTCATGTCGTTGAAGGTGCTGCTGGGGGATAGGCGCACACCGACGCGATCGCCTCCAAACACTTCCACCACAGCCTCGGTCACTTCTAGCAGCAGGCGGGCGCGGTTTTCGACCGGGCCGCCGTAGGCATCGGTGCGGTGATTGGTGCCATCGCGCAAAAACTGGTCGAGCAGATAGCCGTTGGCCCCGTGCACCTCTACGCCATCAAAACCCGCTTCTAGCGCGTACTTGGCAGCCTGGCGATACTGATCAACAATGCTAGGAATTTCCTCTAGCTCTAGGGCTCTTGGTGTGACAAAGCGCTGCATACCCTCGTAAGTCATAGCGTCGCCCTTGGGCTGAACGGCGCTAGGAGCTACGGGCGTTGCTCCATCGGGCTGTAGCGACGGGTGCGAAATGCGACCGACGTGCCACAACTGCAAAAAGATCCGCCCGCCCTTGGCATGGACGGCCTCAGTAATCTTTTGCCACCCGGCCACCTGTTCAGCGCTGTGGATGCCGGGAGTGGCAGGATACCCCTGCCCCTGGGGCGAGACCTGACTGGCCTCGGTGATGATCAGACCAGCGGAGGCTCGCTGTTCGTAATAGGTCACATTCACCGCCTGGGGCACGTTGCCCTCCCCAGCGCGATTGCGGGTGAGGGGAGCCATCACAATGCGGTTGGGCAGGTCGTAAGCGCCAAGCTTAATCGGTGTAAACAGATTCTTCTCAGTAGACATGGAGATCTCCTTTTGTACTGCTGGAGCAGGGTATTTTGAATACTGGCAAAGACTGGATAAGGGCAAAGGGTATTTGCCCCTAAGGGAATCGGGCGTTGCTGATCAGCAGTATGATTTGCCCCCCTAGCCCCCCAATTCTGGGGGGAACCAGACGACTTCAAAGTCCCCCAAAATTGGGGGGTTGGGGGGCCGATGCAGCAACTGTTGCTTTTGCAAATTCATTCCTCAATTCAGCAACGCCGGGAATCGAAGCTGGGGAAGATTTGAATAGCGATAGGAATGGGGCAAGGGCAAACAACCATAAAGCCTTGGGATTGATTGCACCTACGCCCCTACACAGGATCGAACTGAGGCCAATCAGTCCTAGCTCAGAAATGGCTCGACGGCCTTGGAGAGGGCCGTCTTAGACACGGCCCCAACCACCTGCTCCATTTTTTCGCCGCCCATAAACACCATGAGCGTGGGAATGCTGCGAATGCCGTAGTGGGAGGCAATGCCCGGCTGCTCATCGGTGTTGACTTTGACCACCTTGAGCTGCCCTTCGTACTGCTGGGCAACCTCATCGACCACGCCCGCCACCAGGCGACAGGGGCCACACCACGGTGCCCAAAAATCGACGAGCACTGGCACGTCACTCTTTAGCACTTCGGTTTGAAACGTATCTTGGGTAATGCTGACAACTGCGGACATTGGACACCTCCGCCGACTGGCGAATTTCAGTTATTCGAAAAATTCGAACAATCAAACTATAGCGTCTCCCGTGGCATAATGCAACTATGCGACCCATTCATCATCCCAACTGCCAAGACATCGCCCTTGAAGGGGTTTTGTATGCCCTCGGCGACCCCGTGCGGCTCGAAATTGTGCAACGCCTAGCCAGCAACGATGAGCTGTCTTGCTCCGATTTGGATTTGGGAGTGGCCAAGTCAACCCTCTCTCACCACTTCAAAATTTTGCGTGAGGCTGGGGTGCTGCACTGCCGGAAACAGGGCACTCAGCACATGAATTCTCTGCGCCGCGACGATCTAGAAGCAGCGTTTCCTGGCCTGCTCGACAGCATTCTAAAAGCGGCTCAAACCCAGGTTGAGCGCTAGTTCACCCAGCCACTCCTGCATCTAGAAGCGGCTTGGGTTTGGGGATGCGGCCCTAAACGGTCTCTATTCTGGGTTCTCGAAACGCATCGACAATTTTTTTGATAAAGCTAGCTGTCGGTACGGCTAGCAGCAGCCCCAGAAATCCAGCAAACTTTGACCCGATCAGCAGCGCCAAAATAATCACCGCTGGGTTGAGGCCGGTAATGCCGCCCATCAGGCGCGGAGCCACCAAATTGTCGTTGATTTGCCCCAGCAAAAACGCTACACCCAAGACTTTTAAAGCCAGCCATACATTTTGGAAAGCTAGCAGCGTGCTGATGCCCACGACCGCCACCGTGCCGCCAAAGGGAATAACGCTGACCAAGCCAATCACTAGACCAAACAGCAGACCAAAGGGCACGTTTAGCAAAATGAGGGCTGTTGACTGGGCCACGGCCAAAATTAGCGCTAGGGTGGCCTGCCCTGAAAAATAGCCCTGAAAGCTGGGCCGTAGAGAGTTACGAATTTGCGCTTGCCAAGAGGCCGGAAACCAGCTGAGCAAACCTTCCCAAAGCGCATCGCCATTGATCACCAGCAGAATGGCCAGAACGGCGGTGATCAGCAGATTTAGGGCGCTGTCGAGGGTGCTGAGGGTAACGCTAATAGCTTGCGTGGTGGTTGCTTGCAGTGTGGTGGTGAGCTGATTGGCCGCCTGCACGGTGAGCTGATCGAGGTTGACGGGCAGGCTTTGAAAGATGGCCCGGTCTTCTAACAGCAGCAGCTGGGTTTTGGCCTGATCGATCCAGCCGGGCAGCCGTAGGGCAAAGTCGTTGAGCTGCTGCCACACCTGCGGTCCTAAAAAGACAACCAAGACAGTGGTAACTAAACCAGCCAACAGCACCACTAGAGCCACCGCCAACCCTCTGGCTAACCCTCGCTGTTCTAGCCAGTCAATGGGGTAGTCGAGCAGAAAGGCGATCAGGCTGGCGGTGATAACGATGCTGGGAATGGGGTGCAACACCCCTCCTAGTTTGTATAGCAGCCAGCCGTTGAGACAAATTAAGGGGAAGGCTAGGCCTGCGATCGCCCATCGAGGCAGTTGAGACAAAGAGACCATGGTTTACCGTTCTAAAGCCGAAATATCTAGCTCGGCTAGGGAAGTGAAAAACGCCTGCAGGCGCTGCGCTATTTTAGCCACTCCATCGGGCACATTCGACTCAATATTCAGCGGCAGCACCGGGTCGTGGAGCGACATCCGCATCATAAACCAGCCGTCTTCGTCGGGCGACTGGCAGGCAACACGCACTCCTTCGTAGGTGTTGGGCACCACCGCCCAATCGGTCTGGGTGGCAACAAAGTCTTTGAGCTGATTCATGACTTCAGCACCACGGCTCTGGGCATTGGCAGCCAGAATTGTGAGCCGATACTCCTGGCTGTCGTGGGGGTCTTGCAGCGTGGCAATTAGGTCGGTGAGGCGTTTGCCGGTGAGGCGGGCTTTGGCCAGTTCGACCAGCAGTTTGCTGACCAGGTAAGCGCCATCGTCTAAGAAGTAGTTTTCTTTCATGGCCCCGTGCCCCGAGGCCTCGATCGCAAGCCAGCTAGGCTGACCGCTCTCGTTGAGCCGAATCGCCTCGTTGATCACATTCTTATAGCCCCGCTTAAAGCGATGGTGAATGCCCCCCAGGTCGCCTTCAATAAACCGGGTGAGCCCATCGGAGGTGGTGGAGTCGGTGACGATGGTGGTGCCGGGGTGCTCTTGCAGCACGATCGCAGAGATCAGCGCAATTAAACGGTTGCGGTTGAGTTCGCGCCCGTCGGCGTCTACCGCTGCGCCGCGATCGACATCAGTATCGAAAATTAGGCCAAAGTCGGCCCCCTGGGCGACTACGGCTTGGCAGATCGAGGCGATCGCCGCTGCATCTTCAGGGTTGGGCACGTGGTTAGGGAAGGTGCCATCGGGGTCGAGGAATTGGCTGCCGGTGGTGTCTGCTCCCAGGGGTTCGAGCACCTGGCTGGCGAAAAAGCCGCCCGCCCCGTTGCCCGCATCGACAATAATTTTGAGCCCGTGCAGCGGTCGGTCAAAGTTGTCGGGATGGTTCACCGACTGGCGGATTTTCTGCACTAAGCCCGCCGCGTAGGCACCAATCAAGTCGCGGCTCTCTACTAATCCGGGGGCTGTCGCTGTAGAGAAATTGCCCCGCTCAGCCAATTCTAAAATGCGCGAAATATCCCCTTTGCCGAGACCACCCTGGCGAGTGAAAAACTTGAGGCCGTTGCGGTTGAAGGGCAGATGGCTGGCGGTCATCATAATCGCGCCGTGGCAGCTAAACTCGGGCAGCACGGTGGCCATAAACATAGCCGGGGTCGAGGCCATGCCCACATCCATCACCCGACAGCCCAGGGAGGCCATGCCGTCGATCACGGCCTGCATTAGGGTGGGGCCAGAGAGGCGGCTGTCGCGACCGACAGCGATCGCCAATTCTGCCGCTGGCAGGCCTAACTCTGAAGCAAGCCAGGTGGCAAAAGCTTTGCCCAGAATGGTGGCCACGTCAGGGGTGAGGTTCACAGCTTGACCCGCCACCCCCTCTAGGGCAACGCCGCGAATGTCGGAGCCGTTTTGCAACGCGGCCCAGTTGATGGATGTGGTGGATGGGGGCATGGGGGGCGATCGCTCCTGCTGTCGTCCCCTTCACCATAGAAGCAGCCCCCGGTTTCCGCCGATTTCTTCAGCTTTTTTGCACCTGATCGCTAAGTTCCAACCCATTCAAGCAGCTTCCCTTAAGGAAGCCACTAAACTTAAAACAAGCCCATCGGTAACTGCTATGGTCGCCTACTCCCAACCCTGGACTACCCGCGATCTGGCCGCCATGCCCGACGACGGCGGCTGGAAGCGCTACGAAATTATTGACGGAGAGCTCTACGTGACCCGTGCCCCCCACATTCGCCACCAGGGTACAGCCGGAAAGCTGCATGTACGTTTAGAAAACTGGTCTGAGCAGACGGGGTTGGGCTCTGCATTTCAGGCTCCGGGGGTCGTTTTTACCCCTACAGATGCTGTGATTCCTGATGTGGTGTGGATTAGCCAAACACGTTTAGCCGATGGGGTAGACGATGCGGGGCATCTCATTGTGGCCCCAGAGCTGATGGTGGAGGTGCTTTCCCCCGGCGACCTCAACGAGCAGCGCGATCGCGAAGTTAAGCTCAAACTCTATTCCCGCTACGGGGTGCAGGAATATTGGATCGTCAACTGGCAACTCAAAACCCTGGAAATCTATCGTCGCGCTGAAGCCCAGCTCCAGTTGGTCGGTACGCTCTTGGTTGACGACACGCTATCGTCTCCGCTACTGCCAGGCTTCAGTACTCCCATGGCTGAGTTCTTTCGCTAAGTCAGCACAGCCTCAGTAGGTCGAAAGCAAATTCTCGCAAGGGAGCTAGCCCACCCTGCGGGAAGCAAGCTACGCTCTTAATTCCTCTGCCCAGCTGGAAGCAGGACCTTGAACAGGAATTGTATGGGTTAGGAGTCTATTGAATGATTTTGAGCGACAGCATGGTTTAGCTTAGTGCCTGTGACGGTCATCAAAGCTCGAACCAAACGTTCTGGCTCCAATGGCTTGGTGACATGGTTCGCAAAACCACTCTTGATCGATCGCTGGCAATCTTCCTCTCTGGCATAGGCAGTGAGGCAGATCGCTGGAATCTGTCCCCCTTTTGTAGCCGGTAGGGCTCGTACCTGCTGGATCAGAGCATAGCCATCCACATCAGGCATCGCAATATCGCTGACCAACACATCTGGTTGAAACGACTCCAAACTGGCTAGCACTTCTGATGCGGAGGCAACCGCCAGAACTTCTGCTCCATATTCAGTCAGTAATACCGTCAATAGCTCACGGGCATCAAGTTCATCATCGACGGCCAGCACTCGAATTCCGGCAAGATTGAGTTCCTGCTGTGGCACCCCATCTGCCGGTTGAATTGCCGGGGTAACATTCAGGAGGGGCAATCTAACGGTAAAGGTAGCTCCAAACCCGTCACCGGGGCTTTCGGCTGTGATTGTGCCATTGTGAGCTTCAACCAACTGACGAACAATGGCTAAACCTAGACCTAACCCGCCGTATTGGCGCGTAATCGAGGCGTCCTCTTGCCGGAAGGTCTCAAAAATATGGGGAAGAAACTCTGGGTTGATCCCTTTGCCGGTGTCTTTTACAGTAATTTCTGCTTGATGGCCAACCCTTTCCATATAGATGTCAACCTGGCCGCCCTGGGGAGTAAATTTGATAGCGTTGGACAATAGGTTCCAGACAATTTGCTGTAAGCGCGCAGCATCACCAGACACTTGCCCAATATTGGGCAACATTGAATGTAGCGAAATTGATTTAGCGGCAGCGTTTGAGCTAACTGTTTCGATCGCCGATTTAATGACAAACGATAAATTGACAGAATCGACATTTAAGCTGAGTTTGCCGCGCAGGATTTTGGCAATATCCAGCAGGTCGTCAATCAACTCGGTCTGCAATTTGGCATTGCGTTCGATCGTCGCCAGCGCTTCAGCCGTTTTAGCGTCATCAAGCTTCCGCATTTGCAACAGCTTTGCCCAACCCAGGATGGGATTCAGCGGCGATCGCAACTCGTGGGAAAGCACGGCCAGAAACTCATCTTTGATGCGGTTGGCGCGTTCAGCCGCTTCCCGCGCGGCTTGCTCTTGCTGAAAGAGCTGTTCGCGTGCGGCCTCGGCTCGCTTGCGATCCGTAATATCGGTCAACATACCCAGGTAGCCCGCAACTTCACCCGTTTCGCGCTGTAGGGCGGTCGCAGTGCCTTGAATCCAAGTTACTTTGCCTTGCGGCGTTTGAAAGCGGTATTCAGCCGCAAACACCTGGGCATTTTGAGCCGCTTGATACCATACGTCTGCAACCCGCTCTCGATCGTCGGGGTGGAGCGCAGACACCCATCCTGTGCCTTGAGCGGCCTCGAGTGACATGCCTGCCATCTCACACCAGCGCTCGTTGACATAGAGGCAGTTGCCGTCTGGATCGGTCATAAAAATGCCAACCGGGGCGTGACTGGTGAGGGTGCGGAATCGAGTTTCACTCTCGCGTCGTGCTTCCTCCGCCTGTTTGCGAGCGGTGATATCCATCACCGTGCCAATAAACCGCAGCGGCTTCCCAACCGCATCAAAATAGGTTTGCCCTTTGGCAGCAATCCAGCGTTCAATCCCATCTTGAATGCCGATGGTTCGATATTCTGCGTCATAGCTGCCGCTGCTGGCCGGGTTAAAGGACCACTGCACGACCTGTTCTAAGCGTTCACGATCAGCAGGATGCAGTCCCTCAAAAAAGATCTCTACGCTGCTCTCTGCTTCTGGCGGCAACCCAAACATCGCTTTGCAACCCGCATCCCAGGTGAGTTGGTTGGTGATCAGATTCCAGTCCCAGGTGCCCAGCTGGGCAGACTCGATCGCCATGCGGAGGCGGTCTTCACTCTGGCGCAGAGCGGCTTCGGCCTGCTTGCGCTCGGTCATATCGCTATGCACACCGACCCATTCTCGAATCGCGCCATTTTTCTCAAACACGGGCACGGCTCGCACAGTCATGTGACGATACACGCCGTCATGTCGGCGCAAGCGATGCTCAAATTCATAAAGGCTACGGTTCTCTAAGGCAATTGACCAGGCTTGAGTGGTGGCTGCGCGATCGTCGGGATGCACGGCGTCGAGCCAGCCCCAGCCTTTCAATTCGTCGAAAGTTTGCCCGGTGAAGGCGCTCCAAGCGGGTTGCGGGGTCTTAAACTCGCCCCGATCGCCTAGCTCATTCCAGATGATTTGAGCGGTGGCTTCGATCAGCGATCGGTAACGCTCTTCACTGGCTTGTAAAGCGGCTTCTGTCTGTTTCCGCTGACTGACATCCTCAAACAAAATGGCAATTTTTCGGCTTTCGGGTTGCCCGATGCGGAAGGTTGACACATCAAACCACCGACCCAACGCTTCCGAATAGTTTGCGTAACGGGCAGGTTCCCCCGTCAGGGCAACCCTGCCATAGAGGTCGAGCCAGTACTGTTCCAGTTCTGGGTTCAGCTCGCGGCCTGTTGTGCCCTGGGCATCTTTCAACCCTGAGTGCTTTTCAAAAGCTGAGTTGATTTCTAACAAGCGGTAATCGATGGGCTGATTGTCTGCGTCAAACAGCACTTCAGCTATGCAAAAGCCTTGATTCATATTCTCAAACAGGGCGCGGTAGCGCTCCTCCGAGAGCCGCAATGCTTCCTCGGCTTGTTTGCGCTCTTCTTCGATGCGCACGCGATCGCTAATGTCGATCACAGAGCCGATGTAGCCCTTAAACTCCCCGTCCTCACCAAACCAGGGACTGGCTGCGTCGATCGCCCAGCAATATTCCCCATCGTTGCGCCGCAAGCGATACTCCAACCGGAAGGCGGCGTGACGTTCGGTTGCCTGTAAGAAGATGTGTTTGGCGGATTCGCCGTCGTCGGGGTGCACGGCATCGAGCCAACCCAGCCCCAAACCGGTCTGCTCCGTTTGTCCAGTGAAGTCGTACCAACCCCGGTTGAGATAGGTACAGTAGCCCGTGGAGTCTGTCACCCAAATCATCACTGGCGCATTGTCTGCCATATGACGAAAGCGTTCTTCACTCTGACGCAGCACTGCTTCTGCCTCAATTCGTTCCGTAATCTCTTCACAAACGGTGCTGATGCCAACCACCTCGCCGCTCACCTTTAAGGGCAGAAAATGTTCTAGCCAGGTGCGCTGTACGCCAGGTTGCGCTGGCGTTTCACCCTGAATTTTGACATTGAGCAGCGGTTCTCCCGTTTTCAGAATCGGCTGTAGCAGTTGCTCGATCGTATCTCCCAGTTCGGGGAACAGGTCCCGCACCGTATGCCCAATATGGGCGTCAACTGGTAGTCCGTTGATGTCTGCTAGCTGTTGATTGATCCGCACAAAGCGGAGGTCTGTATCTAGAACATTCAGGCCAATCGGGGCAGACTGATAAATCGCTTCGATTTCTGCCAGCTGTCGCTGCAACAAGGCCTTGCTGCGCTTGATGTCATCAATGTTTGTAATGGTGCCAATCCAGCTGGTGATTTGGTTTTGACCGTCACGGGTCGGAATGGCCCTGCAGATAAACCACTGATACTCCCCGTCCCAACGGCGAAAGCGGCATTCAGTCTCAAATGGTTCTCCATGGGCGATCGCCTCTTGCCACTGCGCTAAAGTGCGATCGCGATCGCTGGGGTGAACGGCATTGGCTTTCGGAATGCCGATCGACTCGGCTTCACTCATTCCGGTGTATTCGTACCAGCGCTGATTTCGATAGGTGACAATTCCAGCAGCATCGGCGGTCCAAACCATCTGCGGCATGGCTTCCGCTAGCTCTCGGTAGCGCTGCTGGCTGGCTTTGAGTTCAGCGGCATCCTGACTGCGCTCTGTGATGTCTAAAAAGGCTCCAACAACCCCTCTAATTTGGTTCTGCTCATCTCGCAGGGGTGTGGCATAGGAAAGTAGCTGATGTACCTTGCCATTTGGCAGCAGAATGTCAAACTCTGCGTCTCGCACCTCTACCCCCAGCCGGGCAGCCATCTGCATCGGCAAATCAGCCACAGGAATTTCCTGACCGTTTTGAAGCACCCGATAGGCAGGTTGCTGATCGGCAGGAGCGCTCTTGGAAACATTGCTGTCAGGGCTAACGCCGAGCAGCTGCCGCAGGTAGGCATTGTTGTGCATTTGGGCACAGGTAGGGTCGGTGGCGATCGCAATTCCCACCGGCATGATGTCTAACAGGCTTTGGAGTTCAGCAACCCGGTTGGTCAAATCTTGGTTGAGCTGTTGAACCGCTGTCTCTTGTCGCTGCAAATTGGCCACAGTCTGGTTCAATTGCAACTCTAGCTGCCTGTGCTCCGTCACATCTCGCCAGGAGGCAACAAAGCCATCCTTCAGTTTGGCGGCGCGAATATCAAACGCTCGAATTAGCTGCTGTTTATCGTCATCGCCATAACTATCCTCGTAAACGAGGGAGTCTTTAATCAACGGTTCAGCCGTCTCAACGACCTGGCAATATTCCTCAAACAACCCCGACTCGCGATGGGCGGGCAGCATCTCGCATAACCCTCGACCAAGCTGCATTTCTTTGGTCATCCGGTTGTTTTCACAGGCGGCTTGGTTGAGATAGTCGATGCGAAAGTCTACAATCTGCCCCGACTCGTCTCGCTGGGCCGAGAAGATGCCAAAGCAGTCCAGCATATTTTCAACCGATGTTTGAAACTGCTCCTGGCTGCGCTGTAGTTCCCGGCGTAGCTCAGCGTTTTCGATCGCGTCTCGCATGGCCAGGCGCAAGTCCTCGGGCGTCATGCGGTCTTGCACCAAGTAGTCTGCGGCCCCCTGTTTGAATGCCCGCACGGCTAGCTCCGCATCATCGCGGTCAACCACGACGATGGGGGGGCAGCGATCGCCCATTTGCTCCTGCAAGAGCCGCAGCACCGTGACGCTACTGGATTGTGGACGGTGAAGGCCCAGCAGAATGCCATCCACCGCCTGCGATGCCGACAGCATCCACGCGGAGGGCTGATACGGCTCCGACAAGATGCTGTACTCAACACTCCTATCCTGCTGTAATTGCTGCCTGTAGCCTTGGTCCCCTTCCTCTGAGTCAGCAATGACAAGAAGTGTTCGGTGAGTGGGCATGTAGAAACCTAACCTGCAAAGTAACGTGAAGCGAAGCTACAGAGTTTGAAATATTTTGGGTAGAAAAAATATTCTAAATATGAATCAAATATGAAAAAAGTTATCAAATACAGCGATTCCAAGGAAGAACCTGCTCAGACATTATCACTGTGACCGCTTCCCTAGTACCCCTCCCATAGAACCCTGAAGCGCGGGGTCTTAAAAATTATACTCATTGGGTCTCAGGAATAGGTGAGTAACGCCTATAAATGCTCCTACTGTTGTCCCCTTCACCATAGAAGCAGCCCTTGACTTCTGCCAATTTCTTCAGCTTTTTAGCACCTGAGGCTGATGGTATGGACGATGGGGACACCTCATTGTGGCTCTAGAGCTATGGTAGAGGTGCTTTCCTCGGTGATCTGAACGAGCAGCGAGATAGAGAAGTTAAGCTCAAACTCTATTCCCGCTACGGGGTGCAGGAGTATTGGATTGTTAGCTGGCACCTCAAAACCCTGAAAATTTATCGTCGCGCCGAGGCTCAGGTTCAGTTGGTCAGGACGCTATTGGAGGGTGACGCCCTAAACTCTCCGTATATTGCCAGGTTTTAGCACCCCAATGACTGAGATTTTTCGCTAGTGCTGGGTGGCACTATTAACACCACCATTCAGATTGAAGTACTGCAATATGAATAGGCTATCCGTGAGCTAACCGCTGGAATACTTACGCCCTTGAGGATTAGTTAAGTGAAGTCTTTCTGAACTTGGGTAATAGCCTGGTGAAAAACATCTGAATGAATCCAGCCGACAAAACCCCCAAAAACCATATTTCCTTTTTCATCTGCAATAAATACATGATCTACACCTACAGGATTTTTCCAAGTTTTTACCACTGAGCCATCACAAAGCTGAAACTGTGATACTGCACGGTTAAAATCCCGCCTATGGGCTTGAGTCATTCCTGGCACTTGATTCAGAATACTTATAACTTTCTTTGTGATATTAGACGTGGATCTTTGACTTTCAGCTTCCTGCTTGCAATCCTGTGAATCATCTACAGGGGTTTGATATCCGTTGCCTTCACAATATTCCTTGAGAATTTCGTATGACTCATTAATCTTCTGCAACCTTTGATGAGCGCGTTTCTGTAAATTAGAATTGCCATGAAATCGATCTGGATGCCAAATCTGAACTAGTTCCTTGTAAGAGGTTCTAATTTCGTCCAAGGAAGCACCTGGCTTAAGTTCAAGAACTGCTAAGTGTTTATGAATATTTTGATTGTCCATATTTCAATTACTTTTTTAAACACGAAAATGTTGCATCAACATCCACGCAATTGGCGAACAATGCCTAAAATCTCACCTCTTCCAACGAGAGCACCAAAATGCGCCAAAACAACCGAGTTGTAGCTTGACTCAAAATCCTCTAATTTGGAAATAGATGTTACATACAAGTGTTGTCCTCCCAAAGAGTGACTTAGATGATAGGTGTAGTAACCGTCTCTTAATTGGCTAACAAAAATAGCATTTTCAAAGTCCTTCCTTGACAATCTTGCAGGGCCGCAAAACTGGCATCTTAGCAAAGCATCACGCAGTTGATTAAGATCGTGAATCATAGGCTGACTAGTAAATGGATCTTTGTCTGTAAACAAGTGCCAAACACTTTGCTCAGAGTTTGGTGTTTGTCTAGTCACATAATTTGCAAAATGCTCACAGTTGCGGTGGCCTAAATGGTAATCGATTCCTGTGGTCATCTGATTAATTCGCTCTAGTATAGATTGCTCACTTGCTCCAGTACGTTTTTCTAGAGTAATATCTTGAATTTCTCCATTACTCCCTAACCACTTGTACTCTGTTTCAACTTTAGAAAGAATTTTTCTTTCAACGTGTCCCTTGCCGCCCATCCACGACATTCCATCCCAAGGCCCCCAACCGACCGTTTCTCCATTGCCAACATAGACAAAGAAATGACGGGTATGAGCAAAAAGTGGAACTGATAAAATGTCCCCGACTTTAAGGTGCATAAGATCCAATTGCCACGCTAGTAGTTTTCTGATCTACGTTGATTTAGGCGGCGATGTAGATAATATTAGGTTCTGGTAGCGGTTCGTCTGTAGCTTCATAGGCAATTACAAGCGATTCTAACGCTTCATATCCATTGGTGGCCGCTTCGGCATAGGTGTCTCCGTGGGTTCGCCATTTCTGGCCTGGAAAATCGGGAAAACCTACCAGGAAGCTTTGATCTTCTTCAGACCATTGAATAACCATTTGATATTTGAGAGGGTTAGTCATGCTCTTGACTCCTTATTGTTTGAATTGCGTTATTAACTTCCTTTTCTTGATAGGGCTTAGCATCTGCACTATCTTTACCAGAAACAGTGATTTTGCCAGGATAGAGAGGATGTGTCCAGTTGGTATGGCTACCCTTGCCAGGAACTTCTTGAAACCCGGCCTGACGTAACTTCCGCTTTAACTCCCGGATTTTTTGAGGCATGATGTCTTGCTACTTCGCCTTTGCCTCCAACGTCTCCAGCCGACTCTTCAAATCCTGATTCGATTTCTTTAAGTCATCCAGCTCTTGGCGCAGTTTTTCTACCGCTTTGTCTTTGCCGATCGCTTTCTGAACATCCTGCACCGCTTCCTGAGCGCGGCGGCGCACCCGACCATCGGGGGTATGATCGGCCAGGCTTTGCAAAATGCCCATCGCCCGCCCAGTTTCGATGCCGCTCAGGCCCGACACCGCCGATACCTGGGTGAGGAAGAACGGTTCGCTGGCAATGGTCTCCAGTCGATCCAAGATGCGCTCTACGTTGGATTTGCTCTGGCCTTTAGAGATCACCCCCAGGGAGCGAATGGCCGCCAGTCGCAGGGCTTGGGGAGTGCCGGGTTCGGTGTACTTGAGCAGCAGATCCAGCGCCTCTTCGGAGGATTTGAACTGGCTGAGGGCCGCGATCGCCCCCGACCTGACCGTCTCATTCCACCCCTGTCGCTCTTTGAGAATGCTCTCTAGCAGCTTGAGAGTTTTCTTGTCTTTGGCTTTGCCCTCCAGGTCAGCCGCGCCCACCTTGCCGAGGGAGCGAATGGCAGCAGCTTCGACGTAGTAGCTGGGGTCGCCTTTTTCGGCGATCGCCTTCAACGCTTTATAGCTCTCAGCAGTCTTGATGTCGCCCAGGGCTTCCACCACGGCGCGGCGCACGCGGGCTTCGGGGTCGTCGAGTCCTTTGAGCAATCCCTCGACGGCTTGATCAAGCTTCACCGAGGCCAGTTGCTCGGCCACTTCGGCCCGCACGCCCCAGAAGGGTTCGTCGGTGAGGGCTTCCGTGAGGGCGGTGACGGCTTCGAGACTGCCTTTTTTGGCCAGGGCGATCGCCGCCTCAATCCGTGAGAGGGAGTCGGGGTCGTGCTTGAGCTGCGCCTTGAGTTCCGCCACTGGATACTCTAGCTCGACGGTTTTGAGGTAGTGGTTGTCGATATCAAAGCTAATAAAGTCGGGCTTTTTGTCGAGGGGAAAGAACAGCGCCTGCTCCCGCTCGTGGATGCGCACGGTGAAGGGTTTGACCTCGACCTTGCCAGATTTCCCCTTGCCCACAAACCCGAAGCCGATCGGGATTTTTAGATCGAACAAGCCACTAGTGCTACTGGTGTCGCCGTCTTTGGCCTGGGTTTGGGTGACGGTGACCTTGGCCAGGTTGCTGTCGCCATCCCAGCTGTAGGCGACTTTGTAATCGGGGTGGCCGCCGCGCAGCACGTACTGGTCAAACAGGGGCCGCAGGTTGCGCCCGGTGGCTTTGTCGATCGCTCGCAGCAGGTCAATGGTTTCCACGGTGCTGTGGGCGTTGTCTTGCACAAAGGTGTGAATCGCCTTCCAGAACAGGGTGTCGCCCAGCTCGGCGCGAATCATGTGGTAGACGCAGGCCCCTTTTTCGTAGATGTGGCGGTCATACAGCTCGATCGCCTCCCGATACACATGGGTGACCATGGGGCGACGGTAGCGGCTTTTATCTTCGTTGAGGTAGCTGCGGGCTTCGCCCAGGCGGTAGTAGGCGGCCTCATCTGCGCCGTACTCCTGCTCGGTCCACATCACTTCAGAGTAGGTGGCCATGCCCTCTTTTACCCAGGCGTGGCTCCAGTGGTTGATCACCAGCAAATCCCCAAACCACTGGTGAGCTAGCTCGTGGACGACCAGGGATTCAGAACCGCGATTGTCGATCGCAGCGCGTTCATCCAGCAGGCAGCGATCGGTGAGAATGGTCACCGATGTATTTTCCATGCCGCCAAAGATGAAGTCGGCGGCGCACACCTGGGCATACTTGGGGAAGGCGTAGCGGTAGCCGTACTTTTCGCTGAGGAATTCCACCATGCGGGGCGTTTTGCCCATGGTGAGCTGGCCCTGGTCTTTGCGGCCTTTCTCGACGTAGTAGGTGACGGGGATGTCTTGCCACTGGTCTTGAATGACGTCGAACTCGCCCACCGCTAGGGCCATCAGGTAGGTGGGGTGTACCTGCTGCTGGTGCCAGTGATAGATCTTGTGGTCGTCATCTTCGGTCGTGTTTACCAGTTCGCCGTTAGAGACGACCTGGTAGGCAGCGGGCACCCGCACTTTAATCTCTGAGGTCGAGAGCATACCGGGATAGTCGAAGCAGGGAAACCAGAAGCGCGAGTCTTCGTCTTCGCCCTGGGTCCACACCTGCACGGGTTTGTCGGGGTAGTGCTTGTCGGGGCCAATGAAGTAGATGCCGCGCTCGGGTTGCACCAGGCGATAGGCGATCGCCACTGTAAAGCTCTGGCCTGCGATCGTGGGCTTCTTCAGCCGCACCACCAGTTGCTCGCCGTCGTAGTCAAAGTCTTGCTTGGCGGTGCCCACCTTCACCGACTCAATCTGCTGGTTCACCGCATCCAGCGTCAGACTTTCAACGCCGTCGCGCACGGGGTTAATGCGAATTTTGCAGATGCCTTCGCAGATCTTCCGCTCCAGATCGAGGCTGAGGTCTAGGGCAATGTGCTCGACCTGGCCAGGGCGATCGGGGTTGTAGTGGGGTTTAGCCCCCGGCATTTCAAACGACTTGTGGCCGTTGTTGTCGGTCTGCAAGCTTTCGATCTGAAACGTGCGGCGGGCGGTAGACATGGGCGCAATAAACCTTTTGGTGACGTTCAAGCTTCAGGGCCAAGGCACCGTGCTACCGAGCTGCACACACCTTGGGCCAAACAGTCTAACCCTGACTGGCATAAAGCCATCCTACTCTGAAACGTCTAAAACGTAGTCAGATTGACATTGCTTAAGCAACGTCAATCTATGGACAGCAGTTGGGTAAGGGATGGGACATTTAACCCGAAACGCCAAGCGTTTGCTCCAAGCATTGAGTAATCTGCTCGGAACGCTGAGGCTTTTATTCTCAACGCCAAGTAAATTTCTCTGGATGCCGAGCAAATTTCTCTGAATGCTGAGTCTTTTTGTCTGAACGCCGAGCAAATTTCTCTGGATGCCGAGTCTTTTTGTCTGAACGCCGAGTAAATTTCTCTGGATGCTGAGTCTTTTTGTCTGGGAGCCGAGTAATTTTCTCTGGATGCCGAGTAAATTTTTCTGGACGCCGAGTTGTTTTATCGAAGCGCCGAGTGATTCACTCTAGCTCCCGAATCATTATCTCTGGACGTCGAGTGCTTCACTCCAAGCTCCAAATAATTTGCTCGAAACGCTGTGTTTTTGGAGCCAACATTCGGGCTGCTGACCGCGATCGCCGATCGCACAACCACCTAACTCACAGAACACCGCCTCAAACCAGATTGGCCAGTATTGGATGGAGACCATAGCCGTGCAACGTCCTTACCGCTGGGTCAGTCAGCCATTTGGTTTAGAAGGCTGCTCTACCTAAAGTGGGATTTATGTCATGAACCGCCATCACTATTGATAAAGTTTCCTACTATCAAAGAGCAAGACTCTAAAATGAAAACCTCGATCTAAGCAGTGCTGTAGATTGTGTTTTAGCCATAGCCCAACGCGCCATCGGGGTTTGTTTCAATGCGTCAGAGTGCTCCATCACAGTGCCCTGCGATCGCCCCATTACAGTACTGTTTAGACCCTAAAATCATGCCTACCTTAAACCCCCAACAAGAAAAATCGCTGACGGCCTTCATCACCGCCCTGGGTCAGCAAGACAACGCATTACCCGAAGGACTGCAAAAACAGCTTCACGCCATCGGTCAAAATCTAGAGGCTCGCGTGTTGGAGTTGCCTGCGATCGCCGCCAGCTTGCCAAACTTAAACCAGGCCTACCAAACGGCTCTGTCGGAAACCCAGGCCGACGCACCGGCTGCCACCTTTGCGTCTAGCACCAGTCAATCCGACAGCGACAAACAGTTCGATCGCGCCGTGGATATTCTCACCGCTGATGACCCGGTTCAAGCGGCCAAGCGCCATCGCACCCCGCTGGGACAAGTTGCCTCAAACCCGCTAAAGCGGATCTTAGGCAGAGGTTAACTCTGTTTACATGCTGCCCCACGACCGCCCACCCCCAACGATAGACTCAAGCTATTAATGGGTAATAACCATGGCTCACCTCACCGCCCGCCGCCCCCAAAACGTAGAGGGCGATCTCTACGTCGATAGCTCTTGCATTGACTGCGACACCTGCCGCTGGATGGCCCCCAACATCTTTGGCCGCGACGATGAGCAGTCGGCAGTCTTCCACCAGCCTGAGACAGAGGCCGAACGACTAGCCGCACTACAGGCGGTGCTGGCCTGCCCCACCGCTTCCATTGGCACCGTAGCACCGCCCAAAGACATGAAAGAGGCCCAGGCCAGTTTTCCGATTCCAATTACCGACAACATCTACCACTGCGGCTACCATTCTGAAAAATCCTATGGTGCAGCCAGCTATCTTATTCAGCGGCCCGATGGCAATGTGCTGGTCGATTCGCCCCGCTTTGCCGCACCCCTGGTCAAGCAGCTAGAGGCTCTAGGCGGCGTGCGCTACCTCTACCTCACCCACCAGGATGATGTGGCTGATCACCAGCAGTTTCATGAGCGGTTTGGCTGCGATCGCATTCTCCACGCCGACGACATCGGCTCTGGCACCACCTCGGTCGAAATTCAACTCAAAGGCTCCGACCCGGTTGAACTAGCGCCCGACCTCACCATCGTTCCAGTGCCGGGGCACACCAAGGGGCATACGGTGCTGCTGTACGACAACCGCATCCTATTTACCGGCGATCACCTGGCTTGGTCGGTGCGGCTGCATCAGCTTCACGCTTTTCGCTCCGTCTGCTGGTACTCCTGGCCTGAGCAAATCAAGTCAATGGAAAAACTCGCCGCTTACGACTTTGAGTGGGTGCTGCCCGGCCACGGTCGCCGCCACCATGCCGACAAAGCTACGATGCGCCAGCACATGCAGAAGTGCCTCGACTGGATGAAGGCGCAGTAGGGTTAGGGATGGTCGTAGGGAGAAAAGAGCTGAATGCGATCGCAGTCTCTACACATCGAACACGTAGCGCACCGCTCCCGATTCTGGATCATTGATGACATCGGCATAGCCGCTGTGCAGAGCGGTCTGAATTAGGGCCTCTACCCGCTCTGTACTCAGTCCGGTGTGCAGTGCCACCTGCGCCTTAGAGAGCTTGCCCCCGTTAGCGTGGGCGGCCTTTAGCAGCAGCAGCATTGGGTCTTCTTTGGGTTGCGCGATCGCCTGGGCCGTGACCAAAGTTCGACCTATCGGCACCGGCATCGCCAGGCCATCTTCGCCCCACTCAGCTAGATACTTCCGCCGCAGTTGATCGTTGCGGGTTTTGACCATACCGGGCACCAGCACCAGATCGATGAGTTGACCAAAGCCAAACAAGCCAAAGGTAAACAAGTAGATGACACCCCACACAATCTGACCAGCATAAAACCGATGTAGTCCGCAGATACCAAACAAACACAGTGCCCACAGCAGGTAGGCTGTTTCAGTTTTTGCTCGTGCCATGGTGTGTCTCTGAAAAGACCAATTGTGGGGGGCAGCAAACCTGAGATTGGCTCGCAGCAGTTACCTAGAGCCCATTATAGACAGCCAATTTTTTGGAGTGCTGCCCCTGTAACCGACCCGTAATACCCTTGCTCTCGGTCAACAGCGCTTATGGGGGCATGGGGGCGAGGGGGAAACGACAGAACTGTAGGGGCAAACACCATTGGCCCTGACACTTTAAGGAAAGGCTGACAGTTTGACCGCCTAGGCCTGCGATCGCCAAGGTCCCGTGTCATTCAAAAAGGGCGAAACCTCTGGAGCTGACCAGGCGAGAGGCAAACTACCTTCAACGCGGTAGCCTTGCTTTACATAGAACCGCAGCAGACGTTCAGCCCCTTCATAGGCCATGATTTCGGGGCTATCCCAAATCACTTCGGCAGTGCCGGTGAGGTAGAGCAGATCGCCCTTGGCAAAATCGATGAAGACCAGCCCAGCGCGAGGGTTGAGTTCTAGATTGCCAAAGGTGTTGAAGTGCAAGTTGCCTGAAAAATCTGGAATCGTGAGCGTCTGCGCGTCGTCAATTCTCACAAAGCCCGGCTTACCGCCCCGGTGCGACACATCCACACCGCTGGCTGGCCCTGCCGCCGCATTTTGGTAGGCGGTGGCGATAAAGAAGGTATCGGCAGCGGCGATCAGTACCCTTTCGGCATCTCCCAGCATCGCGAGGGTATGTACAGATTTAACCACCGCTGCATCAAAGGAGCGCAGATCAAACTGCCGCGCCTGAATGTATTGGGGGCAGTTGCCAAAGCTCTGGCCCACCGCCACCGTAAATCCTTCCGGCTGGATGGCCGTTATGGTGCCATTGAGGCGGTTGCGGCGACGGGTGTTCAGCTCAATGCCGAGCAAACCAATGTCAGCTCCCACCGTCAGGGTAGTGTGCAGCGGGTCGCCAAACAGAGGTTGAGCGGCGATGTGCAAAGTGTCGCGATCGGGGGAGGTGATGAATCTCGGTTCCCCGACCAAAACCGAGGCCCAGGGCTGGCTATCACTCGCCACCGTACCCACCAAAACGTAGGACAACTGGGCGAAAAAATCGCGATGCTGGTCAGGCAAATAGTCACGAATGATCCGACGCCCTTGCCTGTCCAGGCGCTCTTGCACTCCCAGCCGGGTCTGAATCGCCAGCTCCCCGGCATGGAAGGGAGATTGTTCGTAGGACCAACTTAGATTTGCAGCCATCGGGTTACCTCCATTACGGCGACGGGGTAGCGGCAGGGGTCAAGATGGTTTGAATGGGGGTACTGGCGCTGAGCAGACGATGAACGGGGCAGCGATCGCCGATTTCCCGCAGGCGATCGCGCTGCTCGGCGGTCAGGTCGCCCACCAGAGTCAGGTAGACAGCAACCACCGTCTGTTTCTCCACGGTTTGTAGCTCCGCCGCCACGTAGACATTCTCCACCGGCCAGCCCTTGCGCTCGGCATACATTTTGATCGTGATCGCCTTGCAGCTGCCCAGCCCCGCCAGAAGCAGCTCCGTTGGGGTCGGCCCCTGATCGCTGCCGCCGAGGTGGGCAGGCTCGTCGGCAACTAGCTGAAACTGGCGGATGGCCACGTCTTGGCCATAGCGCGATCCATTCGACGAAACCTGCACTGAAGTCATGGCAATTCCTAGACCAGGGCTGCTGTGGGTGTCACCACTCCCGAGACAATTCGCACCGAGTCTGGGTCGGCCCAGAGCACCAGTTTGGGGTCGTAGGGGCTGTTGAGGTAGCGGTGGCGGGGCAAAATGCGCAGCGACAGGCCCTGTAATCCGCTGGCGGTGTACTCCATCTCTAAGGCGTAAATGCTTCTGCCGTTGGCATCCGGCCCCTGATGGGCCATGGGCACCGCCAGCCCTGTGTGAATTTCGCCATCCACCGAGACGGTGCCCTGGTAGAGTTCGACCTGCACATCGTCGGGGGTGAGGGCACCGAGTTGAATGGCGGCGGTCACCTTAAAGGGCTGGTTCACCTGGAGGTTGGTAGTGTCGGAGATGGCCACTTCTTCAAAGCGCACCTCATACCAGTGGTCGGCCATGCGGGCCTGCCAGGTGGCCAGCTCTTTGCCGGGGCTGTAGCTCGCTGAGGCCAGGGTGGCGGCGCGATCGCTGGCCGCAAAGTAGCCCAAATTGGCGTAGTCCTTCACCATGCGGGCGGTGTTGAACTGGGGCGTGTTGAAGTAGATCGCCTCCTTCATTTTAGCGACCCAGCCCCGAGGGATTTCGTCTTTGTCGCGATCGTAAAACAGCGGTACCACCTCTTTCTCCAAAATGTCGTAGAGGGCGTTAGCCTCCACATCGTCTTGGTAGTCGGGGTCGTCGTAGTCCTCGCCGTGGCCGATGGGCCAGCCGGTGCGAATGTAGTCGGCCTCATCCCACCAGCCGTCGAGCACGCTGAGGTTGGGCAGGCCGTTCATCGCCGCTTTCATGCCGCTGGTGCCGCTGGCCTCGCGGGGACGGCGGGGGTTGTTGAGCCACACATCGCAGCCCGCCACCATATCCCGCGACAGGTGAATGTCGTAGTTGGGCACAAACACGATGGATTTACTCAACCCCTGATCGCGGGTGAAGTGAATGATGCTGCGGATCAGTTCTTTGCCGGGAATGTCTTTGGGGTGGGCCTTGCCCGCAATTACAAACTGCACCCGGCGATCGCCGCCATGGCCGTTGATAATATTGCGAATGCGCTCGAGGTCGTGGAGAAACAGGGTGGCGCGCTTGTAGGTGGCAAAGCGGCGGGCAAAGCCAATGGTGAGCACAAAGGGGTCGAGGCATTCCTGGGCTTCGGCTAGCTCGCGGGTCGAGCCGCCGCGATCGCGCGTGCTCTTGGCCAGGCGATCGCGCACGGCCACCACCAGATGCGATCGGCATTGCTCATGGTTACGCCACAGCTCGTCGTCGGGAATAGCGTACACCCGTTTCCACAGCGATGCGCCGGGGCTGGCTTCGGCCCAGTTAGGGCCGAGGTAGCGATCGTAGAGCGCCTGGGTCGACCGAGCGACGCAGCTGCGGGCGTGTACCCCATTGGTGATGGCGTAGATCGGCACCTCACCCAGGGGCAGCCCCGTCCACAGCTCGCCAAACATGTCGCGCGACACCTCGGCGTGAAGCTTGCTCACTCCGTTGATAAAGGTCGCCGTCTTAATCGCCAGCACCGCCATGCTAAACGGAGCCGAAAAATCTCCTGTATCGGTGCGGCCTAGGGCCAAAAACTCGGCATCGCCCAGGCCAAAGCGCTCGCGGTAGTGGCCCAGGTAGTGCAGCACTTTCTCCGGCGGAAACAGGTCAATACCGGCGGGCACTGGAGTGTGGGTGGTAAACATCTGGCTGGCCTGGGCCACCTGGAGGGCTTCAGCAAAGGTCAGGCCCTGTTCTTCGACCAGCACCCGCATGCGCTCTAGGGCCATAAAGGCCGAGTGGCCCTCGTTCATGTGGTAGGCCGTTGGCGTCAGCCCTAACGCCCTCAACATGCGAATGCCGCCGATGCCCAGCATCACCTCCTGGTGAATGCGCATGTCGATGTCGCCGCCGTAGAGGCGATCGCAGATGTCCTGGTCGTACTGATTGTTGGGCTCGATATTGGTGTCGAGCAGATACAGCGGCACCGTGCCCACCTGCACCCGCCACACCCGCGCATACACCACCCGACCGGGATACTCCACCTCGATTCTGAGTTCCTGACCTTGGGCATCGCGCTCCAGGTGCAGGGGCATGTTGTAAAAGTCGTTGATCGGGTAGCGCTCCTGCTGCCAGCCGTCGGCATTCAGATACTGGGCAAAGTAGCCCTCCTGGTAGAGCAGGCCCACCGCCACCAGGGGCAGGCCCAGATCGCTAGCCGACTTAAGGTGATCGCCAGCCAGCACCCCCAACCCCCCGGAATACACCGGCATGCAGGTGGTAAGGCCAAACTCCATGGAAAAGTAGGCGTAGCATTCTCCCGAGACCGGGGTCTTGCGGTGTTTTTTGTACCAGGTGCGATCGCGCAGATAGTCATCCAGCCGCTGGGCCGCTCGATCCATCTGAGCCAAAAACCCCTCATCTTCCGCAATTTCATTCAGCCGCGCCTGTCTAATGGTGCCCAGCATCAGCACCGGGTTGTAGCGGCTCGACTCCCACAGATCGCCGTCCAGTCGCCGAAACAGGTCTACCATCTCCACATCCCAATCCCAGTGAAGGTTGTAGGCCAGGGTGCGCAGCGCCTCTAGCCGCTGGGGCAGAGCCGGGGTAACGTTAAACGTACGAATGGGGCGCATAGGAAAGAATTTGCAAAGATTTCATATAGAGCCATTCTGCCCTATCAGCCTTAAGGCAGTCGTAGGGCCACGGCTTTTGACACTCTCTTCGGCCCCCAGCTAAGCTTACAGCCGCCATCCTGCCGCCGCAATTAGCGCTTCTCCCCCAACTCCAGGTTATGAAATCCCTACCCGGGGGCATAGCCGAGGTCGCTGACCTCAGGGAATAATAATCTAGGTCAGAAAAATAACCCAACTATCTATAAAGACAACAAGGACAAGGCTATGACGCAGGACAGGAATAACCAGGGATTTGGAGCCACCCTCGACAAAGACGCTCACCCCGTAGTTGAGTTTGATCAGTGGGCCAGGGCCGTACGCCAGCAGATGGTGGCCGCCCTCAAGCGTCGCGGCAACAGCTAGAACTACCTTAGGCAACGACAGGCCTTGGGGCTGTCGTCATGACCTAGAGCTAGGGGGTGCAAAGTCTAAGTTGCCAGAGCATGGGGCCAAACCTTGCACCCTCAACCCTCAATCTTGCGCTCAAACTTGCCCTTAAACATCCCCATCTCCATCAACTCTCCTCCATAGTCTTGGTAGACTACTGGTGCAATCCCCTTCAAAGCACCCGTACCCTTCATCGCCAATCCTGTGGCCACCAAAAAAACCACCGGCAAAAGTAGCGGCCAGCCCGGCGAACGCCCCATCTCGGCTTCCGCCAGCTCAGGTCGAGGGTTTAAGGTTCAAGTATTTTATCTAGCGGCTAGCAGCAACAGCCCCAACGCCCCCATCAAAGACGCCCTGTGGTTTGCCACTTACCCGATCATTCCACGCATTGGCGACTGCGTATTTAGAGACGGCGTGTACTACCGGGTAGAGCGCGTCTTTTTATACGAGAATCTGGCCGCTGGCTGGTGTGCCGACGTAGAGGTCACCTTCTACGGCAGGCGCTAATCGAGCCTGGCTACGTGCTCCGCACAGCGTGTTACAAAACTTATGGAAAGCCCCGTCCTCAATGGCTGTAACGGTTGCTGTCACGGTGTTACAGAAGGATTAATCTCCAGAAACCTTATGCTAAAGTGGGAGAGTAACATGTTTTGCTTTCGGTAGGCTGGTAAATCACAGTTTGATCTCAGCTTTCGGGTAATCGACGTGTACCACTCCGAATCGAACTTGTCTACATTACATGTCAATTTTGGAGTTGTGCCATGTCGATTTATGTAGGAAACCTCGCCTACAATGCTGCGGAAGCAGACATCACCGAAGTCTTTTCCGAGTACGGGGCCGTTAGCCGAGTAACGGTGCCCACCGATCGCGAAACCGGTCGCCCCCGGGGCTTCGCGTTTGTCGAGATGGAGAAAGAAGCCGACGAAGACGCTGCCATTGAAGCCCTCGATGGGGCCGAATGGATGGGCCGCGAGCTGCGCGTTAACAAAGCTCGTCCCAAAGAAAAGCGTGCCGGTGGTGGTGGTTCCCGCGGCAATTTCGGCGGTGGCGGCGATCGAGAGGGTGGCAACCGCGAGTTTTCCCGCTGGTAAGTCGCCTAGACACAACTAAACCGTTGCAATGGCAGAAGATAGTTATCTTCTGCCATTTTGCTATGAACCGATTGGGCTGTTCCGCAGACAACCCCTAGGCAGGGGGCCACTCCAGCACCCACGGCCCTAGCAGCCCAGTGCGAAAATCGTTCAGAATGCGCTTAGCCGTGCGTTCTACGTTGTCCTGAAATTTTTGGGTCGCCACTTGAAGCAAAAAATCTTCTCCGGTGCAGTCGTCTAGGGTCAGGCCGTAGCGAGATCGCAACCCATCGCGATAATCGTCTGGAGAGCCTACCTGCTGCAAGCCTTTGAGCACGTCTAGAAACGCGGCGGCGGTGCGCTGCGTGTCGTAGGAAGCTTCGCCAATGTCGTCACAAATGGCCAGCTTTAGAGCGGCAGCCTGATCATCCATGCGGGAGGGAATAACGCCCGGCGCATCAAGCAGGTCAAGGTCGCCTGATAGACGCACCCACCGCAGCTGGCGGGTAACCCCGGCCTTGCGAGCACTGGCCACTACCTTGCGATTTAGCAGCCGGTTGATCAGCGCTGACTTGCCCACGTTGGGAAAGCCAATTACCACAGCGCGGATGGGGCGGGGTTTCATGCCGCGAGTCTGGCGGCGCTGGTTGACGGCCTCGCCAGCGGTTTGGGCAGCTTTTGCGATCGCCTTCACCCCCTTACCCTGCTGCCCATCGGTGAAGTAAGGCACCTCCCCCTGCTGACGGAACCAGGTTTCCCAAGCGGTGCGGGCCTCGGTTGAAATCATATCGACCCGGTTGATCACCAACACGCGAGGTTTCTCTCCTACCCAGATATCGACCTTAGGGTGCCGCGTCGATACTGGAATGCGGGCATCCCGTACCTCTAACACCACATCCACACGGTTGAGCTGATCGACCAGGGCTTTTTCTGCCTTGGCGATATGGCCGGGATACCACTGGATTTCGGGGGTGGACATGGGGGGTAGGGGTGAATAGGTGAGGAAGACGGAGAGAAAGTGACGGGGGTGATGGAAACGATGGGGAAAGCTCTCTAGCCATCGTAGGATGCAGAACGCCAAAAACACCTCACCGATCGGGGAGTTTGGCGTGGCAGTCTATACCCCGGTGCAGTACCGCAACCCGCTAAACGGGTTTGTGCTCTCCTTTATGCCACTCAGTTTGACTAATTCGCTGTGGACGGTGCCGCTGTGGAGGGCGCTGGGGCACGGGTTGCCCACGGAAATAAGGGAAAGGGAGGCGATCGCCTCCCCACCCAAACTCAACTAGGACAAATCGCTAGCGATCGTCCGCTCAGAACTGGGGCTGAGAGATTTTTTTGGAGGTCTATGGATATAGGCGAGCTGCCCTTCCCTATGAATTGTGGCACTTGGCCTACGCTACAGGCTATCCACCCGTCCACCCGACCCATCTACCTCTTCTCCTAGGGAATAATCAGCACCGGGCAGGGCGACAGATTAATTACCCGCGTGGTGACGCTTTCGTCTTGCACGTCTTCGATCAGGCCTACACCGCGACAGCCCATCACGATTAGGTCAGCATTGAGTTCGTCGGCGACATCGCAGATCACAAAGGCCGGTTGACCTTCTCGCTCAATCACTTCGGTCTCAATAGTCTGGGCGGCAAATAGGGCCTTGGCCTGCCCCAGCAGCTTAGCCACCGCCTCGGGGGATGACTGGGCCGAAGGCTGACTTGCCTCCTCCCTCGGTTCGACGACTGACAGCAAAACCAGCCGACTCTGGTGAGCTTTAACCAGTTCTGCCACTTTGGGAGCCGCCTGCTGCGCCTCAGAACTCATGTCGATGGGAAATAAAACCGTCTTGAACATGGCGTATCGAAGGGAACTCACACTCCGGTAAAATAAGGGCGGCAATAAGTAAATATTACGACAGACACAGTCGTTGAGCCGTTTCCTCAAATCTACCTTAGTCAAGGTTGGGGCCGCTGCCATCGACGCGCTGCATAACGTAATAAATACAGAGACTTAAACCAGTTTTAGGAGGTAGATACAGTGGTTAAAAAATCCGTAGCGAGCCTGACGGCAGCCGACCTTTCGGGCAAGCGAGTGCTGGTGCGAGCCGATTTCAACGTGCCCCTCGACGACCAGGGTGCGATCACCGACGACACCCGCATTCGGGCTGCCCTGCCCACGATTCAAGACCTCACCGGCAAGGGAGCCAAGGTGATTCTCACCAGCCACTTCGGTCGCCCCAAGGCCCAGGTGGTCGAGAGCATGCGCCTCACCCCCGTCGCCAAGCGTCTCAGTGAGCTGCTAGGCCAAGAGGTCATCAAGTGCGACGACTGCATCGGTGACGAAGTCGCTGCCGCCATTGGCGGTATGTCTGACGGCCAGGTGGCGCTGCTAGAGAACGTGCGTTTCTACGCAGGCGAAGAGGCCAACGACCCTGAGTTTGCTGAAGCACTGGCCGCCAACGCCGACCTCTATGTGAACGATGCGTTTGGCACCGCCCACCGCGCCCACGCCTCTACCGAGGGCGTGACCAAGTACCTCAGCCCCTCCGTGGCGGGCTACCTGATTGAGAAAGAGCTTCAATATCTACAGGCGGCGATCGAAAACCCCCAGCGGCCCCTGGCGGCGATCATCGGCGGCTCCAAGGTTTCTAGCAAGATCGGCGTGATCGAAACCTTGCTTGACAAGGTCGATAAGCTGCTGATCGGCGGCGGCATGATCTTCACCTTCTACAAAGCACGGGGTCTGAACGTGGGTAAATCCCTCGTTGAAGAAGACAAGCTGGAGCTGGCCAAGTCGCTAGAAGCCAAGGCGAAGGAAAAGGGCGTTGACCTGCTGCTGCCCACCGACGTGGTGCTGGCCGACAACTTTGCCCCCGACGCCAACAGCCAAACCGTCAGCATCGAAGCAATTCCCGATGGCTGGATGGGTCTCGATATTGGCCCCGACTCGATCAAAGTGTTCCAAGACGCGCTGAAGCAGTGCAAGTCGGTGATCTGGAACGGTCCCATGGGGGTGTTTGAGTTCGACAAGTTTGCGGCGGGTACCGAGGCGATCGCCCACACCCTGGCCAACCTCACCGGCACTGGCGTCACCACCATCATCGGCGGCGGCGACTCGGTGGCAGCGGTCGAGAAGGTGGGCGTGGCCGAAAAAATGAGCCACATCTCTACCGGCGGCGGCGCTAGCCTGGAGCTGCTCGAAGGCAAAGAGCTGCCCGGCATTGCTGCCCTAGATGACGCCTAGACGCTAGATTCGCTAGCTAAGGTCTAAACACAAAGGGATTGGGATGTCATTGCACCCCAATCCCTTTGTGTTGAATGGCGTTTCCTAACCCTAGCTCACCGACAGTTCGGGATCGGCCTTACCGCGGCTGAGCTGAGCCACCGCAGCCTCCTTTGCCATATCGAACCAGCTATGCCAGTAGCCCAGGGCCCAGCCGAGGTTAAGAAACCAGAGGAAGAGACTGGGGCGATCGCGCACTCGCACCACAAACTTCACCGGCACTAGCGGCAGCGACAGAAAACACTTGAACAGCATCTTTTTAGGAAAGCCATCGGTCCAGTGCTTGCGGTACAACCGAGCAGAATAATAGCCAAACTTTTTCAGCCGCCGAAAGTTAGATCTGACATCGCCCCGAAAGCGAAAGTTGACCACCGCATCTTTGACTTCATGCAGCGTTACCCCCAGCGCCTGGATGCGCCAGCAGTAGTCAATGTCTTGCAGGGCCAAAAACTGCCCGTCAAACCCGCCCACCGCCTCGTGGTGCACCCGTTTAACTGCCAGGTTGCTGGCTGAGCCAAAGGGCCGAAACGGATGGTAGAGCTTCCCGGTGCCCTCAATGCTGGTCAGCGCGGCAGAAAATTCGTTGCGATCGTTGAGCTGCGCCATTTCTCGCCGACCGCAGACCAGGTCGTACTTTTCTAGAGCGGTGGCCATAGCTGCTAGCCAGCCGGGGGCAACCGCATCATCAGCATCACAGAACAGTAGTGCGTCACCCTGGGCCTGGGCACAGGCCATGTTGCGGGCGTGGGCAGCCCCCCGGCGAGCCGAGGCATCCACTACCTTGAGGTGGGGCATCGTCTGCTGGTAGCGCCGCACGACATCTAGGGTGCCGTCGGTTGAGCCATTGTCGCCGACCACAATCTCCCAAGGCCCCGCAAAGGTTTGCTGGGATAGGGCATCGAGCTGATCTGCGATCGTGGTGGCAGCGTTGTAGGCCGGAATAATCACGCTTAGCATAGAGCTATTAATATAAATTCAAAGGAAGAAAATTTTAGCCATAGACCTGGCCCTACGACCTACGTGTGCCATCGACGAAAGGACGTAGGTTTCTCTAGAGCAGTTCCTAGTCAGTCTATGAAGATCCCCTTAGAATGACAAGTCTCCACCGTTCTCGGCAGCAGGCGATCGGTAGCCACTGTCTTAAATTATACTTCGTCTTCCAGCCGTAGCCTCTCTAGGCGAATTAGTCTAGGGTGACAAGTCTAAAACCGTCAGTTCGCTCTGGGAAAGCCTCAAAACCCCAGGATGCTGCGGCAAAAATTGACCTTACTGTTCAGACTGATTGAAATAACCTCTGCCCCAAGGATTTTTCACTTTGAATTTTGCATTTTGAACTCCGCGCAGCGGTACTAAACATCCTCTGGGGTCAAGGCAGTCTCTAAGGGTTCCGCAGTCGGTTCTACGCCCTCAAACGTTTGAGGCCGCGACCCGATCGTATGACCTCTAGGGCGATCGAGCACGTCGATGATCCAGGCTTCTTCAATCCAGGTTTTGCAAACCACCGCCAGCGGCAGAGCCAACACCAGCCCCACAGGGCCAAGAAAGGTAGCAAAAAAGATTTGAGACACCAGGGTGGCGGCGGGCAGCAGCGACACCTGCTTCTGCATCACCATGGGCGAAAACCAGTAGCTCTCAACGTTTTGAATCAGCACGTAGAGCACAATCACCGCCAGGGCCTTACCGGGCGACTGGAGGAGCGCCACGAAAACTGGAAACACTGCGCTCAGGGTCGGCCCCAGGTTGGGGATAAAGTTAAACAGCCCCGCCAGCACCGCGTGGGCAAAGGCGTAGGGCACCCCCAGCAGCACCAGTCCGGTGAAGCTGATCGTGGCCACAAAGATTGAACTCAGCGCTACCCCGCCCAGCCAGAACATCAGCGATCGCTCGCACTTGGTCAAAATTTCGTCGGCCCGGCGACGGTAGCTCGACGGAAACAGGCGCAGCAGCAGTCGGCGGTAGGCTTGGGGATTGGCCAGCATCATCAGCGTCAGCACGACCAGCAGCAACAGCTGGAGCAAAATCGCCATTGAGCTTGAGAAAAACGTTAGAAAGTTGCCAAACACCGTGGAGCCAATGGAGGCCACCTGACGCAGCAGGTCGGGCAAGGGCGGCAGCACCCGCAGATCTTGCTCAGGAAACCATTCCGGTGGGTTCTCCTGAAAGGCATCAAACCACACCCCCAGTTGCTCAAACCCTTTGGGCGTCAGCAGCAGCAGTTCTTGAAACTGGCTGACAAACAGAGGCAGCACTAACCCCAAAAACACCACGCCGCCCAAAAGCACCAGCGCCCCCGTGACCAGCACGGCGCGATCGCGACGCCAGCCATATACCCGCGAGAAAAATCGCACCAGGCTGTTGAGCGCAATGGTAATCACCACTGCCGCAAACATCAGTAAAACGATCTGGCGAAACTGCCAAATAATGACGAGGGCAATGCCCAGAGCAGCTAGGTTGATCCAGTCGATGAGCTTCACGGCAATAGAACCTTATGCAGTTAACGACGCCTGTGGCCAAATTGTAGCTGGCTACCGTAACCGAGAGGTCTAGTATCCCGACTGCGACTGGTATGCTGAATATTTATTGCTGTTTCTTCGGGTGTCAATGGTAGCCCCAACTCCAATCTCCCTGCGCGACCAGCAGCACCCGATGATTCGGGATCTAGCCGATCGCATTGAAGCCACCTGGCGACAGTATCTCGACCTATCGCCCTACCACCTGCCGGAGGATCTCGGCTACATTGAGGGCCGCCTGGAGGGCGAGCGGCTCACCATTGAAAACCAGTGCTACCAAACCCCCCAGTTTCGCAAGCTGCACCTAGAGCTGGCCCGCGTGGGCAACAACCTGGACATTTTGCACTGCGTCATGTTTCCCCAACCCGAGTACGCCCTGCCCATGTTTGGTTGCGACCTGGTGGGCGGGCGTGGGCAAATTAGCGCCGCCATTGTCGATCTTTCACCCGTGGGCAATGTTTTACCGGCGGGCTACACCGCTGTTTTAGAGGCTCTACCAGCCCAAAGCTTTAGCGAGGAGCGCGATCTGCCGGGTTGGGGCACCATTTTTTCGCCCTATTGCCGGTTTATTCGCCCGGCCAGCCCCGAGGAGGAAACAGCTTTTATCGATCTGATTGCCACTTACCTGGCTCTGCACTGTCAACAGGCGATCGCCACCCCAGCGACCCCGGCCCAGCGAGAGAGCATTGTGGCCGGTCAGCGCCACTACTGCGAGCAGCAGCAAAAGAACGACAAAACCCGACGAGTGCTCGAAAAAGCCTTTGGCGACGCCTGGGCCGAGCGCTACATGACCACCGTGCTGTTTGATCTGCCGCCGGTCTAAAGTCATCTGGAAGTTAGCCTGTCCCCAGGCTCGGGGTTGACTAGAATAGAAAATCTTAGCTATACACCGCCGCCATGACCGTCAGCACCCCAGCACCGCTAGAAACCCTCAGCCCGGAGACCCTCAGCCTAACCACCGAAACCGAATTCACCCCGCGTCGGGGGCGGCTGATTGTGTTTACTGGCCCTAGCGGGGTGGGTAAGGGGACGCTGCTGCGGGCGCTGCGCCACCGCTATCCGGCACTGAAGCTGTCGGTGTCGGCCACCACGCGATCGCCCCGCCCCGGCGAGGTCAACGGCCAAGACTATTTCTTCGTCAGCCGCGACGAGTTTCGCGCCATGGTTGAGCAGGGGGAACTGCTGGAGTGGGCCGAGTTTGCGGGCAACCTCTACGGCACCCCAAAAACTCCGGTAATTAAAGAGATCGAAGCTGGCCAGTGGGTGATTTTAGAAATTGAGCTAGAGGGCGCTCGTCAGGTGCGTGAAACCTTTCCCCATGCGCTCCAGCTATTTGTGCTGCCCCCCTCGCTGGAAGAGCTAGAAAGCCGCATTCGCCTACGGGGCAAAGATGCCGATGATGCCATTGCCCGGCGGCTTCAGCGGGCTCTGGTTGAGATCGATGCCGCCTCAGAGTTTGACGAGCAAATCGTCAACGACGATCTCGAGGTAGCCCTTCAACAGCTAGAGAATGCGATCTTCAAGGATTAAACTCAGCTTTCCCTAGCTCTCCAGCCTGCAAGATATACCGAAGAGATTCCCCTAGCCTTAGTAAGGTCAGGGGAATCTCTTTAGCAAGCGGTTAGAACGGAGCTGGTCTATCCAGCCACTGCTGCTGAGGCTAGAGCCTGGCGAATGGCTTCGATGCGTTTGCGGTTGGCCCCCAGGTCGGACTGGCCGAGGCGCGACGCCGATCGCACCTGAATGACGGGCGTGGAGGGGTCGAGGTAGAACTCCACATCGTCCACAAAGCCCATCAGCTTGCTGGTGAACTCGGCGTAGAGGTAGCGATCGGTCTTCTCAATAATTTTGGTGCGCGACATGGCATTGACCACAGCCTCTAGCAGAGCCATGGCCTGAGCGGGGTCGCCACTGTAGGCCAAAGGTGCGATCGCGTGTTCGGCATCGGCATCGCTCTCGCTGATCACGCAGTTGGGCGTATTGGGGCAAGGCGACAGCTTACCGTCTTTGACCCCCAGGTTTGTGGGGCGCTTACCTGCCAAACCACCCATAAACGGTAGTACTGCCATGGGGCCATCATCCAAAGAAACAGCAGCGCTGGGATACGCATGGCCCAGCAGAGTCATCATAACCAGAGCAACCCCAAATACCAGGCGAAAAACTGATCTCAGCATGGTGAAACGTTCAAATCCTTAGGTGGCTCTCTAGTAGGATAAAGCAGATGAGTTAGCTCCGAAACCAGCCCCCCTGCCAGAGATTAACCATGACGACCTTTGCCGCCACCACACCCGTCGCCGACCTGCTGCAACGCCAGCGGGCCTACTGGGCCACCGGGGCCACTCGTAGCCTCGACTTTCGCCTCGGTCAGCTCAAGGCGTTGCGGGCGGCGATCGTTACCTATCAGGCAGAGATTATTGATGCGGTCAGGCAAGACCTGGGACGCCCTGAGTTTGAGGGCTACTTTGAGGTGGGCACCATCAGCGAGCTAGATCACGTGATCAAGCATCTGCATCGTTGGGTCAAACCTCGCAAGACATCGCTGCCCCTGAGCCAACTACCCGGTTCGGCCTGGGTGCAGCCCGAACCCCTGGGGGTAGCTCTGATTATCGCCCCCTGGAACTATCCTTTTCAGCTCACCATATCGCCGCTGATCGGGGCGATCGCCGCTGGCAACTGCGCCCTGCTCAAACCCTCGGAGCTGGCTCCGGCCACCTCTAAAGTGCTGGCTCAGCTCATAGCAGACACCTTTGACCCTGCCCACGTGGCCCTGGTAGAAGGCGGCATCGACACCGCCCAAGCGCTGCTGGCCGAGAAATTTGACCACATCTTTTTTACCGGCGGCGAGCGCATCGGCAAGATTGTGATGCAGGCGGCGGCCCAGCACCTGACGCCCGTCACCCTAGAGCTGGGCGGCAAAAGCCCCTGTATCATCGATGCCGATGTCAACCTGGAGGTCGCGGCTCGGCGCATTGTCTGGGGCAAATTTCTCAATGCGGGGCAGACCTGCGTAGCCCCAGACTACCTGCTAGTCGATGAGCGCGTTAAGGACGGTCTAGTGGCTGCGCTCCAGCAGCGCATTCAGGTCTGCTATGGGGATGACCCCGCCATCAGCCCCGACCTCTCGCGGGTGGTTAACGATCGCCAGTTCGATCGCCTGGTGAATTTGCTGAATCAGGGCAACATTCTTGCCGGGGGGCAGCACAACCGGAGCGATCGCTACATCGCCCCCACCCTAATCGACGGCATCGGCTGGGATGATTCGATTATGCAGGAGGAGATCTTTGGCCCGATTCTGCCAATTCTCACCTACAAAGATCTGGGGGATGCGATCGCGGCCATCAACCAGCGGCCCAAACCCCTGGCGCTATACCTATTTACGCGCGATCGCCAGGTGCAGACCCAGGTGCTCGATCGCACTACAGCGGGCTCAGTATGCATCAACGATGTGATTTTGCAGATCGCCATCTGGGATTTACCCTTTGGCGGCGTCGGCAGCAGCGGCGTCGGCAGCTACCACGGTCAGCACAGCTTCAATACGTTCTCTCACCTCAAAAGCGTGCTCAAAAAGCCCTTCTGGATCGATATGGACTGGCGCTACCCCCCCTACGGCGACAAGGTAAAGCTATTTCAGAAATTTATCGGGCTGTCCTAGACTAGGGCCATCGATCCTGAGGCAACCGTTCAAAATCTGACTTTGCATAGGGGAAAACATTGGCCTCAGCGAACGGTCTGCTATAGTCCGCTGCTAATGCTGCGCTGCGGGGCTTATTTACCATGCCAACCCTTCTGGTCAAAAACATTCACACCTTGGTCACCATGGATGACCAGCGGCAGGAGATTCGATCGGGGGCACTGTTCATTCGCGACCACGCGATTGAGCAGGTGGGCACCACTGAAGAACTCCCTCAGACGGCAGATCGGGTGCTGGATCTGGGCGATCGCCACCTCGTTCTCCCCGGCCTGGTCAATACCCACCACCACTTTTTTCAAACCCTTACCCGCGTAGTGCCCAGAGCGCAAAATTCATCGCTGTTTGACTGGCTCAGCGCTCTCTACCCGCTATGGCAAAAACTCACCCCTGATGCGATCGCCCTCAGTGCCCAGGTGGCCGCCGCCGAGCTGATCTACTCAGGCTGCACCACTGCCAGCGACCACCTCTACCTCTTCCCCAACGACTGCACCCTGGATGACGAAATCGAGGCGGTGCGCCAAACCGGGCTGCGCTTCCACGCCAGCCGAGGCAGCATGAGCGTGGGCGAAAGCAAGGGCGGCCTGCCCCCCGACGCGATCGTGGAAGCCGAGGCCAACATTCTCAAAGACTCCCAGCGGCTGATCGAGCAGTACCACGACAACGACCCCTACTCCCTGCTGCGCATTACCCTGGCCCCCTGCTCCCCCTTCAGCGTCTCGACTGATCTAATGCGCGAATCGGCGGCGCTGGCCCGCAGCTACCCCGGCGTGCGGCTGCACACCCACCTGGCCGAAAACAACTCTGATGTCACATACAGCCTCGACACCTTTGGCCTCACCCCCGGCGACTACGCCGCCTCGGTGGGCTGGCTGGGGAAAGATGTGTGGCACGCCCACTGTGTCAAGTTGGATGACAAGGCCATCCACAGCTTTGGCCAAACGGGCACCGGGGTAGCCCACTGCCCCTGTAGCAACATGCGCCTGGCCAGCGGCATGGCCCCAATTCGGAAAATGCTGGATCAGAGTGTGCCCGTTGGCCTAGGGGTGGATGGGTCGGCCTCCAACGACGGCAGCCACCTGCTAGCCGAAGCGCGTCAAGCCCTTCTCATGGCCCGCGTGCGCGAAGAAGATCCTTCAGCGCTGACCGCTCGCGAAGCGTTAGAAATCGCCACTCGCGGCGGCGCTCAAGTGCTGGGCCGCACCGACATTGGCCACCTCGCCCCCGGAATGGCGGCAGATTTTATCACTGTAAATCTCGATCGCCTCGCCCTATCCGGCATCACCCACGACCCTGTCGCCGCACTAATTTTCTGCATCATCGATCGCGTCGATTACAGCTTCATCCACGGTCGAGAGGTGCTCAACCCGGAGGGCTTGCTGACGCTGGATTTGCCGGTGGTGCTGGAGAAGCACGGGGCGGTGGCGCGATCGCTTGCTGCCTAGCGTGCCTCAATCAACAAAAACCCCCGCGTCTTGCCCGACACCGAATCTACCGTGTTAGTAGACTCCCACAGGGTTTCAGCCTGCACCCACACCGGAGGATATTTGTAGCGCGACACATCCAAAACCAAAAATTGGTCGGTATCAGCATCGTAGGCGGCGATGGGCGAAATGTGTCCACCGCTTTCTTGACCGATCGCTCGGCGCAGGTAATTGATCAGCACGTAGCTATCGGGGGTCTCCAAGTTGGTGCGAATCAAATTGCGAAACTCATCCAAACTCACATCGCTGCCGTGGTGAATTTCAGCGCTGACGGGATAGGTTTCGAGAATGCCAGCGAGTTCAGCTAGGGTGAGGCCCTGACGGGCGATCTCGTCCCTGGCAATAATCGCCTCGGTCTGCTCGTTGAATACATTCTCCTGGGTGAAATAATTCCGCTCCCACTCCGGGGCCAGCGGGGCCGGAACCCCCAGGGCGTTGAGCACCATCACCGTGCTAGCTACCCCGCAAAAGGCCTGGTTCACCTGAGTGACAAACTGGCTTGTCAGCGGCACATAATCCGCTAGGGCTTCACTATCTCGCAGCAGCCTCTGCCCCTCCGCCGAGGTCAACGGAATTAGGTGATCGGGCAGAGGTAACGTTTGAGCAGCCAGTGGCCTGGCGATCAGCGTTAACCCCAGCGCCGCCAACAGCGCCATGATTTTGGGTTGTCGGGGGGCGATCGTCAGCATCTGACGCAGCGCAGGAGTAGCAGTCTTTGCAGGGGATGCGATCGTCATAGAATTATTCCAATCCGTAGCTAACACTGTAGGTCACGACTTTATCCTCGGCGGCACCCAAAACAATGGGTAGCTACAGTAGAAGAGTGACCACAAGTTTTCTTCGCAGCCATTGTTATGTCAATCTTGAACCAGGCCAGTACTGCTAAAACCCTGCACAGCATTCAGCGATCCCAAGGTCGTCACTGGGTGGGCGATGGCTTTCCGGTGCGCACGCTGATGGCCTACAACAGTTTGGGCCAAACCATCAGCCCCTTTTTGCTGCTCGACTATGCCGGGCCAGCTGAGTTTTCGCCAACCACTGCCCGGCGCGGCGTGGGCGAGCACCCCCACCGGGGCTTTGAGACCGTCACCATTGTCTACGACGGCGAAGTCGAGCACCGCGATTCTGCCGGGGGGGGCGGCATCATTGGTCCTGGCGATGTGCAGTGGATGACGGCGGCGGCGGGTTTAGTCCACGAAGAGTTCCACGGGCCAAATTTTGCCCAAACTGGTGGCCCCTTTGAGATGGTGCAGCTATGGGTGAATCTGCCCGCTAAAGACAAAATGTCTACACCTCGCTATCAAGGCATTACGAGCGATCGCATTCCCACCGTCGAGCTACCCGAGGGCCAGGGCCACCTGCGAGTCATTGCCGGAGAGTTCCAAAACGTCCAGGGGCCAGCCCAAACCTTTACCCCCATCAATATGTGGGATCTGCGGCTGAGCGGTGGTAAGCAAGTGAATCTAGAACTGCCCGAGGGCCACACCACCCTGCTGGTGGTGCTGAAAGGCTCGGTGCGCGTCGGCAGGTCGGAACCGATTAGCGAAGCAGAGATCGGCATCTGCGACCCGGCTGGCACCACCCTCACCCTCGACTGCCTGCAAGATACCAAGGCTCTGCTGCTCTCGGGTGCTCCCATCGACGAGCCCATCGTCGGCCACGGCCCATTTGTGATGAACACCTCGGCGGAAATCTACCAGGCTGTAACCGACTACCAGAGCGGCAAAATGGGTGCCCTCGCCCCCCAATAGCCCGGCACAAACGGGTCAACTTTTGTAAGATCCCCACAGCACCCTTTGCGCAGCGGGAGATTTTGCACCGGCATGGAACGATTTAACCTAAAGGGCTTCAGGCGGTTTTGGGCGATCGCCAAGAGCTACTGGTTTGGCGACGAAAAGTGGAAAGCCGGGGGCCTGCTGCTGCTGATTGCGGTGTTTCTGCTGGGCTACACCGGCCTCAGCGTGGTGCTCAACAACAAGCGCGGTGTGCTGATCTCGGCCCTTTCGGCCAAAGACGAAGCTCGCTTTTGGGAGACGGTGCTGGTATTTATCGCTGTGCTGGTGGCCTACGCGCCGCTGATGGCGGGCTACGACTACCTGCAAAAGCGCCTGGGCCTAGAGTGGCGACGCTGGCTGACCGGGCGGTTTGTGGCCGACTACTTCGGCGATCGCGCCTTCTACGACATTCAGCAGTTTCACCCCGATATCGACAACCCCGACCAGCGGATTGCCGAGGATGTGAAGAACTTTACCCAGCAATCCCTGGCGCTGCTGTTAGTCGTGGTCAGCTCTGTCTTGCAAGTGATCGCCTTTAGCGGTGTGCTGTGGGGCATCTCCAAAAACCTGGTGGGCTTTCTGGTGCTCTACGCCGTTTTAGGAACGCTAGTGACGGTCGGGATCTTTGGTCAGCCCCTGGTGCGGCTCAACTTTGAGCAGCTCAAGCGGGAGGCCAACTTTCGCTTTAGCCTAGTGCGGATTCGCGAAAATGCTGAGGCGATCGCCTTTTACCGGGGCGAAGCGCAAGAGGCCAGCCAGGTAAACAACCGCTTCATGGCCGCCTTCGAGAACTTCAAAAAGCTGATCGTTTGGGAACTCAACCTCAACGCCCTCACCAACGCCTACGAGTTCATTCCCTTTGTGCTGCCCGCGATCGTGGTAGCTCCGGCGGTGTTTTCTGGCGATCTCGAAGTGGGCAAAGTCTCCGAGGCCCAGGGAGCCTTCGTGCGGGTGTTCTTTTCCCTCAACGTCGTGGTGGCCCGGTTCTCAGAGCTAACCTCCTTTGGCGCGGGCATCGACCGTCTCTACAGCTTTGCCGAAGCCCTCAACCACCTCGAAACTGAGGCTCCAGCGGCAGCAGAGCCTTCAGCATCAGTAGACGATCCCACAGCGACAGACGCTTCAGAATCCTTAGAGCACCCCACGATCGCCATCGAAACCGCAGACTCTCTGGCGCTGAAAGAGTTCACTCTGCAAACCCCCAACTACCAGCGCACCCTGGTCGAAAATCTCTCTATCAATATCCCTGACAAAACCGGGCTGCTGATTGTGGGGCCAAGCGGCTGCGGCAAGAGTTCGCTGTTGAGGGCGATCGCTGGTCTCTGGCATTCCGGCAGCGGCACCATTTACCGCCCCGAGCTAGACAACATTCTCTTTTTGCCCCAAAAGCCCTACATGATTCTCGGTACCCTGCGAGAGCAGTTGCTCTACCCCAACACCAGTCAAGCGGTAGACGATGCTGGTCTCCAGGCTGCTCTAGAGAAAGTCAATTTGGCGAACTTAGCTGAGCGCTTCGGCGGCTTTGATGCCGTAGAAGAATGGGGTGATGTGCTCTCCTTGGGCGAACAGCAGCGGCTCACCTTTGCCCGCATCTTGGTCAGCCAGCCCAAATTTGCCATTCTTGACGAGGCCACCAGCGCCCTCGATCTGGCCAACGAAGCCAAGCTTTACGACCACCTGCACCACAGCGGCACCACATTCATCAGTGTTGGCCACCGCGAATCGCTGGTTGACTATCACCAAACCACCCTGAAACTGGCAGAAGACCACACCTGGGCCATCAAACCCTCAAGCTTAGCCACAGCAGATTTATAACGTTGCATGACATTGTCGCTAGAAACCGCCATTTAGTTGTGACGGCTACCGTGGGGGCTCAATTTACTGTCTACCCTATGCAAAGTGCATTTTCAGCCCCCCGCTACAGCCCGCCTTCACGTTAGAACGCACAAGTTCTCAAGTTTTCACAATCTACAGGATGCTTTCGCAGCCTATGTCTGCGGGGATATGACAGTCAGTGAAAGATAGATTTAGCGTCGAGGAGGGCAGATCTACGTCAGGGTCGCTAAGATGGATGGATTGCTTAACCAGAAGTTGAGCAACATATTTAGTATCTTAAGAATTAATTAATTTTTGGGCTACAATTTTTATGGGTAACGAGGAGTGTCGTTATGTTTGTCAGACTAGCCGAGCAGCACCGTCAATTTGTTAGAGACCTGGTTATGAACCTGCAAGCACTGGCCACCGTGCTTGAGGAAATGGGCTATCTAGCCTCCTGCTACACCTGTGGCGGCCAAATGAACAGCGCCTCCTTTATGGTGAGCCTGGGCGATGACCACCTGATTCGCTTTTTGGTGTCCGACTACGGCATCACCTGGACCGAAATGCGCGACGATCGCGAGCTGATGAAGCTGGAAGGGGCTGAGGCCATTCACCAACTGCAAGAGTTGGCCAACCTGGTCAAGTTCCGCGTTCAGCCTGTTGGGGCGAAGAAAGTGGTTCCTAGCAAGGTTTAGCACCCCCGGTCGTACAACCTTTTGTGAAAGCTATACTTTCGCCCCCTTTGGGGGACTAGCACCGCTGTGAGCATCGGTGTTTTTTAGTATTTAACCGAACTGCGGCCAAGGCAAGCTTTGAGAGCGCTACTAGATTTGTCATGGGTTCTCCAGGAGCGAAGGTTTTGGGGAAGCGTTGCCTGCAAAACGCTGCTGCACAAGCATCAACAAACTCCAGGGAAACTACTCACTCAGCTTGGCATCTGCGACCTAAAGGGTGCTGCCAAAACGGCCCGATTTGAGAACAGGCCAACATTCTCAGGCGGGCACCACCGTGCGCTCTAGCCCCGCTAGACCAAAGGCGTTGTGCACAGCCCGCAAGGCCGTAACGCCTTCATCTTCCGCCACTACGCAGCTAATTTTGATCTCTGAGGTAGCAATCATTTGCAGGTTAATGCCCTGTTCTGAGAGCGCTTTAAACATGCGTGCGGCTACGCCAGGGGCATAGATCATGCCGGTGCCGACGACGCTGACCTTGGCGATCGCCTCATCCACCGCCACATCCCCTAGGCCCAGTTCAGCGGCAGCCGACTCCACTACGGCCTTGGCAGTTTGGGCATCGCCCTGGGCCACGGTAAAGGCAATGTCGCGGGTGGCCTGGCCCTGCACCAGACGGCAGCGCTGGGACTGAATGATCATGTCTACGCTAACCCCGTGGGTGGCCAGTAGCTGAAAGATATGGGCCGCCATACCAGGGCGATCGGGCACGTGGCGAATGGCAACTCGAGCCTGCTTGGTATCTAGGGCCGCGCCACGTACCACTGGAGCCTCAGCAGCCGTGGGCGATGCGCCCTGGGGCATGGGAGACGAGGTGACCTCAAAGGCCTCGCAGAGGATCGCAATGGCGCGATCGCAGTCTGCCACATCAATCGTGCAGCTCACCTTTACCTCTGACGTTGAAATCAGCTGAATGTTGATCCCCGCTGCGGCTAGGGAGGAGAACATCTTGGCGGCCACCCCAGGGCGACCAATCATGCCCGCCCCGGCGATGCTAATTTTGGCCATGCGCTGGTCAATCATCACCTCGGCCTGGGTGCTGTCGGTGGGGTTGCTGCGCAGCGCTGGAGCAATAGCCTCGGCCACCGCCTCCGCCCGGTTCAAGTTCGCCCTGACCATGGTGAAAGCAATGTCGTTGGTATTGCCCTCGTGAATCGACTGAATGATCAAATCTACATTCAGCGCCTGGGTGGCCAGTTCGCCAAACAGTCGAGCGGCAATGCCGGGGCGATCGGGAATGCGCAGCAGCGCCACCTTGGCCTGGTCAGTGTCAAACTCCACAGCATCCACCGGCTGGGCTAGCTCTAGCCCTTCGAGGGGTCGGGGTTGAGGTCGCGGAGAAATGACGCGGGTGCCTGGCTCATCGGTCCAGCTCGATCGCACCACCAGGGTGACGCCATAGTTGCGGGCGATCTCCACGGCGCGCGGGTGCAGCACCTTGGCTCCCAAGCTAGCCAGCTCCAGCATTTCATCGCTGGTGATCTCATCCATTAGCTGGGCCTCGGGCACCAAGCGCGGGTCGGTGGTGAGAATGCCCGGCACATCGGTATAGATTTCGCACTTTTCGGCCCCTAGGGCCGCCGCCAGGGCCACCGCTGACGTGTCAGACCCGCCCCGCCCTAAGGTGGTGATCTCTAGATCGGAGGTTTGGCTAATGCCCTGAAACCCAGCCACCACAATCACCTTGCCTTCGTCAATGTGGCGCTTGAGGCGATCGGTTTTGATTTTCAGAATGCGGGCGCGGGTATGCTCGGCTTCGGTGACAATGCCCACCTGAGCACCCGTAAGGGAAATGGCGTCTTGCTCCAAGGCGTGCAGGGCCATGGTCAGCAAAGCGATAGTCACTTGCTCGCCCGTGGAGAGCAGCATGTCCATCTCGCGGCGACTGGGCTGCTTGGTAATCTCGTTGGCGAGCTTCACCAGGCCGTCGGTGGTTTTGCCCATGGCCGACACCACCACCACCACTGAGTGCCCGGCCTCCACTGTGGCTTTGACCCGCTGGGCCACCGCCTGAATGCGCTCCACGGTGCCCACGGAGGTGCCGCCATATTTCTGTACGATCAGCGTCATAGCCGTATTTTTGTCTCCCTGCGATCGCGCGGTCGGCCCTCCTCACCCCGTCGCCAAGGCACAGGAAAGCTCCCCAAATTTTAGCCCCCTTACCGCAACCCAAACATGACGTTGTCTAGATTGGTCGAGTAAGGCCCATAAAAACCAGATCTTTTAATTTATCAGCCTGGCTCCCGCGATCGAAACCCCTGCCCTTCAACTTGTCACAATCTTAGGCGGGCTGCATGGAGCTGCGCGGATATAGCACAGCGCACAGTATTTAGCGGTATCCTGCTTTATAACGAAAAGTAACAACCTGCTTCCCTGGTATTGTCATGCAGACTGTCTCCCGTCCCGACCAAGCCGCTACGGCCCCAGATACAGCCCGCGCCGATGCTTCCCCCACCGTTGAGGTGCCGCCCGTTACCCCCGGCAAGCATCAGGTGGTGATTATTGGCGGCGGCTTTGGTGGTCTCTACGCCGCTCAGCAGCTCGGTCGCGCCGACGTGGAAGTCACCCTGATTGACAAGCGCAACTTTCACCTGTTTCAGCCGCTGCTGTACCAAGTAGCCACTGGCGGCCTTTCCCCCGGCGACATTGCCTCCCCCCTGCGCGGCATTCTCAGCGCCCAAAAGAACACTCGGGTGCTGATGGGGGAAGTCACCAATGTTGACCCTGGCCCGCAGGTGGTCAGCCTCAACGATGGACGCGTTGTGTCCTATGACAGCCTGATTGTAGCCACGGGCATGAGCCACTTCTACTTTGGCCGCGACGACTGGGCCGAGGTCGCCCCCGGCCTCAAAACCGTAGAGGATGCCCTAGAGATGCGGCGGCGCATCTTTGCCGCCTTTGAAAAAGCTGAGAACACCACTGACCCTGAGCTCAGACAAACCCTACTCACCTTTGTGATTGTGGGCGGCGGCCCTACCGGCGTCGAGCTGGCTGGAGCGCTGGCTGAGCTGGCTTTCCACACTCTGCCCAACGACTTTCGCCACATTGACACCACCGACAGCCGCATTCTCTTGATCGAGGGTATGGATCGCGTGCTGCCACCATTCCCGCCCGAGCTATCGACCCGCGCCAATACAGATCTAGAGAAAATGGGTGTCGAGGTGCTGACCCAGTCTTTAGTAACCGATATTTCAGGTCACCAGATCACCCTCAAGCAAGGGGATGAAGTCACCACCCTTCAGGCAGGCACCGTGCTCTGGGCGGCTGGGGTGCGCGACCCCGGCATGGGCGGTATTTTGGCTGAGAGCACAGGGGCAGAGCGCGATCGCTCGGGCCGAGTCATCGTCAACAACGACCTCAGCCTACCCACCCACCCAAATATTTTTGTAGTCGGTGACCTAGCCCACTTTGCCCACCAAGGCGACCGCCCCTTGCCAGGAGTGGCCCCCGTCGCCATGCAGGAGGGCAAATACGTGGCCAAACTCATTCAAAAACAGCTCAAAAACGAAACCCTGCCCCCATTTGAGTACAAAGACACCGGCAGCCTGGCGGTGATTGGTCGTCACGCCGCCGTCGTCAACCTGCCCTGGGCCAAGCTCACTGGCTTTTTTGCCTGGTTTGTGTGGCTGTTTGTGCACATTTTTTATCTGATTGAGTTTGACAACAAGCTCATGGTGATGACCCAGTGGGTAGCCAACTACCTCACCCGCAAGCAGGGATCACGCCTGATTACCGAGAAAGTGTTTGAAAAAGGCGAGGCCCGCGCTCCAGCCACCCCTGGCTAAGGACTCGGAGTTAGCGAGTTATGCAGAAAAGCACCGGACAGCTTGTCTGGTGCTTTTCTGTATTGCCCTACTCTGAAGAATCAGGTGGCGGCAAGGCGATCGCTTTCTAGACTGCTTTACGGTCAAATGGGTAGTATCAAAGGCCAACACTGACTCTCAGCGGTTTCTGCCTTAGGCCATTCCTATTTGCATCCCTATGCCCATCGATCCCCAAACTTTGCCCGACTACGAGCGCGATCTGCTGGCGGCCCTAGCCTACTTTTTAGGGCGCGATCCCGAAGCTCAGGCGCGGGCCTGCCTGTGTATGTATCTGCGCCAGGCCGAACCGCGCATTATGGCTCAGCTGCGCTACTATGCCCATCGCCTGTCGGCGCAAACTGGCGAGCCGATGGAGGCCTATGACTTACTGACGATGATTGCCGAGTCACCCGACGATGTCAGCGCTCTGCTGCCCGACCTGGGCCAAGTGCACGACCCCGATCGGCTCGATGTATTCAGCTAGGTTTTGGCGAGTTAAGTTTCGCAATCTGTGCTGAATTTAACGGGTTGCCTGTGTATAGATCCTATCAAGGCAACTCAGTGGAACTTATGATGGCGTCTTTTTGGTTATCGGGGCTTAGACTACAGTCCAACACCAGTTGGGGACGGTTTGCGCGACTCATGGGGGCAGCGCTGGTAGGCAGTAGCCTGCTAGCCATACCGGGGCAGCGGGCACTGGGCCAATCGAGTGCTACCGCTACCGTGACCGAAATCTTAGACAGCAACCAGGTCTACATTCAAAACCGCGCAGCCCAGGTCAACAGCGTAGCTCAGCAGCGCCAGCAGGTCAGAACTAGGGATGCTCGGGCATCGCTGCGGTTCAACACTGGGGCCGTGGCGCGCCTGGCCCACAACTCTAGTTTGGTTGTGGGGCAATGTGCCCAGCTCAACCGGGGCACGCTGCTGGTCAATGGCAACCTCAACGGCTGCTCGACCACCGTCGTCGCGGGCGTGCGAGGCACAATTTATACCATCGAAGTTACTGACACTGGGGAAACCATTGTTCAGGTCTTTGAGGGAGAGGTCGTGGTGGGGCGCAACGCCAACCCCGAGCCGATTGAGGCAATGTCTAACGACTTTGACCCGCTCGATCCATCCCTAGACCCGGCAATACCCACCACCGATCCGGTGGTTCCCTTCGTTAACCCGATGGAACCCCAGACGCCACCGACTGAGCCATCCCCGGTAGCCCCCCCCGACCCCATCACCCCTGCCCCTGATCCTGTCACGCCTAACCCTGACCCCGTCATTCCACCTAGTACTGAGCCCCCAGCCTCGACGTTTGATCCCATGGGCTTTGGTTCTCCGCTCAAACGTAGCCGTCTGGTAGCCGCCAATTCCCTAGGAGCGGCTAATAAGCAGACTGATGCGTCAACAAGAGATGCCGATGCAGAAACCGTGGAGTTTACGCCAGAAGACTCTATTACCGTAGCGGAAGGGCAACAGGTTGTCGTGGATGCTGAGGAGGATGAGGCGGTGATTTCACCCCTGAGCCCGGAGGATTTTATCGACCTGCTAGAAGGTCCGCTGATTGACGGGTTTGCGGTCGAAATACCGGGTATGGCTAACCTGCGCCGCTCCTTCGAGCAACTGTTTCCAGGCATACCGTTGCCCTACTATTGGGTGCCCGCCATTCCTAGCCCACCGATCCGCTTTCCCTTTCCGTTCTAACGGTAAGCTTCCAGCATAGGGAGCAGGCGGATGGTGGAAGAACGGTAGAGGCATTGTCAAACTTTTGGGGCTGTGCCAGAACTACTCGTTCAGCGTTGGCGTCTTAGGGAGCGGTTGCTGTGGTTAGATCCTATCGACGTATCTTTCAGCTGGGACACGGGCTGATGGTGAGCTGGGCGGTGTTTGGGGCGATCGCCCTCACCTCCCAGCACCCGTGGATCGTGCTGATTGAGGGGCAGGCTCAGTCGTTTTTGCTTCGGCTGCGGGGGCCAGTGTCCCCACCCGAAGAAATTGTGATTGTGGGCATTGACGAATATTCGCTGACCCAGGGCGATCTGTACCAGGCCGATCCAGAACGCTATCCGTTTTTGGAACCCCTGGCAATCTGGCCCTGGCAGCGCCAAGCCTATGCCCAGGCCATTGAGCAGCTGATGGCGGCTGGGGCTAAGGCTGTAGCCCTTGATGTGCTGCTGGTTGACCCCAGCGGCTACGGCCCCGATGATGATGCAGCTTTAGATGCGACCCTGGCTCGGTGGGGCGATCGCGTGGCCCTAGCCGCCGCCTACGACGTGTCGAGCAGCGACTTTGGTCTGTTTACTAACCTGCTAGAGCCTGTCTATAGCAGCCAGACCCAGGTGGGCCTGATCAACCTGGAGGTTGATGCCGACGGCAAGCATCGCGCCTTTCCCGATCGCGGCATTGAAACCCTGCGGCAGGCCCACCAATTCTCTGATAATTTACCCTCTCTGGCAGGGGCCACCCTGGCGGCGGCCAACTATCCCAGCCCAGCGCGCCAGAGCGAACAGCTCTTCTTTTACGGCCCAGCGGGCAGCTTCCCGGTGGTGTCGTTTGTGCAGTTGCTTGACCCCACCAACTGGCCCCTAATCGCCGATCAGTTTGAAGGCAAAATTGTGCTGATCGGCCCCATGGCCACGTCGTTTCAAGACCGCAAGCGCACCCCCAGCGATGACGCCATGCCAGGGGTTGAAATCCACGCCCACGCCCTAGCCGCGCTGATGGAGGATCGGGTAGTTAACCCTGCGATCGCCAACCCCCTGGCCCAGGGCTTGCTGACGGCGATCGCCATTGGCGCGATCGGCCTGGGGCTCGGCTACCGCTTTACGCAGCCCGTGCCTAGGCTGGTGGGCTTTGTGGGCGCGATCGCCACCTGGGGCGCGATCGCCTACCTGCTGATGGTGCATGGCGATCGCCTCATGCCCGTCGCCATCCCCGTCGCCTGTCTGGGCATGGGCGGTGTCACCTACATCGCCACCGGGGCCGTCAGCAACCGCCTCGAAGAACAGCGCCTGCGCCGCACCCTAGAGCGCTACGTAGCCCCGTCGGTGGCCCAAGAAATTCTCAACCAGCCCGAAGACTTTACCAGTCTCACCGTAGGGCAAAAGTTTCAGGCAGCGGTGCTGTTTTCAGACATTCGCGGGTTTAGCCGCATTTCGTACCAGTTGGGGGCAGTTGAAACCGTCAGCTTGCTCAACTCCTACCTCGATGTGATGGTGGACGCCATTCTGGAGCACCGGGGCACCATCGACAAGTTTATTGGCGATGCGGTGATGGCCGAGTTCGGCGCGCCCAAATCCCTCGGGCCAGAGCAGGACGCTCTGGGGGCCATCTCCGCTGCCTTGGCCATGCGAAAGGCGCTCGCTACCCTGCGCGTCTCCCTCAAAGAAAAAGGACTGCCGCCACTTTTCAACGGCATCGGTATCAGCTATGGCGAGCTGGTGGTGGGCAATGTGGGGTCGGTGCAGCGGCTAGAATACACCGCCATTGGCGACACCGTGAACGTCGCTAGCCGCATTGAGGGACTCACCAAAATGGTTGGCACCGATCTGCTGATCACCCAGCCCTGCTACGACTTGGTGAAAGACCACATCATCACCATCGACCACGGCACGCACTTTTTGGCCGGGCGCGAGCAAGAATCGGTTCAAGTGTACGGCGTCGTGGCCTTTAAAAACGAAAGCGACGACCTCTATCAGCAAGTGCAAAAAGACCTGATTCAACACTTGAGCCAGCCGAAGGCCATAACCCTGACCAGCAGAGAAAAACCGACCTGACATCGAGAAGAAACGACACAAAAAAGGGGGAGTCAGCTTAGATGCTGATCTCACCCCTTAGCGTCTAACTTTTAGGGAAGTAGACGGTGTTAAATCTCACTGTTGAGCGAACTAGACAGCGGCCAGCTCAGGGGCGGGGCGCTTGCTGTGGCGAATGCCTTCGATCGCCGCTGCATAGTCGGGCGCGTTAAACACTGCCGAACCAGCCACGATCGCATTGGCCCCAGCCTCTAGCACCTGCCAGGTGTTGTTGGCCTTGAGGCCACCATCCACTTCAATCCAGGGATTTAAACCGCGCTCGTCGCACATGGTGCGCAGGGCACGAATTTTGTCGACCATGGTGGGAATGAAGCTTTGGCCGCCAAAGCCGGGGTTAACGCTCATGATCAGCACCAGATCGCAAAGATCGAGCACATTCTCGATCAGCGATAGCGGGGTGCCGGGGTTAAGCACCACGCCCGCCTCTTTGCCCAGTTCTTTGATTTGGCCGAGGGTGCGGTGCAGGTGAGGTGAGGCGTTATGCTCGCAATGAACCGTGATGATGTCAGCGCCAGCCTTGGCAAAGTCGGCCACATACTTCTCCGGCTCAACGATCATCAAGTGCACGTCGAGGGGCTTTTGGGTGACGGGGCGAATCGCCTCGACAATCAGGGGGCCAATGGTGATATTGGGCACAAAGCGACCATCCATCACGTCCACATGAATCCAGTCGGCACCGGCTTTGTCAGCAGCCTTGATCTCTTCGCCCAAACGGCTAAAGTCGGCTGACAAAATTGACGGAGAGATGACGACGGAATTTTTGTTAGAAGAGGTGTGAGGCATGGGGAATGGTTCTCCTGTGCGTTTGTGTTTATCGTAACAAAGTCTTAAAATCTCTTCTCACAAAAGTTCTAGATTTGAGAGAATTCACCATCAATATATGATGAAGCCCTGGGATCGCCCAAGGGGCAAAGGTTTCGTCAAGCTAAAAAAATTGATCTCCCCGTAGGTTGGGTGAAACCCAACACCAGACTGGGTTTTGTTGGGTTCCGCTCCGCTCAACCCGACCTACATAGTTGATTTTGACCAGCCATTAGGCATTCGACAGTCGAGCCATCGCTTGACCCGCCAGTGCAGCGTGGGTCTCGGCCAGCAGGTGCGGAATTTTCTCGGCGTGGGGGCTGCGGCGCAAGCATTCAGACAGATCGACCTGGCTCAGGTGCTCGGCCTTTTCGCCGGGGAACCAGTGGCCTGCGTTGCCCAGCATGTTGTAGCGGGCCTTGGCGTAGTCTTCCATATCAAAGGCAAGCAGCAGATTGCGCAGCCGCAAAATGGCGGGGATATTGATGTGGCCAGGGGTGTCGTCGGGGCTGGGCAGGCCGATCGCCCAGGTGCGGAGCCAGTCTTCGCCCAGAACGGCTTGGGCGTGGCGGTGCAGGCGATCGCACACCGGTTTGAGGTGCCGATCAGCGTTCTCTAGCAGAGGCAGGGTCTTGAGGTGCTCGTCAAAGTCGGTGGGCTGCGCCGCGCCAATGCTGAGGGTGTGCACCTGGGGGTGGCTGAGGCAAAACAGATCGTTAAACACCATCGGGCTGAGCGGGTCGCACAGTTCTACTAGCTTGGCGGGAGGATTATAGAGGTGCCCACCTTTGTCAGACGGGCTGATGATGAAGACGCCGACATCGTGGCGCTGGGCAGTGTCGATCGCAGCCCAATTGTCTTGATTGACGTAGTACCAGTGCAGGTTGACGTAGTCGAATTGGTCAGAGGCGATCGCCCGCTGAATTACCGCCGTCGGTGCATGGGTCGAAAAGCCAATAAACCGCACCCGCCCCTGCCGCTGAAACTCGCGGGCTACCTCCATGCAGCCGCCGGGGCGCAGAGTCCAGTCTAAAATTTCGGCGGTGTTGATGCCGTGGAGGCCGAGCAGGTCAACGGTGTCTAACCGGAGGTTGGCCAGCGATTGAGTCAGGTTTTGGCGAAACTCAGCCGGGTCGGCGGTGGGGGAAACTTTGGTTTGCACAATCAGGCGATCGCGCTCTAGCCTCGGCAAAATTTGCCCCAGCTGAATTTCAGACGTACCGTAGCCCCGCGCCGTTTCGATGTGGTTAATGCCCACATCTAGGGCGCGGTGAATGGTGGCTGCCAGATTCTCCTGATTTTTCTGGGGAACGTCCTCTAGGAGCACATCTTTCCAGGAGTGCTGATACCGCATGCCGCCGCAGGAGAACACGGGCATCTGAAGCTCGGTACGACCAAAGCGTCGGTACTGCATAGGGGGTGAGTTCTCAAAAGGACTTATCCATCACGGTAAGCAAGGGATTGCTGGTTGTAAAGGTTAGGCCACCCATGGGTTGGTGCCTGCTCTACAATCATCGCTGCTTTGCGCTGCGACGAGAGTAGAACTAGCTGTTCAATCGATGGGGGCTTCGAGGGTTTTGACCGTCTTGGGCAGCAAAAACGACAGCCCCAAGCACAGGAGGCACAGCGCCAAAATAACCAGCAGCGTGCTCTGCATCGCCTCGATCGCAGCCGTTTGCAAAATACCGTTGAGCGCGGGCTGAATCGAATCAGGCAGCTGGTTGAACAGGTCTCGGCGATCGCTGCGCCGCAGGGTTTGAATGGCCACCTGTAATGAGCGAATTGCATTCCGCCGCACCTCAGGCTCCACCGACTGCCCCAGCTCGGCCACAATGCCATCGACAATTTTGTAAGAGGCCACACTGATCAGCAGCGTACCCAAAATACCTCGCCCCAGCGAAGCCCCCAGGTTTTGAAACGGGCGGTATACGCCGCGCGCTTCGGCTTTTTGGTCTTTGAGGGTGTCAGCAAAGGTGAGAGAGGTGATGTAGGTGGTGAACAGCCCTGTGCCTGCGCCCATCACCACCAGGGCAGGCACTAAACCCAGGGATGTTACCGGCGGGCCAACGGCAGCCACCAGCATGGCAATGCCCACACTCTTAACCAACAGCCCCGCCTGAAGCAGGTAACGGGGCGGAAACTGGGGCCGTCGCTTGACCAGCGCCAGCAGCACGGCCAGTTGAGCAATGGTAGAGGGCATGACCGCAATGGAGGTTTGTACCGGGTTGAGCCCCACCACCGCCGGAATGAACTGAAACAGGTTGAACTGCACTCCCACCGTCGTCATGGTGTGCAGGGTGCCAATGATTAACCCCAGGGTGTAAATGCGGCGGCTAAACACCCCCAGGCGCAGCAGAGATGGCTGGCCCTGGCGCGTCCTGGCCCGCTCCCAAAACACTAAGATTCCCAGGCAGATCAACCCCGTCGCGATCAACACCGGGGCGATGGAAATGCCGAAGGGGGCTAGGGCAAAATCTAGAACCTGGGGTTTGCCCTTGGGCTGCCACCAGCCCAGTTCTGAGGCCAGGCTCAGCCCCACCAGCGTAAACCCAAACCCCGCCACCGAGAGCAGCCCCCCCAGCCAGTCAATGGGCAACGTTTGGGCGGGGACAGGCACCGCTATGGGTTTTATCAGCAGCCAAATAATAGGAATTAGCCCCAGCTCAAAGGCAAAGGCCCAGCGCCAGCTAAAGTCAAAGGCCATCACCCCGCCCGTAATCGAGCCGACCAGGGCACCGAGCACGCCTGCGATCGCCAATGCCACCAGCCCATACCGCTGGGCCAGCTCGTCGGGGTAGAGGGTATCCATCAGCGCCACGGGGGTGCTGACCAGCACCGCTCCCGCCACCCCAATCAGCCCCGCCAACCCCAGGGTAAACAGGCCAATGCTGGGGCTCAGAATAATTGCCACCAGCCCTAGGGCAAAGACCCCCAGGGCGATCGCCAGCATCGGGCGGCGGCCTAGCCGCTGGCTCAGATTCTCAGCAGTGGGGGTAAACGAGGCCGTCACCAGCGACATCAGCACCAGGGCCGACTGCACATAGCCCACGCTAGAGTCAAACTCCTGCACCAGGGGCGGCATAATCGGCTGCACCACCCCCAGGGTGTAGGACAGCATAAAGAGCATCAGGCACAGCCCCAGGGGCTGGCCCCACGGCACTTTCAGGGCTGCCGAGTTAACCATGGCCGTGGGCATGGGGGATATTTTGCTCCCCTACTCTTTCCGCTCCACCTAATCTCCCCATTAACAGAGGTAGTAGAGGGATGCATCTACTGGGCTTAGGCACCGTTGCTCTCCTGATTCGTCTCACTGAAGGTAGGATTGCCGAGTGGGCCAGCGCCGTTGGTGCCCTGCACCACAAACGAGGGCGCTTTGTAGTCGGCGGGCAGATAGTCGGCGGGAATGGTGGAGTGGTTGCCGTCGCGCAGGGCCGAGAAAGCGGGCGACAAAATCTCGATGTCGGCGGCGTTGCAGTAGTCCTGAATGTTTTGGTGCAGTCGAGAGTAAATGTCGGGCATTTTTGACGGCGAGGCCGTGAAGGCATTGAGTTCGTAGCTGACGTTAAAGTCGTTGAGGGCGGTTTGCAGCACAAAGGGAGCAGGCACAGGCACAACATCAGCCGTTGCCCTCGCCGCCTCAATCAGCACCTCATGCACCTTGCGCCAGGGCAGGTCGTAGCCCATGGTAACGGTGGTGTAGAGCAGCAGATGGCCGCTAGATTCGCGGCAGATAGCGCTGTAGTTGATCACATTGCTGTTGAGCACCGACGCGTTGGGAATGGTGACCGTCTCCTGCTTGGGGGTGAGCACCCGCGTCACAAACAGCGATTTGTCTTGCACCTCGCCCACCACATCATTGATGCGAATAAAATCCTTGAGCTGAAAGGCGCGGGTGTAGATCAAAATAATTCCCGACAGGGCGTTGGCCACCGCCGACGATGACCCCAACGTCAGCAGCGCCCCCAAAAATAGCGAAATGCCCTGAAACGCGGGGGAACCAAACCCTGGCAGGTAGGGGCCGACGATCACCATGGCGATCGCCACAATCAGCAGCATCGCCAAGCGGTTCGTCGGCTGCACCCACTCGGGGTAAAACCAGGGGTAAACATCGTGGCGACCCAGCTCGATAATCACCTGCCGAGCAAACTCAATTACGTAGTAGGTGAGCAGGGCAATCACTCCAATCATCGCCAGCTTAGGCAGGTAGGCCACAAACCCCTGGGCCAGCAGACTGAGGCGAAAGGCAATGTCTTGCAGCAGGCTGTCGCCAAAGGCCGCCGTCGCCGGAAACTGGCTGAGCACAAAGGGCACGTATAGGTACAGCGCCAGCAAAATCAGCACCGGGCGCAGCAGCCGCACCAGCCCGCCTAGCAGGTAGCTGGTGGCCCCCGACCCCAACACCCGCACCGCTTGAATTTGCAGGGTCAGGCTATCGGCCTCCCGCCGCTGGCGAATGTAGGTCAACAGCTTAGAGCTACCAAACAAAATGCCCCGCAGCACCAAAAACACCGCTATGGTGCTGAGAACGGTCATGCCTACACTGGTGGCAATGCGCCGCAGGCTGCGGCGATCGCGGTAGTCACTCACCCCCTGCTGAATCCGCTCCACCGCATCGGCGGCCAGTTCTGGATGGGACAGACCGTAGGCCGCCACATCATTCTGGCGCACGGTGAACAGCACGGTGTCACCCGCCAGCACCACCGTCTGGGTGCCTGTAGACTGGGCGCGAATGGCGTCGGGGCTCAGGTCGGGGTCGGCAGCGATCGCCCCGAGCCGCTGGGTAATGATGCCAGCCCGCTCCTCCGCTGTGGTGACGCCATCCACCCCCTGCTTAACGTAAAACAGCGGCTCCCCATCCAGCGTCACCGGAAACCCATCGACCTTATTGCCTACTGCCTCGGGGCGAACGGGGCTAGCGTCGGCTGGGCTGGGGGAATCGGCGATCGCCAGGGCCGGAGGCAACCCCACCAGCAGCACCACAGACAGCCCCAGCAGCAGCCAGCGCCTCAACCGCCGCCTCTGAATGCGCCAATCTGCTAAAAAACCCATAGCGTTGATTACTAGCTGGCTGTAGAACACCAAACCCTTACCCAGGCTGATTGGGTATAAGCAGTTTAGGACGGCTAACTGCTGGGCATACAGAATCATGTATTTCCTTAAAAAACGGGCTCCTAAAAAACGAGCGATCGTGGCCAAAGGCAATTACATTCGCTAGCTCTGCTACCCGCAAATACAAAAATAGCCGAGGGCTACGATTCCGCTTAGCCCTCGGCTATTTTCAAACTAAAATTTGCAATCTCTACAGCTTGCGAACGCTGGCCTGACCGTCTTTGACTTCGCCCACCAGCACTTCGGTGGCTACGCCCACAAATAGGCCGTTGTCGAGCACGCCGGGAATGTTGTTGATAGTTTTCTCTAGCCCGGCAGGGTCATCGATCGCGTCAAATTTCACATCCAAAATCATGTTGCCCTGGTCGGTGATCACCGGGCCGTCTTTTTTAATGCCCATCCGCAGGTCGGGCTTGCCGCCCAGAGCTTCTAGAGCTTTAGTGACAGGGGTAACGGCCAACGGCATGACTTCCACGGGCAGCGCAAAGGTGGTGCCGAGCTTGTCAACCAGCTTGGAGCTGTCCACAACAACGATAAATTCTTTGGCGAGAGAATCCACAATTTTCTCCCGGGTGTGGGCAGCACCACCACCCTTCACCAGGTTCATTTGAGGGTCAACCTCGTCGGCCCCGTCAATCGCCAAAGCGATCTCATCGCCTTCGTCCAGCGTGGTGAGGGGAATGCCGTACTGCTTAGCCAGCACCGACGCCTGAAAGGAAGTGGGCACACCTTTAATATTGCTGATTTCACCGCTAGCCAGCCGTTCGCCAATGAACTGGATGGCGTAGGCGGTGGTCGATCCGGTGCCCAGACCCACTACGGTATTTGACTGCACCCGCGCCGCTGCCTGACGACCCACTTCCTGCTTCATCAATTTAACAGGATCCATCTCGGTCATAACTCTAGTTCCTCGTAAATCACTGCGTTTTCGGGATCTAGCATGACCTAAAGCGGGGCGGCTGCATAGGGAGGGGTGAGGGGGTGGATGGGTAGATGGGTGGATGGGTGGGGGATGTTCAGATTTGTTGGGGTTCTTGATGCTGGGAAGGGGGGTGATCCGCTTTGAGGCGGTAACCTCTGACTCGCTAACATCGTAGTGTGGGTAGTGTCCACCATCCTCAATTGGGCTTTGTGCTGTGCCTTTACCTCCGACGTTCCTTAGCAGCCTGTCGTCTGGTCTCAGCGAGGCGGGCTATCAGCGGTTTTGGCACTGGCGGGGCTGGCGCATTCGCTACTGGTTTCACCCTGGGCCGGGGGATGCGGCGGTGCCGCCCGTGCTGCTGATTCACGGGTTTGGGGCCAACCTTAACCAGTGGCGGCACAACCTGCCGGCCCTGAGCCGAGTGGCTCCGGTCTATGCCATTGACCTGCTGGGTTTTGGCGATTCTGAGAAGGCGGCAACGCTCTACGGCGCAGAGCTGTGGGCGGCCCAGGTGAGCGATTTCATTCAGCAGGTGATTGGTCAGCCAGTGGCGCTGGTGGGTCATTCCCTTGGGGCGCTGGTGGCGCTGACGGCTACTCACAACCACCCCGACTGGGTGCGGCAGCTGGCGCTGATCACTCTGCCGCTGGAGGCCAACCGCGAAGATCTGGTGGCGGGCTGGGTGGCGGCCCTGGCGCTGCGGGTCGAGAGTCTGGTGGCCAACCCGCTGCTGATGCGATCGCTCTTTGCTCTGGTACGTCGCCCCAGCATTTTGCGGCGAGCGCTGGCGGGCATCTACACGGTGGCTGAACGGGTAGACGATGACCTGGTTAATTTGTTTGCGCTGCCTCCCTGCGATCGCGGCGCGGCCCGAACGCTGTGTTATCTGGTGCGATCGCGCACCGATCCCAGTTTTAGTCCCTCGGTTAAAGATATGCTCGCCACGCTAGCAATCCCCACACTGCTGCTTTGGGGCGATCAAGATCGCGTGGTTCCCGTGGGGCTGGCCGCAGGGTTGACGGCCTTGAGCCCGCACCTTTCCCTAGAGGTGGTGCCCGATGTGGGCCACTGCCTCTATGACGAAACCGACGCCGATTTTAACGCCCGCGTAGAGGCCTGGCTGCGGGGCACAAGCCCGACCTTGCAGCCCTGCTAGCCTAGTAGGGCCGCGACACTGGCCCTGCCGAACGCCCCTGCCCCTGTGGGAGCGAGCGCTTTGTGCGCCACTTGCGAATTGCCTGGGCCTCTCGCTGAATGGGGGTTAAGTAGGCATCGCTGGGTAGATCAGCAGACCCGTCGCCAAACTCGTTGGGTGGGTGCTGACGCGTATTCATGCAGCCCGCCAGCACGTCGAGGTGAGGCTCTAGCTCCAGAGCGCGCTCCAATTCATCGACGGTGGTGTAGCGGTCTTGGGAATCGGGCAGCAGCATGCGATCGAGCACCATGGTCAGGTGGGGGCTGACGGTGACGGTGTGGTGCCAGCGAATCACCCCGCTGTGGGGGTCTTGATCAAACTCGATGGGGGTGCGGGCGGTGAGCAGATAGAGGCAGGTCATGCCCAGGGCGTAGACATCGCTGGCGTAGCAGGGGCGCAGGGCCAGCTGCTCGGGCGGGGCAAAGCCAGGGGTGCCGACAAACTGAGTGGCCGGGGCCTGCATCGCGCCTTCATCCACGTCGGAGAGAAACTCCCGCACGGCCCCAAAGTCAATCAGCACTAGGCGGCGATCGCGCTCGCTGCGAATGATATTGGGAGGCTTAATGTCGCGGTGAATGATGCGATTGCGGTGAATGAACCGTACCACCGGAATAATTTCGCGCAGAAAATATTTGACCTGGGCCTCAGTCAGCCGCCCCGCCCGCCGCACCTCCTGGGCCAGGGTTTCGCCATGCACGTACTCCTGCACCAGGTAAAACTCGCCCCCAGTAGTGAAGTAGTCGAGCAGCTGCGGAATCTGGGAGTGACTACCCAAACTGGCCAGCGCCCGAGCCTCACGGCGAAACCGTACCTTGGCCCGCTCTAGCGACAGCTCGCTGCCCGCCTTGGGGCAGAGCTGCTTAATCACGCAGTAGGGCTCCCCCGGCAGAGTGGCGTTTTGAGCCAGGTAGGTGACGCCAAAGCCGCCCTGACCCAGCTTTTTAAGCACGCGGTAGCGATCGCGAAACAACCGATGCGACTGGTAGTAGTGGCGAATTTCAGAATTGGCTGCCCGGTCGAGGGGTTGGCCCGGTGAATTGACCATATTTGTTTGTCCTGGCCTCAAAAGAGGGGAAGATGCCTGTTTCCCAGTTTAATAATGAGCCAACCGGGCTATGGCTCTAGAGCAGTTAAAAATGCGCAGGAACACAAAACGCGAGTACATTCAAAGCTAACCGCAGTGCAGCATTATCCACCACCTTAGCAATTCTCCCAACAATACTTAGAAACTTAAGATTGAAGTGGCAGCAATACTACATTCGTAGCGACGATTAGCCATTAGGGTATCACGACGGGCCTGCTCTACTCAGCTATAGATCTTATCTCTATCCAGAGGCGGATTTTTTCTCCGGAAGAAATTTGGTTCTCGCTCTAACGTGGCGATTGTTAGAACGTTTTTGGTGCATCATCCCCTAGATAGCATCCTCCAAAGTGGTCTTGCCACAACCCTTAGAGCGATCGCAGAGGCCTGACAACGCCGATGCCAATCTCGTGCCGGGTTTGTTAACTCTTCCTAAAACCCTAGATCGGCGCGGGCCATCTCTGAGGCTTTAAACACCACCTCATCGGGCAGCTCTTCCCAGGCGGTGGCCCCCACCTGAGTATAAAAAGTGCTGTCGTAGGGGCGGGTGCGCACGACCACAGGCATGGGCACCGCATGGCCTAGCACCAGTGCCTGCTGCTTGGAGTCGAGCTTGGCGAGAACCGATCGCAAGCTCTGCCCCCCCGATACGCCGGTAAAGATGGCGTCGATATCTTTCTCATCGTTGAGCAGGGCGGTAATGCGGGTGCCAATCTGCGACATCACCTCGTTATCGATGCCTGAGGGCCGCTGATCGACCACCAGCAGGGTGACGAAGTACTTGCGCATTTCGCGAGCAATGGTGCCAAAAATCGTCTGCCGCGCCGTGGCCGGGTCGAGAAAGCGGTGGGCCTCTTCGATGGTGATCATGAGCTGGCGGGGCCGGTCTACGACATTCTTGGTCTGCAAGAAGCGATCGGCCTTTTTGACGTAGCTGGCGTGGATGCGGCGGGCAATCACGTTGGTGGCCAGCATATAGGCCAACATGTTCGACTGGGAGCCAAACTCCACCACCACGTGCTTGCCCTCATCGATCGCCGCGAGAATCTGGGTGATGTAGTTGGTGCCGCTGACCGCCTTCATATATTTAATGTCGGCCAGCCGCGTCAGCTTGCGCTGGAGGGCCATGATCGACGACTTGCTGCCCATCTTGGTCTCGCAGAATTCTTGGATCTCCTCGTTGGTCATGGTCAGCAGGCGGTTGATCCAGGCCTTGCCAAACTCATTGCGCAGAATGATCGCGTTCTCCAGGCTGGCCTCCGATAGATTCAGCTCGCCCCGCACCAGGTTCAGGTCTTCCACATCGATCTGGTCAAAGCTGATGTAAAGCTCTTGGGCATCGCGCACGCCCCGCCGCTGGGTGGCCTCGGGGTCGAGGGTAAACATCTGCACCTGGCCGGGAAATAGCTGACGCAGCCCCTTGACGGTGCTGAACTGCTTGCCCTCACTGACCGCCTCCCAGCCGTACTCGGAGTGCATATCGAAAATCAAATTCACCGCCGCCTGCCGCTGAATCACCCCCGCCAGCAGCAGCCGGGTGAGGAACGATTTGCCCGTGCCCGACTTGCCAAAAATGCCGTTGCTGCGCTCCACAAAGCGATCGAGGTCTAAGCACACTGGCACTTCCATATCGATGGGCTGACCGATCGCAAAGTTGCGCCGATGGGGGTCATCTTCCCAGCCAAAAATGATGCGAAAGTCGCGATCGCTGGCGTCATACACCTGACTAAAGTGCGCCGGAATCGTCTTCACCGGCAGCAGCTCCACCTCAGCACTACTCTGCACCTCCATCGAGCCGTAGGAGCTATCAGCCTTTTTCTTCGCCTTCCCCCTACCCCCTACTCCATCACCCCCACCTCCCTCACCCTCCTGCTGCGTAAACATCAGCATCGGCGTCAGGTTGATCGTGCCATAAGTCCCCGTCCCCGCCAGGACTTCTTGCAGGAAAAGGTTCGACGGCTCCGGCGGATGGGCCAAAATGCGCTGGCTGCCGGTGCCCAGGGTGACATCGGTGAGCATGCAGAAAAACTGCGATCGCCGCCCCTGCACCACCAAAAACTTGCCCACCCGCATATCTTCTACCGAGATGTCAGGGTGCAGGCGCACCTCTAGCCCCTGGCTCAGCGAACCCTGGATGACTGACCCCAGCGGCTGACTCATCCCCATGGATAATCCTCTGTGTGAACTTCAGATAGCAGGCTAGCGATCGCTCCCTTCAGTTCAGCCAATTTTAATACATTTGTTCTGACTTGCCCAAGCACAAAAAAGAGTTCTGAGCTAACCAATTCGTTAGATAGCTCAGAACTCAACCGCTCAATCAAAACCGTTGGCGAGGGGCCTAAACCCAATCGCTAAAACTGAATGCCGACGCCGCCCTGCACCGAGACGGCCATGTTGTTGCCCTGACGGTAAGCATCGAAGGCAAAAATAGCATTACCAAAAGCGACCAAATTGCTATTGGGGAACAGATGGTCAATACCCGGTTGAATAACAAAAGCTGTCTTGTCGCCCACGATGGAGGGATCGTCGCCACCGCCGCCGACAAATGAGGCCCCAGCGCCTACGTACACGTCGGTATTCCAGCTCAGCGGCACGTCGTAGGAAACAGTTGGCACAAAGGCAAAATCGCCGCCAAAAACAAAGCCCTGGGCCCGCAGCGAAACCGGGTACTGCAACAGCCGGTAGCGGCCCGAGATCACACCCTGCACGCCGCCGCCTTGGCCTGTAGCTGCGTCGCTGGTCAAGCCGAGACCGGCCCCAATGCCGACATAGCTCCCGTAGGCGACCTGGGCCTCGGCGGCCTCTGGGGCGATCGCCGCACCCGTAGCGGTGGCAGCTACTGCTAGCAGAGCAGCCCCTGCCGTACGCCCCATCCAACGCCCTAAGCTTTTCATGGAGTTACTCCTCAACCCTTCAAACGATTTTGTGTTGGCTGACTGTGCGGGCTTACCGATGCCGACCTGAACCCATCGCTGTAGGGCGATTTTGGCCCTGATACCCCTTAGTCTGCCGATAAGCTTACTGCATGGCTCAGATTTCGACACACTGAATTTTTCCAGTCGGTAAGATCGTGGGGGAGGATTTGAGGCGAGGGTTAGAGGTTTCCGCGAGAGCAGCAGCACATCGACGAAAAGGGCATATCCATCTACCGCAGCGATTGTCTGACAATCAAGTCTATATAGCTTAAGTAAAGGAACCAACGGAAAGCCTCAGACTCAATGGCAGACGGGTATTCTGAGGCTAAATCAGCTAACAACCAACGCCGCGATCGCCGTGATGAACGATTCTAAAGTCCTCTTTGACTACTGGCATAGCAAGGTACGCCTTAAAAACCTGAGCATCGTCTCTTCCCCTGGCCATATTGAAACTCCCCGCCTGCGCCACGATTGCACCAACTACGACACCCTCCGCGCCAGCCGCGAAGTCGCGTTGCTAGAAGAGCCAGAACGTAGTCGGGTCATTGCTGTCATCAAGTACCAGTGCACAGCTCAGGTGCTCCAACGGCGGGCAGGCTTTCTCAACAGCCACATTGCAGAACTCCAGAGCGAAGTTCAAGACCTCGCCCATACCAAGGGCAAGTTTCAAAAGATCATTCAAGCGCTACAGGAAATTATCTTCGGCAAGGATCAAGATATTCAGGCGCTGCAAAATCGCATCTCTATTCTGGAGACAGAAAACGAGACCTTGAAAGCTGAGACTGAGCAGGCCAAAGCTTACAGCGAGCTTCTCCAAGAGTTTGAGACCCTCAAGAAAGAATTTGAGAAAGTTGCTAAGCGCAAGCAGGAACTTGCCAAAAATAATCAGAGTCTTGGCGGTCGAGTAAGTCACACTAACCGCTTCCGGAACGAGCGCGATGCAGCACGGGCAGCGGCAGAAGAGCTGCGCCAAAAGCTGGCCCAGGTTACAGACCATAACCAGCAGCTCCTTAGCGAAAATGAGGCGCTAACGTCAGAACTATCTCAGCTCCGCAAGCAGACCAAGCTAGGCATTGTAGAAGTTCGCCGCCATGGGAATTAACGACTTAAAGGCTAGAGCCTACGAGCTAGCCGGAGTAACCACTACCCAGCAGCTCAAAGCTAAATACACGGCGATTGCTCAGCTCAACCTTCGCCTCAAAGCCTCTTGGCAAGAGGCGATCGTTATTCTAGAAACGAACCCGGTCAGCGATGGCAACCTCGCCAAAACCATCGCCAATCTAAAGGCCGAGGTTTATGCGCTAGCTCAGGTCACCACAACTCAGCAGCTCAAAACCAAGTACGAACCCCTAAGGGCACTCAACTTCAGCTTCAAAGCGTCTTGGGAAAAGGCTCTTACCCTCTTAGCCGATCACACACAAGACTTTCAATCCTGGCTGGCCAACCCACCCGAAGAGTACAAAGCCCTGTTTGCCGAGATTGAAACAGTTTCCGATAGCTTTGACTCCAAGCTGGGGAAGACCAAACAGCTGGGGCAAGAAGCTCGGGCAATGGCCATCAGCCTTGAACACCTAGCTGAGGAGGCCCAAGAGGATGCAGAGCAGCTACGGCAAGAGGCCGAGATAGCCTACCAGGCCGCTCAACAGGCCAATCTCAACTAGCCAAACTCCAAAATCAACCTGTGTTCCGCATCCCCGCCGCGATGCCGTTGATGGTAAGCAGTGCGCCGCGCAATAACTCGCCTTGGCTGTAGCGCGATCGAATCACCCCCGTTGCCGCCTGATCTTTATACTGGCGCAGGCGTTTCAGCAGGGCCACCTGCAAAAAGCCCAGGGGCACAATGGTGCCATTGCGCAGGTAGACCGATCGCTGCAAATCGGGGTCGCCATCGAGCAGGCGATCGCAGTCGGTAATCCGCAGCACCATATCCCGAGTCAGGTAAAACTCCTGGGAAATGGTGTCGAACAACGCCAAAAACCGCTCTTTATCTTCGGGGGTGGTGAGTTCGCGCACGTAGTGCTCAGCAATTTGCAGATCGACCTTGGCCAGAGTCATCTCAACCTTTGAGATCACCATCTTGAAGAAAGGCCACTTGCTGTAGAAGTAGCGCAGCACCTTAAGGTGTTCCTCCGGTGCTTCGTCCACAAACTCTTGCAGGGCCGTGCCCACCCCGTACCAAGAGGGCAGCAAAAACCGGGCCTGGGTCCAGCTAAACACCCAGGGAATCGCCCGCAGGCTGCCGAGGTCTTTTTTGCCGCCTCGGCGCGAGGGGCGCGAGCTGATCTGGAGCTGGCTAATCTCTTGAATGGGGGTGACCTGGTGGAAGAAGTTGACCAGGTCAGGCTGTTCGTAGATTAGCTGGCGGTAGTGGCTGCGGGAGCGGGTGGCCAGCTCCTCCATAGTCTCATTCCAGGGCTGAATGTCATCGACGCTGTTGCTCAGCAGGCTGGCCTGAATGACGGCGGTGGTCACTGTCTCTAGGTTGTAGAGAGCCAGGTCTGAGAGGTTGTACTTAGAGGCCAGCACCTCGCCCTGCTCGGTAATTTTGATCCGGCCTTTGATGCTGCGGCCCGGCTGGGCCAAAATCGCCTCGTAGGCGGGGCCGCCGCCGCGCCCCACTGAGCCGCCGCGCCCGTGGAAGATGCGCAGGGAAACGCCGTAGCGATCGGCGGTGGTCTGGAGCGCCTGCTGGGCCTTGTGAATTTCCCAGTTGCTGCTGAGAAAGCCGGAGTCTTTATTGCTGTCGGAATAGCCCAGCATCACCTCTTGCAGAGGCACCGCCCGCGGCGTGGCCACGCTGCCGGGGCCTTCGTCGGCGGGCTGGTTGGCCTGACCTTCTAGCAGGTTGCGATACAGCGGCAACTGAAACAGCTCCTCCATCACCGCCGGGGCGCGCTGGAGGTCTTCGACAGTTTCAAACAGGGGCACCGGCTGCAGGCTGCTGAGCTCGGCGCTGGGGTCGTAGAGGCCCGCCTCCTTGGCCAGCAGCAGCACCTCTAGCAGGTCACTGACGGTGTGGCTCATGCTGATCACATAGCTGCCACAGATGTCGGGGCCAAACTCCTGGTGGAGCTGGCGCACCATGTGCAGAGTAGCGATGGTCTCGCGGGTTTTGTCGGAGAAGGGCAGCTCGCGCGGGGTAAGGGGGCGGCGGGTGGTGAGTTCGCTGACTAGCCAAGCAATTTTGTCGGCCTCAGGCAGCTCGCTGTAGGGCTGGGGCAACACTTGCAGGTACTCGGCGATCTCGTCGAGGGCGTCGGAGTGGCGTGTGCTCTCTTGCCGCAGGTCAAGCTGAGCCAGGTTGAAGCCAAAGATTTCGACCTGGCAGATCAGGGTGTTGAGGTCTTGGCAGTTGAGGCCAGTGGCTTCTAAGTTGCGCTGAATCAGCCGCAGCTCAGCCAAAAACTCGTGGCCGTAGCGGTAGATGGGCAAGCCGCTGGGGTCGTTGGAGTGGTCGGCGAAGGGGTCGCTCTGGTATAGGCGCTGGCTGCGATCGCAAGTATTCTTCAGCCGCTGCTTGATGTAGGCCAGCTTGAGACGGTAGGGCTCTTGACGATAGCGAATCGCTAGCTCGTCATAGATGTCGGCCATTTTGACCTGGTCTTGCTCCAGCGATTCGAGCAGCTCGGGCAGCACCTCGCTCCAGTGGAGGGAGAGGCTGAGCAGCTCGACGAGGCGATCGATGGAGGCCATGTACTTGGTCAGCACCAGGTTGCGCTGGTAGCAGGCGGTCTTCCAGGTGACTTCGGGGGTGACGGAGGGGTTGCCGTCGCGATCGGCCCCCACCCAGGAGCCAAACCGGCAAAAGCGGTGGCGGGGCGGGTCAAGCTCGGGGAATGTGGTGGCGATCGCCCGCTCAAACCGCTGGTAGAGCTGGGGCAGCGCATCAAACAGCACTACGTTGAAGTAGTGCAGGGTGTAGTCGACCTCGTCGAGCACCGAGGGCTTAAACTGGTGCAGCTCGTCGGTGCGCCACCAGAGGCGAATTTCTTCGGTGAGCTGTTCTTTGAGTTCTTCGATTTCCCAGGAGGAAGCCAGACCTAGGGTTTGGGCGCTTTCTTCGGCCTGATCCATCTGGCGCAAAATGCTGGCGATCCGCCGCTGCTTGTCGCGGATGGTGTGGCGCACAATTTCGGTGGGGTGGGCGGTAAACACCAGCCGCACGTCCAGCTGATCGATCAAGTTTTGGATCACCTGGGGTGGCACGTTCAGCCGCTTGAGGGTGGGGAACAGCCAGTGGAAGGTACCCGCCTCTTTGCGGCTGCTGGGGGGGTCGGCGATGCTGCGAGTCAACAGGTCGGCCTGGAAAAGGTTGCTCGACTCGCTGTCGCTGACAGTGTTGCCAAAAATCGACTGGCCGATGCGCTGGGCCAGTTCTGAGGTTTCGTAGGCGGCCCGATACTGCTGCTGCTGATCGCGCTGCTCGTAGTGCTGTTCGACGATGTTAATCAGCTGAAAGTAGAGGGCAAAGGCCCTCGAGGCGCGAATGGCGTCTTCGAGGTCGAGGGCCTCGACCACCTCAACCACGGCTTTGACCCGCGCCTCGGCGGCGGTGGGGGCCTGCCCCTCGGGGGAGCACATGCGCCGCAGCTGCTGGAGCAGCTTTAAGAGTTCAGGGCCACAGGCATGCTCCAGAACGTTTTCCCACAGGTCTTCGACCACGCGCAGCCGGTGGCGCAGCAGCAAATCTTGCCAGGAGGACTGATCATCCACCGCTGCGGGCAGGCTAGCCGGGTCAGTCTGAGCTGCGGGCCGGGCATCCCCGGAGGAGTGGAGCGTTGAACTCATGGGTATGACAGCAGAGAGAACGGGGATATCGCAAAGATTCTATAGGATTACCCTGACCGGAAGAAGTTTATCTAGATGAACAAATTGAAAACATTAGCCATTAATCAGTCCTGGTCAAAGCCGTCAACCCTTCTTCTGGCAGGGCTTTCAGAAAAGAGAGAACCCTTGCCAAAACAACCTAAACCTCAGGTGCAGGGGCCGCAAGATCGGGCGCAACCGGCGGCATGTGCAAGTTGGGTAGGCGATCGCCCGCAAACAGCTGCTCACTGACCAGACCTAGCTGGGTGAGCCCATCGGCTAGGGCACGGGTGAGCACAATACCGAGCAGCACCGGGGGCACCAGCAGACCCACCGCCACCTCGGCAGACAGGCGGTTAACTGGAGCGGAATCAGAAGGGGGCGACGAGGTCATAGGATAATCACAAGTTGGGGCACAAAGAAGAGTGAACCTAGGGCCATGGCCGACGCTGGAAGCACCACTGGAAGGGTCTCGGGGAGCGATCGCCTAGCCATACCGTCGGTGCAATTGATCACTAATATAGTAGACAAGGAGCCTTGCACCTGACCAGGTGGCCTTGGCCAGGGCATTCCTATGATCTCTGTATTGTCGAGCAAGTAGGATGGGGCGAGTAGGATAGAGTCAATGGCTGGGCGCGACCTGGGCTGGCCCAGTTTTGAAATTGCCCCAAAAGAAATCGGCTGAATGGCGCTGGAGTTGGTATAAATTAAACCGACTGCGCCACGGCCAGGCGTTGTCTCACAATTCGGGAGTGTGGCCCTAGCCTAGCCGTTACCCTGACCCCCTATGCCTGTGTCTTTATCCAACCCCACCCTTAGCCCCAATTCCCCAGCAGACACCGTGCTGGGCTGGCTGAAGCAGGCCATGGGGTTGCCCACGGCGGAGCTGCACATCAAGCTGCGGGGCAACATTCTCCACGTGCTCTGCGAGACCCCATCGGCGCTAGATCAGTCGGCGGTGCTGCTCAAGCTGGTGCGATCGCTGATCGAAGGCGGCGACGACCTAGTGCGCCAGCACTACCCCCAGGTGTATCAGCTCTACGTTTATAGCAGGCTAGAGGGCAACCCCACCCCCGGCTGGACAGCCCCGATCTATCTCAACCGGCTAGAGCGCCACCTGGCCCAGCTAGTGCTCGAAAACCAGGACGAGGCCGATATCAAGGCCACCCAGTCGCTGCTGGAGAAATATAACCAGGGCCAGTCGGCCCGGGGAGTCGAGGGCGGCAGCGGGGCGATCGTGATGTCGAACCTGAGCCTGGCCCGCAAGGGCGACCCCGAGGCGATCGCCTGGTACCTGAGCGAGACCCTCAGCAGCCTGGATGTCGGCGTGTGGGTCAGCATTAAGGCCATCCCCGGCACCGCCCACCTGCACCGGATGGCAATTCCGGTTGGGCTGGCATCGCGCATCGCTGGCGACGATAGCGACACCACGGCAGATGACCCGGCAGGCACCGATACGACTATCTCGCGGCTATGGATTCTCTGCGAGGCCACCTACAGCCCCGACCCCTCGCTGATTGCCCGACCCACGGCAGAACGGCTGCGGCAGCTTCAGCTCACCCAATTTAAGGATGCGGTGCTGCTGCTTCAGGTGCGAGGCGAAACCAAGCCCGACTGGAGCCTGCGCATTGACCTCACCCCGCCCGAGGAAATGCTGCGGGAGTGGGGCCGCTGGGGCGATACCGATGCGATCGCCCGCTTACTTTCAGCGGCGGTGGCCAGCTGGCACCTAGGCATCACCGCCGAACTTACCAACGGCACCCTGCACCTGATCTGCTCACCCCAGAGCGGCGACCACGACACTCAGCAGGCCGAGGGGCTAGCCGCCCAGGAGGCCGTGCTCGAAGCCCTGACGACGCCCCTCAACGACCTCGCTCCCCAAGGCATTCCTCGAGCGGTGATCTATGGCCAGGCTGGAGCCAACGCCACCCCCGCCTGGGTGCACTACCTCGACCTGCCCGCCGCCGAGCACAGCGCCCTGGCCGATACCCCCGAGTATCTGGGCCAGACCGGCGACCTGCCCGCGATCGCCTTTCTGCTCACCCGGCTGCTCAACCCCAGCCTCGACGACCGCCTGGCCACCGGTGGCCAGCGGGTGCAGCTGCTGCGCCGCGACGGGCTGCTGCACGTCATGGTCGATGGCCCGGTGGCCCCCCGCCGCCGCCTGGTAGCCCCGCCCATCAACGACTATCTGCTGTCTCTTAGCCCCATGGGCATCGAGGGGGTGCGAATTTACGGGCGGCGATCGGGGCAGTCGCAGCCCGCCTGGACCTTTGGCCAAGACTTTTTGGCCCGTCGCCGCCTGGTGCCCGAGGCCACCCCCGAGTTCACCGCCTCCGACTCCTACGTCAACGAGCTGCTGGTGCGGCCCGACGGCCCGGTCACCACCGCTGAACTTGAAGCCGAGCTAGAGGAGGACGTTGCCCTCAGCCAATGGATGCAGGACGTGCTCACCCAGGGACGCCACTTGCTGCTGCGATCGCAGCTGCTAACCAGCGCCACCCCCGACCGGGGCGATGGCGTCGAGAGCCTAGATGACCTGGGCCGCTCCGACGGGTTCAAGATTGCCGTGGTGTGGGCGGCGGTAGGCATCCTTGTCGCCCTTCAAGTGGACTGGTTGCTGGGGCAGATTATTACCCCGCCGAGCCAGCAGGCCAAGGCCGAAGCCATCGCTCCCCCCCTGACCGAACCTTCTGAGCCTAGCGACCCCCTGGCAGAAGATCTGGCCGAGCTTGACTGGCCCGGTTCTCAAAGCAGCGACAACGGCTGGGGCGAGGGGGGCTTTACCAGCGATTCCAACGGCGACACTGCTGGGGCACAAGACCTCGACACCAGCCCCAGCCAGCCCATCGTCGCCATCGATGACCTGGTCGAGCAAGCGTCGTTCGCCAGCTTCAACAGCGACCAGATGAACGAAAAGCTGGCCCTCTACTATCAGCACCTAGAGCAGTCTGGCCCCCCCGACGTGATGATTGTCGGCAGCTCCCGCGCTCTGCGGGGGGTTGACCCCGCAGCCCTGCGCCAGGAGCTGGCCACTATCGGTTACGAGAATGTCAGCATCTTCAACTTTGGCATTAACGGGGCCACGGCCCAGGTGGTGGATCTGGTGATTCGCCAGGTGCTCGAACCCGACCAGCTGCCCCAGCTGATTATCTGGGCCGACGGGGCGCGGGCCTTTAACAGCGGGCGGGTCGATGCTACCTACAATGCCATTGCGGCCTCCCCCGGCTACCGCGAGGTGGTCAGCCGCCGCGGCGAAGCCACCGAGGTTGTCGCCGACCCCGCTGACCCCGCCGCCCCAGGTAGCCCCAAAACTCCCACCGGGTCGTTGCCCAACAGCTACGCCGCGATGGATGAGTGGCTCAGCGGTCGGCTGGCTACGGTTTCAGCGGTGTATGCCGATCGCGATCGCCTCAAGGGCTGGTTTCAGCAGCGGCTGATGGTTGCCACCCCCACCCCCACCGGCTCTAGCGAAGAAGCCCTCGATGCCGCCATGCCCGAGGGCAGTACCATCGACTTCGACGGCTTCTTGGCCCTCTCGGTGCGGTTTAACCCGGCCACCTACTACCAGGACTTTGCCCGGGTTTCGGGCCGCTACGACGGCGACTATGACAGCTTTCGCCTCGAGGGCCAGCAGGTCGAAGCCTTTGCCAATCTGCTCAGCTTTACCCAAGAGCAAGACATTCCCATCGTGTTCATCAACACCCCCCTCACCGATGAATACCTCGACGACTATCGGCGCGATGCCGAGGCCGAGTTCTTGCAGCACATGCTCAAGCTCTCCACCACCGAAACCGGGTTTCTCTTCCGCGACTTTGCCCAGCTCTGGCCCGATCGCTACGACTATTTTTCCGATCCCAGCCACCTGAACCGCTACGGCGCGTACCAGGTCTCTAGCCAGCTGGGCCAAGACCCGCTAATTGCCTGGCCCCGTCCCGCCGCTCCCCCTGCTCCCCCCGCCCTGCCATGACCCTGCCCTCCCTGGTCTACGCCCTGTTTTTGCTCAGCGTCGTCGGCGTGTTTTGGACGCTGGAATCATTGCAAGCGCGGCTGTGGCTGCTGGTGGTGGCCAGCCTGATCTTCTACGCCTCGATTCAGGTACAGTATCTGCTGCTAATGGTGGCGCTGCTGATCGTGACGTTTTTGGTTGGCAATGCGATCGCCGCCCCCCTCGACTGGCGCATCCCCAACCCCCGCTGGCAACTGGCTGAACGGGGCTGGAACCAGCGCCGCACTCAGCTGCTGTGGCTGGGCGTGGGCCTCAACGTGGCGCTGCTGCTGGGGTTTAAGTATGGCGAAGGGCTGTTTCGCTGGCTGGGGATTGAGCTGGGCAGCGCCCCCGACGACACCCTCACCCGCATTATCATGCCCCTGGGGCTGAGCTTCTTTGTCTTTGAGTGCATCGCCTACCTGGTGGATGTGTATCGGGGGTCGCCAGCGGCGCTCAACTTCTCTGACTTTGCCGCCTACAAGCTCTACTTCCCGAAGCTCATCTCTGGCCCCATCACCCGGTTTCACCCCTTTATCGACCAGGTCGAGCAGCAAAAGCCGCCGGGCCTCAACACCGCCGTTGAGGGGCTATGGCTGATCGCCTACGGGGCGATGAAAAAGCTGCTGATTGCCGACCACATTGCCATTTTGGTCAACCTCAGCTTTGACAACCTGGAGCGGGCGGGCAGCGCCGACATCTGGCTGGCCACCTTTGCCTACGGCCTTCAGCTCTACCTCGACTTCAGCGCCTATGTGAACATTGCCCGAGGCAGCGCCCTGCTGATGGGCATTAACCTCCCCCAAAACTTTGACGCCCCCTACTTCACCACCAGTCTGGCCGACTTTTGGCGACGCTGGCACATTACCCTGGGCGACTGGCTGCGCAACTACCTCTACTTTCCCCTGGGAGGGTCGCGGCGGGGGGTGGTGCGCACCTGCATTAACCTAATGGCGGTAATGCTGATTGCGGGGGTCTGGCACGGCAACAACTGGGGTTTTCTCATCTGGGGTGCCATTCACGGGGCGGGGCTGGTGGTGCATCGCCTCACCCAGTCGTGGGGCAAAGCGGTGCCCAAACTCAAAGCGTTTTGGGGCACGCTGCCGGGGACAGGGCTGGGCTGGCTGCTCACTCAGGGGCTGGTGTTCTTTAGCTGGCTGTTCTTTCGGCTGCCCGAGCCCGATCGCTACACCCTGGCCCTGCAACGGCTCTGGGGCACGCCGTCAGATGCGCAGTTTAGTCAGCTGGTCTACCTGGAGTCGCTGGGCTTTACCTTTACGCAACTGCTGCTGCTGCTCTGCGGGGTGGTGGGGCTGATGGCGGGGGCCTATGTGATCAAGCGAGGGCTAAAGCTAGAGCTGAGCTGGCCGGTGAAGCTGCTGCTGGTGCCGTTGTTTAGCGTGATGGCCTGGCTGTTGGCTCCGGCGGAGACGTTGCCGTATATTTATTTCGACTTCTAAATGGGTGGGGAGTAGGGAGTTGGGGGTAGGGGGTAGAGTTAACGCTGCTTGCTGGGGGTTGAGTGGAGCGGTGAGCGTCCTGCCTAGAGCTTATGGAATTACCAGATGAGCAGCCAGTTTTGTATACGGCGCGGTTGGTGTTGCGACCGTTTGGGCTGGCGGATGTGGCGGCGGTGGTGGCGCTGGCGGGCGATCGCGCTGTTGCTGAATACACCCTCTCGATTCCCCACCCCTACAGCGAGGCCGATGCGGAGGAGTGGATTAACCAGCGGCCAGCGGCTTGGGCAGAGAAGAAAGCCATTAACTACGCTGTTGTGCTGCCTGACGGCGATCTCTGCGGTTCGGTGGGGTTGGGCTTATACCCGGCCTACAACATGGCAGAGCTGGGCTATTGGATAGGAAAGCCTTACTGGGGTCAGGGCTATGCAACGGAAGCCGGGGCCGCTGTTGTGGATTTTGGGTTTAGCACGCTGGGGCTGAACCGCATTAATGCCATACGTTTTGGCGACAACCCTGCCTCGGGCCGGGTGCTGGAAAAGCTGGGCCTGGTGCAGGAGGGCTATCGGCGGCGGCAAACGCCGAAGTGGGGCGTGTATCGCGATGTGGTTCTCTACGGTCTGCTGCGCGAGGATTGGGAAGTAGGAGGTTGAGGTGTCGCCAAAAGTCATCAAGGTAGAAGCGCTGGGAAACAGCAGGCTGCGCTTGTTTTTTGACAATGGCGAAATCAGGTTTTTTGATGTCTCGCCTTATCTAAGCAAAGGAATCTTCAAAGAGTTACAGGCTCCTCACTACTTTGAGCAGGTAAAGCCGTTTTTTGGGGGCGTGCAGTGGCCCAATGAGCAAGACTTTAGCCCAGATACGCTGTTTTTAGAAAGCACTTTCGAAAGCATTTGGGATGTTGCTGAATAACAACTAGCGACATCCCAAATGTTCCATCCATACAGCCGGAGTCGAGGTTTAATGATGCCCTTACATGGCGGCTTCGATCGCGGCTTTTTTGCGGGGCTGACGCTCGAAGCGCTGGCCGAGGTCTTCGACCATGGCGTCGAGGCCGCTGCCGTCGCCGTGGGCTTTGGCGTGGCGGTAGACCTGAAGGGCGGCGGTAAAGGCGTCGCTGCCGACGGCGGCGAGGGTGTCGTCGAGGTCGGCTTGGAGCTGGGCGATCGCCATGGCCAGAGGGTAAATGGTCTCAAACAAATGCACGTCGCGCTGGAGTTCGGCGATGTCGAAGGAGCGGGGCAAAAAGTCGGGGTGTTGAACGGCAATATCGAGGGCTTTTTGCACGAAGGCGCGGCTTTTGTCGCCCATTTTGGGCATAGATTTTTTGACTTTTGGGGCCACATCGACGATGAAGGGGAGATTGTCGCGAATGGCGGCGATCGCGCTCATGATTTCGTCGCGGGCTTGTGGGGAAAGGGTGGCGCTGATGTAGTTGCTGGTCATAAGGTAGGTGCCTCTCAAGATGGTTTTCTCAAGATTCCCAGCCGTAAATACAAAATCTTTATGAAGATTGAATTTTATTTGCGCACCTGCTCCTACAGCTGACCTGTGGCACTTAAGAACTTACAAAATTTTGCTGAGGATGTCGGGGGTTAGCCCATTGGCCTGGGCTTGAGCTTGCATGTCGCGAATAATGTCATCGAGGGAGCGGCGCTTCATGGTTTGCTTGAACCAGCTATTGAGAAGCTGCTGGATCTTAAGCTGCTCGGCGGGAGCGGCTTCGCGGTAGGCTTTGGCAACGTCTCGATCGACTTGGATGGCAATGGTTTCCATGGCTGTGACCGAGAAAAAGAGCGGTTTGGATATATCAATTTGGCGCTATACGCATGGTAGTACAGCTACAAAGTAGATAGGTTGCCGTCTGCGGCACAGAGAAACTAGATCTAGGCCGCATTGGGTGCAATCAACTGGGCATAGAGGGGTTTTTCTTTGGAGAGTTTGCTGACGCTGAGTACAGAAAAACCCAGGATGTTGCCCTGGTCATCTACCCGTTCCATGATGGCGTCGTGGTCGGTTTCGCGCAGGTAGCCGGGGGCATCTGAGAAGAGCACTTCGAGGAAGTCGGCTTCGGGGTCAAACCAGATTTTTACAGATTGGGCCATAGTTGCTCTCCCTGTTTGAGTTTGTCGGTCAAATAGGCGGTGATGACAAAGGCATCGTTGTCTAGATATTTCACGACGACGCAGAGCCATTTGTCGCCGACGATAGTACTTTCGCGATAACGATAGTAGAGGTGGACAGCGTCATCGGTGTTAGAGACCCTGACGACCTCTGGGTTAGAGAGGGCTTCTTGGATCGCTGTTTCCATACTAGCCATTTCAGGGTGCTCAAGAATGTGAGCTAACCTTTCGTCAGTTAACCGAATCTGGCGACCTTGGTAATCGACAAGAATTTGCACAGCGAGTTGATGCTTTGGAGATCTTCCCTAGCGTAGGGTGCATCGCCGCTATGGAATAGGGGTTAGCCTGGCGGGGAAAGACTGGATGCACCGCTTGCGTTACGGGGAAACTCGATATGGGTGGGCTATTGTGTCGGATCCCAGGGGCCGATCGCAGGTTCGCCGCGCTGTTCTTTGGCGGCTACCTCTAGGTTGAGGGCGAGGAGTTTTTCGAGGAGGTCGTCGGTGGGGTCAAAGCCGTAGGCTTGCAGCACCAGGGCGTCGAGCTGTTTGTGGAGTTTGTAGAGCTGGCTGACGGGTTCGTGGAAGTAGGCGTTGTAGAGTTTGGTAATGCCCCACTGTTTTTGCTGCATTTGGTCGCTGCGGTATTGGTGCAGTTCGATCGCTTTAGTGCGGATTTGCTGAATAGTTTTGGCGCTGGGGGCCTGCGGAAACGGGAAGGTTTCAAAGCAGGTGCGTGGAGTATAACGAGTATCTCCCTTTAAAGTTGAACTTTGAGCACTTACCCACAAACGATGCATAGAAGATGACAAAATGCCAAAGATATAAAAATCCTCTGAAGCTACTACCTTAGTTGTATTACCTGGCAACCAAAACAAGGGACAGGGTATGAATATGGCCCATTTTGAAACTTCTGAAACCGCAAAAAATTCAGATAAGTTTTCAACAGCAAGTCTCATGGCGGGTCTAACCTTCTCAAACCTCCACCAGGTCACTTGGAGTGCTTGATTTCTATTCTTGCTTCTCTCTGGTTTTACGACTTGCTTGACATGCTCAAATGGCTCCTTATAAAGAGAGGCATCCTCTAAGGACATTTCACCAAAATCTATAATCCATCTGTCGGGAGTGCCGTTTACATTCTCCGTTACTTTTGAGCCTGTTAAATAAAGCTTAAGAACATCAGAGTTTTTGGAATTTATTTTTTTCCATTTTTCTGCTGTATCACTATCAATAACAAAGCCGGATCCGGTAGGTTGTATTCCAACAAAGCTGTAGCCAGAGTTATTTGCTAATAAGCTTGCATAGGATACGTCAACACTTGACTTTAGTGATGAACTAATGTATCTAACTGGCATGTTGTCAAGAAAATTTTGCTCGGACTCTTGCTTGTTCCAATTCACAATGCTGACATGGACTTTTGCTTGGCCAGACCAAGGCTGTGTTGAAATGGCCTCATGGATATGGCCTCCATTCTGGACAACATAGTCAAGCGCTGCAATTCGGCTTTTGCCTTGACTAACTGAGTTTGTTCCAACTAGGCCTACTCTGCTATTTTCTTGAATATGGTCATGAGCTAAGCGAAACCAGTAAGCGCAAAAATCTACTGAATCCTTTACGTCTGGAAATTTCTGGAAAACGCGATCTATATATTCATCACCTATTGCAAGTCGCATGTACTTTCCACCCAAGAAAGGGGGATTCCCGATGATCGCATCCGCCTTGGGCCACTCGGTAAACAGAGCATCTTGGCAGACAATATTCTTATCTAGCGTATCTAACGGCAGGGCGGGTTCATAGTCTTGCAACCCCAGGCGATCGATCGCCACCTTTCGCGCAATCATCAGCGTTACCCGTGCCAGCTCCACCGCAAACGGGTTGTTGTCGATGCCATAAAATTGCAGCGGCGTCACAAAGCCCATTTGAATTTGAGCACGGGGCGACTTGCGGCGGCTAGCGATTTTATCTAGCAGCGTTTGCTCAATTTGCTTTAGCTCTTGGTAAGCAATGTAGAGAAAGTTGCCCGACCCACAGGCCGGGTCTAGCACCCGGTAGGTTTGCAGCTCTAGCTGTAGCGCCTCTAGCTCAGGAATCGTGTTTGCCTGGTCAATGCGCTCTTCCCAATAGCGTGAGATAGTGGGCCGCACAATTTTCATAATGTCGGCCTCGGCAGTGTAGTGAATGCCGTGGGCATGGCGCGTTTTAGCATCGATCGCCGACTCAAAAATGCTGCCAAAGATAGCCGGGCGCACCTTGCTCCAATTCTCCAGCGCCGCCACCTCCAGCAGCTTTAGCTCTGGGTGCGTTAGGTCAATAGGGTCAATATGGGCAAACAGGCCACCGTTAAAATAATCGACCCCCTTAAATCGCCCAGCGGGGGTAATGCCAGGGGCATTCATAGCGCTAAACAGGTTGCCCAGCACATCGTAGCTGCTCTCGCCCCCCAGACAGTCTTGCACCGACTGCACAAACAGACTGTCAGGCAGCAGGGCGCGGTCTTCGGCAAACATAGCCAGCACGCTTTGCAGCACAAACCGCTGGGCCACCATATCCGGCTGGTCAAAATCTCCCTGGCGGGTAAGGCGATCGCGCAGCATGGCATACAGCTCGCCCATACGTCCGGCGGCTTTTTCGGTGACTTCTACCTGGTTGTTGCCAAACACCGACTTGCGCACAGTGACTTCCATAAAGCCAAAGACAGCAGTGCGATCGGGCAAATCGGCTAGAGCTACGGTATCAATCGGCGTATCGATCTGAGTGTCGAAGTCGTAGACCCAAAACTCATCAAAATTGCACAGCAGCACATAGCGGGGGCGATCGGGCACCGCCCGCTGCCAGTAGTCAAAGGCTTGAGAGTAGTGCTTGCTGAGGTCGGCCCCGCGCTTTTTCATCTCGATTAGCACGCGGGGCTTCCAGACCAGGTCGGCGTAGCCGGTTTTGCCCTTTTTGCTGCCCTTAGCAATGCGCTCTTCGTAGACTGCGCCCGCTTCTACGGCCCCCTCATGACCAAAGGCACGAAAGAACTTGTCGAGAAAGATCTGCGACTCGCCTTTTTCGTCGCCCTTGAGGTGTGCTTGCACAAACTGGGCGAACTCTTGCAGGCGCTGAGCAGTGGTGGACATGGGAGAGCTACGACCTTGGCAATGATCAGCGGAACAGGGGGTATTTTCTTTCCTCAAACCTTAGCCATAGATCCCGGATGCCTTTGGGTTTTGACCAAAACCTTAACGATGCATGAAACCAGACGGCTAGTGCTCTCTCAAGTCTAGGTTTGCAAGTTGGGTGGCGCGCCAGCAGAACCCAACAAGGCTAACTCGATCTTGCCAAACTGCTGGGGCGGTAGAGCAGTCAGAGTTTGCAGCAGCTTGGCGCGGTCTATCAAAGCCATGAACCAGCTAGCAAAGGGCAGTCGTCACAATCTTATCCTCTGCCTTCAGCTTCAGAATGCGAGATTCCGAGGGATTTACTCCAGGTTTCGAGTAATTTTCTCGGCACGCCAAGTAGTTTTCTCCAACTGTCGGGCTGTGTGCCCGAAGCGCTGAGTAATTCTCTCGGCACGCCGAGTGATCTGCTCGAGACTCCGAGTAATTTTCTTGGAATGTCGAGTAATTTACTCGAAAGGCTGAGTCCTTTTGGTGAAACGTCTTAAAAGCCGACCGTAGGATGAGCATCGCCAGCCCTGTCAAGGTAGCCCGAAAACAGAGGTTTTAGCCCGTCGAACTCACCGAAAGCTTGATTATGTGTAGGGTGCGTTCCCGGCCTCAGACTAACTCGGCAAGGGGGCAGTACGCTTTGCCCTGGCCGTAACGCACCATGGGCGTCAAGCGAGACACTTGATACAGTGAGCGGTGCATTGCGGCCCAAAGTCAGAATCTGTGAGGCTTTGCGCGGACTGGTGGGCCGAGAATGCACCCTACGCGTGGAGCAGACTGCCATCGCGCTTACCTAGCCGAAAAATTGTCTGGAATATCTTCAAGTCGCTCAATTCCCAGCTCTTGACCAAGGGCTTTGAGCTGGGCAAGGCTCAACTTCGCCTCAGTCTTGCCAGCAATCCAGCGCTGGTAAGTGGAGCGGGGTATGCCACAGCGAACCGCCAACTCATCTTGAGTCAGTTTGGTGCGCTCTAGCCTCAAGACCTCTATGGGGGAGAGCTTTGATTCTGCTGGTAGGGCGCTTTCTTCAGCCATTGGTTAACAGTAGAGGTCTCAAATCAAAGCCTCAGATTGACATATTCAAAATAAAGCCTCAAAATGAGGCATGAGTTTCCAGGGAAGGCTGCATCGCATTCTGCGTGTCCTTCTCCTGGCTGTCGTGCCCCATTCTACCGTTACCCATCATGTTCTTTTGCCATCTGCGATCGCGGGGGCTAGTTTTTGCTGGCCGTGGGGTCGCTGAAACGCTGTGGCTGGGTGGTGGGCAGTGCCCACCCTACGCTTCGTTCTGCTGTTGAGGACTTTCTAAATGTTGCAAGCTCAATCTTTTTTGCCGTCCTACATCCAGGGAACGGCACAGACGCCGCTGCCGACAATTCCTATAGCTATGGTGCCGCACCGCCGCCTGCGGCACTACCTGGTCGGCTCTCCCGACGACACCCAGCACGCCATCGATCGCCTGCACCTGCTCGGCTACCTAGAGCGCGTCAGCTGGAGCCATGCGATCGACATCCCCGCTAACGGCCTGATCATTCGCCCCGATGCTGGCGATGTGTTGCGCTACAGCCAGCGCGATCGGGTGACGGGGTGATGGGGTGATCAAGTGATAGGGCAAGCAGCCCTGCATCCAGAGGTAGGGTGGGCACTGCCCACCACTAGGTAAACTGCTTCCTCAAAGCCGCCGCAGCTAAAACGGCACAGCGGAGTTTAGAAGAACTACATCCTGGCTGTGGGGATGGGCAAATTGTAGCGATTGGGCATGGAGGTGCAGACGCTGCCCCGGTTCGCTGTAGCCATAGAGGCGATCGCCCCAAATCGGCGCATTCAGCCCCTGGGCCGCATGCACCCGCAGCTGGTGAGTGCGCCCCGTCAGCGGGTAAAAAGCAATTCGCGTCAGCACTCCCTCTCGGCCCAGCACCTCAAACTTGGTTTGGCTGGGTTTACCGTGCTGCCAATTCACCTGCTGCCGGGGCCGCTGCGTAGGGTCACCCCACAGCGGCAGGTCAATGATCCCCGACGATTCAAAGACGTGACCCACCGCGATCGCCTGGTAGGTTTTCTGCACCTGGCGATGCTCAAACTGCTGGCCGAGCTGGCGGTGGGTTTCGGCATCGAGCGCCAGCAACAGCACCCCAGAGGTGTCTTGGTCGAGCCGATGCACGGGTTGCAAGAACGCTCCCTCGGGTAGGGTCAGGCGCAGGCGGGTAAGCACGCTATCTTGGCGATCGCGGTAGCGACCCGGCACCGACAGCAGCCCCGCCGGTTTATCCACCGCAATCATCCACGGGTCTTGGTATAGAACGGGAATCCCCAACTCTGGTTGAATGTCCCCAGCTTGTGAGGGTTGTAGGGGCGCAGCATGCTGCGCCCCTACGGGGAGTTTGGCTGCGCCCAACACCTGGGCCGACAATCCTGACAATAGAAACCCCATAATCGGCTGACAGCGCTCGGCGCAGGCCCTATAAAATTCACCCGGCTGCTTGTCGCCCTGGGGCGCTCCCCACCAAAACTCAGCCATCGCCAGGGGCACCAGGCCATGCTGAGCCGCCGCGTGCAGCAGCTTAGGGGCACAGCAGTCGCCCGTACCGGTGGGCAGATTGCCCTGGGCCGCTAAGTTCTGGATAGCCAAAGATTCGCCCGCAAAGTTGGTGAGGGTATAGGCGGCGTGCATCTCAGCCTGGAGCTGGCGGGATAGGGCGCGACGCTGCTGCCTGAGGGCAGCGATTTCCGTATCAGCAGATTGGATAGTGACTTCTAGAGGGGCAAGGCGATCGCCCCATCGCTGCTTAAACTGCCGCAGCTCGGCCTTATCGCCCCGGCTCTCTTGCTCCAGAGCTGCTAGAGCTTCCGCAAGTGCATCTCCGGTGAGGTTGCTAGCCAAGGTTTGGCGCTGAAGGTCGCGGGCTTGTTTGCGATCGCGGTGCCTCTGGTTCAACACCTGGCGAGCCTCGGCCTGCTCCTCCTGCAACCGACCGTAGGTCTCCCGCTCTGGCAACCGCTGCAATACCAACAGGCGGTCTTTAATCGCCTCCAGCGCATTGAGAGTACGTGCCTCTTGCAGCGCCACCTCATCCCTTCCTGGTATCGGCGGCACCCAACCGGGCACCCGCTCTCGCCCCTGCCACAGCCCCGAAAACGCCTTGAGCACCCCGGTTTGTCCCTCGGGTGACTGCACCACCAGCACCCCAAACATCTTGCCCTCGATGGCGTAAACATCGCCGAGCTGGGTCATGAGGGATTGGGCGATCGCCCGAGCCATTGCTGTGCGGGGCAATCGGTAGTGCTGCCCCGTGCGAGGGCAGTAGCCCTGGTAGTAGTAATCAGCCAACCCTAGATCAGGCAGCCGCACCCCACCTAAAAAGGCATCGAGGGTATGAAAAGGTAGGTCAGGCACGGCCAAAGAAGTCTCTAATCCTTCTGACTATAGGGCCTTCACCCAGCGCCATGATTTCCGTCTAAGTAGAGAGCAAGATCTATCTAAGAGGAGATTGGGAATCAAATTGGCGCTGATAAAGTTACGGTGCGTGATGCTTCGCTTGGGCATCGCCCCCTACCTTCGCCTAAAAAAGATTATTCCCCATGAGATCAGACCTCAAAGTTGGAGCCATTCTCCAAGCCGATGGACAGTGCCATTTTACACTTTGGGGGCCTGAGCTAGACTCTGTCGAGCTGCGGCTTCTCTCACCTAAAAAAGCCTCCTTTCCTATGCAGAAAAGTGAGGAAGGCTATTGGACAATTTCGGTTGATGACGTCGCCGAAGACACCCAGTATCAATACTGCATAAACGAAGCCGATGTGCGGCCCGATCCAGCTTCGTTTTATCAGCCCGAAGGGGTGCATGGCCCCTCGGCAGTGGTCGATCTCAATACTTACGAATGGGGCGACGAGGCCTGGAAAAATATTCCCTGGTCAGACTACGTTATCTATGAAATGCATGTCGGCACCTTTACCGCCGAAGGCACCTTTGACTCTGCGATCGCTCAGCTAGCCGACCTCAAAGCCCTGGGCATTACCGCCGTTGAAATTTTGCCGGTGGCGCAGTTTCCCGGCGAGCGCAACTGGGGCTACGACGGCGTGTTCCCTTACGCCACGCAAAACTCCTACGGCGGCCCCAACGGGCTCAAGCGCCTGGTCGATGCCTGCCACCAAGAAGGCTTGGCGGTGATTCTCGATGTGGTCTACAACCACCTGGGGCCAGAGGGCAACTACACCGGCAGCTACGGCCCCTATACCACCGACAAATACAACACCCCCTGGGGCAACGCCATCAACTTTGACGACACCTGGTCGGATGGGGTGCGCCACTACTGCATTCAAAATGCGCTCTACTGGCTGCGCGAGTTTCACATCGACGGGCTGCGGCTCGACGCGATTCACGCCATCTACGACTTTAGCGCCAAGCACCTGCTGGCCGAGATGGCCGAGGCCGTGGCCCAGCTGTCTGAGCAGGTGGGCAAGCCGCTGTACGTCACCGCCGAAAGCGACCTCAACGACACCCGCATCATTCGCCCTGCCGAGCAGGGGGGCTTTGCCCTGCGCGCCCAGTGGAGCGACGATTTTCACCACGCGTTGCACACCATGATTACCGGCGAACGCTACGGCTATTACCAAGACTTTGGCACCTGCGAAGCCCTGGCGACAGCCATCCGCGATCGCTTTGTCTATAGCGGCACCTACTCACCCTTTCGGCATCGGCGGCACGGCAACTCTGCCACCGATTTGCCCTCCGATCAATTCATTGTCTGTGCCCAAAACCACGACCAAATTGGTAATGCCAAAGGCTGCGATCGCCTCTCTAAACTCGTGCCTTTTGATGCCTTGAAACTAACGGCAGGAGTGCTGCTGACCTCACCCTACATCCCCCTGATTTTTATGGGCGAAGAATACGGTGAAGAAGCCCCCTTTAACTACTTCATTGACCACAGCGATCCCGATTTAATTGAGGCCGTCTATGAGGGGCGCAAACGCGAATTTAAAGAAGCCCACGGCTTTGGTGAACCCGCCCCCGCCCACGAGGTGGCCACCTACGAAGCGTCAAAATTGAACTGGCACCTGCGCGGCGAAGGCAAGCACAAAACGCTGTTGAACTACTACCAACGCCTGCTAGAGCTGCGGCGACAGCTCAAGCTCAATGCGCCCTCCTATTCCAAAGATATGGAGATTAGCAGCGACGAAGACACTAAGGTGATTGTCTACCGTCGGGCAATTGAAAGTGGGCAACTACTCTGCCTGATGAACTTCAACCAGGGTGTCAGCGTCATCGACCTGGCCCCGCCCCAGCAGCCCTGGGTGCTGACCTTTGACTCCGCCACCGCTGAGTGGGCTGGGCCAGGATCATCTCTCCCTGAAAAAATCACCGAAGCCCAGTCCTTAGAAATGCCCCCGCTTGGGTTTGCTCTCTACACAACTATGTAGGAACGGTTGACTCTCTAGGCGCTCTGGGTTATACCAAGGCCAGCTTGAGAGTAGGCCCCAACGTCAATGCCGGCCTGGCACAGATTATTTCATCGTTCATCCTTTCTGAGTTCGCCATGCGTATTCCTATCGCGACCTACCGGCTTCAGTTCAACCCAGATTTTGGGTTTGCTGCGGCCCAAGATATTGTGGAATATCTCAAAAACCTTGGGGTTTCAGATGTCTACGCCTCGCCGATTTTCAAGGCGCGAAAGGGCAGTACCCACGGCTACGACGTGGTTGACCCCACCCAGCTCAACCCCGAGCTGGGGGGCGAAGCGGGGTTCCAGCCGCTGATCGATACGGTGCACCACCACGGGCTGGGCTGGCTGCAAGACATTGTGCCCAACCACATGGCCTATGACGGCCAAAACCCCTACCTCATGGACATCATGGAGTACGGCCCCGACTCAGAATATTTCAACTTCTTCGACATTGAGTGGGAAGGGCCAGAGGAACTGGGGGGTCGGGTCTTAGCCCCCATGCTGGGCGATTTTTACGATCGCTGCCTAGAGCGGGGCGAGATTCAGCTCAGCTACGACGAAACTGGGCTGAGCGTCAACTACTACGGCCTGCGGTTTCCGGTGCGCATCGAATCCTATGGGCGGTTTTTGAGCTATCAGTCGGGGCGGCTAGCGCAGCAGCTCGACACCAGCGATCGCACCTTCGTTAAAATTTCCGGCATTCTCTACCTGGTCAAAAATGCGATCGTCGATCTCAAAGGCCGGGAGTATCGCGACCAGGCCCAGTTCGCCAAAGGTCTGCTGTGGGATGTTTACCAGGAGAGCGACGCCGTCCGCGAGTTCATTGACCAAAACCTGGTGATCTTTAACGGCACCCCCGACCAGCCCAGCAGCTTTGACCTGCTCGACGAGCTGCTGTCAGAGCAGTTCTACCGGCTGTCGTTTTGGAAGGTGGGGGCTGAGGAACTCAACTATCGCCGCTTTTTCACCGTCAACGAGCTGATCTGCCTCAAAATCGACAACGAAGAGGTCTTCGAGCAGACCCACGACCTGATCTGTAAGTTAGTCAAAACCGGCGATTTTACCGGCGTCAGAATCGACCACATCGACGGGCTTTACGACCCCACCCGCTACCTGGAGCGGCTGCGCGAAAGGCTGGGCGACACCTACATCGTCATCGAAAAAATTCTCGAAGACGAAGAAACCCTGCCCAGTGAATGGCCGATTCAGGGCACCTCGGGCTACGACTCGCTGATTCAGCTCAACGGCGTGTTTTGCCAACAAGACAACCAAGACGCCTTTACCCACATCTACCAGCAGCTGACCGGCGAAACCACCCCCTACCCCGACCTGGTGGCCGCCAAAAAGCGGCTGATTGCCGAGACCAACCTGGTCGGCGACATCAACAACCTGGCCCGGTTTCTCAAGCGCGTCTGTCAGCAATATCGCTACGGACGCGACCTCACCCTCTACGGCCTGCGCACCGCGATCGAAGAGGTGCTGATTGCCTTTCCGATCTACTGCACCTACGTCAACCAGGAGAAGATCTCCGAGCGCGACCTGGCCTACGTGCAGGAGGCGATCGAGGCCGCCCGCAAGCGCATTCCTCAGCTAATCAACGAGCTGAATTTAATCGAACGGTTCCTATCGCTCAACTTTGAAGGCTCATTGCCCGAGGAAGAAAAGGCCCAGTGGCTGCATTTCGTCATGCGCCTACAGCAGTTTACCGGCCCGCTGATGGCCAAAGGCCTAGAAGACACCCTGTTCTACGGCTACAACCGCTTTATCAGCCTGAATGAGGTGGGCGGCACGCCGGGACACTTTGGCCTCTCTATGCGGCAGTTTCACCAGCGGCAGCAGCAGCGACAGCACCAATGGCCCCACGCCATGAACGCCAGCTCGACCCACGATACCAAGCGCAGCGAAGACGTACGCGCTCGGCTCAACGTGCTCTCTGAGCTGCCGAACGACTGGCAGACGGCGGTTAACCTGTGGCGCAGCCTCAACGGCAGCCACAAAACTGTGGTGCGCGACCAGGTGGTGCCCGACGCCAACGACGAATATTTCCTCTACCAAACCCTGGTGGGGGCGTTTCCGTTTGACGAGAGCGAGCTGCCCAGCTTTAGCGATCGCGTCGCCGACTATGTAGTCAAAGCCGTGCGCGAGGCCAAGGTGCACACCGCCTGGCTGCGTCCCGATGCCGACTACGAAGAGGGCTATGTGGCCTTTGCCCGCGCCATTTTGACCCCCGGCGACAAAAACAACTTTCTGCCAGAGTTTCGCAAGTTTCAGCAGCGCATTGCCGACTACGGCATCTACAACTCGCTCTCCCAGGTGGTGCTCAAACTGGCGCTACCGGGAGTGCCCGACCTCTACCAGGGCCAAGAACTGTGGGACTTTAGCCTGGTTGACCCCGACAACCGCCGCCCGGTGGACTACGACCGGCGGCGTCACTGGCTCAACGAGTTGCAGCAGTGGGCCGAGGGCGATCGCGCTGCCCTGCTCAAAAACCTGCTGGAATATCGCCAGGATGGCCGCATTAAACTGTGGGTCACCCATCGCGGGCTGGCCGCGCGGCAGGCCTACTCCGAGCTGTTTGAGCGGGGCGACTACCAACCGCTATTTGCCCGTGGCGATGCCGAAGATCACATTTTGGCTTTTGCCCGCCAGTGGGGCAATCAGTGGGTGGTGGCGATCGCCCCCCGCTTTCTCACCAGCCGCATCGAACCTGGCGAATACCCGATCGGCAAAGTTTGGGGCGACACCACCCTGGCCCTGCCCAGCGGCGTTCAGCATTGGCAAAACTGGATCACGGGCGCATCAGTGACGACCACCGAAGATGCCGCCCTATCAGATCTGTTGGCCACCTTCCCAGTCGCTATCTTGGTGGGCACAGCAGCCGACCAGCCAACCCCAGAGGCCGCCGCTGAACCCTAAGAAGGAGGTTGCATTAGCCCCCTTTGTGGGGGGCTAATGCGATCGCCCCACCCACTGTCTCCCCGCAGAAGGATGGCAAAGTCAGGCCTCTTGCCTAAGCTAAAGGCGTTGCACAGGAGTCACTATGGGCGTTCGCAAGCGGATATTTATACTGAGTTCTGCGATCGGCGCTGGTATTGTCACGATCGCCATTGGGTTAATTCTTTGGAGCACGACCCTATCCCCAGCCAGCCAGGCCAAGGGCGTCGAGGTTGAGCCAGCACCCATTCAGCTCGAACAGGCTGCTAACCAAGCAGAAAACCTCTCAGAAAATGTCTACGGTGGGCTTGACACTACCAAGAAGATCAGTGGCAAGACTGAACCCCGCAACCAAGCTATCGAGCGTGGCCGAGACGCCGCTAGCCAAAAAATGAAGGAATTGGGCGATCGCGCCCGTCAAGCAGAGGAATCTGGAGAAGATGTGCTATCTGCTACCGACAAGCGAGTGCTCAAGCACATCTCAGAGTAAGTTTAGCAAACCCATTGAACTGACATTCGGCAGGGGCTTTGTTTATCAAAGCTGAATTGATTGAGCGATCGCGCATTTCAGCCTTAGTCACTCGCCATCTGTCGTGGTGCTACAGCGCGACAGGGGTTACCGTAACAGATTTGCCCTGACGGCAACGACTTCAATACGCTGCTGCGTGCTCCCACTACGCTATTGGCCCCCACCGTTACTCCAGGGGCCACAAAGCAGTCGGTCGCCACCCAAGCACCATTTTCAATGTTCACTGGCGCAACTATCAAGCCAAAATGAGGGTCGTGAATATCGTGGCTGCCGGTGCAGAGGTAGCTCTTTTGTGAGATTACGCAGTGCTGGCCAACAGTGATCTGAGCCAGACTGTAGAGCACCACGTTATCCCCGATCCAGCTATGGTCGCCGATGCTCACGTTCCAGGGATAGGTGAACCGAGCGGTGGGGCGAATCACCACACCTCGGCCAACGGTGGCCCCAAACCGGCGCAGCAGCCAGCGCCTCGGCCCGTGGGAGGCATGGGGCGTAAGGGGAAAGACCACCGCCTGCAACAGCCACCACATCAGAATGACGACCTTCGATCGCCCTGGTTTGTACCACGACTGGTCGTAGGCATCGAGCCGCACCCAGGGGCGTTTCCCGCCGGGATCGCTTCGCGAATCGCCACTGCTATCCAAAGGGCTGGAATTTAAATCAGGGGGAACCGTCATGGGCAGCCGCCATCAAGAGGTCTTAAGGGGCTGATTCTACCGAAATAATCGATGATTGAACCGCTGGCTGAGGCAGGGGCGCAGTTTCTTTAGGAGTGACATTGAGCTGCCCACCAAACCGCCGCAGCTCAAACAGTTTTACCCCAATCTGATACTCATACTGGCTCAGCAGTCGCCCATAGATATAGCCCGCCCGCCCGTCTAAAAAGCCTAGCCGCAACACATAGAACAGAACAAACCGCAGCATCGGTTTAAAGGGCAGTCGCACCCAGATTTTCTTGAGAAATCGCTTGCGCTGCACCGCATCGCCAAACAAATTTGCGCCGATGGTGCCGCCGTCGCCCATGCCGGTGAGCAGGTTGTAGTAGACCTGGGCCTCCCAGTTGGAGTAGCGGTTGTGGCGAGCTAGCCAGTGATACAAATCGCGAAAGTCTTCGTGGAGCATGTCCTGCTTCAGGTAGCCGACGGCCCCCTCGATCATCACGTGCTCGTGCACTTCGTTGTCGCCCGTGTTGGGAATGTCGGCGGTTTGCAGGTTTTCGTAGCGGCCTTTTTGGTGGCGAAACAGGCGCAGGTTCCAGTCGGGGTATTTGCCACCGTGGCGAATCCAGGTGCCAAGAAAAAATACCCGACGGTTGAGGTAGTAGCCGTCAAACTCGGCCCGCTGAATGGCGATCGCAATTTCGTCCCACAGTTCTGGGGTAATGCGCTCGTCGCAGTCGACAATCAGCACCCACTCGTGGCTAAAGGGCAAGTTGTCTAAGGCCCAGTTTTTCTTTTTGGGCCAGTGGCCGTTGAAGTCAAACTGCACCACCTTGGCTCCAGCAGCGGTGGCGATCGCGATGCTGCGATCGCTGCTATTTGAATCCACCACAAAAATCTCTGCCGCCCGCTCTAGGCTGGCCAGACAGGCGGGCAGATTTTGCTCCTCATCCTTAGCCGGAATCAGCACAGAGATGGGGACTTTAGGGGTCGTCTTAGCCATGGTGAATTCCATTACACGAAGGATTTACTCAACAAACGCCGGGCGGTGCTTAGGGGCAGACCTTCGCCCTAGGACGAGGCCATAGGTGGCGCAGACCGCTGACCACGTAGGCCAACTGCCCGTAGGCATAGACCAAATTTTCAAACCGCAGCGCTGGATCAGACCAGTAGCGCCCGGCCTTAACCACCCCCCGCAGCAAACACAGGCTCCGCACCCGCACCCGTTCCAGGGTCAGGGTGTGGCTGAGCTGCTCGCGGTAGCATTCGCTGATGCCCTGCCACCAGCTGCGGCGCAAAAACCAGCCCCGACGCAGCCGTTCAGGAGCCACGTTGTGGGCCACCTGTGCCTGGGGCACAAACAAAACCTCATGCCCAGCGGCCAGGGCTAGCTGAGTCAGGTGCAGTTCTTCGTTGGAGAGCAGGTTTTTGCCTACTCGACCAAGCTGCGGGTCAAAGCCACCCACAGCCTCTAGAAAGCTTTTTTTGACCCCGTAGTTGAGCCCTCGGGGAGTTTGACCGGGGTTAGTGATCAGTCGCGTCGTCGTGCCCAAATCGTAGGCCCCTAGGCTCTCAGACAGCGTGGACGACAGCCAGCGAGGCGGAGTCATATCCTGCGGCCAGATCAGGCTGACGTAGCCACCCGCGATCGCCGCTTTGGGATGCTGCTCAAAGGCTTCCGCTAGGGCGACCAGCCAGTGGGGAGAGGCTTCGGCATCGTCGTCGAGGTAGGCGAGAATAGTGCCACGGGCGATCGCCGCACCCCGGTTGCGCGCTGCCGATAGCCCCAGGGTGCTCTCATAGACATAGGTCAACGCCGGATGGGGTAGGTAGGTTTCGACTACGGCCTTGGTGTCATCCGTCGAGGCGTTGTCCACCACAATAATTTCGTAGGCGGCGTAGGTTTGCGCCAGCAGGCTGGCGATCGCTGCCCCTAGGTAGCGAGCCCGGTTGTGGGTACAAATAATGGCTGAAATTAGGGGCTGAGTCATCATCAACACTATTGCCGTAGGGCTGCCAAACTAATATCTCCCGCCCTGTCCAAACGCCACAATGGGCAGCCTAGAACCGCGCTGATTCTAAACTGCCCATTTCAGTCTATAGACTACCGAAGCCCCCCGTCTGTGATGCGACGGACACCGGCAACCGGCTACTGGCGGTAGCTAGGGTGGGGTTGGTAGTAGACCTTCGCCCCTTGATCCGCCACATAGTGACAGGCCCAGAACGATCGGGCAAAGCTTTTCCACACCGGCTCATCAGAGCGACGGTAATAATCGCCCAAAATTGGCTTAATGGCCTCTGTTGCCGTCTTCAGGTGATAGTGGGGAATGCCCAAGAAAATGTGGTGGGCCACATGGGTGCCAATGTTGTGGTGAATGGGGTTGATAAACCCATAGTCGCGGTCAATGGTCGACAGCGCCCCCTTGAGAAAGTACCACTCGTCCCCTCGATACCAGGGAATATCGGGCTCGGTGTGGTGCAAGAACGTCACTAGATCAAGCCACACGATAAATACTAAGTAGGGAGCGATATAGTAAGTCGCCAAAAACAATAGCCCCTGGGTTAACCCTACCCAGGCCAAAAACACGACCATGGCCGACCAGCACAGCGTGCTCACCAACACGTCACGCCGCTCAGAGGGGCGAAACAGCGGACTGTTGGGCATGAAGTGAGAGCCACTGCGCCCCGACGACCGAAAGAACAGATAGAACGGATAGGCAAACAATGCTCCATAGAAACGCACCATCTTTTGCGCTTTGGGCATCGCTTGATAGGTCGACTCATCTATTGGGTACCAACTTTCGTCAGTGTCGAGGTTGCCTGTGTTGGCGTGATGGGTGCGGTGACTAATGCGCCAGCCGTGGTAAGGCACCAGAATAGGCGTGTGGGATAGGTGACCAACCAAGTTGTTCAGCCACTTGTAGCGCGAAAACGAGCCGTGGCCGCAGTCGTGACCGACCACAAAAAGAGCCCAGAACATGGTGCCCTGAGCCAGCCAAAATACCGGGAAAAACAGCCAAGAATTGACTGCGTGGGCAACGGCGTACAGCGCCGCAATAATCCCCAAATCCAAGAAGAGGTAGGCCAGCGACTTAATTACGGAAGACTGAAAACAATGGGTCGGAATCGCCGCTTTGAGATCTTGAAGGGTAAAGTCTAGCTCCTGAGCTGAGCGAACGTAGGCCGAAAATTCTGCGTCTGTAGCTCCGGTCGGAGCACGATCTACTTGCACGAAAGTACCAATTTAACCATAGAGACGAACGCCCAGCTGCTTCCAAAAAAATGAGCGGGCGTTACACAGCTTAACTTTTCGCGGCATAAAATTCTATCCCGCGATGGCGAAGCATAGTCAGTAAGTTAAAGCAACCTTTTGGGTTAACCGAAGAAAAAATGGTTGGCGAGAGTCCTGAGCCTATCTGTTGGGACTACCGATGGGCGCTATCAGTGCGATCGCGCATCCCGTGCTGTGGTTCTTAGGGTTTTTAGGAGGGGCGATCGCCCCTCTCAAACCAGCAGCAGTCTTTAGAGAGAGCTCAGCACAGGGTGCTCCTCTACCCACACCGACACCGACCCACCATTGCAGCGAAACTCAGCCCATCCATCGCCATTGGTAGTGATAGTTTGAGAAACATGCCCAGTCAAGTCGTAGAACGTGGTGTTGGGCTTGCCCACCTCCATCCATTTGGTGCCCTCTGACCCGTTGCTCAGCAGCACCGCCATAGCATGGGGGTGGGTCTCAGAGCCAAGGCGCGTCCAGCCCACCACATTGGGATGGTCAAAATAGTCGTACTGGGGGCCATAGGCAAAGTGCTTGCGGCCAATCAGTAGCCGATCCAAAATCTCCCGATGGGAGTCCATCCAAATTTCGTATTCGTTGCCATCGCGACCCTTATCTACATAGTGAGCACCGTAATAGTCGCAGTAGAAAATACAGGGATAGCCATCCTGGCGCAGCAAAATCAGCGCGTAGGCCAGGGGCTTGAACCAGGCCTCAACCACCGACTCCAGGGCTTGCAGGGGCTGGGTATCGTGATTTTCGACCAGGGTGACAGCCAGCAGCGGCATCTCTTTAACCACGGTGTTGTCAAAGATGGTGCGCAGGTCGTAGCTGTTGCCGGCCCTACTGGCTTTATAAAAGTTGTGGTGTAGCGGCGCGTCAAATAAGTCGAGTTGCCCGCCAGAGTTGCCGGCATACCAGCTCAGCGCTCCCATGTCATAGGTCCAATATTCACCCACACAAAATAGATCGCGCTGGGCATAGTTTTCCAAGTGGGCCAGCCAATCCACGAAGAAGTCACCGCAGATGTGTTTGATAGCGTCTACGCGAAACCCGTCTACCCCAATGTGGTCGAGCATCCACTCGCCCCAGTACTTCAACTCGCCGCTCACCTCAGGATGCTCGATATCCAGATCACAGCCCATCAGGTAGTCAAAGCTGCCGAGTTCCCAGCTCACCTTGTCTTCAAAGGACTTACCTTCAACCAGCCATACGGCTTTGTAGTTGGGTTCATAGCTGTTGTAGTCAACGCCGTCAAAGTGATACCAATGCCACTTCATGCTCGAGTACTTATCGCCCCGCCCAGGAAAGGTAAACCCTGTCCACGATTTGATCTTGCGCATATCTCCCAGGGCACGGTGGCGATTACCCGGATCCATCGGAATCGCGTTAAATTCCTCTTCACTATCAGCTGCCATTTTATGGTTGAACACCACATCGGCGTAGATGTTAATCCCTAAATCGCGACAGGCTTTGACCGCCGCAACATACTCATCCTTAGTGCCATACTTCGTCCGCACTGTGCCCTGTTGGTCAAATTCCCCCAGGTCAAACAGGTCATAGACTCCATAGCCGACATCGTAACCCCCGCCAATGCCTTTGTAAGCAGGCGGCAGCCATAGGGCGGTAATGCCAGCATTGGCGAGGGCCTCAGCCTCATCCTTGACTCGATTCCAGTGGCTACCGTCGGCGGCAGTATACCAGTGAAAGTACTGCATCATGGTGCCGTTAAACTCCCCTTGCCTGCGCCGACTCCGCAATGCATCGGCGTTAGCCTCCAGCCATTCCTGTAGAGACGCTTTAGCAGTTGCCGATCCTTCGGGGGTAGTGGGCTTAGAGCCGATCGCCTTAAACGTATCCTTGAGCTGCCGAAAGGGATTAGACATAGCGCCCCCAGGGGAATGATTTTCCACCAGAATAGGAGTAAAGTCTAAAAATTTGATAAAGCTAAGCTAAACTCCAGAAAAATCGGTTTCCCTAATCAAATTATTAGGATCTCGCCCTACTGCCCCTTAACCTCCACACGAATTAAGGCGCATGAGTTTTGGATATCACGACATTTCTAGCCAAAAACCAGAAGCCACAGCGGAACAGTAAGCAGCAAACCGCCTGTAGATAGAGCAATGCTGGCTGCCGCCAGTTCTCGGTCAAGGTCGTACTCTTCGGCCAAAATCAGTCCAGCAAACGCGCTCGGCATTCCTGACATCAGCACCAGCACTAGCACCGCATCCCTGGGCAGCCCTGCGCCCAAAGTCACAGCCCCGACGATCGCAGGCAGCACCAGCACCTTGAGAATTGCTGGCACCAGCGCTGGCTGTAGACTACTCCACCCCTGTAGCTGGCTCAGCCGCAAACCCATCAGCACCAGCGCCACCGGAATCACCAGCCACACTGACTGATGCAACGCATCGTCAATCAGGGGCGGCCAGGCCCAAACCTGGGAGACTGAGCCTAATCCAAAAGCCCACAGCGAGGGCACAGTCACCATGTCACGCAACTGCTGCCAACGCGACTGAGCGTGGGCACCACGTCCAAACCAGCTGGCTATAAACACTCCTAGTCCAAAGGTGCCAACCACGTTTTGGGTCACGCTGTAGAACACAGCCCAGCCTAGGTAAGGACCACTGACCAGAGTAGGCACAATGGCTAGCCCAACAAACCCCGTATTGCCGAGCATAGCGGCCAGCACAAAGCTGCCCTGGCGAGGCTTATCGGCCCAGGTCATCGTGCCGGTGTCGGGCCACAGAGACAGATCCACGGCCTGCGGGGAGAGCAGCTCTGGCCCTAAGGCAACCCCTACGTCAGTGGCGGCGGCCTCAACTGAGATGGGAGCGGTTAGCGATCGCACCACAGCCAGCCCCGCCAACCCGAGCCCCAGCCCCAGCCCCAGCGACACAACGGTATACAGCGGTGCTAGCCCCGTATCTTCTGCGAAGTGGGTCTGACGCGCCAGGGCAAAAATTTCGAGGGGAATGCCCACCCAGTACAACCCTCGCCCCACCAATCGCGGTAACGCCGCTGGCAAAAATCGGCCCAGCCCAGCCCCTAGTCCTACCCAAATAACCAGCGGGAGATAGGCTTGAATCAGAGAATCACGCATTTTGGCAGTTCGCTATGGCACTTACCCCACTCAGTAGTCTACGGAGTTTTGGTCACGTTGGCACTGATTTAGTGCGATCGCAGCTTCAGCCGTAGACACAACTTCAATGCCAACCACCGCTCGCTCAACATGTTTTCAAATACTGTCATTGATCCATTAGATCTTAGTTTCTTACCTACCTTAAAAAAGGCTGAAGTGACCCTATGAGAGACCTTTAGGCGACAACTTAATTCTAAAAATACCAACGAAACACAATCAATTACAACACCAAGATGGGCTTAAAGTATAAAAAAATCAGCTTCTTCGGAAATTATACGGACGAGTTTCAATACTATTAATCTTGGCCTCACAAAACTGTATCAATCCCGTAAAAACAGGCTAAAAAACCGAGTGTCAGCTAGTTTTTTTGGTTTGATGGTATCAGGTGGTTCAATCTGCGCTGCTGCTGCCTAGCAACAGGCAGCGGCTTCAGCCGAAAGCCACCTCATCGTCATCAATAGGGTTTGCATCACCGCTACCGACTGTAGAATCATCCTCCACAGCCCATCATGCTGCGATGCCCCTGCCAGCCCTCAGCAGGACAACCACCCTAGCCCCCAGTCTCCTTTGATGACTCCTTTCATACTTAGTTAGGGAGTACACATTTGACTATGGCTACGTCTGCACCCCGTCCGCCGGTTGAGCCTCAGGTTGGCGTTTATGAGTGCGCCATCACTCTCAAGTTTCGTATTTTAGAAGAAAGCCACGTCATGGCCGATCGTGAGCACCTACTGGAACAGCTAATCGATGCCTTTTCCTACGGCAGCGACGAGTTTGTAGAGCAGCTCGACGCCCAAGTAGAGGTTGCCGAGGTCGCCGAACTCCAGGCATCGCCACTGATGCGGCGGCAGCTCATTCGGCTGCGCAACTTACCCTCAGCCTGAAGCATAGACCTCCCAGTTTAGCGAGCTTCAGGGGGCAAACAAAACGACCTAGTTCCCTCAGGGCTCTCAGCCCCGTATATTGATTAATAGGCCAGGGTAGAACCCGGTAAGTTCCCTCTGGCTCAGTCATTGCTGTAGCTGAGGCCTATGAAGAATTACCCCTGCCAACGAATGCATAGCCGCTGGATTCAGGACTGCTGGAGCGCGCTCTTGGGCCTAGTTTTACCCCTGTTTTTAGTGTTGGGGTTATTCCCTGAGCCTGCTGAGGCCGTAGCCGTCTTCCAAGTTCCCACTGTAGCGGCGGGCGAGTCTACCTGGGTGGTTGACGAAGCCAACATCATTAGCCGCATCAATGAAAACAAAATCTCGAGCCGTTTCAGCGATCTAGCAGCCGCAACCGGCAACGAGGTGCGCCTTGTCACCATCCACCACTTTGACTACGGCGATACTATTCAAAGTTTTACCGATAAGCTATTTGAGCGCTGGTACTCCACCCCAGAAGAGCAAGCTAACCAAACCTTGCTAGTTCTCGACGAAGTTACCAAAACCGTGGGCATTCGTGTTGGCGATCAGGCTGCGACCCTGCTCACCGATGACATCGCCACTAGCGTCGCCCAGGAAACTGTGCTGTTTCCCCTGTTGGAGGGCGACAAATACAACCAGTCGTTTTTGGCCGCCAGCGATCGCCTCGGGGCCGTACTAGGCGGCCAAACAGATCCCGGCCCGCCCAACTTCGACGACTCCTTTGACAGCGAAAGCACCTTCGCCTCCGCCGAAGAAACTGCCGAAAACCGCGGCAATAGCACAGTGGTTCTGATCGTTTTGCTAGTGTTAGCTACCGTCATTCCGATGGCAACCTATTTTTGGTACGTTGGATTCGGCAACTAAATCTAGACAACACTTGCTTCACACCCATAAATTCTTCAAAGCCTCAAGGTCAAGATAGGCAAGCGATTTGAGTTGTCGCTCCGGCCATATCGGATAGTCTCAATGGTTGACCTAACAACACGTTCTCAATCCCATGAGACTTGCTTTAGGCCCAAGTTTAGGTCTGCGGAAAAATCTGAATTAACCGGTTTTGATTTTAGAACGCTGTTCTAAAATCAAAACCTCAATGCGTTCTATCGCTTAATGGTAGTCGGGTTTTCTTCATCGATCACCAAAGGACAGGGACTACCATCGTTGGCTTCGGGAGGCACCAGTCCGAGCAGGTGAGGTACCGGGCGCGGAGTATAGCCTACGAGAGAATCTCCCTGATAGGCCAGCGAGGTGCTGGCTCCAGAGTCAAGCATGACGGCATCACGCAGACCGGCCTGGTGCAGCAGTTCACCTAGCTGTACCGAATCCACCATGGTGTGGGTCACGCCAACCACCGGCTGCCCGGCGGTATTGATCCCCCAAAATGCCCGATGGCGACGGGCATCGTAGTCAAACAGAGTGCCAAAACTGCTAGCCGGCTGGGGCAAACCATCCTTAACTAGCCAGCCAGCCGCCACAAAGGCATCGGTTACCCCAGGAAGCTCCTGGGCCAAACCTGCCAGCGTATTGTGACGAGTAGCGTCAAAGGGCACAAACTGAACTTCGTTAGGAGCAATTAGCACTAGAGGGCGGCCATTGAGCTTAGGCGTTTCCCCTGGATAGCCCGGCACAAACTGCCGCGTGCTTTGGCTCAAAACCGGACCGATCATGACGTTGGAGTCTAGGTACTTAAGGGAGAAAAAGCCCCCGTCAACCGCTCCGGCAACGTTGCTGCCCGCTAGCATCTCGGGCAATTGGTAACGACTGTTGGCGTGGATAGTAACCGGCTGCCCACCGCTAATTAACGAAAACGATTGATCCTCCTGATCGATCGTTTGCACAGCGACGGGAGTAGCAAAATTAAACGCGGAATCGGCGACGACGGGCATCACCCCAGCCGCAGTAGGGCCACCCCAAGCCACCTCCAGCAGCGCCTGAAGATTGGATTGACCAAACCGCTCGATGGTCAGCAGGGACTCTGAGGCTCCAGCAAATTTTTCGTCACTCTCTCGCATCGTAAACCCGGCTAGATAACCGGCATCGGCTACGGCCTGGGCAACCCGCTCATCGTAGTGCCCAGTAGGATAGCTAAAGTACTGGATAGGGATACCCAGTTGGGCCTCTAACTGCTGCTTCGACTCAACCACTTCGTAGGCTAACTCTTCATCGCTGAGGGTTCGCAAATCAGGGGGGTGGGTCACACTATGGGATGCAATGGTTATTAAAGGGTCAGCGGCCATGGTCTTGAGCTGATCCCAGGTAAGGGTTGAGCGCCCAGCGACGGTGCCGTCTACCTTACCGGGGAAGACGAAAAAGGTGGCCGGTACTTGATACTTTTGCAGCAGCGGATAAACATGTTCGTAATGGCCTGCATAGCCATCATCAAAGGTAATCAGCACCGGTTTTTCGGGCAGGGCCACACCGGTACGCAAGTGCTGAACTAGCTGATCGGGGCTGATTGGCGTTAGGCCATTATCTAATATGGTTTTTAGGTGAGACTCAAAATCTGCGGGGGTAAGGTCAAAAAATACCTCCGGTGGCTCGAGGACATCGTGGTACATCAACACTGGAACCCGAGCTTCGGCTGCTAGGGGATGGATACTGGGCCAAGGTGCAGCCCCTAGCTGGGCGATCGCCTCAGCAGCCCGGGTTACGGCAGTGCTAGGGCTAGAACCATGAAAGAGGCTTTCGCCCGCTATAGCGCTACTGACCCCAGCCTGATTTAGATCCACAGGGCGACGGCAAAGCCTCTCACTGCTGACCACGGTAGGAAATGCATCTACTCCAGGGGCATCGGCTAGAGCCAGAAAACCTGCATTGAGGGGCTGGGGCTGGTCGAGGGCCGCAGGGGCGGCCAGCCCCACGCCACCAATGCTCATTAAGCCGGTACTAAGAGCGCCAGCCAAAGGTACTGCGGCCCCCAGCAAAAATGCTCCCGACCCGAACGTAATCAGTGTTCGCACTTTAGACGGCTTAGCACCGTCTGTCTTTTTTTCGCCCTTGACCATTCCGCCACTCCCCACCAAGTTAGGCCCCGCCTAAGACCCATTACATATTACTGGGCAATGTCGACTTTGTTCGCCCAGAGTATGCCGCATTTCGGTTAAAGAGCTGTTAATTTAAGTCGGTCAAAGATCGGTGGTCAGAGGGCGCGATCGCGCCAGCCTCGTCTTACTATGAAACAAGCCCGCTATTGCAAGTCCTCATGACCGTCACCATCGCCTACCTAGGGCCTGAGGGCACCTACACCCAGCTTGCGGCTTTAGCCTATAGCCTTAACTTAGAGCAGCATGACAGCAGCCTGCCGGTTAACCTATTAGCCTTTCCAAGCATCCCTAAAGCCATGCAGGCCACTGCTGAAGGCATGACGACTCTGACTATTGTGCCGGTTGAAAATTCTACCGAAGGGGGAGTTACTACCACCCTAGATACGCTTTGGCAGCTTCAGCAGCTCAAAATTCACCACGCCGTAGTCATGCCCATTCGCCACGGCTTGCTATCTCAAGCGACTTGCCTCAGCGCCATAGAGGCAGTTTTTTCCCATCCCCAGGCGCTGTCTCAGTGTCAGCGGTGGCTCGAGCACAACCTGCCTCAGGCAAACCTGGTTGCCACCCGTTCTACCACAGAAGCCCTCGACCACTTAACCGATAACAGTACAGTAGCCGCCATTTCTTCTGAATGGGCAGCCCAGCTCTACAACCTGCCGATCCTGGTTCACAACATCAACGACCATTCTGACAATTGCACAAAGTTTTGGGTGCTTAAGGACGACAAAAGAGAAGAAAATCCGGTCAAAGGCCGCTACACCTCTCTCGCCTTTAGCCTGCCGGTGAACAGTCCTGGGGCTCTGCTCAAACCGCTAGACGTATTTGCTCGCTCCGGCATCAATCTCAGCCGCATTGAGTCGCGCCCTACCAAGCGATCGCTGGGAGAATACCTATTCTTTGTCGATTTAGAGACTGATGCTCATAGTCAAACAGGACAGCAGGCCCTTAACGAGCTTTTGGACTGTACCGAATCCTTAGTTAATTTTGGCACCTATGACGTGGTCACCGCAGACCCTAGCCTAGCCGCCGCCAAGGCTAGAACTCAATCTACTCAAGCACTTCCTTAAGAGCAGTACGAGCTGCCAGGTGATTGCGAGTGGAGGTTAAAATCTCAGCCTCACGTTCTAGCCTCACGCTGGTGTCATCCATTTCAAGCAGGGCTTGCTGCTCAAGGGCCACCCCGTGCAGGTTACTAGCTACCCAATACGACAGTTCAATGGGAATATCGGGGATGTTATCAGGCAGATCAATCTCCTGATTGGTCAGCTTAGCTGATAAATGAACCACGTCCCGCAGCAGTTGATCCACGTCGGAGGCCAGCGGGCTGAGATCCTGACTAGTGGGTTTATCTTCGACCCATTCTACTAGCCCAACTCGATAGGGCTTATCGCGCACGTAACTCAAAACCCGAAACCGCTGCTGGCCTAGGGTAAGAATTTTAAGGCGATCATCAGGCAATCGTTGGTAGTGAAGAATTTCAGCGCAACACCCTACATTTGCTGGCTGTCCCGTAGCAGGGTCGAGCATCAGCACGCCAAAGCGGCGATCGCTCTGGAGAACGGTGTTCATCATGATCCGGTAACGGGGCTCAAACACGTGAAGCGGCAGATGTCTCCCCGGGAATAAAACCAGCTCAGGTAACGGAAAAAGCGGTAGTTCTCGCACAGATATGGACTCGGAGAATGACATTATCGCCTCTTGCGAATTCAAGCAAACCGCACTCTGGCACGGCACTGTAACACTTGTTTACATAGGGGTATTCTAACCCAACTCCCCAGCTAAATGCTGCGGCTTAGGGCATAGTCTTTGATTAGCTCAATCCAACTAACAAAAATTAATCAACGCAAAAAACCCGCCAAATATCAAACATTTAGCGGGTTCGGCAGATAAGGACTTAGAGCTTGACTTCGATATCAACCCCAGCAGGCAGATCCAGTTTCATCAAAGCATCAATAGTTTTAGAAGAAGGCTGGTAAATATCGATAATTCTGCGATGGGTACGGCTTTCAAAATGCTCTCGTGAGTCTTTATCTACGTGGGGAGAACGAAGGACGCAATAAATACGTCGCTTAGTCGGCAAAGGGATAGGGCCAATAGCTGTGGCGTTAGTACGGTTGGCGGTATCCACAATTTTTTCGCAGGAAGTGTCGAGCAGTCTGCGATCAAAGGCTTTGAGACGAATGCGAATTTTTTGTTGCTGAATAGTAGCCATAGGTTTTAGAAGAATGGGTTGTCAAGGTACAGCGGCAAAAGCTTTGGAAACGAAAGGCAGGAGCAAACCTTGGAGGCTTACTCCTGCCCTTAGTACAGTAGACGAGAAGACTACTTCAGGATTTTAGAAACCACGCCAGCGCCCACAGTGCGTCCGCCTTCACGAATTGCAAAGCGCATGCCCTGCTCAATAGCGATGGGGTTAATAAGTTCGACGGTCATCTTGATGCGATCGCCGGGCATAACCATTTCAGCATCGCTACCATCGTCAGAGGTGAAGGCGATGATGCTACCGGTCACGTCGGTGGTGCGCACGTAGAACTGAGGCTTGTAGCCAGGGAAGAAGGGGGTGTGACGACCGCCCTCTTCCTTCTTGAGGATGTAAACCTCAGACTCAAACTGGGTATGAGGGGTGATGCTACCAGGCTTAGCCAACACCATGCCGCGCTCGATGTCCTCTTTTTGAAGACCTCTTAATAGCAGCCCAGCATTGTCACCGGCCATACCTTCTTCAAGGCTCTTTTTAAACATCTCAACCCCAGTAACAGTGGTGCTACGGGTATCGCGAATGCCGACCAACTCAACGGTTTCACCAACCTTGATTTTGCCGCGCTCAATTCGCCCGGTGGCTACAGTACCGCGACCTGTAATCGAGAACACGTCCTCAACAGCCATCAGGAAAGGCTTGTCGATATCGCGCTCAGGGGTGGGAATATAATCATCGACGCTGTCCATCAGCGCCAGGATTTTGTCGACCCACTCATTTTGACCACGGGTAATGGCAGGGGTAGCAGTTAGAGCCTCCACAGCCAGCAAAGCGGAGCCGGAGGTGATAGGAATATCATCACCAGGGAAGTCGTAGGAGCTGAGCAGTTCGCGAACCTCTAGCTCAACTAGCTCTAGCAGCTCTTCGTCATCAACTTGGTCTTGCTTGTTCAAGAACACCACAATGCTAGGTACACCCACCTGCTTAGCTAGCAGAATGTGCTCCCGAGTTTGGGGCATGGGGCCGTCAGCAGCGGAACAGACCAGGATGGCTCCGTCCATTTGAGCCGCGCCGGTGATCATGTTCTTGACGTAGTCAGCGTGTCCGGGGCAGTCAACGTGGGCGTAGTGGCGAGTCTCAGTCTCGTACTCCACGTGGGCGGTGTTGATGGTGATACCACGAGCCTTTTCTTCAGGTGCCGCATCGATCTCGTCATACTTGCGAGCTTTAGCGCCACCGGCTGCCGCCAGTGTCATGGTAATGGCAGCCGTCAGAGTGGTTTTGCCATGGTCAACGTGACCGATAGTGCCGATGTTGACGTGGGGTTTATTGCGTTGAAACTTTTCGCGTGCCATTTACGTTACGTGTCCTTTCCTTTCTAAGCGTTCCCAGTGTTTTTAGAGATAATGGCCTCAGCCACGTTTCGAGGAACCTCGCCATAGTGGCTAAACTCCATCGAAAAAATGCCCCGACCCTGCGTTTTAGAGCGGATGTCGGTAGCATAACCAAACATCTCAGCTAGGGGAACATGGGCTGTAACCTTTGCAACATCAACCTCTGTTCCCATACCCTCGATCTGGCCACGGCGGGAGTTTAAATCTCCCATGACGTCACCCAGAAAATCTTCTGGAACTTCAACCTCGACCTTCATGATCGGCTCTAGAAGGACGGGAGACGCCTGCATGACGGCTTCCTTCATCGCCATTGACCCGGCAATTTTAAAGGCCATCTCTGATGAGTCTACATCGTGGTAAGACCCATCGACCAGAGTAACCTTTAAATCAATCACGGGGTACCCAGCTAGGATACCAGATTCGCAGGCTTCTTTCATGCCCTGTTCAGCTGGGGAAACATATTCTTTAGGAATCGTTCCCCCAACGATTTTAGACACAAACTCAAAACCACTGCTTTCTTCAGAGGGTTCTACCTCAACCACCACGTGACCATACTGGCCTTTACCGCCGCTCTGACGAATAAACTTGCCTTCAGCTCTTGTAGCCTTGCGAATGGTTTCTCGGTAGGCCACCTGGGGAGCACCAATATTGGCTTCCACCTTAAACTCCCGCAGCATGCGGTCAACCAGAATATCAAGGTGCAGCTCACCCATGCCAGCGATCACGGTCTGGTTAGTCTCTGGGTTAGTGCTGACTCGAAAAGTGGGGTCTTCCTCCGATAGGGATTGCAGAGCCTTGGACAGCTTATCCATGTCTTGCTTGGTTTTGGGCTCTACCGCTACGGAGATAACCGGCTCGGGCACGAAGAGCGATTCCAGCACAATGGGATCCGCAGGGTCGCAAATGGTGTCACCAGTAAAGGTTTCTTTGAGTCCAATGGCAGCCCCCAGATCCCCGGCTCGTAATTCGTCAACTTCGATGCGATCGTCGGCTTTCAATACGATGAGGCGAGAAATTCGCTCTTTTTTGTCTTTGGTGGCGTTGTAAATATAGCTGCCCTTTTTGAGCACCCCAGAGTAGACCCGCACAAAGGTGAGGCGTCCGTAGGGATCGGCCATGATCTTAAACGCCAGGGCGGCTAGAGGCGCATCGTCGTTGGCAGGCCGCTCACCCAGTTCACCGTTGGGCAAATGCCCCTGAATCGGCGGCACCTCAATGGGAGAAGGTAGATAATCCACAACCGCGTCTAACAGCAGCTGCACCCCTTTGTTTTTGAAGGCAGAGCCACACAGAACCGGTACGATAGTGCCTTGAATTGTGCCCTTGCGCAGGGCAGTGGCAATTTCGGCTGAAGACAGCAGTTGCCCTTCAAAGTATTTTTCCATGAGGGCGTCGTCGGTCTCAGCCACCGCTTCAACTAGCTTGGCTCGATACTCCTCCGCCACATCTTGGACATCGGCTGGTATCTCGGTATCGTCAAAGCTTTGACCTAGATCGTCGTGATAGATGCGCGCGCGCATAGCAACCAAATCGACAACGCCCTGGAAGTCACCCTCAGCCCCAACGGGAATCTGAATCGGTACAGCATTTGCCCCTAAGCGATCGCGCAACTGACCGCACACTTTTAAGAAATCGGCTCCGGTGCGATCCATCTTGTTGACAAAGGCGATGCGAGGAACGCTATAGCGATTGGCTTGACGCCAAACGGTTTCTGATTGGGGCTGCACCCCTCCCACCGAATCAAATACAGCAATTACCCCGTCCAAGACGCGCATAGAACGCTCGACTTCAATGGTGAAGTCGACGTGACCAGGGGTGTCGATGATATTGATTTGGTGGTCTCGCCAGCTAGTAGTGATGGCCGCAGCCGTGATGGTGATCCCCCGTTCCCGCTCTTGCTCCATCCAGTCGGTAACGGCGGTACCTTCGTGAACCTCACCAATTTTGTGCACCATGCCTGAGTAGAACAGGATGCGCTCTGTGGTGGTGGTTTTACCAGCATCAATGTGTGCGGCAATCCCAATGTTTCTTACCCGCTCTAGGGGCGTTGTCCGTACCACAGCTCCCTCCTCCTTGCTCTATAGCCGATCGCTTCGGCAAACCCGAACAAACAAATTTATTCTAGGAAATAGAAACAGCGATCGCCAATTGAGCAGAAGCTCTACAACCACAATCACCGTTTCAACTTAGTACCGGTAGTGAGCAAAGGCCTTGTTCGCTTCTGCCATCCGGTGAGTCTCTTCACGCTTGCGGACTGCACCGCCCGTCTCGTTGGCCGCATCCATCAGTTCATTGGCCAGCTTGATAGCCATCGACTTGCCGGGGCGCTGGCGAGCGAACTGGGTCAACCAGCGCAACGCCAGGGCAACACTGCGCTCAGAGCGAACTTCCATGGGCACTTGATAGGTAGCACCGCCCACGCGACGGGCTTTTACCTCAACCAGAGGAGAAGCATTACGCACGGCCCGTTCAAAAACATCCAAGGGATCACCGCCACTGCGCTCTTTGATAATCGTGAAGGAGTTGTAGATGATTTTGTCAGCCAGAGACTTTTTACCGCTGGTCATCAGACGGCGGCTCATCATCGTGATAAGACGGCTGTTGTAGACAGAATCGGGCGGAATTGGGCGCTTTTGAATGACGGTGCGGCGAGACATGATTCAAGTTCCAGTGATTGAAGGCTAGCTACGCGGACAAAATGAACTCAATGCTTAAGAGTGGCAAACTCTAAAAACTAGGCCAGAGCAGCTCGTTACTTAAAAACAGCAAGAGCAAAGGGTTTAACTTGCAAACCAATGCATCCGACTGCGAAAGTTCTCGGCTGACCCAGCACTCTTGCCTATTTTTACGATTTAGGACGCTTGGCCCCGTACTTAGAACGCCCCTGACGGCGATCTTTTACGCCAGCGGTGTCAAGGGTGCCACGGATGATGTGGTAACGAACACCAGGGAGATCCTTAACCCGGCCACCACGAATCATGACTACGGAGTGTTCCTGAAGGTTGTGGCCAATGCCGGGGATGTAAGCGGTGACCTCAAACCCAGAGGTTAAGCGCACCCTAGCCACTTTCCGCAGAGCCGAGTTGGGCTTCTTAGGAGTGGTTGTATACACACGGGTACAAACCCCCCGACGCTGCGGACAGCTCTTTAGGGCAGGAGATTTGGTCTTTTTGTCGGCTTTTTGGCGCTCACTCCGGATGAGTTGCTGAATCGTGGGCATAGGACGCTTTTGCTGCTACGGCTGATAAGACTCAAGTTTTCACAAGATCTAATGCTACCACTCTGAAGAAGCTTTGGTCAAACGCCACAATCTACAGCTTGGAGCGTTGCTCGCTTGAGGTATTTAGATTGCTAGGGCGTTGGCAAATGAGCGGCGGTGCAGTCTTGAGTGACCGGAGTGTCAGCACTTAAGGCAAAGGCATTGCCACAGCCGCAAGTGCGCTGGGCCAAAGGATTGACAAAGCGAAACCCGCCACCCATCAAGTCTTCGGCGTAGTCAATGGTAAGGTCTTGGACTAAATCCACTTGGTCGATGGGCACTGCAAGGCTGATATCGCCGCAGGTTAGGGTCACCAGCGATCGCTGGGAGGCAATGTCAGCAGTCAGGCGGTAGGTCCAGTCGGCGCAGCCGCCTGGCTCAAGGGCAAGGTAGATCTGAAACAACTGAGACGAAGAGTCGGCTCCGTGGGCAGCATGCCGACGCAGCAGTCGTTTGAGTTCTTGGGCAGCAGCAGGACGAATTTGAACCATGGGAACTTGGCAGTAACGGTCAAAAAACGGCGATAATGCTGAGCTTAGCATCACCGCCGTTTTCACCGGGCTGGATTTAGCCACACAATAACCTAGAGATTTTCGGCCCTTGAATAGTCGTCCTGAAAACGAACAATATCGTCTTCGCCTAGGTACTCGCCATTTTGAACTTCGATCAGCACCAGGGGAATAACGCCAACATTCTCTAGACGGTGCTGGGTGCAGGGCGGTACGTAGGTAGACTGGTTGGTAGACAGAAGAATTTCGTTTGCGCCGCAAACCACTTTGGCGGTGCCAGATACCACAATCCAGTGCTCACTACGATGGTGGTGCATCTGTAGGCTAAGGCGGTGCCCAGGTTTGACTTCAATTCGCTTAATTTTGTAGCCTCGGCCCTCTTCGAGCACGGTATAAGAACCCCAGGGACGCAGCCCAGTTTCGGCAATTTCTTGGCCATTGCTGGTGGCCAGGGCCAACGCGGTGGGCTGAATCGACTCTTGTAGTTTTGGCATGCCGAATAATTCTCCTAGAACCTGAATGTATAAGACTGTGGCGGGATCAGCGACGTGGGAAAACCGCTTTTTCCTATGGTGCCCATTACGATTAGACTTTTGTTTTGGCCCAAGAGTTTCAAATGCACAAGACTCGGGCGAGGTTTTCAGGCAATAGTCTAACAAGCGCACACTGGCAGAGCGGAGCAACTGGGCAGGGCAGGACACAAAAACACAAATTCTTTATACCTACTTTGAGGTTTTAAAGAATTTGGGGCAGGGGCTAAGGCGCTGCAACCCCAAAAGCTACGGAAAAAACAATCCGATGCCGTTGTTGACCCTAGCTGCTGTGCGGGGGGAGCGATTGATGAGCCGACCGCCTAAATAGAGGCTGGCGGAGCTACCGCCGTCTAGATTGAGGGCGTTGGTGCTACCCAGCTGAAGCATGATTTGAGCCAGCTGATCGAGGGTAGGGCCTGGGCCTTGGGGGCTATTGTGGACGGCGACCAGCAGAATTTCGCCGGTGGCGGTGAGGCCGATGGCGCTGCGGGGGGCTGCCTGAGTGCCAAAGGCCGCGCTGAACTGCTCTAGCTGGGCATTGAGCACAAGGGCGCGATCGCGGATCAGCAACGGCCCACCACCAATTAAGTTGGGAAAGGGAGCCATCGTCGCGGGTAGGAGATCAGACGCGATGGTAACCCGCTGCCCCGGTGGCATGGCTTGGGCAGCGGTAGCGTAGGATCGCAGGGCCAGTAGATAGCCGTTGGGGGGGATTGAAATTCCTCCAGGGCCAATGGTGGCCGCAGGCTGCTGGGCCGTAACCACGTCATCTACCACCGTAACCACGGTTTCGCTTTCGATCACAGGACGGTAGGTTGCCCCCCAGGCAGGGGTGTAGAGGCCGATGCCTGCTTGCACATAGCCGCTGTTGATCGCCAGCACTGGATAGGTTTGACCGCTAGCAGTAGTAAGAGTCTGCTGTAGAGCCAGTCGCTCCATACGCACCTGGCCCTGGTCGTTCCACCCCACCACGCCACGGCTGAGGATGGGGCCTGAGATCCAGGTGTTGTTGGCCCTTACGGCCCCGAGGGGATATTGGTTATTACGGTTAAAGAACCCGGCGTTGATGGCAGCGGCGGCCTGCCACCTTTGGGCAATGGTCGTCAACGGAGCGGTGCCCGTCGCCGTGGTGGGATCAGTCCAAATGGGTCGCAGGCTAGTCTGGGTCGGGTCAATTTGTAAGTAATAGACGGGAAACGGCTGACCGGCGACGGAGACATAGCGCTGCTGCCAGCGCAATCCAGGAGCCCAAGCAATGCTGTGGAGCTGAAGGTGGTCGGCACGAATATCGATCGCGATCTGGTGAGGATTGACCTGGGTGACTAGACGGGGCGGGTAACTGGTGCTGGCCTGGAGGCGGATGCCGCCATTTGTGGGAGAAACGGTCAACGCTCCTAGATAAGATCCGGCGGGGGCGGCGATCGCATCCTCAATCACCCGGTTGTCAGCGGTAGCTCCCAAAGTGAGGGTCAGGGCATCGGCACTGTCGGCCAAGGCAGCGGGCACTGGGCCTGACAGGTCTACAATTAAGCGCTCACCGCCAGGTTGAGCAATGCGTCGCAGCCCTACCACCTGGGCCGGAGCAGTGGTAATCTGCAACGTGCCCGCCTGGGGCTGCACCTGCCAGCCATAGCGGGTAGCCAGGGGCATGATGTCAAGAAACCGATAGCCGCCCTGAACCCAGGCGGAGAGTTCCACAGGGCTGCCAGGCTCGGTAAACCACTGCACGGGCTGCCGACTGGGGTCACTATTGTTGAGTAGGGTGGCCCCTAGGTACGCAGTCAAGCCGTAGTCGGCCAGGCCAATTTGACCATTGGCCATTATCCAGGGAACGGTAACGGGATTGCCGTTGATAGTCAAGGTTTGGCCTTGGGCGACAGGGGCCACAGCAGCACCGGCTATGGCTGTCTCAGCCGTTGGCGAGGCAGGGGGAACCGCTAGAATAGGAGCGGGGGCGATCGCTGCCACAGCACTCAGACCCAGCCAGCCAATCCAGCCTCCCACCACCCAGCGGTGCCCCAGGCAAAAGCGAGAACGTAAGGTCAAGGTCGGCCATTTAACCATAGAAACCATCGCGGTATAGGGTCTAATGCTGACGGGGCAAAGCGAAGAATTACGAGGCCATCAAATGCTGTCTGTGGAGGATTTTGAAGCAATCGCTACCGTTACTGCCGCTTAATTCTAAGAAGCTGTGTCTACATGCTATGACTAAGGTTTGTAAACTACTGATAAAGTCTGTAAATTACAAATCAAGCACTAAGTGCACTAATGCTTTATGACTAGGGCCATTCCCCCTAGTTCCCTCCATAGACCGAGATAATTGACCAAGTTGCAGGCACTGCCCCTAAGCCTGCCCGGGGTTGATTGAATCACTTGAAATCAGGCACTTAATTCTGGCCTGTTTTCTGGACACGACCTGCGCTTCGATTTAGAGGCTCTGCCGTCTTGCTGTGGGATGTGTGCTGTTAGGCTAGTTCTCCCAGCCAAATCCGTTGCTCTGCTTTTACCACACCTTCGTTGTTTCCTATTCCATGGGACGTACACCTGTGAATCACCCCTACCAACCTCGGCAGCACACCCGTTCTGAATGGCCAAATTGGGGGCCAAAGTCGCTAGTCGAAGAACGTGATGCTTGTGGCGTGGGCTTTTTGGCCGATCGCCAGAACCGCGCCAGCCACGATTTAGTGGCTAAAGCCCTAGCGGCCCTCGACTGCATGGAGCACCGGGGCGGCTGCTGCGCCGACCAGGATTCTGGCGACGGGGCCGGGGTGATGACGGCCATTCCATGGGCGGTGCTCGATCGCTGGGCAGAGGAGCAGGGGTATGGGTCGCTAGAGAGCGATCGCACCGGCGTAGCGATGATCTTTCTGCCCAACCACAGTGAGACGGCGGCCTTTGTGCGCGACACCTTTAACCAGGTGGTCAGAGAGGAAGGACTGAGCGTGGTGGGATGGCGCTCGGTGCCTGTCAATCCTGACGTGCTGGGGCCTTTGGCAAAGCAGTACCAACCACGCATTGAGCAGTTGGTGATCGCCTCAGCCGCAGAGACCGGCGACGATCTGGAGCGTCGGCTTTACCTAGTGCGTCGTCAGGTGCTGCATCTGGTGGCCAAGGCAGCCATCAATTCTGACCAGCTAGGGGCGGCTTCTGTAGCCGATCTGAAAGAGTTCTATGTGTGCTCCTGCTCCTGCCGCACGATTGTCTACAAGGGCATGGTGCGATCGGCGGTGCTAACAGCCTTTTATGACGACCTCCGCGATCCCGACTACATTAGCTCGTTTGCTGTGTATCACCGTCGGTTTAGCACCAATACGATGCCTAAGTGGCCCCTGGCCCACCCCATGCGGCTGCTGGGTCACAACGGTGAAATCAATACCCTGGTGGGCAACATCAATTGGATGGTGGCGCGCCAGGCCGATCTCCACCATCCGGTGTGGGGCGATCGCGTAGATCTGCTCAAGCCCATTGTCAACGCCGAGAACAGCGACTCCGCTAACCTCGACAACGTTATGGAGTTACTGGTGCGATCGGGCCGTTCACCTCAAGAAGCCCTGATGATGATGGTGCCCGAGGCCTACAACAACCAGCCCGAGCTAGACGCCTATCCCGAAATCATCGATTTCTACGACTACTACAGCGGCCTGCAAGAGCCCTGGGATGGCCCAGCGCTAGTTGTCTTTAGTGACGGCACTCAGGTGGGAGCCACCCTCGATCGCAACGGCCTGCGTCCGGCCCGCTACATCGTCACCAAAGACGATTTGCTGATGGTGTCGTCGGAGGCAGGCGTGCTCGATGTAGCCCCCGCAGACATCGTAGAAAAGGGTCGTCTTGGCCCCGGCCAGATGATTGCAGTCGATCTACAGAGTCAGGAAATTCTCAAAAATTGGGCCATTAAGCAGCGGGTGGCCACTCGGCACCCCTACGGCCAGTGGCTGAAGGACAACCGAGCCGAGATCCAGCCTCAGCTATTTACGGAGGCGACCCTCTACCCCGCCGCCGATCTGTTGCCTCAGCAGAGCGCCTTTGGCTACACCGTCGAAGACGTCGACATGATCATTCAGGACATGGCAGCCCAGGGTAAAGAACCCACCTTCTGCATGGGCGACGATACGCCCCACGCCGTGCTGTCAGAGAAGCCCCACCTGCTCTACGACTACTTTAAGCAGCGCTTTGCCCAGGTCACCAACCCGGCCATTGACCCTCTGCGCGAGCGATTGGTGATGTCACTGACTACCCAGCTTGGTGCCCAGGGCAACCTGCTGGATGAGCAGCCCGAGTACGCCCACTTGCTCAAGCTGGAAAGCCCGGTGATCAATGAGGTGGAGCTAGAGCAAATTCACGGGTCGGGCTTTGCCACCGCCACCCTATCTACGCTGTACGCTACTGCGGATGGCCCAATGGGTTTGGCAAAGGCGGTGGCAGCGTTGTGCGATCGCGCCGACGCCGCCGTTAAAGCCGGTAAGACAATTGTGGTGCTGAGCGATCGCGTTGACGCCCAGGGCAACCCGACCCCTCTCAGTGCCGAGGTCAGCTACATTCCTCCCCTACTGGCGGTGGGCGCGGTGCATCACCACCTGATTCGCGGCGGGTTGCGCATGCGGGCCTCCCTGGTGGTCGATACGGCCCAATGTTGGAGCACCCACCACTTTGCCTGCCTAATTGGCTATGGGGCCAGCGCCGTGTGCCCCTACCTAGCGCTAGAGTCGGTGCGCCACTGGTGGGCCGACAGCCGCACCCAAAAGCTGATGGAAACGGGCAAGCTGTCGGTGATCACCCTCAACGGTGCCCAGGACAACTACCGCAAGGCGGTGGATGCGGGCCTGCTGAAAATTCTTTCGAAGATGGGTATCTCGCTAATTACCAGCTATCGAGGGGCGCAGATTTTCGAGGCCATCGGCATCGGCCCCGACTTGCTGGATCTAGCCTTCCGGGGCACCACCTCTCGATTGGGGGGGCTTTCTGTCATAGATTTGGCCCAAGAGACGATTCAATTCCACCAGCGGGCCTTTCCTGAGCTATCGGCCAAGCGCCTGCAAAATATGGGCTTTGTGCAATCGCGACCCAGCGGGGAATACCACATGAACAACCCCGCCATGAGCAAACTGCTGCACAAGGCGGTAGCCGATCGCCAGTACGACCACTACGAGCTATACCGCGCCCAGCTCGAAAATCGCCCGCTCAGCGCCCTGCGGGATTTGCTGGAATTTGAGAGCGATCGCCAGCCCATTGCCATCGACCAAGTAGAGTCGGCAGAGGCGATTATGCGCCGCTTCTGCACCGGGGGCATGTCCCTGGGAGCGCTGTCGCGTGAGGCCCACGAAGTGTTGGCGGTGGCGATGAACCGCATCGGCGGCAAGTCAAACTCTGGCGAAGGGGGCGAAGACCCGGTGCGCTTTAAGGTGCTCGCCGATGTCGATGCTGAGGGCAACTCGCCCACCTTCCCCCACCTGCGGGGGCTCAAGAATGGCGACACCGCCAGTTCTGCCATCAAGCAGGTGGCCTCAGGGCGCTTTGGGGTCACCCCCGAATACCTGATGCACGCCGACCAGATTGAGATCAAACTGGCCCAGGGGGCCAAGCCCGGCGAGGGAGGTCAGCTACCCGGCAAAAAGGTGAGCCCCTACATCGCCATGCTGCGCCGCTCAAAGCCTGGGGTAGCGCTGATCTCACCGCCTCCCCACCACGACATCTACTCTATTGAAGACCTGGCCCAGCTAATTTTTGACCTGCACCAGATCAACCCTAAGGCCGGAGTATCGGTGAAGCTGGTGTCTGAAGTGGGCATCGGCACTATCGCCGCCGGGGTCGCCAAGGCCAACGCCGACGTGATTCAGGTGTCGGGTCATGACGGGGGCACCGGAGCCTCGCCCCTCAGCTCGATTAAGCACGCCGGGGTGCCCTGGGAACTGGGCCTCACCGAGGTACACAAGGTGCTGATGGACAACGAGCTGCGCGATCGCGTCACCCTGCGCGTCGATGGCGGCCTCAAAACCGGGTGGGATGTTGTCATGGGTGCCCTAATGGGAGCCGAAGAATTTGGCTTTGGCTCTATCGCCATGATCGCCGAGGGCTGCATTATGGCGCGGGTCTGCCACACCAACAACTGTCCAGTGGGGGTCGCTACCCAAAAAGAAGAGCTGCGCCAGCGGTTTACCGGCGTGCCTGAGCACGTGGTGAATTTCTTCTTCTACATTGCCGAAGAGGTGCGATCGCTGCTGGCTCGCTTGGGCTACAGCTCCCTGATTGACATTGTGGGCCGGGCCGATCTGCTCCGGCCCCGCACAGATGTCTCCCTGGCTAAAACCAATGCCCTCGATCTCACCACCCTGATGGATCTGCCCGACGGGCGGGGCGATCGCACCTGGCTAAACCACCCAGCCGTCCACAGCAATGGCCCGGTGCTCGACGACGACATGCTGGCCGATGCTGATATTCAGCACGCTATTCAGAACCAGGGCACGGTGACCAAAACCTATAGCGTGGCCACCACCGATCGCACGATTGGGGCTCGGGTTGCTGGAGCGATCGCCGAAAAGTACGGCAACAGCGGGTTTGAAGGACAGCTCAACCTCAACTTTGAGGGCAGCGCCGGTCAGAGTTTTGGGGCGTTTAACCTACCCGGTATGACCCTAACCCTCGTGGGCGAGTCTAATGACTACGTCGGCAAGGGTATGCACGGCGGCGAAATTGTCATCAAGCCCCCCGCTGGCATTACCTACGATCCCGCGACCAACGTGATTGTTGGCAACACCTGCCTGTACGGGGCTACCGGCGGTACCCTTTATGCCTTGGGCACCGCTGGCGAACGCTTTGCCGTGCGCAACTCCAAAGGGCAAGCGGTGATTGAGGGCGCTGGAGATCACTGCTGTGAATACATGACTGGTGGTGTAGTTGTTGTGCTTGGGCCGGTGGGCCGTAACGTAGGGGCCGGCATGACCGGCGGCCTAGCCTACTTCCTAGACGAAACCGGCGGTTTTCCAGTGCGAGTCAACCCCGAAATTGTCAACGTTCAGCGGGTCATTACCCCTGCGGGGAAAGCCCAGCTCAAAATGCTAATTGAGGCTCACCTAGCTCACACCGGCAGCCCTAAGGCTAAGGCCGTTTTAGACAACTGGAACGACTACTTGCCTCAGTTCTGGCAGGTGGTACCGCCCTCGGAGGCTGATACTCCAGAAGCCAACCCTGATACGGCTGAGGCCGAAAAGGTTCTCAGTCCCAGTCAGTCGTAGTGCCAAGCGTGAACCGACATCGGGGGTGTTGCTGATGTCGGTTCACGCTCAACCGCACGCGCGCATCCCTCTGCTCTGGCCACATTAAAATAGGGGCCAGTCCTGGTATCGCTTTGTGTTAAGGTAGATCTCTAGTTTTGGCATGTCGTGGGTAACGAATGCCGGTGCGGGCAGATTGTCCGGCTTGAGATTTTGATTGGCCTCAAGGCCTGCTTAAGCCTGAGATCAGGGTTATATCCCTGCTGTAGGTGCCGTGTCCTTGTTTACTGATCTCGTCTGCCCTGTTGTCTGAGGTTATTGAATGTCTAAGCGTCGCAACCCGAAAAAAGAAAAAGCATTACGCAACCAGGCCTATGCCCGCAAGTTCCGCAAGAAGCGGACGGGTAATCAGCGCTTCTTCCGCCGCAACAACACTGGCGCAACGGATGAGGACAACACCGAAGACAAAGAGAATAGCGAATACTCTAATAACAACGCCTAGAGCTGCGCTATCTCAACACTGTGGCAATTAGCTGCGCGGCTTGACGGCCTGAGGCGATCGCGCCCTCAACATTTCCTCCGCTGCACCAGTCACCGCAACCCACTAGCGTTGCCACCGCTGGAGAAGACAGCACCGGAGAGCCTAGGGGCTGGCGCACAAAACCGTAGCGCCAGCGGTGAACCTGCATCCAGGTTGGGGAACTGAGCCAAGACGCCAAACTCTTTGCCGTAGCAGCGAGTAGCTCCTGGCCAACCGACTCTAGATCAGAGCGATCGATGTTGCTGGCCGCGAAAGCCGCACTGCTGTGCATTACCACCACCAGCTCTTGAGGGTCGGTACGTTTGCCGCTGTCTAAAGCAACCCAGCGCAAGATCGGGTGTTTGTTGCCAACTATCATCCAGCCGTTCTGAGAGGTTTGAGCCGGAAGACTGGCAGATTGATCAGGGCTATACCCAGCCATGGTGGTGATGACGGCTTCAAACTCTACGTTCTGAAGCTGGTGTCTGAGGTTGGCCAGGCCTTCGTGTTGAAGAGCAGCCCTATCCATCAGAGTGGCGGCTTGTGGGGCAGGAGTCGCTACAACCACAGCCTTAGCTTCGATTGAGCTAGGTTGTTCCTGGCGATCGCCGCTCAAAGTCACTCCTTCAATTCGCCAGCCCTGGGGTAGCGGAGTTAGCGCTGTAGCGCGCCAGTGGTGATGAATAGTGAGCCCTAGAGCCAAAGCTTTGGCAACAGCGCTCATGCCCTGGGGCGCTATATAAAATGTTTCTGGCGACATTGCCTTGAGGGAACCGGCGGCCTCCAGGGTAAACGTCTCTGGCTCCCAGGGCTGTAGGACACCAGCTTCTAGGAGTGTGGGCAAGCAACTGAGCGTGGAGTCAGAAAAAGGCTGTAGATACCGACAACCATGATCTATGGTCGTAACACCACGGCGGCGAGTGGCTAAGCGCCCCCCAAGCCCGCGAGACTTATCGACCACTATCACCCGGTGTCCGCCTTGCTGAAGCTGACGGGCTGCTGTCAGGCCGCTAATACCCGCTCCGATGACCACTACATCTTCCATACCCATTTCTGCCAAATTTTGGTGTGTAGCCGTTGCTCAACATCCTATCTTGGGGAATTGTGTAAAAATGTAAGACAGTTTTTAAATATGGTGATGCCCAGTGGATGAGCTGAGGTCTGCCCTGGAGCTAGCAACAGACGAAGAACTTGAGGCCCTAACAGAAATGTTGTTTCGGCCACGCTTTAACCCACTAGATTACCTGCAAAAAGCCGACCCACTGACGGTACAAAGCGGTTCGCGGCAGCAGTGGCTCGATCGCCTAGAACAGCGCTTTCGGTTTTTGGCGGCGGATGGGCTGACGGTGATCAACGGCCAGAGCCAGCGAGTCAGCTATCGCCAGGCGCTGATTCAGATTTGCCATTACCTCAAGGTGCCTTACTTGTCCGCTTGGTCTACCGACGATTTAGAGGCAGAGGTGTTCTTGCACCTGCTACGCAGCAATCTCAAGAAGCTGCCAAAAGCAGAGCGCGATCGCCTACAGCAATCGATTCAAACATCTTTACAGGGGTCAGCCCAGTTTCAATCCTTACCCCTAGCCTTGCAGGCTAACCCTTTAAGTCTATTGGCCAAGGGCAGTAGTGCCGTGGCAATTAGCACAGTCCTACAGCCTTGGCTGCTTCAGCATATTGCTCAGCAAATGGCTTTCCATGTGGCCCGCTACGAAATAACCCGGCAGGCCGTGATTAAAGGGGGCGGCACAATGTTGACCCAAGTACACCGGCAGTTTGCTCTACGCATGGCCTCCCGAGGGGTAGCCACTAGTGCCGCTCGTTACAGCGCTACTCGAGCCGTATTTTCGGTGCTAGGGCCAGCGCTGTGGGGCTGGTTTTTAGCTGATTTGGGCTGGCGAGCGATCGCAACTAACTACGGTCGAGTCATTCCTGTCGTGTTTACCCTAGCTCAAATTCGCCTAACCCGCTCTGACGATTGGGACTTAGCTCCAGGATAGGAGCAAACAACCTATACCTCTTGCTAATTGCCCTGCCAGTGGGACGCCATGCCTGACGCAAACCCGAGACCCAAAACCCACTACGACCAATTAGGGGTTAAGCCTACTGCTAGCCCTCAACAAATTCGGCGCGCCTTTCGTGACCTCAGCAAGCTCTACCACCCCGATACCACTGACTTGCCCGCCACCGAGGCAACTGAAAAGTTTCAGCAGCTCAACGAAGCCTACGCCATTCTCAGCAGCCCCGATCGGCGTTGGACTTATGACCAGAAAGTAGGCTACTCTCGCATATCAGTCATGCAGCCTTTGGAGCCACTAAGTCGTCCAGCAGCCCTCCAGCGACGAGAGCCTGCCAACATGTATCTCGATCCTACTGATCGCCCTCTATCAGCTGGAGAAATTTTTGCCCTATTTATTTTAGGGATCACCTTTGTAGCTTGCCTAGCCTTAGTGGTCACCGTCAGCCTGACCCGAGGCGACTATACCGCCAATCTAGAGACATTACCCATGCAGTCCAGCCCTGACATTGAAGTGATTCCAGATCTACAGTCAGAAGCAGAATTTTCAGCAGGGGATACCTCTCTAAAAGCACCTTCCCTTCCAAAAGCGCTGCCTAGCCCAAGATCCCTGCCATCTGCACCACCCACCTGGCTGTAGATACGTATTGCTATTTACTCCTTATTCCTGTGACCCACGGCTATGGCACTTCCCTCCGCAACCACACCTCTCTATAACTACCCGCTGCCCGACATCGAAGCTTGGCTACGACAGCAGGGTTGTACCCAAGACAGCGATGCCCCCCACTGTTGGCACGTGATTCGTTCCCGATGGGAAGCTGAGATTCTACTTGAAACCGACTGCATTGTGGTGCGCTATATCAGTGCCGGGTCAGACAACAAAGACATTCAGCGCGTGTTTAAGTATTCCTTAAGCCGACAAGATTTGGAAGCGGCTATTTTCTCCGGCCCTTAGGAGTAAAATTTACTATTTGGCACATCACATCAGATTATGCTGTCAGCCTAGATAGCATAGGCAAGACGAGTTCTAGAAGGTCGTTTTAGAAAATTCGTTCTGCATCATTAGACATTTAATGCTACAGAACAGCCTCTTTTTATAAGGAGATTTGGAATTACTTCCCAAAAATAATTTGAAGAATATTGCCCATTTCTAAGGAAAGGGTAAAAGTTTTTAAATCACTTCTACACTTTTTGCCCTAGATAATAAGTTGCCTCGCCAAGCGCCTTAACCCGATCTAGGTGCAGCCCAAGACCCACCAAATTAGTTTTCATCAAAATAGATCATAAGTGTTGCTGAACAGAAGGCTAAACAGTTTTCTAGATAACTACTAAAGCTTCTGTTTTTAGTGGGGGTTGCATACTTTTTTTGAGGCGTGCACTTTCATGCTTTCGTCGGTCATTAGATCCTGCACGGAAAATTGGCTCAATAAACATTAAGAGCAGATCGTGCTTGCATAACCCTGTCGATAAATCGCACTTAGCCGCGATGCTGGCCTGAGAGAAAGAGGTCAGTCTTGCAACCTAGGGAAGGCTACGTTAAGTATTTTTCGTCACATTTTACTCCAGCTTTATAAAGGCATTTCGTGTATACACATGGCTAAGCCATTGATTGCCATCAAGCCCATGCCGACATAAGAAGTTTCACAGAAGGCCTATATTTTTTTGAGTGTTATTTACAGGCACTTCACAAAGCTGCCGCAAGATCGTGATTAAATTTAGGTTAATAGAAGGCAAAGAGAAGTTATATCCAGATTATGGAAAGCTGTTTAAGGAGGACTTTCGTTCTGTAGAACTTGTCCAGACTGGTCAGCTTCGTACCCAGTTTTGGTTCCCGTTAATAGGCGCAATGTTGGCGCTGCGGTCTACAAAGCCTCGCATGTGCGCTTCTAGGAAGGCAATTTCTCTCGACAGACGTTGGTACGTCTACATTCAAAAAATCTGTCCCAAAAAACATCTTTTACACTTTTTTAGGAGGAGATATGACAGCTTTAAATGAATCTCAAACTGAGATCCACCAGAAAAGTAATCAACATAGATACAATATTTGGCTAAACTTTATTGTTGCGCTACTAGCTACCAATCTGCTCAGTATTTATATCGTTACTGATGGCAACACTGACTTAGGATTCGTGTTCCAGGAAGATGGTGTTCTTGAGAGCTTAAGCGCCGTCTTCTATTTTTTGGCTGCGGGCATTTTTGCTTTTGGTTTTAAAGCTAAAACTGCTCCTCTAAGGTTTTGGTGCCTATTTTTTGCGGTTCTGCTATTTATGGTTGGCGGTGAAGAAATTAGCTGGGGCCAGCGCGTCTTCGGCATCGCCACTCCGGAGTCTTTAGAATCTGTCAATCTTCAAAATGAGTTCAACATTCATAATATTGATGGAATTCATCAACATGTTCGTATGGTTGGGGTGGCTTTTGTAGGACTCTTCTGTTTTCTTATTCCCATCTCAAATCGTGTCAGTCAGAAAATGAATCAATTCTACGTCCAATGGGGCGTGCCTCTGTTTCCTCTAAATATGGCTTGGCTAGTCGTGCTTTCTATACTATTTATGGTTATCCCACGAGCCATCAATTTGCCAGAAATTTTTGTTCTAGATGAAATTGGGGAATTCCTGCTTTCCTTTGCCTGGATTCCTTTTGCCCTCAATAATTCTTTAGGCGCTCGTTTTAACAGGTTGGAGTACAACCCCTAGACCCAAAGGTTTTTTCGCTCCTAAACCCCAAAATCTGCCAGGGTTGAGAGCCTTGTTAGCACCACCGGAATCTCAACTGCTCAAATAAAGTAAAGTAGTGTGCGGAACAGCGAACTGTTCCGCACACTACTTTACTTTATTTGAGAATGCGGATGAAAGGACTTGAACCTTCACGTCCGAAGACACTAGAACCTAAATCTAGCGCGTCTACCAATTCCGCCACATCCGCGTTCGGTCATTTAGCATAGCAAACAACGGCGGACTATGGGAACCTTTAAACCCGTTTTTTAAAACTATTTTTTTAGCTCAGGCCAAGACGTACGAGTTGAGCTGGCTCACCAATTCTGACGGAAGATTGCTGGGACGGTAACTAGCGCCTAATGCCTGCCAGCGCTGAAATACACTGTGGTGGAGAACCGCATCCGGAGGAATGTTACGGCGGTGGAGACCTGTCAGTCGCAACAGCCAAGAGATAGGTTCTACGGGGACTAAAGCCGTTGGGTTTGGGCGAATGCTAAGTGCCTGAGATAATAGCTGCCATCTGTCGCTAGCCACACCCTTTGAAGGAACGGCGGTGCTGGGGCGTGGGGCCTAGCGTTTGCAGAGCTAGGCGATGGGCAGAGCTGCCATAGCCTTTGTTACGAGCTAGGTGGTAACCGGGATAGCGGCGATCGAGGCGCACAATGAGGCGATCGCGCCATACCTTAGCCAAGATACTGGCGGCGGCAATCTCGGTGTGAATGCGATCGCCTTGTACCACCGTTTGCTGGGGGCAGGGTAAGTGAGGAATAGGCTGATTGCCGTCAACTAGACAGAGATCTGGCAGAGTAGACAGGCGACACAATGCCCGATACATCGCTAAAAGACTGGCATGGAGAATATTCAGTCGCTCAATGTCGTGGATGGTGGCTAAGCCCAGGGCATAGTCTGTGGCCAGCCGCTGGATAGGCTCCACCAAGCTTTCGCGGCGGGCTGCGCTCAGGCGCTTGCTGTCGGTCACCCCTAGCGCCTGAAGCTGCCCACAGGCCTGCGGCGACAGCACCACCGCCGCTGCTACCACTGGCCCAAATAGACACCCTCGCCCCACCTCATCGACCCCGGCAATCTTAGCCGCCGGGGAATGCTCAAAAGTCTCAGGGGTCAAAACCTACTCGTCGCCACCATCACCAGCGGAGGAGGAACGACGGCGGCGGCGACGGCGCACGCTGCTAGACGATTCTTCTGGCTCAGCTTCGGGGGTGACCTCTACGGGGTTTAGTTGAATAACAGGGGCAGGTTCGATAGTCGGCTCTGGAGTTGAGGCGATCGCGTCAAGAGGCATGACCTCAGCTTCCTGGGCTTGAGCACGGGCCGAGCGCGTGCGCACGGTGCGGCTAGGAGACGGCTTGGGCGCTGGGGGCGCTGGTTCAGTCACACCCACCAGCGGCACTTCGACAGCAGTCTCTGCCGAAGTTTCCATTGGGGTTAGAGACACAATCTCGGGTGGAGCCTGCCCTGGCAACACCACCGACACCATCACGTTGCGAGGGTCAGCCACCTCTTGGGTCGACAGCACCATGGGTGAAATTCCCATCATGGCGTAGATACGCTGCTCATCGGGGGTCATTTCGACGGTTACCACTTGAGGGGGCACAGCGGACTTCCGATTCCGAGACGGATCGCTTTGTGAATCGGTTCGTCCCCCAGTTCGCCCGCGCCCGCGAGGCACAGCCTTTTCATCTTCAGGCTTAGGAGATACTAGCGGTGTCAGCGACTCAATCGGCTCTTTAAAGTCAAGCGGAGCCGGCCCACTGTCTTTCACAACAGGCAATTCTTTACCGTTGCTGCGAGTCGGCAATGGATCGCGGCGGCGACGGCGGCGGTTGTTGCCGCGACCCGATTTGTCTTGATAGCTAGGGTGATTACCCAAATCTAGCTCTTGCAGGTCAGGACGACTATCAAAGTCGCTCGGATCGCCGGGGGGAAGTGGCGCTAGCTGAGGAGCCGGACTTACCCCAGAGGTCAGAGCGCGAGGGGCAACTTCATTGCCATTGTCCATAGGCACCTCACCGGGCAGATGCACCAGATGACCCAAACCACCGCAGGTGGGACAAGGACGCCCAAACAGCTCATAGATATTTTGACCCTGACGCTTACGGGTTAGCTCTACTAGACCCAGCTCAGACAGTTGCGAAATTTGGGGCCGCGCTTTGTCAGAACGCAGGGCTTTGGTGAAATGTTCAAGCACTTGCAGCTTGTCACGCCGCGAGTCCATATCGATAAAGTCAACGACGATCACCCCGGCAATATTGCGCAGGCGCAGCTGCCGGGCAATCTCAGCGGCGGCTTCGCAGTTAGTCCACAGGACAGTTTCGCGAGCAGTGGCAGAGCGCGTAAAAGAGCCAGAGTTGACGTCAACCACCGTCAGCGCTTCGGTGCGCTCAATAATGATGTAGCCGCCGGAGGGCAAGTCTACCCTCGGCTTGAGAGCCTCGCGAATGGCGGCATTGACTCGAAAATATTCCAGAATGGGAATGCGCTCGCGGTGGTGGTCGATCAGTACCCCAGCGGGCACTTGGCCATCGCTCCAGTTGGCCAGATGTTGCTTTACCCGCTTCATGCCGGTGCTAGAATCGGTCACAATGCGGTTAACTTCAGCGTTGTAGGCGTCGCGCAGCACTCGCTGAATAAAGTCGTCGTCGCGATTGAGCAGAGCCGGAGGACGAGTGCTCAAAGCCTGTTGCTGAATGCTTTCCCACTGCTTTTGCAGGGTTTCTAGATCTTCAATAATGGCATTTTCGCTAATGCCCTCGGCTTCGGTACGCACCAGCAGCCCCATGCCCGCCGGTTTGATCAAAATAGCTAAGGCCCGCAGGCGGTTGCGCTCGCTCTCGCTGCGAATGCGCCGTGATAGGTTGACTCCACGCCCTGAGGGCATCAGGACTAGATATCGCCCCGGCAGGCTGATGTTGCCAGTCAGCCGAGGCCCTTTGTTGCCCGTGGGCTCCTTCATGATCTGCACCAGCACTTTTTGCTGGGGCACGACCAACTCGGTAATGGAACCAGCGCTGCGCTTTAGCTTTAGGGGCCCTAGATCCGTGACGTGCATAAAGCCGTTGCGCTCGCTGTCGCCAATATTGACGAAGGCAGCATCAATGCCGGGCAGCACGTTTTCTACGGTGCCTAAATAAATATCGCTGACCTGGTGGCTACCGGTAGCCACAATCAACTCTTGAATCTGATCTTCAGAAAAAACCGCAGCGATCCGGTTTTGCTCAGCAATAACAATCTGCTTCGGCATCCAAATTCCTCATACGACGCTCACCAGGGAGAATAAAGTCTGCTTTTCCCGCCCTGAGAGGGTGATTTGGCCATTCACCAGCCACGTCAACACCGCTACTGAGCGATCGGAAAACTCGTTTGCAAAGGTTTTGCAATAGAATTCATTGCGACATCGCAATAAACCCTGCTTCCTAAGGGCATGCACAGATTCCCTAACTCGCTGGGCGACTCTAAGAATTCTTGTTCGTACTGGATCTCGTTTGCGCTAGATCTGCTTGGGATAAACCGCACAAGCTGAACAAAAACTCTAACAGAAGCACTTAGCGCTAAGGTTGTGTAGCTGCTTAAGACACTTGCTATGCACCTTTGCTCAGGTACATTAGCTCCTGCTGAGTGCATTATAGCGCCAAGCAGCCGCAGCAACACGATGTTGCGTATCTTTCTACCACAGGTGGAGCAAATTTGCACCTGTGATATTGAACGTGGCTTGCAATATTGCACTGAGACCCGCAACAAAAAGGGCGGGGCGATCGCGGCCCTAACTGTGCCCGCGATCGCCCCGCCCTCTAGGCTTTAAGTTGATTAGGAAGCCGAAGCCGCCGTAGTCCGAGTCCGGGTGCGGCGCTCGGTGACTACGCTTTGAGGCGCAGGCTGGGGTTCGACCTCAACCTTAGGTGGCGATTTTTTCTGGGCCTTAGGCTCAGCCTTAGGTCTGGGGTCAGATTGGGTCTGGGTCTGAGGCTGCACCACAGTCGCCACACCAGAGCCCTGAATAAGCAAGATCAGCATGGGATCGCGCTTATCAAACTCACGCCGCACCAAGCGACGAAGGTCTTGGTCGAGGGCAGCTTTGAGTGCATCTAGGTCAAGGGCAGACTTGCCGTTGCCGTTAGACACTACCAGCTCTGCGCCACGACTTGAGAGCACCTGGGTGATCACCTGCTTCACCTGGCCCTGCAAGCGTTCTTGGGAGATTGACTGAGCCACCCCGCGAATTTGCACGGTGGGGTCGGCTACTAGTTTGCCGTTGCTGCCCACAGTGGCCGCAATAGTAACTAGGCCATCTTCAGCTAGCTGCTGCCGTTCCTTAAGCACATCGCGGCCCACTACCCCAACGCGGGAAGCATCAACCAACTCAATGCCCGAGGGCACCTGACCAGCAATGCGAATGCCTGCGGGGTTAACTTCAACGATGTCGCCATTGTTGATGATCACCATATTCTCAGCGGGTACACCCATGCTTTGGGCGGTTTGAGAGTGCTTCACTAGCATGCGGTGCTCACCGTGCACGGGCAAAAAATATTTGGGCCGGGTGAGAGCTAGCATCAGCTTCTGGTCTTCCTGGGCACCGTGGCCCGAGACGTGAATGCCTTTGTCTTTGCCGTAGACCACGGTGGCCCCGCGCATCATCAGCTTGTCGATAGTGTTGACCACCGAAATGGTGTTGCCAGGAATGGGGTTGGCAGAAAACACGACGGTATCGCCTTGCTTAATCTTGATCTGCCGGTGGGAGTCTTCGGCGATGCGAGTAAGGGCCGCTAGCGGTTCGCCCTGGGAGCCGGTGGTGAGAATTAGCACGTTCTCATCGGCAGTGTGGCCTAGGGATTTGAGAGGCAAAAACAGGCTCTCAGGGCACTTGATATAGCCCAGGTCACGGGCGTGGGCGATCACGTTGAGCATTGAGCGGCCCACCACAAACACCTTGCGGTTGTGCTTTTGGGCTAGCTCCAGAATCATATTGACCCGGTGAACCGACGATGAAAAGGTCGTCACCATCAGTCGTCCCTTAGCCTTGCCAAACTCGCGGTCAAGGTTAGGGAAAACCGATCGCTCCGAGGGAGTGTGCCCCGGCACCTCAGAGTTGGTAGAGTCACTCACCAGGCACAGTACGCCCTTTTCGCCAGCCTCTGCCAACTTCTGAATGTCGAAGGTTTCGCCATCAACGGGGGTATGGTCAAACTTAAAATCGCCCGTGTGGATAACAATGCCCACGGGGGTGTGGATGATCACCGAGCAGCTGTCGGCGATGGAGTGGGTGTTGCGAATGTATTCGACTAAGAAAGAGTTGCCCACTCGCACGGTTTCACGGGGGCGCACGGGGCGTAGCTCGGTGCGATCGCTCATCCCTGCCTCTTCCAGCTTGCCCTCTAAAAGGGCCATCGCCAGACGAGGGCCGTAGATTACCGGAATGTCAAATTGCTTGAGGTGGAAGGCAATGCCACCAATATGGTCTTCATGACCATGGGTGACAATCATGCCCTTGATCTTGTGTCGATTTTCCCGCAGATAGGTGACATCGGGCAGCACAATATTGACCCCGTGCATACCGTCGGTGGGGAAGGCTAGCCCTGCGTCAAGCAGCATGATTTCGTCATTGATCTCGAAAACGCAGGTGTTCTTGCCGATCTCGTGCAGCCCTCCCAGCGGGATGATTTTTAGGGCAGTATTGGCAGATTTTGAAGTCATAAACAATCTCGTCAGTAAACAATTGAGATGAAAAATTGAACAGTTAAAAAAGAATGGGTGGCAGATAGAGCCTAACCGTGTCGGCATTTACAGCCTGGGTTACATGCCAATGGGTAAAGCCGTTTGCTTGCCAAGATGCAGCACAATCAGCGTGCTAGCTGTCGAAAGTAGACACTATGGAGGCAGTTGAGGCCCAGTTCGATGTCGCAACATCGACAGGTAGAGCAGCTAGGGCCATAGACAGTACAGATAGAGCCATAAATACGTTTCACACAGAACGAAAGGATAGACAGACTATTCAGTTGTTAGAAAACTAGCGATGCAGACAGCTCTTGCCAAGGAGGCGAGCCGAGACCGATTTGAAGATAGACGATGGTGGCCAGATACGCCGCTCAGGGCCTAACAGCAGGCCTGCTAGCCTAGGCTTTGGTGGCTAGAATACCTTGGTCAGAGAGCTGCTGGAGCACCTCTGCGATCGCAATACCCACAGACTCATCATCGGGCATGCACAGGGGCGATCGCACTGCCCCTACCGGCCATCCCTGCTGTGCTAGAGCTACCTTCAGGGGCACCGGATTGGTGGTGACAAACAAGACCTTAAACAAAGGCAATAGCTGTAGATGTATTTTTGTGGCCAACCGGGTCTCTCCGGCTTCGTAGGCCTGCACCATAGCTTGAATCTGAGGGCCAACTAGGTGACTGGCTACGCTCACAACCCCGCAACCGCCGACCGAGAGCACCGGCAGAGTCAATGAGTCATCCCCAGAGTAGATGCCAAACTCAGCAGGGGTGTAGTAACGAATTTGACTGGCCTGGTCTAAACTTCCACTAGCCTCCTTAATAGCTACTATATTCGATATTTCTGCCAGGCGGGCAGTGGTTTCGATCGCCAGCGCACAACCCGTACGTCCCGGAATGTTGTACAGCATGATGGGCAGGTCGGGCACCGCTGCCGCAATCTGGCTAAAGTGCTGATAAAGCCCCTGTTGGGAGGGCTTGTTGTAGTAGGGCACCACCTGTAGAGACCCATCTAGCCCTAGATCACAGGCATGGCGGGTAGCCTCAATGGCCTCAGAGGTTGAGTTAGACCCTGTGCCCGCGATCACCTTAGCACGGCCAGCCACTGCTTCGCGCACCGTCTTGTACAGCTGATACTCTTCCTGCCAGCTCAGAGTGGGTGACTCACCCGTAGTGCCGCACACTACCAGCCCATCACTGCCGTTGTTTACCAAATAGTCGGCCAGGCGCTCGGCCACGGCGTAGTCAACGGAGCCATCTTCAGAGAATGGCGTCACCATTGCCGTTAGCACTCTGCCAAAATACGTCACCCGAAATGCCTTATATCCTGCGAAGTTTGAAGTTTAATGACCCTGAGATTATACCAAGTTGCCCCCTAGCGGGTCGGCCCTAGGGAAGATTGTAGGCTAGAAAGCCCATGGAGTCGGCAAATCACGTCGATGAGTTGAATGGCGATCGCATTCCGGGAATGGGTTAACCCAACAGGTCAGAAATGTAAGCGCTATCCACCCTACCGCCGTCTACTCGTTACTGATCCTTAGAAGGCGATCAGCGTACACCCTAAGCTTGACCTAGCCTCAAAAGTCATCCGAAAACTCTCCAGAATCCGCTGAGTGCTCATCTCAGTGAGTGACGCCAACAGCTTGGGGAACTTGCAGCAGTTCAGCAATCTGCACCGCGTTTAGGGCTGCCCCCTTGCGAATTTGATCGCCGCTGAGCCAAAGTTCTAGGGCGTTAGGGTTAGAAATATCCTGGCGGATGCGCCCCACCAGCACATCATCTTGGCCGCTAGCTTCCATCGGCATGGGGAAGTAGTTCCGCGCCCAATCCTCAACTACCCTGACTCCGGGAGCCTGGGCCAGTAACGCCTTAGCCTCCTGGGGCGAGAAGGGTGCTGCAAACTCAATATTAACCGCTTCGGAGTGGGCTCGCAGTACGGGAACCCTCACACAGGTAGCCGAGATTCTCAGGCTGTCGGCCCCAAAAATCTTGCGGGTCTCATTCACCATCTTCATTTCTTCTTGGCAGTAGCCCTGCTCGTTGAGGGGCGAGTTGTGGGGAAACAAGTTAAACGCCAGGGGGTAGGGAAACGCCTCGGCCACCGGCTCTTCCCCAGCCAAAATAGCGCGGGCCTGCTGCTTCACCTCTTCCATCGCCCGTGCCCCAGCTCCGCTAGCCGACTGGTAAGTAGCGACGACCAAGCGCTGCACGGGCTGCACCTGGTGCAGCGGCCACACGGCCAGGGCCATGAGAATGGTGGTGCAGTTGGGGTTAGCAATAATGCCTTGATGGGTGCGGGCCGCCTCGGGGTTCACCTCAGGCACCACTAAGGGCACAGAGGGATCCATGCGGTAGGCACTGGAGTTATCGATGCAGACGGCCCCTGCCGCCACGGCCTTGGGCAACCATTCCTCAGACACCGAGCCGCCCGCCGAGGCCAGCACCAGGTCAATGCCGTCAAAGGAACCTTCGCCTAGGGCCTGCACAGGAATCGCTTCGCCCTTAAAGGTCAAGGTGGTGCCCGCCGACCGGGGAGACGCCAGCAGAGTCAAATCTTTGAGGGGAAACGATCGCTCATCCAGCAGCGCTAGCAGCTCTGCCCCTACGGCCCCGGTGGCCCCCATAATCGCAACTCTCAGCCCGTTCGCCACAGCGCTACCTCAACCTACTCACAGAATGCATTGCATCAGCCGATACTAGCATTTTGCCTTCGCCTACCAACAGCGCCCCTGCTGGCCAGACAGAGCTGCGAAGGATACGCGAAATACAAGGCCGTCACACGTCCGCCAACCCGACTGTTGACGGATCAATCTCTAGGCGAAGACCTATGGACTCAGAAATGTGGACTAAAGCCAAGGAATGGGTAGCAGGCTGTGACGATAGAGTATGCTTATTAATTGCGCCAAAAGTTCCTTACTGGTTTGGAGCGCGCGCAGCCGCCGTCTAGTTAGCAAAAAGACCCCATGAAAGTTACCCAGGAAGTACTGCCCGAAAGCCAGGTGGGACTAGAGATCGAAATTCCCGCTGATCTGTCCCAAAAGACCTACGATCAGGTGCTAAATAAGATGATGCGGACGGTCAATGTACCGGGTTTTCGCAAGGGCAAGGTGCCTCGGCAGGTCTTTTTGCAGCGGGTTGGGTTGACCCAGTTTAAGGCAGCGGTAATTGAGGAGCTGGTGCAGAATGCGGTCGATAAGGCCATCAAGCAGGAAGAGATTGATGCGATCGGCAACTACCAGCTTAAAAGCTCCTTCGAAGAGCTGATCGGTCAGTACGAACCCGGTCAGCCCATTACTATTCAGGCCTCTGTAGACGTTCCCCCTAGAGTTACCCTCAAGACTTACAAGGGGCTATCCGTCCAGGCCGAAGAAATTCTCCCAGACCCCGAGCGGGTCAACAGCACCCTGGCCCAATATCAGAACAATCTTGCGACTTTAGTGCCCATCGAAGATCGCCCCGCTCAGGCTGGCGATGTAGCGGTAATTGACTTTGTCGGCAAAGTTCAGACCGAAAGTGGCGAGTTCGAAGAGTTCCAAGGCGGTTCTGGCACCGACTTCCAGGTAGAGCTAGAAGAAGGGCGGTTCATTCCCGGTTTTGTGGAAGGCATCATCGGCATGGCCCTAGAAGAGGCTAAAGATGTCGAGATTCCCTTCCCCGATGACTACTCTCAAGCCGACCTGGCAGGCAAGCCAGCAGTCTTCTCTATCACCCTGAAGGAAATTAAAGAGAAGGAACTGCCTGAGCTAGACGACGATTTTGCTCAAGAAATCAGCGAATTTGAGACCATCGAAGCCCTGCGCACGTCGCTGACCGAGCGCTACCAGGAAGAAGCCAACGACAAGACCAAGGCCAACAAAGATGCGGCCCTGATCGAAGCTCTAGTGGAGCACCTAGAGGCCGAAATCCCTAATACGCTGGTGCAAAAAGAGGTGGACTTTTTGCTCACCCAAACCATCATGCAGCTCAGCCGCCAGGGCATTGATGTCAACAAAATGCTGACCCGCGAGCTGGTTGACAGCATGCGCCAGCGCACCCGTCCTGAGGCGATCGATCGCCTGCATCGCACCTTGGCCCTGGGCGAGGTAGCCAAGCAGGAGGGCATTAAGATCGAAGAAGCGGCCCTGCAAGAAAAGATTAAAGAGGCCATGGCCGAGGTTGAAGACCCCAGCCAGGTCGATCCCGATCGCCTCAAGCAGGTGCTAACCGAGGAGCTGCTTCAGGAAAAAATTCTGGCCTGGCTTGAGGAAGCCAACACCGTTGAGCTGGTGCCTGAAGGGACTCTGCAAAAGGCGGCGATCGCCGATGAAGCCGATGCTATCGAAGCCGCAGCCGTCGAGACTAATGCCTCTGGTAGTGACGCCATTGAGGTTGAGGCAACTGAGGTTGAAGCCGACGATGCCGCAGCGGTTGAAGCAGATCCGGTCAAGGCCAGCAAGGCTAAGAACAGCTAGAACCGTTGGCACTTGCCTATAGATTCAGCACGCCATCGGTTAGCCCACCCCGTGAACCTAAATTTTTGGGGCATAATGTCGGGTAGGCTAACCGATGGCTTGTTAGTCTGAAACATCTAGCCCAGCGTCGGGTGCTCTAGCCCTCTGACCGTAACGCAATATTCCTAAGCCCTTGAAATCTCGCGCAAACCCATTATGATTGCATCGAACCCATTGAGTAGCCCTATCTTGAGCTTGAGCCAGTCTGCCCTGAGTGCTAACCAGGTTCGCAGCATGCTGCCCGTTGTTGTAGAGCAATCGGGGCGGGGGGAGCGGGCGTTTGACATCTATTCTCGCCTGTTGCGGGAGCGCATTGTGTTCTTGGGCACTCCGGTGATGGATGAGGTAGCTGACTCTATCGTTGCTCAGCTGCTGTATCTAGATGCTGAGGACCCCGAAAAGGATGTGCAGCTTTACATCAACTCTCCAGGTGGTTCTGTAACAGCGGGCATGGCGATCTACGACACCATGCAGCAAATTCGCCCCGACGTGGTGACGATTTGCTTTGGGCTTGCTGCCAGCATGGGTGCGTTCCTGCTCTGCGCGGGGGCAAAGGGCAAGCGCCTTTCCCTGCCGAGTTCGCGGATTATGATTCACCAGCCCCTAGGGGGTGCCCAGGGCCAGGCCGTGGATATCGAGATTCAGGCGAGGGAGATTCTCTATCACAAGAACCGGCTGAATGAGCTGATTTCTCACCATACTGGGCAGCCAATGGAGCGCATCGAGACTGACACCGAGCGCGACTTTTATATGTCTGCCGTCGAAGCCAAAGCCTATGGGCTAATTGACGATGTTGTTGAGCAGCAATATCTTCCCACCGCCCCTACTATGACTGCACTAAACTAGGGTCATTATTTTATGTCTAAGTACGACTCCCATCTTAAGTGCTCGTTTTGTGGCAAGTCTCAGGAGCAGGTGCGCAAGTTGATTGCGGGGCCGGGGGTCTACATCTGTGACGAGTGTGTTGACCTGTGCAACGAAATTTTAGACGAAGAGCTGTTTGACTCGGGTACGGCGATCGCCCAGCCCGTGCCCCGGCGCGACACCCCCGCCGCCGATCGCCCGCGCACCGCTCCGGCCATCGCCCTCAACCAAATTCCCAAGCCCCGGGAAATCAAGAATTACCTCGACGATCACGTCATTGGCCAAGATGAGGCTAAAAAGGTACTGTCGGTGGCGGTTTATAACCACTACAAGCGCCTCAGCTATCTGCAAGGGTCTGAGGGGGAATCAGCCGACGATCTTGTTGAGCTACAAAAGTCAAATATCCTGCTGATTGGCCCTACGGGCTGCGGTAAGACGCTGCTCGCTCAGACCCTGGCCCGCATTCTCGAAGTGCCCTTTGCCGTAGCTGACGCCACCACCCTGACCGAGGCGGGCTACGTGGGCGAAGATGTGGAAAATATTCTGCTGCGGCTGCTCCAGGTAGCCGACCTGGATGTGGAAGAAGCCCAGCGCGGCATCATCTACATCGACGAGATCGACAAAATTGCCCGCAAGAGCGAAAATCCTTCCATTACCCGCGATGTGTCTGGTGAGGGGGTGCAGCAGGCACTGCTGAAGATGCTGGAGGGTACCGTGGCCAATGTGCCGCCCCAGGGAGGGCGCAAGCACCCCTACCAAGACTGCATTCAGATCGACACCAGCAATATTTTGTTTATCTGCGGCGGTGCTTTCGTTGGGTTAGAAAAAATTGTTGAACAGCGGATTGGCAAGAAATCGATTGGCTTTGTGCAGCCGGGCGAAGGGCAATTCTCCCGCGAAAAGCGTACCGCTGACGTGCTGCGTAATCTAGAGCCTGACGATCTGGTGAAGTTTGGCCTCATACCTGAATTTATTGGCCGCATTCCGGCCACCTCGGTGCTAGAGCCGCTAGATGAAGAGTCGCTGATGGCGATTTTGACCGAGCCGAAGAACGCGCTGGTGAAGCAGTTCCAAAAGCTGATGGTGATGGACAACGTGCAGCTTGAGTTTAAGCCGGACGCGCTGCGGGCGATCGCCCGGGAAGCCTATCGCCGCAAGACCGGAGCCCGTGCCCTGCGTGGCATTATCGAAGAGCTGATGCTCGACATTATGTATGAGCTGCCCTCACGCAAAGACCTGAAGCGCTGCACGATCACCCGCGAAATGGTGGAGCAGCGGTCTACCGCTGACCTGCTGCTGCATCCCTCGTCTATGCCTAAGCCCGAATCTGCTTAGCCATGCCCTACATTGACGTCAACCAGGTTAACCATTACTACGAGTGGGTCGGCACCAATACGCCCCGCGACCCCAGTTCTTCGAAGCCGGTGATGGTCTTCATCCACGGCTGGGCCGGGTCGGCCCGCTATTGGCAAAGTACGGCGGCAGCGTTGAGCGATCGCTATGACTGCCTGCTCTACGACATGCGCGGGTTTGGGCGATCGCGTCTCGCTCCCGATCAGCAGGAGGCGGCTGCGGCGCGAGGCTACGAGCTAGATACCTACGCGGACGATTTGGCCGAGCTGTTGAAGGCGCTGAACCTGCCCAAGGTTTCGATCAACGCCCACTCCATGGGGGCGTCGGTGGCAGTGTACTTTTTGAATCAGTACCCGGAGCTGTGCGATCGCGCCATTCTGACCTGCAACGGCATTTTCGAGTACGACAAAGCCGCCTTTGAGGCGTTCTACAAATTTGGCGGCTATGTGGTGGCCTTTCGGCCCAAGTGGCTCGGGAAGATTCCCTTGGCCCCGCGCTTCTTTATGGCCCGGTTCCTCAGCCGCCCCATTCCCGCCGCCGAGAAAATTGCGTTTTTAGACGATTTCTTAACCGCCGACTACGCCACGGCGTTGGGCACTATTTTTACCTCGGTGAGTAAGAAAGCCACCGAAGTCATGCCGGTAGAGTTTGCCAAAATTAGCGTACCGACCCTGTTGGTTTCGGGCGAATTCGACCAAATCACCCCGGCGGAGCTGGGGCGCACGGCGGCAGCTTTAAACCCGAAGGTTGAGTATGCCCTGGTCAAGAACACTGGGCATTTCCCGATGCTGGAAGACCCAGAGACCTATTTGGGATACGTTGATAGGTTTCTTGCCTAGACTTTCTACGGTGCACTGCTTTGCGTTGGCGAAGCCGCGCCTTGGCGTTGTACACCCTACGATTTATGGATGCGCTGCCGATTGATGAACTTATAGCGCTCGATCGCCGCCATGTGTGGCATCCCTACGCGCCAATGCCCAATACTGGGCCGGTGTTTGCGGTGCGATCGGCCCAGGGAGTCTATCTAGAGCTAGAAACCGGGGAGCGCTTGGTCGATGGCATGTCGTCGTGGTGGACTTGCATTCACGGCTACAACCACCCCCGGCTGAACCGGGCGGCCCAAGAACAAATGGGGCACATGAGCCACGTCATGTTTGGCGGGCTGACTCACCAGCCCGCCGTGCAGCTCGCCCATAAGCTAGTGCAGATCACGCCAGAACCCTTACAACAGGTGTTTTTCTGCGATTCTGGCTCGGTGGCGGTAGAAGTGGCCATGAAGCTAGCCATCCAGTACTGGCACAACCGGGGAGAACCGCAGAAACAGCACTTTCTGACGATTCGCAATGGCTACCACGGCGACACCTTTGCGGCCATGGCGGTGTGTGACCCAGTGAACGGCATGCACCACCTGTTTCGCAACAGCCTGGTGGAGCAGTATTTTGCCGATGCGCCCCAGATTCCCTTTGAGGGGGTGTGGGATGAGGCAGATATTGCAAGCTTTGAGGCGATTTTGCAGCGCCACCCTGGCGAGATTGCCGCCGCGATTTTTGAGCCGGTGGTGCAGGGGGCAGGAGGCATGCGGTTTTATAGCCCGCAGTATGTGCGGCGGGCGCGGGAACTGTGCGATCGCTACAACATCCTCCTAATCCTTGATGAAATCGCCACAGGCTTTGGCCGCACGGGCAAACTGTTTGCCTGCGAATACGCAGACGTCACGCCAGATATTCTCTGCGTCGGCAAAGCTCTCACGGGCGGATTTATGTCCCTAGCAGCTACCCTAACCACCGATCACATTAGCGAAACCTTTGCCCAGGGGGAAGCGGGAGTTTTTATGCACGGCCCCACATTTATGGGTAACCCCCTCGCCTGCGCGGTGGCCTTAGAAAACCTGAACCTGTTGGAAAGCTACGACTGGGCCGAGAAGATATGCGCCATCGAAACCCAGCTCAAGCAGGAGCTAACCCCCTGCCGCGATCTGCCAGCGGTGAAGGATGTGCGGATCTTGGGAGCGATCGGCGTTGTCGAACTGCATGAGCCGGTAGATATGGCGGTGGTGCAGCCCCAGTTTGTGCAGCAGGGGGTGTGGCTGCGCCCCTTTGGCCGGCTGGTCTACACGATGCCGCCCTATATCATTGAACCCGAGCAACTGCGGCAGATTACCCAGGCGATTTATGCGATTCTGAGCCAGCAATAAACGAAGCCCCATTCTAGGACTATCCATGTCGGTGATTTACGAAGTTGAGCACGTCACCACCTACCGCTACGCTAAGCCCGTCACCTTTGGCCCCCATAAGGCGATGTTTTTACCCCGGGGCAACTACAGTGGGCGACTCCTGGAATATTCCCTAGACATCAACGTGCCTGCTAAGGTGCACTGGGTCAGCGACACTCTTTCGAACAATGTGGCGGTGATTGACATCGGCGCACCGGCTCAAGAACTGACCTTTACCTGCCGGTTTCGGGGCGAACACTTTGGCACTAAGGGCATTGATAACTTTCCCCTCGACCCCAGGGCAGAGGAGGTACCAGTGCAGTATACCCCCGACGAGTGGACAGATTTAGCGGTATATCTGCGGCCCCACGCCGAAGACCCCAATGGCTCAGTGGCAGCCTGGGCCAAGAGCTTTGTGGCAGGCGATCGCGATCGCACCAGCGACATTCTGAGCCGCATCATGAACACCATTCGCGACACCATTACTTACCGATCGCGGGCAGAGGAGGGCACCCAGCCGCCAGGGGAAACCCTGCGGCTGAAGTCGGGCACCTGCCGAGACTACGCCTGGCTGATGATGGAAGCCCTGCGGCGGCTGGGGATAGCCTGTCGGTTTGTGTCGGGCTACCTGTATGACTCGGCCCTCGATGGCGGCGATGTGGGCATGACCGGCTCAGGGGCCACCCACGCCTGGCTCCAGGTCTATTTACCGGGGGCGGGGTGGCTGGTGTACGACCCCACCAACCGCCTGACTGAAGGGTTTGATTTGATCGCGGTGGCGATCGCTCGCCACCCCGGCCAGGCAATTCCCCTCGCTGGCTCATGGTTTGGCGAGGCCAGCGACTACCTGGGTATGGAAGTTTCGGTGGCGGTGCGTAAGCTGGGGGCAACGCCGGAGTTTAAGTGAGAAAATTTTGAGTTTTGAGTTCTCAGTTTTGAGTTCTTGCAGTCAGGCTTTAATTCAAAACTCAAAACTCAACCTTCAAAACTAATTTCATTCATCCCCTCCTACCGCCCCAGCAGATTGGGAATATCCGCACAGCCGCCAGGAACTGTAGCGCGGGTGGCCTCACCGCCCCAGGCACCGATGTAGCGGCGCTGTTCTTCAGATAGGCGGTACACGCCGCTAAAGTTGGCCCCTTCGACTACGGCTCCGGTGTTGGCTCCAGTGACATAGTCGGGTGCGCCGGTGCGGGTGCGAGGGGTGGCGGTGGCCGCATCTCCATAAAACAGTCGCGCCTCCATCAGGTCGGCCCCAGACAGATTGGCCTGGTACAAAATGGAGCGGGCGAAATTGGTTCTCACCAAGTCGGCCCGGCGCAGATCGGCGCGAATCAGATTGGTTTCGCTGAGGTCGGCCCAGCGCAGGTCGGTGCCCGACAGGTCGGCGGCGGCCAGCATAGCTCCCAGGTCGATGACGCGGGTGCCACTCAGCCGGTCTTCTTCGTAGCCCCCCCGACCATCGAGGATGGGGCGGCCCAGGCGATTGTCGCGGCGCAGGGGGGTGAGCAGCTTCGAGCGAGAGAGGAAGCGCACCACCTTGGCCTTGCCGCCAGCATCGACGCTGCTGAGAATGGCGGCGGTGCGGGCTTCGGCGATGATACGTTCCTGGGGCCAGTCTTCGAGCAGACCTTCGTCATCGAGCACCAGTTCTGAAATGCCCTGAAAGTAGGCATCAATGGTCTGCTGCTGGGTAATCAGGTTTTGCTGCTTGGTCAGGTCGCGGGAGATGACGTACTGCCGCCAGGCCACAAACAGAGCCAAAAAGGCAATGAAAATTTGCCCGATCGCCCCCAAAAAATCTCCTAAGGCTCCCAAAATATCCCACCGCAGGGTCAGCCCCCAGGTCAAGATGGCGCGGTTGATACCGGTGATATTCATCAGCCCCGCCAGCCCAATCAGCACCCCAGGAATGGCGATCAGCAGCGACTGCTGCCGGGCCGACAGCTCTCCTAGCACCTCCTGAAAAAAGGGCCACATCAGCCGAATCGATACCAGAGTAGCCACCAACGACCCGGCCAGGGTGAGCCAAAAACTGCCAACGATCAGCCCCAGCCCAATTACCGCCACCGCCACGATGGTGATAGCGCTAGCTGAGGTGACTGTGGTGTCAACCAGCAGGGGATCGACATTCATAGGGTCGGAGGGGTCTACATCCAGCCGAGCGGCTGCCGGAGGATTCCCTGTCGCACCGTCGCTTGGGTTAGATTGCACGACGAGCTGACCTGGAGTCGCACCAGCGCCGTTGTCTGGGATAGATGTCGGTAGCGGAGGCTGGGCAGGGTCGGGGGGCGGGGGAGTCATGGGCGCGCAACAGTGAGCAAGATCGACAGGCCCCTGGGATACGGCGGCAATGGGCAATTGTCTGGCTACATTTAAGCACCTTAATCTTGGAACTACAGCCATTGGGGTGGGTTTGCCCCCGCTAATCGGTTGGGGCGGCTGGCCCTGACTAGTCGGCTCCGGCCCATCGACGGTAGACTGATGGGGATTTTGCCCGCCAAAACGGGCATTTCAGCACATGTCGAGGAGGGTAGGGGCAGCGGCACTATGGTGATTACTGGGTTAATTTTGCTGGCTGCGATCGCGATTTTAGTCTGGGGCTATCGCCGAGCACGGCCCTACGGCACCGTGGGCATTTTGGCCTGGCTGCAATCGCTGGTGCTAATGGCCCCGTGGCTGCTGTTTTTTGGTCTATTTGCCTTGGGTATTTACGTCAACCTGGCGGGGGTGCTGCTGCTGCTGCTGGGATCTACGGGCATCTACATCTATTTGGGACGACGGCTGCGCGCCCTAGGCCAGGACATGCTCTCGACCCAGCGGCCAGCGCCAGCGATGGACTCTCCCCCCGAGGCCACCGATCGCCTGGAGCCCCTCGATCAACCTAGCGCAGCCCCGACCGCCCCAGCGGCGATCGCCATTCCCGCCGAAGATTTGGCGCAGATCGAAGGTATCTTTGGCCTCGACACCTACTTTCGCACCGAGACGATTCCCTACGACCAGGGGGCGATTTTTCGCGGCAACCTGCGGGGTGAACCAGCGGCTACCCAGGCCAAGCTGGCAGAATCCTTACGAGAGCGGCTGGGCGATCGCTACCGGCTGTTTCTCGTCGAAAATCTGGAGCAAAAGCCCACGGTGGTGGTGCTGCCCGCCAGCAATGACCCGGTCAAAACCACCCCGGCCCAGTGGGCCCTGGCGGGAGGGCTGGCGATCGCCACTATTTTCACCGGCCTAGAAGCCGGAGCGATTTTGCAGGGCTTTGACCTGCTACAAGACTTTTCACGCTGGCAGGCGGCCCTGCCCTTTTTGGTGGCACTGCTAGTCATCCTGCTCAGCCACGAATCGGGCCACTGGATTGCCGCCCGTCGCTACGGGGTGCGCCTCAGCCCGCCTTTCTTCATCCCCGCCTGGCAGATTGGGGCCTTTGGTAGCCTCACCCGGTTTGAGTCCCTGCTGGCCAACCGCAGCGTACTGTTTGACATTTCCCTGGCCGGGCCTGCCGCCGGGGGCATTGTTTCCCTGGCGATGCTGGTGGGCGGGCTGCTGCTGTCGCACCCCGGCAGCGCCTTTCAAATTCCCTCCGGGTTCTTTCAGGGGTCAGTGCTGATTGGGGCTCTAGCTAAGGTAGTGCTAGGCTCGGCGCTGCAAGCGCCCCTGGTCGATATTCACCCGCTCACCATCATGGGTTGGCTGGGGCTGGTGATTACTGCCCTCAACCTGATGCCCGCCGGGCAGCTCGACGGAGGCCGCATGGTGCAGGCGATCTATGGCCGCAAAACCGCCAATCGCACCACGGTGTTTACCCTGGTGGTGCTGGCCCTGGTGGCCTTGGCCAACCCCCTCGCCCTCTACTGGGCCGGGGTGATTGTGATCTTGCAGCGCACCCTGGAGCGCCCCTGCCTCAACGATATTTCTGAACCCAACGATGCCCGCGCCGCCCTAGGGCTACTGGCCCTGTTTTTAGCTCTGACGGTGCTGCTGCCCCTGACCCCCAGCTTGGCCGGTCGCCTAGGGATTGGGACGTGATGGGGTGGGGGGTGAAGGGTGGGGGGTAAGTGAATAGGTTGTTCGGCCAGCACCCACTTACCCACCCATCCACTCCCTACTCCCTACCCCACCGGCTCTACCTGAATCTCCCCCAGTCGCCGGGCCAAATAGGCGGCGGCAGTAATCGGCGGGAACTGAGGCATTCCTCCAGTGCGATCGACCAAACTATCTACCGGAGTTAAGTCAATCTCAGGGCGGGGATGCACAAAAAACGGCATTGATAGGCGGGCCTGGTTGCTGGGTTGAGGATTGACTACCCGATGGGTAGTGCTTCTAAACAGCCCATTGGTGAGGTTTTGCAGCATGTCGCCCGTATCGACCACGATTTGACCGGGGGTAGTTTTAATCGGCAGCCACTGCCCGTCCTGGGTAAGAATTTCAAGCCCTGGTGCAGTAGCCTCGCAGAGTAGGGTAATGAGATTGATATCTTCGTGGGGGGCGGCCCGCAGACTACCGGCGGCGGGTTGACCGACGGGTGGATAGTGGGCTAGGCGCAGCACTGTGTTGCCGCCGCTGGCCATGGCCACCAGCCAGTCGCTGGGCTGGCCTAGATAGTCGCTGCAAGCTGCCAACAGCACTTCCGCGCAGGCCATGAGTTGTTCATATAGGCGGGTCATCACCGGGCGAAAGGAGGGCACCTCTTGGGGCCAGGGCGAGTCGGGGGCAGTGAGACTGTGGCGGTTGACGTGCCAAAATTCTTTTAGATCGGGTAGGGTGTGGCCCTTGGCCTGCTCACTGCCAAAGTTTGAAAACCCTCCTTGCCCGCCATGCTGGGGTAGGGAGTACTGGGTTTTGGCGGCATCGGGTAGGGCAAAGAACTTTGCAGCGTCTTGGTAGGCTCGCCGCACCACCTCCGGCGACACCGGGTGGGGCTCCAAAATAAAAAAGCCAAGGTCTTCTAGGGCCTGGCCTAGGGTTGCGATCGCCTCCTGTCGTACCGCCGTAGGGCCGATTAAATCTGCGTAAGACACCACAGGAATGGGCGGCCGGGTCATGGTGTGATCCTTAGAGAGAAGTAAATAGGTTGGCTGGATTGTAGCAGCCTAGTCAAGGGTCAATAACTGACCCAGAATTGCTGTTTTTAGACAGGCGGGCGACAGCGAAGAACCACCTGGATTTGGCTAAACTTAGCGATCAAACGGTTTAATTAACCGAAACGCCTTAGCATAATGCGATAAGGTTGGGCTACGTAGCTTGCTAACGTTTTGGTGTCTGTGAACAGTCCTGCTAACCAAGAGCCCAGTCCAATGCTGCACATCGGCGATCAGGTGATGACTGCCGCCGAGGCTGTGTCGCGGCTACAGCGTTACGGCATGATGCCAGCTCTGATCAAAGAACTGGTGATTGACCAGGCGATCGCAGCGATCGCCATCGCCCCAGAGCAAAGCGCCCAAGCCCTAGATCAATTTTTGCAGGCCAATCAGGTGACGACTCCCGAGCAGCAGCAGGGGTTTTTAGCCCAGCGGGGACTGAGCGAGGGCGATCTTTTAGCCTTAGCCCAGCGGGCTCAAAAGCTTCAGCAGTATAAGCTCGACACCTGGGGCCACCAAGTCGAGTCTCATTTTTTGCAGCGCAAGGGTCACCTCGATCGGGTGCTGTACTCCCTAATTCGCACCCGCGATGCGGGCCTGGCCCAAGAGCTTTACTTTCGCATCAAAGACGACGGCCAACCCTTAGCCGACCTAGCCCGCCAGTATTCCGAAGGGCAAGAAGCCCAAACCGGAGGCCTGATTGGCCCCGTAGAGCTATCGGTACCGCACCCGGCCCTGGCCCGGATTCTCTCCATTAGCCAGCCTGAGCAGCTCTGGCCCCCGACCCGCGTCGGCGAATGGTTTGTGGTAGTGCGTCTGGAGAAGTTTTTGCCGGCCCGCTTGGATGACGTCACTCGCCAACGCCTGATCGATGAGCTATTTAACACCTGGCTAGCTGAGCAAGTGCAGCGAGAGCTTCAGGCCAACGCCATCTCAGGAGCGAAGTCTCTGCCAATTCAAAACAACTAGCCGGGCCTATTTTTTGCGAAAGTAAACCTTTGCGAACTACGGAGGTCAAACCTAGACCGATCGCCCATCATGAACTCGGGGTACACCCGTAACATATTGATACGATTGTCCGGACAGCCTAAGGAGGTCAACTATGACCCGCTTTCGACCGATGGACTGGGGAATGGGGGTGCTGATGGTCGCCGCCACCTTCAGTGGCTTAGCTGGTAGAGCCCTGGCAGAAACCCTGCCCCTAAATAACTCAACAGAGCCAGAAGAGGCTACTCCGTTAACTATTCAAAGGCCACGACCTGGATTAGACACAGCTGAGGGGAGTTTTCCTGAGGCCTATGTGCTGGGACCGGGCGATCGCATTCGCATCGATATTTTTAATATCCCAGAGTTTAGCGGCCCCGAAAACGGTACCCATGAGGTGCTGGTTGACGGCACATTGTCTCTTCCTATAGCCGGAGTAGTAGCCGTGCAGGGGCTGACCCTGGCAGAAACCCAAGCGGCCCTAACCGCCAGCTATGCTCCGTTGCTGACCCGTCCGCCCCAGCTCACCGTCACGCTGCTGTCGGCCCGCCCGGTGCGGGTGGTGGTAGCTGGCGAAGTCAACCGCCCCGGCACCTACACCATTGAGCTAGAGGCCGAGGCCAGCGGGGCCAGCGCTGGGGCCGGTCGCCAGTGGCCCACCCTCACCCAGGTGATTCAAGAAGCGGGGGGCATTACCCAGCAGGCCAACATCAAAGATATTCAGGTGCGGCGGCCCCAGCGCCAGGGTGAAGCCATTCTGACCACCAGTCTGTGGGAGCTAATTCGCACGGGCGACATCAGCCAAGACGTGCGCCTGCGCGACGGCGACACCATTGTGATTCCGCAAGCCATAGCGATTTTGCCCGAGGAGTCCGTAGCGATCTCTAGCGCCAACTTTTCTCCAGCAGAAATACCGGTTCAGGTAGTAGGTGAAGTGGCGAGTCCCGGTGGGGTAACACTGCCCGCCAACGCCACCCTAAACCAAGCCATTTTAGCCGCAGGCGGATTTGAGAGTAGCCGGGCCCAAAGTTCTACGGTCAAGCTAGTTCGGCTTAACCCCGACGGCAGTGTTGACCAACGCACCGTAGATGTTGATCTATCTGCAGCGGCTAACGACACTACCAACCCAATACTGCGCCCCAACGACGTGGTGATTGTGGATCGCAATATCGCCGCTGCCACTGGCGACACCCTAGGACTCTTTCTGCGTCCCTTTACGTCTCTGACTACTGTCTTGAGGCTGCTGGGGTTTTAATCTCGCGCCTCGAATACCGTCTCCACCCCACCCAAAAACTCGTAGTTTAGGTTCAAACAGGTTTGGAGCTAGGTCAGTTTTTGAGTTTTGAGCTATAAGTTAACGAACTCTTGGGAGTATTCCCAGACAGCCCCTATGCCTTTTCCCCCCTCCTCCACCCATGAAATCAATGGCAATGGTCATGGCCATGCCAAGCCTGGTTTTATGACTGTCATGGCTCCTCCATCCCTAGTGGAACAGAGAGATGAGGTAGACTTCAACCAGCTCGTAGGGGTTTTTAGGCGTCGAGCAGGCATATTTTTCGGCGTGGCGGCTCTCTCCTTGGCAGGGTTCACCCTTTGGCACCTCAGCCGTCCACCGGCCTACAGCGGTAGCGCTAGCCTACTGGTGGAGCCCGTTACCGCCGTTAATACGCCGGGGCTGGAGACGGTCACCGGAGCGCCCAGTCCATCGGGTTCTGGGCTTGATTACACGAGCCAAATTCGAGTGCTGCGCGGCCCAGCGGTGATCAACCCCATTTTGGCCAAGATTCAGCAGCGCTACCCCGACATTACCTACAACTCCCTACTCAACGGCTTGAACATTGTTCAGGAAGGCGAATCTAAGGTGCTGCGCATTAGCTACAGCAATGCTGACCCAGCGGTGGCGGCGTTTGTGCTTAACCAGGTGGTTGAAGGGTTTGTCAACTACAGCGTGCAAGACCGTCAAGGAGATCTGCGCCGAGGTCTAACGTTTTTAGACGAACAACTGCAAGAAAAATGGCAGGAAGTCGCAGCCATTGAGGGGGATCTTAGCGAGTTTCAGAAGCGCTACGACTTAGTCGATGTCAACGCCACTAGCGAAAGCGTTACCCAACGGCTCAACCAGATGCTGGCGGATCAAGAACAGCTGCGGGTGGAGCTGAGCGCCCTAGCCCCCCTCTACGAAAATCTGCGGGAGCAGGTGGGCTTTGATCCCAATACCGCCATTCGGGTAGCGAACCTCAACGAGTCACCAACCTACCAGGCGCTACTGGGGGATTTGCGCGAAATCGAACAGACCATTGCCGCCGAGTCGGCCCGGTTTCAGGCTGACACCCCCATGATTGAGGCCTTGACAGACCAGCGGCAGCAGCTCTTACCGCTGCTAGAGGCGGAAGCCCAGCGCCTAGTAGGGTCGGCAGTAGAAGCCGAGACCCTCGGCTACCAAGGATCGGTCAGCCAAGATCTGATGCAGCAGCTGGTCAATACCGCCAACCAGATGCAGGTATTGCAAACTCAAGATCAAGCGATTGGCCAGGCGGTGCAGTTGCTGCGGGCAGAGATTCAGCGGCTGGCCGATCTCTCCCGGTCGTATCAGCAGATCAGCCGCGAGCTGACCGTGGCGGAGACTAGCCTCGATCAGCTTTTGGCGAGTCGGCAAGATCTACGGTTTCAGATGGCGCGGCAGGCGTCACCGTGGGAGCTGATTTCTCCCCTCAATGAGACCAGCATTGCTCAAACCAGCAATTTGCCGCGCAACCTGTTGCTCAGCACAGTGCTGAGCCTAATGTTGGGAGGGGTTGCGGCGCTACTGCGCGATCGCCTCGACCAGGCCTTTCACAGCGTCGACGATCTGGTCAAAGCAACTCAGTTGCCCAACCTGGCTGGGGTACCCAACGCCCCGGCTCTGCAAAAGCAGCCACTGCTGATGGTGCCCAACCTGTCGGCCACCATGGCCGATGTGCTCACCCAAAATCAAAGTCCCCACAAGTTATATACCTCCTTTAGCTTTGCCGAGGCGTTTTACTCGCTAGAGGCCAACCTGCGCATGCTCAGCTCTGATACCCCGATACAGGTGGTAGCGCTGACCTCCTCAGAGCCTGGTGAGGGTAAGTCAACCATCTGTGCCCACCTGGCCATTGCCGCCGCCAACATGGGCCGCCGAGTACTGTTAATTGATAGTGATCTGCGCAAGCCGAGTCAGCACCTAATTTTTGGTCACGCAAACCGCCAGGGTCTAAGTGATCTAATTACTCAACCGCTCGATGACCCCATGGATTTAGTGCAGGTGATACCGGGCAATCCCAACTTGCACTTGCTAACTGCAGGGGCGCGGCCCCCAGCCCCTGGCCGCCTGCTGTCATCCCGCAAAATGCAGCAAATTGCTGAGCAGTACCGTTGTCACTTTGATTTGATCATTTTGGATACCCCACCCCTAGCAGGCGGGATGGTCGATGCCAAGCTGGCCGCAGCCCACGCCGATGGGCTACTGCTAGTAGCGCGGCTCAACCGGTCTGAGCGGACAGAAATTCAGCGGGTGCTGGCCGATCTGGGCAACACAGTCCAGGCTCCGCTGCTGGGTCTGGTGGTCAACGGCGTACCCCACAGCCGCCAGAGTGGCTACGACTATTACTACGGCTACTACGGTCGCCCTAGAGTGGCCGCAGGGATTGAGGACGGTTAGCCAGTGGTTGCCCTGTTAACAGCAGGTGTGGTGATGATAACGGGATGTGAGGAGCAATAAAGAATGAAGCGCAAATCAAGACCACTAATTACTGGCGGACTATTGGGGCTAGCTGGGCTGGGGTTGCTGCCATCGCAGGCCGAGGCCACCCCTGACAACTTGGCAGTAGCCCCTGAGCCTAGTCTAGGAACAGATCTAGCGGTAGATCCGCACCCGGTAGTGGCACCCGAACCGTCGGCCCAAACCACGGAACCTCAAATCGGCCACCAGGGAGCACCTCAGCCCACCTGGACTCCAGATGAGGATCACCCCGTTGTGGCGGCGGCGATCGCGGCCCAGACACCAGCACCGGCAGCGGCGGTCGTCATCCCTCAGCCAGAACCATCGGCCCCGGCTGTGACAGAAAACAGGATTCCAGAGATCTCGGAACCTGCTTCTGGGGCAGCACTAGCGGCAGTGCCAGAGACCACCGCGATTGCCCCTGCCGACGCATTAAACCCGGCAGGGGTGAGCCCAGAACCCTCAACCAATACCCTGACTGATCTGCCAGTAGCCCCTGCGCCAGAGCCAGCGGTCATTCAGGCTGAAATGGCAGAGGTTGCGGAAACCACAGAGGCCGCAGAGACCACGGAGAGTGACCAAGCTGCGATCGCCAGCCAGCCTATCGGCACGCCTGCTATTCCGGTAGTTATTCAGAACGTTGCGGACACCCCCGTAACTGCGCCGACCGCTACTCCAGCCGAAACTTTAGCTGCAACTAGCGCCAAACCCACAGCTAGCAAGCCTGCCCAGGCACTTCAGCTACCAGAGATAGAGCCCCGCTCCGCAACCACCACAGCGATCGCCTCCCCAGCACCACAGGAAGCATCAGAGGATTTAGCTGCCACCTCAACCCTGGCGATCGCCCCCCGGCCTACCCCTGCGGACAGGGTCGCGACGTCGGGAGCCACACCGCGCCAGACAGCCGTTGATGTAGCCACCCTGCGATCGCGGGCCACGACGGTTCAAGCCTTGCTGCGCGACCTGCGCACCGCCTACGGGTTAGAGCTCCAGAGTTCCCCAGGCCGCCAAGTTTCTCAGCCTGAAATCGCGAGCCGAGGGCCACAGCTGCCGCCGCTGCCCTCGCGAGCTGACCGTAACGCTGCGGCTGCAAACCCCGCCGCCAACCAAATTTTTGTTGCCCCACGGCCTTCCCCGGCGATGGCTCGCCAGACCGAGCGAGAGCCGCAATTACCCTCATTCGCCGGACACAGCCCCAACATCGCGCTAGCCTTGCCGCACCCTCAGCCGACCCTTTCGACGGGTCGGGCCGCGATCGCCTCGCCGCCGGTAGAGCTAGTCGCAGCGCCGCTCTCTGCCGATACAGTTCCGGCTGTCACTACCGCTCAAGCTACGCCGTCAACTCCTGATGCCACCCAGCTGCGGGACGATCTGCGCGTCGCACCGCTCACGACTACCGCCGAAGCCGTGCGCTCCTTTCCCCCCTCGCCCAACGCCGGCATTCCATCTGCCTTTGGGGCCAACTGGGGAGATGTGTTTTTTAGCGCCTCGCTGGCTGGGGCCGATCGCATTCGCCCTGAGGCCGATGGCAGTCTCTCCATGGGCTTTGGGCTCGGCGACTCACGCCGGGCGGTGGGAGTTGAGCTAGCCTACAACCTCCAGAGCGTGCGACAGTTTGGCGAAAATGGCGGCTTCGACGCCAAAGTTCATCGCCAGGTCTACAGCAGCGACAAAACCCAGGTAGCAGCGGCGGTGGGGGTAAATAATTTTGCCTCCTACGGTACCAACGCCGGTGGGGGTGAGTCCAGCCCCTACGGCGTAGTCACAGCGGCCCACCTGCTCCAGCCCGATCATCCCCACAACCGGTTGCCGATCACGGCCTCCCTGGGGCTAGGTGGCGGTGCTTTCAGCGGTGAGCGTAGCGATGTAGGCGTGTTTGCCGGCGTTGGGCTCCAGGTACATCCGCAGTTTTCTATCAATACTGCCTGGAGTGGTGTGGGTGTAAATGTGGGAGCGTCCATTGTGCCCGTGACCACGCTGCCCCTTACCCTCAATCTGCTCTATGGCGATGTCGGCAACAATACGCGGGCAGGTTCCGTCGCAGTGTTAAGCATCGGCTATGGCTTTAACTTTGGCCCCCAGTTTTAAGCCCCTTTCACCCTAATACCGCTCCCTAGCGATCTCAACTGACCTCAATCCGATTTAGGAGAATCCCCGTGGACAAACTGGCGAGCCCGCTGCGGCAAACATGGCTCATGCTAATTCTGGCAGGCGGGAGCGTGGCGATCGCCCTGCCCGGACACAGTGGTTCGGTTCCTACTGGGCTGACTAGCGGCGTCAGCGTCGGTGGCTCAAATTTATTACCCATTGGTGCCTCGACCCTATGCATTTATCCAGAGGTGGAGTCACCCGTATGCCAGGAAGAGCGGCTGGAGTCAGCCTCTGCCAATGCCACCGTAGACCCTGTGACTGGCGATATCACCCTGACCGTCGTCGCCCAGCAGGCGCTCAACACCTCAGCCAGTCAGATTGCTCAGGGGCTCCAGGGCACTAACCCAGTTCTGGCGATTCTCCTGACCACACCTAGAGAAATTAATTTAACCAGCCCTAGCCCCCTAGGAGCCAGTGGTCTTAGCGTGAATCAAGATGCCGACGTGACGGTAGCTGACCTAGCGGCAGCGGCAGCAGCGGCGATCGCCAATGGCGAAAGCATCTCTCTCACCATCAGTCAAAGGACTCTCGGGATTGCAGTCCCGACCGTTGCCCAAGCCAGTGACAGCGATCCTATCCTGGTCACCTCGGCGGTGTTTACCACCCAGGGCGGCACCCCCATGGTGGTACCCCTGCGGGGCACCATGGCCCAAATCTCTAATACCACCGGCCTTTTAGCCGCTGCCTTTGCAACTGGCCTTACCCCCAACCAGGTAGCTCCCTTTACCGAAATGGCCCTAGCCGGAGCCAGCTACCGCGATCTAGTGTTGCTGTTCAACGCAGCTAGCGGGCTGATTCCCCCCTCGCCCCAGCCTCGCACGACAGCTCTGGCTATCGACCCCACCCAGCTAGAGGAAGCCATCCAAGCCTATAACCGCATCGTTGATAACAGCACTCCAGAAACCCTGGCGACCCTGAGTGCAAACTCAGATTTTGTCGCCCTGGGGCGATCGCTTCAACAGCTGCGAGCAGCCATTGAAGTGGTTAGTTAGTGTCTCAAATCCGTCAATTGCCCATAGAATATCTATTCGTGATTCGTGCCCGAAATTTTGATGAATGACATTTAGCTGGGGAATCACTTTTAATCAAGCTACACTGCATCAAAATAGATCTGCGCTAAACTGCTAATTCGATCGCAGCGGACAAGGGTTTGTTGCGCAAAGAACGGCTCAACAAACCCAGTTTATTTTGACCAACTGAATCTCTTTTTAACCAAATCGCAAGCCTTTTATCCTGAGATTTTGACCGCAGCAGGTGCTTAAGGAGTGTCTATACCGCGAAGTCTTGAACAGTAACAGTCTCACTGATGCCGCAGCGGCATCTTCCAAAAGTAGCCCGAGTTCATACCTAAGATAGATTCGAGAAACTTTACTCCTAGACTTATATAAGGTCGGCAAAGATTTGGGCTTTACCCTTACACCAGCACCTCACAGCTGAGCAGCATGAGTGCTGAGTGCGCGAACTTAGTGCCGGTTTATTCTAGGTCTTTCTGAAAGTCTATGGACAACATTTGCAGTCAAAGGGTCCAGATGCACAGCCATAAGGTAAATTGTAAAAAATAATATCTTTAGCCCCTCTCTCATCAAACTTTAGGTCATATTCTGAACACGAAAAATAGATTTCAAAGTTTGTGACAGCCTTAAGAATGTTGTCCCTAATACACAAATTGATCTCTAGTTAAGGGCAATATCACATTTAATCGACAGGGTTTCTTAACCGATAGACTCTGCATTCGTCTATAAAAAGCTCAGAATCAGAACATTTAGCTTTCAGCCGTGTTGCATCGCCCAATGAGTAGATCCTATGAGAGCAAACCAAAACCGGCCTAACCTTCCCTTGCAGGTCTCGATTCTGACTCAGTTTTTTCCACCCGACTATGCCGCTACTGGTCAGCTTGTGGAAGAACTGGCCCAAAGCTTTAGTCAGCAGGGGGTGGGGGTACAGGTATTTGCCGGACAGCCAGGCTACGCCTACGATCGCAGACTCGCCCCTAAACAGGAGGAGGTGCAGGGGGTGACGATCCGCCGTACGCGTACCTCGCGGCTCTGGCCCAAGCGCATTCGGGGGCGGGCAGTGGGCGGGCTGCTCTACTGTTTGCGATCGCTCATTAAGCTATTGCACCCAGCTCGTCGCGGCCAGCTACTGCTAGTCACCACCGAGCCCCCTTACCTACCGGTGCTGGCCTACCTGATGTACTGCCTGTTTGGCCAACGTTACCTGTGCGTGGTGTACGACCTTTACCCCGAAGTGGCCTTGGCCCTGGGAGTAGTTTCCAAGCATCACTGGCTGGTGCGCCTCTGGCGCTGGCTCAACTGCCGCACCTGGCAACGGGCTGAGGCCATTGTGGTGCTGAGCCAAACCATGAAGCAGCGGATTGTCGATCACTGTCCCGCCGCCGCTGACAAAATATCGGTGATTCACAACTGGGCCGACCCCAGCCTAATTGTCCCCTTACCAAAGGCCAACAACTGGTTTGCGTTACGACACCGGCTCGACCAAGTCTTTACCGTGCTCTATTCTGGCAATATGGGACGCTGCCACGACATGGACACTATTTTGGCAGCAGCCATAGCACTGCGCCACGAGCCCGTGAGATTTGTGTTTATTGGGGCCGGGGCCAAGCGCCAGATCTGTGTTGACCATACTGCCCGCGCAGCACTGACCAATTGCTTGTTTTTGCCCTATCAAGCAAAAGAAACCCTGCCTTTTTCTCTCACCGCCTGCGACCTCAGCTTAGTTAGCCTAGTAGAAGGGGTAGAAGGGCTAGTGGCCCCCAGCAAATTGTACGGCAGCCTAGCGGCAGGCCGACCGGTGGCGGCTATTTGCGAACCCCATTCCTACCTGCGATCGCTGTTAGCAGAGGGGGGCTTTGGCCGGGCCTTTAGCAATGGCGATGGCGCAGGGCTGGCCAATTTTATTCGTACGCTGGTGGCCAACCCCGTCCTAGGGCAGCAGATGGGCAGCCGAGGTCGCCGCTACATGCAGCAAAAGTTTACCCCCGAGCAGGGCACCCACCGTTATTTTGAGGTGGTCAAAGCTTGCCTACAGACTCCGGCAGCGGTGCCTCCACCGGCTGAGGTGCCAAAAGCTACCGTCTCTCGCCTCTAACTCACCAACTACGGACGACGGAATCTTAAAAAAACCTGGCTTTAGCCCTTGCTTAATTGAATAAATCCTGTACCCTTCTGGCATGGAGTGGGCTTTGACGGTCACTGCGATCTCAGTCTCTCCCCCGCAACCTCGGCAGCCATTGCCGAGGCCGTAGCCCAGGATGAGTGTGGCTATTTTTATTCAGTGCCTGTTAGCTAGCCCTGTACTCTTCAGCCATTGTTCCCCTATGACTCAGCCCCGCCGCAACCGTAGCCGCTCTAAACGACGCGCCATTTACTGCCCTGACCACGGCACCTACCTCGACAGCGTTAGCCAAAAGTATCCGCTCTACACCACTGAGCCCGAGCATCTCCAGCAGCGGGGGTTAAGCCGACTGCGATCGCTCACTGTCATCGCCGGCTACGGCACCGTCCCCTTAACCGGTGAGTGGCTTGAGGCCTTCTGGTGCGATCACTGCCAAGAAACCCGTTGGTACCATGTCCACAGAACCGTCGCTAACCGCTACAGGGTTGTAGCCGCACCAGAAACCCTTTGGATGCGGGCCAGCGGCGTCATTCTTCCCACCGGCAACCCCAGCGTGGGTGAGTTTACGCGTCGTCAGGCTCGCCAAACCCAATACCAAGGTATAAAAGACTTTCGCCGCATTGGCTAAGCTAGCGCTTGATTTTGACGTAGGTAACCCTCAATGACCAAGCTGAAGATAAAGCGGCGCCGGGCACCAAGTGCTCCTGGAGAAACCGAGCTAATTATTGAGGCGGGTCGCACTGAGAAAAACTACTGGCAAGATATCTGGCGCTATCGAGAGCTATTTTATTTTTTAGCCTGGCGCGATATTTTAGTGCGCTACAAGCAAACTGCCATCGGGGTAGGGTGGGCGCTCATCCGGCCATTTCTAACCATGGTGGTGTTTACAGTGGTGTTTGGCCGGCTAGCCAACCTGCCGTCAGATGGGGTGCCCTACCCGATTCTCGTGTTCTCTGCCATGCTACCTTGGCAGCTATTTTCTACTGCTTTATCAGAGTGCAGCAACAGCCTGATCGCTAACGCTAACCTATTATCAAAGGTGTATTTTCCTCGCCTGGTAGTACCCACTAGCGCTGTAGTAGTTAGCTTTGTAGACTTTGCCATCTCTGGCATCATTTTGATAGCGCTAATGGTGTGGTTTGCCTATGTGCCCAGTTGGCGAATCGTTACCCTCCCGCTATTTACCATCATTGCCCTAGCGGCCTCTCTAGGCGTAGGGCTGTGGATGGCCTCCCTCAATGTGCAGTATCGTGATTTTCGCTACATTGTGCCGTTTTTGGTTCAGTTTGGACTTTACATTTCCCCAGTGGGCTTTAGCAGCAGCATTGTGCCCGATAAGTGGCGATTGCTGTACTCGTTAAACCCTATGGTCGGCGTAATTGACGGCTTTCGCTGGGCCATTTTAGGGAATGAGGCCAGCATCTACTGGCCAGGGTTTGCCCTATCGACGAGTCTAGTCATGCTGCTACTAGTATCTGGTATCTGGTATTTCCGCAAGATGGAGCGCACCTTTGCAGACGTGATTTAGCAGCGGATGCCTTCATACCACAACCTTTATCGACGGCTAGCATGTCTGATACCGTAATTCGCGTTGAAAATTTGGGCAAAAAATACATCATTGGCCATCAGCAGCAAGAGCGCTACACGGCTCTGCGAGATGTATTGGTTAACAGAGCTAAAGATATTACCCAGATTTTCAACCCAAAGGCTAAACGCCAAAAACCAAACTCAGAGGAGTTTTGGGCTCTCAAAGATGTCTCATTTGAGGTAAAGCGGGGCGATCGCATCGGCATCATTGGCCGCAATGGCGCAGGCAAATCTACCCTACTCAAAGTCCTCAGCCGGATCACCGAACCTACAGAAGGACGAATCAGTATTAAGGGACGAGTGGCCAGTTTGCTAGAGGTCGGCACAGGGTTCCACCCGGAACTCACTGGTCGAGAGAATATCTACCTGAATGGTGCCATCCTAGGAATGAGCAAAGTAGATATCCGCCGTCAGTTTGACGAGATCGTAGCTTTTGCAGAGGTAGAAAAGTTTCTAGACACGCCGGTCAAGCGGTATAGCAGCGGCATGTATGTGCGGCTAGCATTTGCAGTGGCCGCCCACCTAGAGCCAGAAATTTTAGTGGTGGATGAAGTGCTAGCCGTAGGTGACGCAGCATTCCAAAAAAAGTGTCTCGGCAAGATGGAAGATGTAGCCGAGAACGAAGGCAGAACGGTTTTGTTCGTCAGCCATAATATGGCAGCCGTAGAGAAGCTTTGCAGAAAGGGATTTTTTTTGCGCCAGGGACAAGTAATGTTTTCAGGGAAGCAGAGTGAAACAATTACTCAATACCTAACCAGTTCTGTCAGCGAATCAGGCTCACTCAAAGACCGACGAGACAGAAAGGGCTCAGGTGAAGCCAAAATTGTGAATATTGAGATAAAGAATACAGAAGGCGATTTATTAGAAATTGCCACATCTGGTCAAACTATTGATATTTATTTATATTTTGAGTCAGCCAGCATAAATTTATCGAGAGTTATAGCAAGTATTATGATCAGAACCCAGCTAGACGTGCCTGTATTTCTTCAACATAACCGATTAACACAAGATGACTTTGGTGCCCTTCCCAAAAATGGTGCCTTTGTTTGCCGTATCGAAAAGCTGCCACTACCTCCATCTAGCTACAATTTAACTTATTCACTAATTCGAGATGGAGCTTATTTAGATTCTCTCAGCGATGCATTAGAGCTATCAGTGGTTGACGGCGATTTTTATGGTTCTGGAGAGGTGCCTCCCATAAGCACAGGCGTATGCTTAGTGAATGCTAAATGGCGTTTGGAAAATTGACTTTTAATAGTGCAAAATCTCCTATGGTCAAGTCACTGCTATCAAAAATTGAGAAAGGTAAAAATAGATTAATTAGAGCTGTTAAAAGAAAACAAGCTTCTTACATAGATACTGAAAAGGCTGAGCAAATATTTTATATATCCTATCTTGAACAAGGAATGATAGTTTTTGATATAGGAGCAAATATTGGAGAATTAACCCTCTTATTTTCTCGTTTTGTGGGTACTTCGGGAAAAGTCTATGCTTTTGAAGCATGTGTTTTGACGTTTCAAAAGCTTTCAAATGTTTGCAAATTATCTGGTAGACCTCAAATTCACTTAAATCAATGCGCAGTTGCAGATAAAGACGGCATTCTAAAGTTAAATATCTATGACGAAAAATATTCAAGTTGGAATACTTTAGCAGATCGTCCCTTAGAGAACTATGGCATCGATATAAAACCAATTAGCCAAGAAGAAGTAACTGCAATCACTCTTGATCAATATTGCATTCATCATAAAATTGACCACATCGACTTACTAAAGATAGATGTCGAAGGGGCTGAATATCAGGTCATGCTTGGTGCAAGGGCACTGTTCGCGTCCCGACGTATAAGATGTTGTGTGTTCGAGTTTGGCGCAACAACTTTTGACATGGGTAATACCCCATCAGAAATAGAAGTATTTTTGAAAGATTGTGGATATGTCATTAGGAATATAGTAAAAGATAATCCGATTTTTCCCGGTGGCCATTCATCGCAAACTGCACAGTTTTCACTGCACATTGCAACTCCGAAAGTATGATGCAAGAAGCTCTATGGATACTCCGAAGACAACGGTATAAGTATTCACCTCGCGCTATATCAAGATCATTGCTAAAAAATATTGGCGCATGGCAACGCTTTTGGAAGAGCTACCATCAATACAGAAAAGCTGCTGGCATTACAGACTCATCTTTGCTGCAAAACTTTTATCCATGCCTAGGGGAAGATACAGCAATAACAACAATTGAGCCTACCTATTTTTACCAAGACACCTGGGCTTTCGAAAAAATTGTTAATCGTGCTCCCAAGCAACACATAGATGTGGGATCACATCATAAATTCGTTGCGTTTCTTTCAAAGATACTTCCCGTTACAATGGTCGATATTAGACCTCTTTCTCTTCCCTTAGAAAGCCTTAAATTTCAAGAAGGATCTATCTTAGATTTACCATTCAAAAGTGAGAGTATTAATTCTTTGTCTAGCCTTTGTGTTGTGGAGCATATTGGACTAGGACGTTATGGCGATCCACTCGATCCTGATGGATCAGAAAAAGCAATTGCTGAACTTTGCAGAGTTTTAGCGCCAGGAGGACATCTTTATCTTTCTGTTCCTGTTGGCGACCAAGACATAACCGCTTTTAATGCGGGTAGGATCTTTAATATGGAAAGCCTGGAAAAAATGTTGTCGCCGCTGATAATTATCGATAGTTCTTTTATTGTGGAGCGATTGCTTTCCAAAAACTATTGCCACACAAAGAATTTTGGCACAACCGGCCTATTCGAAATTTTTAAGCCTTATGGAGCATAACAATGCTTGTAGAAGACTGCTGCCAAGCTTTGCTAGCACAAATTCTCCCTACGGTAGGCTACTCAAAATCAGACTATGCTATTGAAATTGGGTGCGGAACCTTCGCATTCTACTGTGAGCTTTTTGATAAGCTCAATTTTCCAACAATTGCAGTTGAGCCCTTGCCTGCAAAAAACCTTAAAAAGCTCTGTAGACGTCGCAATATCCCACTGGTAGAAGCTTGCATTACTGAAAAGAACGGAACCGTAAATTTGTACGTAGGTAACTACTTAGGGAACGAGAACTTAAACCTTAGTTCAACTTGCCCAGACTGGTGGGGATCAACTGCTACTGCGAAAGAAGTTGCTTCCATAACTCTCAAAGACCTAATAAGTATGTTTTCTATAGAAAGAATAGGTTGCCTCAAGATAGACATTGAAGGCGCTGAATATTCGGTTTTAAACCAGCTCTCTAGCCTCAATCCAAAACTGTTGCCGAAAGTCATAATGTTTGAGTACGGGGGTGGAGGAACCTTTGAGAGTAAACAAGGTGGCTGGGCCAAAGGGTTTTTACAGGACACCATGAATATTTTATCTTTGTTGAACAATCTCGGCTATGGGCAGTTAATCCAAATCGATTCCGAGAAAGAATCTAAGGAAAAAGTTTTTAATCTTGAGACTATTAATTTAGTTGCAAGTACTCTTTTCTCCTCTAAAAATGTTTATGGCAATATGATTGCTATTCATGACAATAAATCTTTTCCAAAAGACAGAATTGAAAGTATCTGCAATAGCTTTAGAGGCGATCATCCAGAAACTCCTCCCTTAAAGATATCAGAACCCCTTTCAAAACGTATTGCCGTGGAATTTCGCCGACTAGTTTACAGATAAATCTCTATTTTTTTCACCATAGTTGGTCTTTTGATAATATTTAATCAGTCTGGAAGATTAGGCAATCAACTGTTTCAATACGCTGGTCTTAAGACTCTAGGTCAAACAAATGAAACACTTGTGCTGCTTGGATTCGAAGCTTTGCAATCGACTTTTGATGGTATAGAAGCAAAGATCATCAACACACGCAGTTCTAAGATAGAAAGATATGTAAGCTATCGTTTTTATGAATGGGCTAACTACTTATCTCAAAAAAATATTATTCAAAGAGTTAAGCAAGCTGAAGCATCAATAAATCTCTTTCATAATTCAAGCTTGTTAAAAACCATTACCGTTGTAGAGCAGAATTACTTCCAAAGCGAATCTTTTTTTAATCCAAGCATAATTAACTCCTTAGTGTTAAAACCAAAACTTTTAGCTTTTGCAAAGCAATCATTAGATCAATTCCCTCTAGGAACAATCCCTATCTACGTCCACGTCAGAAGAGGAGATTACCTAAACTGGCCTGACAAAGAAAATTCAGCAGCCCTGCCAAATAGCTATTATCGAAAGTGTATCAACCTTATTAAAATTGATATTCCTAATGCTTTTTTTGTGTTCACCTCTGACGAGCCTGATTATATAAGGAAAGCATTTGGTGATTTAGACAATTTTTATGTTTCTACCGGAACTGCTACTGAAGACTTTGCCCTGATGACTCAGTGCCAAGGTGGTATTCTATCAGCAAGTAGCTTTGCTTGGTGGGCAGCTTATTTTTCAAAGTTATGGCAAAATTCCTCAGTTTTTCTTGCTCCAAAATATTGGGCAGGCCACTCTAAACAACAGTGGTACCCAGCCTTTATAAAGTCATCCTTTTTAACTTATATAGAGGTTTGACATAAATACTTTTCCCTCATACCGTTGAAGCAACCTCTATGCCTTGTTCTACCCCAGTAGCCTTTCTCATTTTTCGCCGCCCCGACTTGACCGCCCGTGTGTTTGAAGCTATCCGCCAAGCGCAACCTAAAAAGCTATTTGTAATAGCCGATGGCCCTCGTAATGAAGAGGAAAACGTACTATGTCAGCATGCTAGAGCAGTTACGGAAAACGTCAATTGGGATTGCGAAGTTCTCCGCAATTATTCGTCCATTAATTTAGGTTGTAAAAAACGCGTTTGTAGTGGATTAGATTGGGCTTTTGAAAACTCAGAAGAACTAATTATTCTGGAAGATGATTGCTTACCCAACCCATCGTTTTTCCAGTATTGCACCGATCTGTTAAAACGTCATCGAAACGATCAAAGAATTATGCTCATTAGTGGCTTTAATAAGCAAGGTGTTTGGAAAGATAGCGATAATGATTATTTCTTCTCAAATTTGGGTGGGATCTGGGGTTGGGCTAGTTGGAGAAGGGCATGGAAGCTAAATGACCCAGAGATGTCAGACTTAGAAGAATTTGCAAGCAAAAAATATTTCGAATATTTGCTGGGATTCGAATTGGGAAATATAAGAAAAAAACAAATGTTGTCAATCGCTAAAAATAGTGAGAGTACTTGGGATTTTCAATGGGGATTTTCAAGGCACAAAAACTCAGGTTTAGCATGCGTTCCCAGTAAAAATTTGGTTAAAAATATTGGGTTCAGACATGATTCAACTCATACATTTAGAGAAAGCTTTAAGCATCCAAAAGTTTATTCTTTGAGCTTACCAATTAGAACCAATAAGTTTATCGTACCTGATCATGATTACGATGTAGCTTTCTTCCAGAAAAACGAAAGAAATCTAGCTTATATTCTGAAGCTCAATATAAAGAAAGCAAAAAAACTTCTCTTTTCTCGTTAAATCTAAGTTACTTCAGAAATAGATGCCGCTTGATCTTCCTACCTAAGAGGGAAGCCTCTTTCAATAAGTTCTTAAAAAAATGATTACTGTTCTCGATCCCGGCTTGGAGAATAATCGATGCACTCCAAGTTCTAACCTCGGTGATTTAATTATTCAGGAATCTGTAAAAAGAGAATTACGCAATATTTTTCCTATTTCTGAAATTTTCAGCCTGTCCACACAGGATTTTATAGAACCAGAAAAAATAAAATTCGTTAGGAATAGCTCACATGTCTTTGTTGGTGGGACAAATCTGCTTTCGTCAAAAATGCGCGATTATAAGCAGTGGAAAATATCTTTTATTGATGCAATACAAATTCAAAAAGCTGTTTTATTCGGTGTTGGTTGGTGGCAATATCAAGATAAACCAGATTTGTACACGTCATTATTACTAAAGACTGCTTTGTCTAGCAAATATATACACTCTGTAAGGGATGGCTATACTCAAAGAAAACTTGAAGAGATAGGGTTTAGAAATGTAGTCAATACGTCCTGCCCCACCATGTGGCCATTAGCCACCGTAAAACCAGAGAGCTTTCCTGTCAAAAAGTCTGAAAATGTTCTCTTAACGCTTACTGATTACAATAAGAATCCCAGCTTAGACAAAAAACTTATAAGTTTGCTAACTCAAAAGTATAAAACAGTATATTTTTGGCCCCAAGGCAGAGGTGATCTTGATTATTTTTCTCACCTAGGGTTTTCAGTAAAGATTCTCGAACATTCGTTCGAAGCGCTGAAAGTTTTCTTGTCTTCAACCCTCAATTTCGATTATATTGGCACTAGATTGCACGGAGGTATATATTGCCTATGTGCATCTAGAAGGTCTTTAATTATTGAAATTGATAACAGATCAAAAGAACTTTCAGAGGATACTAGCCTACCAACTGTTAAAAGAAATGATTTAGAGTATATTGAGCATTGGATCGAAAGCAGTTTTGAGTTTAAGGTGACTCTTGATCTCGATGCTATAAAGCTTTGGAAATCTCAATTTCTTCGACTATAGATGTATAACCTTAATAGGAAGTTGAAGTGTTTGAATTTAGGCTGTGGTAGTCGCTATGTCCCTGACTGGGATAATTTTGACTTCGTTGCGAACAGCGAACATGTAGTTCCCCATAATTTAATAGCTGGTCTTCCTGCTAAAGACGATAGCTATGACTTTGTCTATCACTCTCATCTGCTAGAGCACTTTTCGTTTTATCAAGCTCCTATATTTCTTCAAGAATGTTTTAGAGTTTTGCGCCCCAATGGTATTCTTCGAGTCGTTGTTCCTGATTTAGAATCGGTTGTTAATGGATATTTGGATGCCTTGAAAAAGGTTGAGAACAATTTATCAGGCTGGGAAGACAACTATAGGTGGATGCAGATAGAGCTTTTAGACCAGTTGGTACGCAATCAGCCAGGTGGTCTGATGAGTTTTTACCTAAGTCAAGAACACATTCCAAACCTGGATTTTATAATCCAAAGATTAGGATCTGAGGCCAAGAAGTTTACGGATAGAGAAAGAAGTCAGTCAGGCAATCAAGGCAAAACTTACGCTAGCAACTTCCCTACAATATCTAGAACACTAGAAAGTTTTGCGCAACCTATTTACAGATTTTTTTGCTATTCTAGCTACCGCCGTAATGCATTTTTAAAGCTAATTTTAAGCTCAAAAGAATATCAATCTTTACGTATAGGCAGCTTTCGCCAAATGGGAGAAGTACATCAGTGGATGTATGATCGCTATTCTTTAACACAGCTAATACAGCAATGTGGCTTTATCGATATAATACAGCGCAATGCAACGACAAGCTATTTAGAGGGATGGAGTGCTTATAATCTAGATACTGAGCCAGATGGAAGTGTCTACAAGCCTGATTCTTTATTTGTTGAAGCCATTAAACCTGAGCTATAGAGACAGAACATTATTGCCACTCAAATTAAGACAGTCAGACTTGATAAGTAGCTGTCCCAAAAAATTCTTTTTTTGCGCTCGTGTCCTGCCATACAGCTGTTATATTCATCATTTTTCGTCGCCCTGATTTAACAGCACAGGTATTCAAGGCAATTCGCAATGCTCAACCTGCCCAACTTCTGGTAATCGCTGACGGCCCTCGTAGCAAAGGTGAAGCTATATTTTGCCAAGCAGCTAGAGCTATCACAAACAATGTGGATTGGGATTGTGATGTCCTACGCAATTATTCGGAAGAGCATTTAGGTTGTAGAGAACGCGTTTCTAGTGGTCTAGACTGGGCTTTTTCCATAGTTGAAGAAGCAATCATCCTTGAAGATGACTGTGTTCCTCATCCAGACTTCTTTCCCTACTGCTCAGAATTGCTTGAGCGCTATCGCTACGACATGCGCATTATGGTTTGCTCTGGTAGCAACCAAGGCAACCTACCTATTAGCGGAGAGGCCAGCTACTCTTTCAGCATCTTTCCCCAAATTTGGGGATGGGCTACCTGGCGTAGAGCATGGCAAATGAAACAAGCTTCATTGCACTTTATGGAGCAAACCGATGTTATTGAAAATCTTGCTTTGAAAGCTATTTCTGTTGGTCTAGATTTCAATCATTTTCTAAGCCAATGGAAACTCATTCAAGCAGGCGAGCTCGATTCTTGGGCCTATGTCTGGGCAGCATCTGTATGGGTCAACTCTGGGCTTTGTATTCGACCTCGCGTAAATTTGGTTGGCAACATAGGATTTGACAGGGATGCTACCCATACTCTCGGTCATGCACCAAACTGGCTAAAAATGCCTACAGAGGCTATATTACCTATCCGCCATCCAAGTTATATAATCCACGATGTCATCCATGACACATTGCTGGCCCAGCGATTTTCCAAACCAAAGCTGTCTTTTGCTGCAAAAATAAAATCGATTTTGAAGGTTTGGATGAAAAACCGCTGAAAAAACAAGTTTAATTTTTGAAGATTTATTTTAGTCATTAACTTCACTCTAAGATGCACTATTAATAGCCTACTATGTACCATATAACGATCAGCCGAGATGAAAATACCTTCGAAATTGAAATCGGCCTTTAGCTTCGACAATAATGTCAGAAAGGACTCGAAAAGACTTAGCATACCCCGCCAATTTAGGCAAGACAAAGTAATTTTTATACATATTCCTAAATGTGCAGGTTCAGCCTTTTTAGATTCTTATATAGGTTTTCAGCTAGGTCATGCAAGTGCATCTGACTACTACAAGCTAGACAGATCCCTATTTTTAGCTTCATTTGTCTTTTCTTTTGTTCGCCATCCTGTAAGTCGTTTTATTTCTGCCTACAATTTTCTTCAGAAAACCACTCTATGGAACTATGTTCCCGAAATAAGAAACAAAATCAATTTATATGGTTCATCAGTTGACCAAGTTGCTAAAACTATTTCAAAGACCTCTGAGCTACTGACTTTGCCTTGGTTTAAACCTCAATACACCTTTCTAGAAATAGATGGAAAGATAGCTGCTAACAGAGTTTTTAAGACTGAAACCTTTACGGAAGACATTAAAATATTGCAAGAATTACTAAAAGTTCGGCTTCGGCCTCAGGCGACAGTTAACCGGTCTTCTTTGACTACCATAAACTTTAGTGAAATTTTGAATGCCGATAGCATTAAAAATTTAGAATCAGTCTATGAACGGGATTTCACGCTTTTTGGATACTACTGATATCGCAAAATCATAATTCTACTCGACATGGCTTTAACTTTGTAAAAAGTGTTTATAATTCATCTGATACAGTCTTAGGCTATGTACTTTACCGACTATTTATCAAATGATGAAACAATTGAAATTAATCGGCTAATCAACAGACTTCAAGGTGAAGACCTCACGCTTCAAGCACTATGGCACATAATGGATCAAATTTGGGACGAAATGCAGTGTGACAATAAGGCACCTGATATAGCAAAACTCAAGAGCTATTACCAGCATCCTGTCTGGCTACTCAACGGTCTATTTATAGAAAACCACGATGTTTCTCTAAAGTGTAGAGCTGCCATATCAGATTGGATAGTCCAAGAAAAACGCACTAAGATTCTAGATTTTGGTGGTGGCTTTGGTACATTGGCGCGTATGATTGCTGAGAAGTCAGCTAATGCTGTTATCGATATTTATGAGCCTTTTCCCGCCCAAGCCGCGCTGAAGTCTTGCCAAGGTTACAGCAATATAGCTTTCGTCAATCAACTTGAATCAGAATATCAGTGCTTAGTGAGCACTGATATTCTGGAGCATGTTCCTGACCCTCTTTCTCTTTTGGCTAAGATGATTTCTCTAGTAGAAGTCAACGGTTACTTAATTATTGCCAATCACTTTTACCCCTCGATCAAGTGCCATTTGCCTGAAACTTTTCATCTGCGCTTTAGTTTTAACCACCTTGCAACCGCGATGGGGCTTAAGATGGTTGATTACTGTCACGGTAGCCACGCCACCATCTACCTGAAAACATCAACTCAGCCTATAGATTGGGTAAAGGTTCGCCAGATAGAACGGCAATCTAGGCGTTTGTTTATCTTGCGAGAGTTTAATAGATATTATGTTTCAGCTTGGAGAATTGAGACAAAGAAAATAATAGCCAACTCAATTAAACAAACTCAGCAAATCCTCAATAGCATTCATTTTGCTAATTAATTCAAAACAGCAGCCCGTTTAGTTTGAAAATTTTACATATCAACCAGTCAGATATATTAGGTGGAGCTGCTATTGCTGGGTACCAGCTACATGGCGCTCTACTCAATCAGGGCTTAGACTCCAAGCTATTAGTAGGGCAGAAGAAAACTGATGACCCTCGGGTTGCCCAAGTACCTCGCCATCAATGGCTTGAAAATCAGCTCCAGCGATTGACTCACAGAGGCGGCTTTAACTATGTTAACCACATTAGCAGCTTCGCCATACCCAAACATCCCTTCTTTGCCGCAACAGATATCCTTAACTTCCATAATCTTCACAACAGTTACTTCAGCTATTTAGCTATTCCACGCCTTACAGAACACAAACCCGCCGTGTTTACACTTCACGACATGTGGAGCTTTACTGGGCACTGTGCCTATAGCTATGACTGTGCTCGTTGGCAAACGGGTTGTGGGCATTGCCCCTATCCTGAAACCTACCCTGGCATACGTCGCGATAGCACCCATTTGGTATGGAAGCTAAAAGATTGGATTTACAATCACTCTAATCTCACGATAGTTGCCCCCAGCCGCTGGTTAGCCGAACAAGCGAAAGCCAGCGTTTTAGGGCATTTTCAAATAAACCACATACCTAACGGGGTTGACCCCGATGCCTATCAACCCCTTGAACGCGAGCTTTGCCGCACAGCATTAGGAATACCTGCAAAGAAAAGAGTCATGCTATTTAGCGCCATTAATCTTACAGATTCGCGGAAAGGTGGCGATTTGCTGATTAAGGCATTGAACCAATTGCCTGCCACCCTAAAGAAAGACTGCCTCTTGCTAACCCTCGGCCATCCATCTAAGCAATTAGCTACTTTATTGGACATACCCCTAATGAACTTGGGCTATGTCAGCAGCGATCGCCTCAAGTCCGTAGCATATTCTGCGGCAGATCTCTTTCTTTTTCCTACCCGTGCCGACAACTTGCCCCTAGTGCTACAAGAGAGTATGGCCTGTGGCACTCCTATGGTTTCTTTTGACATAGGTGGGGTGTCAGACCTAGTGCGTCCTGGCATTACCGGCTATCTGGCTCAACCTGAAGACATAGACGATTTTTGCAAAGGCATAGTAGAATTGCTAGACGATAATGCAAAGCGCCAAGTCATGGGCGAAAATTGCCGCCGCATTGCCCTAAAAGAATACACCCTTGACCTGCAAGCCATCCGTTACTCACGTCTTTACCAAGAAATACTAGATGAAAGCAATCCTAACTAGTAACGGTCTCTCCCTACACCAAGGATGACCATTCGTTTATTCATTCATAAGTAAGACCTAAGTCTTACAGCATTTTACATAAGCATTTCCCTGGAATACTTATTCCTCTATAAGTAAGCTTTAAGTTTTTCCAGCATGCCGCATAAGCATTTCTCTAGATTGCCTATTCATTCATAAGGAAGGCTTAAGCCTTCCAGCGTACTCTATAAGTCTTTCCTTAAATTGCTTATACATTCCTAAGCAAGACTCAAACAATGGATGATTCAGCTTGAGCACTACGTTTTTTGTAATCTACTGCACCGTTAATGCAAACAAGTTACAGCACTCTGACGCTTCAAGATTTACCTCAGCCTCCAGCAGGTAAGGTAGGGTGGCCTTGGACAAAAGCCAGTAAACCATCTCCAAAGTACATGGCTGATGGTTCAGAGTGGCCGCGCGTTAGTGTCATAACTCCAAGCTATAACCAAGGGCAATTCCTAGAAGAAACGATTCGTTCAGTCTTGCTCCAGGGATATCCAAACCTAGAGTACATAGTTATTGATGGCGGCAGCACTGATAATTCAGTTGAGGTGATTAAAAAATACCAATCTCATATTACTCATTGGGCTAGTAAAAAAGATAATGGACAAGCTCATGCAATCAATAAAGGATTAAAAATTAGTACTGGTTCTATCCTAGGTTGGGTTAATAGCGATGATTTATATGCAAAAAATACAATTACAAAAATTTCCCAGAAGTTTCATAAAAACCAAGCTGCCATATTAGTTCATGGCAACCGAATTTTGATTAATGAGAATAGTGAAGTTATAGGATGGTCGCCTCTTCCACCCTTTAGGTCAGAAACAGGCTTATTCAACGTCTGTTCAGAAACCACTTTCTGGAAGCGAACTGCTATGACACAGACCGGTTTCCTGAAAGAAGAGCTAAAGTTTGCCATGGATCTGGAGTTCTTTAGTCGGTTGTACCTATGTGGAAGATTCTTGAAACTAGACGATTATCTAGGTTATTTTCGCTGCTACAAATTAAACAAGAGCTCGACCATTCCCCATATAGGCCAAGAAGAGGCATTTAGAGAGTGGAAAATTATTTTTGGGAACGACTATACTACAAAAAAGATTCAATCAAACAAGTTAGCTCTGCTGAAGGCAATGATTGTCAATCCGGGGCTAATAAGCTTACCGTACATATCATACAAATTATCAAATCTACTCAACTAAAGTTCAGCTCTTGAATTCTTGAATAATGTCAAAAATTCATTATTTTGGGGGAGAACTTTTACGTTACTGTTCAAACCACTTTATAAACAAAATCCCATTTCATTCTATTAGGTTATTTTTCTATCGTTATTTTTTAGGTTTTGCAATCGGCAATAACAGCTATATATTCATGGAAGTTTGCTTTGATTCCAGAAGAAATTTTTCTATGGGAGAGAACTCTGTAATTAATCAAAAGTGTCGTATTGATAATCGGGGAAGAGTTGAAATAGGTAAAAATGTTTCTATATCCGCTGAGGTTTGTATTATTACAGCAGACCATGATTTACAAAGTGCCAATTTTGCAGGGAGAATTCGTTCTGTTTTAATTGACGATTATGTTTTCGTTGGCGCACGTGCGCTGATACTTCCTGGAGTCAGACTTGGCAAAGGATCTGCCGTTGCAGCAGGTGCAGTTGTGACAAAAAACGTTCTTCCTTACACTATTGTTGCAGGAGTTCCAGCGAAGCCGATAAGTATGAGAGAAAAAAGCCTCAACTATACTATTAATTATAGAAGATTGTTCTCATAGCCTGAGCCAAGTTTGTTTAACCCAATATGAAAAGAATTAGTTTTCAAGAAGACTGGCCTGATAGCTGGAAGAATAGTTTCTCCTATGATCTATTGGAGATTTATGAAGACAAGCCCTTTAAAGGCAATGCTGCTTACTTCTATACTTACAGAAATCGCCGCAAGAGTATTTTAGAGATCATTCAAAAGGTAGCTCAGCCAGGAGATAAAGTTTTAGATGTTGCAGCAGCACAGGGAAACTTTAGCCTTACATTGGCCGAGCTAGGCTATGAAGTGACATGGAATGACTTGCGGGAAGAACTGGCTGATTATGTCAAGCAAAAATGGGAGTATGGCAGTATTTCCTATGCACCAGGAAATATATTAGAGCAAAATTTTTACGAATTTTTTGACATTATATTAATCGCTGAAGTGATTGAGCACACAGCACACCCTGACGAGTTTTTGCGTAACATTGGAAAAATGGTGAAGCCAGGTGGATATATTGTTCTTAGTACTCCTAATGGTGAATATTTTAGAAATCGTTTGCCTAAATTCTTAGATTGCCCTGATCCATCTCAGTTTGAAGCATTCCAATTTAAGCCTGACGCGGATGGGCATATCTTCCTATTACATATGGACGAAATTGAATATATATCTAAGCGAGCTTTTCTAAGTGTTCGAGAGATTCAGCTTATAACTAATTCACTTACAAGTGGGAATTTGAAATTATTTCATATATTAAAATACACACCTGAACCATGGATTAATGCTATTGAACTACTGACTCAGAAGTTACCCTTTTACCTCAAGAGGAAATTGAGCACTTGCACGGTCATTTTGCTCACTCGCTCTTAACAAGAGCAATATAGCCTAACATTATGCACAAGCCAAAACTGGTGGTTTCAGTTGTTCCAAGACTTTACCCTTCTGTTGATGGCGTAGGTGATTATGCCATGAATTTAGCGCGTCAACTTCGCCTCGATTTTGGCATTAATACCCACTTTTTAATTTGTGATCCAGCTTGGCATGGCTCTAATCAATTAGAGGGATTCCAAGTGACTCAAATTAATGCTCGATCAACAAAATCCTTTCTTGCTAAATTAGCTAATATTGAGCCTAATAGGCCTATTTTACTTCACTATGTTGGCTATGGTTACGCCAAACGCGGTTGTCCGACTTGGCTAGTCAATGGGTTAGAAATTTGGAAGCATCAACGCCAACAGGCACCGTTGGTGACCATGTTTCACGAGACTTCTGCCTTTGGTCCAATCTGGACAAGTGCTTTCTGGTTTTCCTTGGCACAGAAAGGCTTAGCGAAAAGATTAGTTAGGTTAAGCGATCGCATTCTCACCAGCAAGCGCTCCTATGCAGAGCTACTTGAGAGCTATGCCCCAGAACGGTTTACGACTATTCCATCACTTCCTGTCTTCTCAACCATAGGCGAGCTACAAAATCCTTCCAGCTTGTCTAAACGTACCCGCCGCCTCGTCATCTTTGGGGGCCGCAGTCAACGCACTAAAGTCTACGAAGATTCCTTAGAACAGTTGAGCCAAATTTGCCGATACCTAAATATCCAGCAGATTTTTGACATCGGCCCCCCTCTCGACTCACTTCCTATCGATATAGATACTGTGCCGATTACTGCTACAGGTTGCCTGCCCAGTGAAGAGGTCTCTACTATCCTCTCCGACTCGATCGCAGGTTTTTTCAGCTACCATCCTGCCTTTCTTGGCAAATCCACGATCTTTGCAGCCTATTGCGCCCATCGAGTCATACCTATTAGTGCCAATATGACCGATCTCCCCGAAGAGGGGCTGCAACCCGGTAATCATTATGCCCTCCCATCGCAGTACAGCACCGAGAAAAGCGACATGGTATTGATGCAAGCAATCGCAGATAACGCTCATGCTTGGTATCAAACCCATAATCTATCGACTCAGGCAAAAGCTTATCATTCTATCCTGTCAAATTTCAAAAGCATATGACTATAAACCAATTAGAACCGTCTACTGCAACTCTACTGCAACATCGACAGCAAGCTGCAGAATTTAGCGCAGGGATCAGCAACGAAACCATTTATAACTGTTTTGAATCCATACTGATCGAAAAATCTGCATCAGGAACTGTTGTAGACTGGGGCGCAGGTCAAGGACTGTTGACCCAACGGCTTTTTAAGTTTAATCGGTTTAGCTCAATTACTGCTGCGGATATTCAGTCGCGACCTCAATCTCTCGACCCTTCAATTTATTGGATAGAGACCGACCTCAACTATCCTCTCGACCTTGAAAACAATAGCTTTGATACTATCGTCTCTGCTGAAGTCATTGAGCATCTAGAAAATCCGAGATCAACAGTTCGAGAGTGGTTTCGGCTCCTCAAACCTGGAGGCTTATTGATTTTTAGCACTCTTAATAACGAAAGTTGGCGATCAATTTTAGCTCTAATTTTGCTAGGGCGTTTTGTTGACTTTGGTAATTCGTCTTATCTCGCCCAGATCACTGCTCTGATGCGGAAAGATATTTCTCGTATCCTAAGCGAAACAGGTTTTTGCATACCTCAATTTGAATTTACTAATGCTGGGAAAATACCTAAATTTCCTCACCATCACTGGCAAAACATACCCTTTTTCTTTTTCGGAGGGCTACGCTTTAGCGATAACTTTTTAGCTATAGCCTATAAACCTATTTGAGAGCCATGAAATCAGTGCTTTTTTAGGCGAAAAATCTTCAAGAAAATTTGGTTTGAGGCATTCTTTCTGAGGATTATCGAGCTTATTCAAAACCTGTTCCCGTGTTTCTGAAGGAACAAGAATACTGACTTTTTGCAGGTTAGAACCTTTTGGAATATTCCTAACAACGCTAATACTATAGTCTTCTGCACAAAGTTTATCGGTCAAAAACATCTAAGGAAAATGCTACATCAATAATGGTGAATATTAAAGTTGTAGCTGCTCAACGAAGCTGATAAACCCATGAAAATTCTTCTCTATTCTTATGTTTTTTATCCATCTATAGGCGGCGTTGAGACCATCACAGCTACTCTTGCTGAAAACATTCAACGTCTTGGTCATCATTGTATTGTTGTTACTGAGGCAATGCTATATGGCCATCAGGAACTAGAGGTAGATTATGAAATTTATCGTAAACCCACTTTACGGAAAAGATTATCATTAGCTCACCAGTGCGATCTAGTGCATTCCAATGGGGCAAGCGTTGCGATGTTTCCATTTGCCCAATTGGCTAATAAACCATTTATTTGGACTCACAATGGTTACCAAGTTGCTTGCGTAGATGGCTTAGGTTGGTTTGATGGTGAACCTGCTCCTATGACCCCTAGGGAATCTTTACTATTTCATTTGAAGAAAAGAGGACTCATTCATTTTTGTAAAGAAGCCATTAAACTTTCTATTCGTCGATATGTGGCTGACCAGGTAGACCTCAATATTGCAGCAACTCATTGGGTTGCAAAGCGCCAACCTCTGAAGAATCAAGTGGTGGCATATACTCCTTATCCATTGGCAAAACTTAGAGCAGCTAGACAAGATATATCTAAAAAATATGACTTTATATATGTGGGGAGATTAGTAAGCGAAAAAGGAGTAGATACTCTTTTGCAGGCCTTTCAAAGGCTTATGATGGAACCTGAGTATCGCCACACGACTTTAGCTGTTATAGGAGAAGGAGAACGAAAACAAGAATTAGAGACTATAGCAGATCGATTAAAACTGCAAGACAAGGTGTTTTTTCTCGGAGCAAAACGTGGGCAAGACCTAATTCGAGTTATTGAACAAGCGACGATTGGTATTGTTCCTTCAATTTGGGAAGAACCGATGGGTGGTGTTTCCCTTGAACTGATGGCTGCTGGTAAGGTTGTTATTACCTCTTCTCGCGGTGGACATTCAGAATGTGTAGGGGATGCCGGTCTTAAATTTGAAAATGGGAATTATAATCAGCTCTGCAATTCTATGAAAATACTAGTTTCCGACCATGATTGTTTCATAGAGCTATGCAATAACATTCGCAATCAAATAAGTATGTTTGATGAATTTGAGCTCACTCAACGTTATGCTGAAATCTATAAACAGTGTATTGAGTCTCATACATAATGCTTTAGTTGCTATTGCCCATGAGAATGCGTTAAAAATCGAGACTCAGGGCAAGCAGGGCAAGTTGCCAAGTATCTTTAGTTTTAGAGAGGCTCTTATGACCAGTAAAGTTTCCCACTCATATGACCAACAGTATTATGATTCACACTATGGCTTTCTTCTTGATGAAGAGTACTACGAGCTTTTGTCACTCTACTGGAAATACACTCTATTTGAGAAAACGGGCTTAAATCCTGAGGCAACTATCCTAGATTATGGATGTGGCTTGGGGCAAGTCTCTGGCGCACTGGATAATTCGGTCGCTTTTGACCCCTCCGATTTTGCTAAGCAGTTCCTTGCGAAAAAAGAGCGCAGATCCGTGAAAGATCAGGATTCCATACCCTCTGGATATTTTGACTATATTCTTTCTTCTCACTCCCTTGAGCATTCTTCTAAACCTTCTGAGGATCTAAAATGTTTCCGTTCTTATGTTAAGGATAATGGGAAATTAGTTCTTTTACTGCCTATTGAAACTGGTTTAGAGCCTTGCTTAGAGCCAAATAATGATCAGCACTTTCAGTGCTGGACATTTCAAACTATCACGAATTTACTTTGGCACTGTGGGTGGAAGCCTATTTTTCAAAGCCACATTTACAACCCTTTTTTGCTTAAGACTTTAGGTTGTCGTTTAAATCTCGACCAAACTACAGCAGTGTATCTATCTGCAATGCTAGGAAGATTAGTCCGATCATATCCATCTCAAATGACGATTGCTCAAAGGATTGATTAGCAGTTGCTTATGAATGCCTCAAATCGGTTTAATTCTATTTCCTCTATAGAAAAGCTGATATGAATACACTATTACTTGCTTTGCCCCTATCTCTAATAGTAATTTATTTATCCAGCTTAGATTGGCGGCGAGCTATTAAAGCCGTATTTATTTTAGTGATAATTGAAGGGGCATTGCGTAAATGGGCGTTGCCCCAAGCTAGTCAGCTTATCTACTTTTTCAAAGACTTTATTCTGATTGGTGCCTACTTAAAGTTTTTCTTCTTTACACGTGAAGACCATCTTCGCGTCGTCCGTAATGGCGTTGTCATTACATTAATAGTGATGGCATTCATTTGGGGCGTTGTGCAAGCCTTTAATCCTAGTCTCGGTTCCCCTATTATTGGTCTGTTTGGTTTAAAAAACTACTTCTTATACATCCCCTTGTTATGGCTGATTCCTCTCCTTTTTGATAGTGAAGAGGAACTTTTCCGCTTTCTCCGCGCCTACCTGCTCCTGCTCATCCCCGTTGGTTTACTGGCGATTGCCCAGTTCTTTAGCCCGCCAACTAGCCCTTTAAATGTTTATGCTTGGGGCGATGAAGCTCCAGGCATAGCTGTTTCTGGCCTAAACACTGTTCGGGTAACGGGTACATTCTCTTATCTATCAGGTTACGCCACTTACCTGCTGGCCTGCCTATGTCTATTGCTGCCTATTCTGGCCCGTCCTCAACCTCGGCTATGGCAGTTGCTGACCCTAACTGAGTTGGTCTTACTAGCCGTTACTTCGTTTATGACGCTGTCACGGGGTGTTATTCTTGGGTCTATCTTAATAATTTTGAGTTATTTCGGCATTCAAGCAATAACTAACTTATCTGTTTTTTTCCAGAGTGTTCGCAAAATATTTTTGCCAGCGCTTATTGGCTTTATTGTTGTTTCTCAAAGCTTTCGGTACGCCTTCGATTCGTTTTTCATACGTGCGACAGAGAATGAAGATGTACCCGGGCGAATAACTAGTAGCTTTATTGAGCCCATCACAAATTTGCAGTTTAAAGGGCTCGATGGCTATGGATTAGGTGCTACCTTTCAGGGTAACTCTATATTGCGTCAGATATTCCAACTTGCGCCAGGAGAAGTGATTCCGGTTTATTACGAGAACGAAATGGGGCGTATTATGTTAGAGGTTGGCCCGGTTGGTTTTTTCCTGTGGTATGGGTTGCGGCTTGTACTGCTCTATTCTCTATTTAGTGTTTACCTTAAGCTCAATCATCCATTTTTGCGTCAGTTGGCCCTTAGTGCGTTTGTCTATCAGGGCGTAACGTTTATTTCTCACGTAGTTTATAACCATACTGCTAATGTTTACCACTGGTTTTTCTACGGCTTTATCCTTTTGCTTCCCTATTTAGAGCGGGTAGACCAATGGCAGCGAGCCCAACCACCTAATTTTCTATATGGTCAAGCGACGCATCTCTCTAGTACACCCTACCAGCAACCCTAACTCTCGCAATGCAGCGATCGCCTTAGCTGAGGCAAATCTGCTCCACGAAATTATTACAACTACCGCCTATAATCCCAAAGGCCGTCTAGCTCAAACTATTCAGCGATTACCGCGTTCCCTTGGCTCGTTCCTCAGTCAAGAACTAGAACGCCGTGCGTGGATGGCACCAAGTGGCGCTATCTTGAAGACTCATCCCTGGAGAGAAACCCTTAGAGTCTGTTTAGTCAAGTCGGGATTAAGCTCTAAATTAGGATTTGGACAACAGGGTCTCATAGACAGAGTATATGCTTCTCTCGATCACCACGTTGCGCAGCATCATCTTGATCAACTTGATGCAATCTACGCATACGAAGATGGTGCAGCATCTACGTTTCAAGCGGCTAAGCAAAGAGGTATACGCTGCTTTTATGAGTTGCCCATCGCTTTTCACTACACTAGCCGAAAAATTCAGCAAGACGAAGCCGATCGATTTCCTGAGTTTGCGTCTTCTTTGCAGGCTATCCATGAGCCTAAGTGGAAGTTAGAACGAAAAGACCAGGAAGTTGCTTTGGCCGATCATATTTTTGTGCCCTCTACTACAACGCATCAATCGCTGCTAGATGCAGGAATAGCCTCAGAGCGTATTTCAGTCATACCCTACGGTGCTCCGGTTGATTATTTTAAGCCAGAGCTTAAGCGTGATAAGCAATTTCGAGCCTTGTTTGTGGGGCGAGTTGGCCCCCGAAAAGGTGTTCACTATTTGTTGGATGCATGGAAAAAGCTTAGACTTAACGATGCCGAACTGAAATTGGTTGGCGTTGATGAATTTCCGCCGGGCTGGCTACAATCTCACCAAGATTACATCAATTACCAGGCTAGTGTACCTCACGCTAGTCTCAATCAATATTATTGCAGTGCAAATATTTTTGTGTTCCCGTCTTTAGTGGAGGGCTTTGGGCTTGTACAGCTTGAAGCCATGGCCTGTGGAATTCCTGTAATAACTACTCCTAACGCTGGTGGGCTTGATTTGATTACCGATGGAGTTGACGGGTTCACCGTACCCATTCGTGACTCGAATGCACTTCAGGAGAAGTTGGAATGGTGCTATCGCCATCCTAAAGAAATGGCCAAAATGGGACGAGCTGCTCGAAAAAAAGCTGAGGCTTTCACTTGGACTGCCTATCAGAAGAAACTAACCGATGAGATCGAAAAGCTATTTTCTAGCAGCAGAGATGAATGAATCACATGACTAAAGATCTACATTTTAACAATTCAATTCACATTTGGGTGCCTAATCTTTTTGAATTCAAGGGTGGAATTCAGGCTTACCTATGTGATTTTCTAACTGCAATTGAGTGCTTGCATGAGCAAGGGAATATCACTTTAAACGATGTACTTATTTTGGATAAGCTTGACTCTAAGAAGCCAGAGAGTCTGTTCAAGACAAGCTATTTCTCGTTTAAGTTTACTGGTCAATTGATAAAAACATTTCAAACGTCGGCTTTTACACTAAAAGCTTTAGTTGATGTTTGGCAACAGCGACCTGGTCTAATTGTGTGTGGACATCTTAATTTTGCGCCTGTTGCATACTTACTGTACCGTTTTTTAGGAGTTCCGTATTGGATTTTAGTGTATGGTGTCGATGCCTGGAATATTGAAGATTCTTTTCGATGTCGAGCTTTGCGGGCAGCCAGAAAAGTAATTTCCATTAGTGGATACACTCGCGATCGCCTCATACAAGAGCAGGACCTGCCGCCTAAAAACATTTCACTTTTGCCGGTCACGTTCAACACCAATCGTTTTCAAATCAAGCCAAAACCTAGTTATTTGCTTACTAGACATGGGCTTAAGACTAGTCAACCCGTAATTTTGACCGTTGCCAGGTTGGCTGATGACGAGCAGTATAAGGGCTATGATCAAGTTATCAGGGCTATTCCTTTAATACGGCAAAAACTTCCTGACATTCACTATGTTTTGGTTGGGAAGGGGAGCGATCGCCCTCGAATTGAGCAGCTAATTGAGTTTCTTGGCCTAAAAGATCATGTAACGTTAGCAGGGTTTGTTCCTGACGAAGAAATTTGCGATTACTACAATTTGTGTGACGTTTTTATAATGCCGAGTAAGGGCGAGGGCTTTGGCATTGTCTACCTCGAAGCTTTGGCCTGCGGTAAGCCAACTGTCGGAGGCAATCAGGATGGTGCCATTGATGCTTTATGCAGTGGCGAACTAGGTATCTTAGTCAATCCTGATAACACAGAAGAAATAGCTGCTACCTTAGTAGAAATCCTTCAAGGTAAGTCAACTCATCCTATACTTTATCAGCCAGAGATATTGCGCCAGAAAATCGACGAAATTTATGGTTTTAAGCAGTTTCAGATCAATCTCTTAAGGCTGCTTAACGAGGCTGACTTCGCAGCACTGTAGTATGAGAGTTCTTCACGTGTTGCCGTCTCTAAGCTACAAGCTGGGTGGGCCAACTCAAGTCGCTTTAAATATTATTCGTGCCCTACGAGAGATAGAAGTTGATGCCGAAATAGCTACCACTAATGACGATGAAGCCGAATTGCTAGACGTGCCTATCGGTCGGCGAGTCAACTACGAAGGCGTACCGGTTTGGTTCTTTCCGCGTCTAGCTCGGTTTAAAGCATTTATTCCATCTATTGGGTTGACCCAGTGGATGATTAAGCATTTGCGCCAATACGATATCGTTCACAACCATTACTTGTTCTGCTACGCGCCCACGGTGGGGGCAAGGCTAGCTCAGTATTACCAAGTACCCTATGTCTCAAGTACGATTGGTCAACTAACTCCCTGGGCACTTCAGCAAAGTCAGCTGAAAAAACAAATTTATGGCCGTTACATAGAGCGTTCTACACTCAACCGAGCCGCTGCTATTCATTGCACTACCGTTGCAGAAGCCGAGGACGCCCGACAGTTTGGAATTAGCGCGCCTGCCTTGGTTTTACCGCTAGGGGTTAATCCGACAGTCACGATCGCTGGTGCAGCAGCAAAATTGCGCGATCGCTATGATTTACCTGCTGACTGCGCGATAGTTCTATTTTTGTCGCGCCTGCATGAAAAAAAGCGACCTGATTTTCTGCTGCGCGCGTTTGCTCGGCTTGACCCCAAATCTCACGGCTATCACCTTCTGCTAGCCGGTTCTGGGGATGCAGATTACTGTCACTATCTCAAGACTTTGACCAGCACCCTAGATATTGCCGACAGCGTCACCTTCACTGGCTTTGTCTCTGGCTCAGACAAAGATCTACTACTTCAGGGATCTAATCTCTTTGCGCTGCCATCTTATTCAGAAAATTTCGGCATCGCTGTAGCAGAAGCCCTAGCCGCTGGTCTCCCCGTTGTGATTACCCCTGATGTTCAAATTGCCCCCGACATCTTAGCTGCCCAAGCGGGGTTAGTAGTTTCTGATGATTTGGACGCGTGGGGCAATGCTTTAGGTCAACTGCTCCGCTCGCCCGATTTAAGCACCCAGCTAGGTCATAACGGCCAACAGCTAGCCGCCGAGAAGTATAGCTGGCCTACGATCGCGCGAAATCTGAGTCAGTCCTACAATGAAATCCTTACTGGTCAGTCACTATCGTTCGCCTATAGGTCTTGACCTAGTGGGTAACGCGATCGCAAATGAATTGTCGTAAAGCCGATTCAAAATAGGGCATAGCCAACTCTCGATCAGCGCCAGTAGTCCGTCGGCAATCATAGCGTTTGACAGGTCGGCTTTTGCCGTCGATGCTGACAACTACCCGATACTCCCAGGTATATTTGGCACTGCGCTTGATTGTTTCAATACAGACTTCCTGCCCCTCTACGTCGCGGCAGAGAACGCTGGCCGCGGACTCAGGGATCCAAACCCACAGGACTGCCCATAGCCCGAGCAGCACGGCAACCAAAGCGCGCACCATACCCTTACTTTTCCGTCCGTCAGCGAAGGTCATAGCCAAACAAATTTGGATCTACATCACCCAGGTTTAGGTCGCTCAAGCCATATTCGGCCCAGCGACTATCCACCAGCGCAGCTATATCGGGGTCGGGGGTGAGTTCTTCACTCCAGGGACGATCGGTTTCGGGGTAGACCTTAGTGGTAGCGTCAATGCCCATGCGGCTGCCAAGGCCAGGCTTTTCGGTGGCAAAGTCAAGGCTATCAAAGGGGTTGTCGGGCAGGATAAATACGTCTCGCACCGGGTCAACCTTAGAAGTCACAGCCCACATTACCTGGCGTGGGTCGCGGATATTGATCGATTTATCGACGACAATCACAAATTTGGTATAGCTGAACTGGGGCAGGGCCGACCAAAAGGCGAGGGCAGCGCGCTTGGCTTGGCCAGGGTACGACTTTTCAATGGAGAGCACGGCGGCTTTGTAGCTCAACCCTTCCATCGGTAAAAAGAAGTCCTGAATTTCGGGCACCTGCTGACGCAGAATTGGGTTGTAGATGCGGTTGAGGGCGATCGCCATCATGGCATCTTCCTTTGGCGGGCGACCGCTAAAGGTGGTCATGTAGATCGGATTTTTGCGGTGGGTGAGGCAGTGGAAACGCAGCAGAGGTGCGGCTTCGTTGACGCCACCGTAGTAGCCAATGTGGTCGCCTGCCGGGCCATCAACGGCGGTTTCACCAGGAGTGATGGTGCCCTCCAGCACAATCTCAGACTGGGCCGGAACTTCTAAATCGACCGTTTTGCACTTGGCTAGGGTGAGTCCTTTGCCAGCGTAAAGCCCGGCAAACAGCCACTCCGAGAGGTCGATGGGCAGTGGAGTGGCAGCGGCGAGAATCACCAGGGGGTGAACGCCGATCGCGATCGCCACCTCTAGATTTTTGCCCATCTCAGCGGCCTTGCGCAAGTGGCGGCTACAGCCCCGCACCGAGAGCCACTGCACTGTCGCGGTATTTTTCGACTGAAGCTGAAGGCGATAGACCCCCACGTTGGGAATGTTGGTTTCGGGGTCTTTGGTAATCATCAACCCCAGGGTAATCACCTTGTCGGCGTCGCCAGGATAAACCCGCAGCAGGGGAATTTGGTTGAGATCCACAGCGTCATCTTTGAGCACCACCTGCTGACAGGGGGGCAGCAGGTCGCGCATGGGCTTGGCTTTGACCACGTCAAACAGCGCCTTGCCGAGGTCGATGGCCTGGGAAAACTGCTTGGGGGGCCGGGGTTGGTAAAGCAGCGCCAGTTTTTCGCCCAGGGTTTCGAGTTCGGCGGGGTGTTCCATGCCCATGGCCCAGCACACCCGCTCGACGGTGCCCAGCACGTTGATGGCCAAAGGCATGGTCGCGCCCTGCACATTCTCAAACAGCAGGGCCGGACCACCCCCTAGCAACAGGCGGTTGGCGATCTCGGCAATTTCTAACTCTGGGCTAACGGGGGCCGTGATGCGGCGCAGCTGGCCTCGCTGTTCCAGAAGGGTGAGAAACTGCTGTAGATCGTTTGCCATAGGAAAGAGTTTGTGAACGAGTGTTAAGGCTACTTTCATTATGGTGGAGCAGGGGGCCAGTCTGGAAACCCTGGCCCAATTCTTTGACCTGGTGAAGTCGTGGAGACAGCATGCGATCGCCCCAACTTCCTGGCACAATCGGGATATTGCCATCGGCAATGACAGCCACTCAAAGGATTCTCTGGCTCAATGCAAAGGCGCATACTGAGATTGTCTAGGTATTTGGTCTGGCCCCTGACCCTAGGTCTGGTGGGCTGCGGCAACCGCCTCGACACCGCTGCGGTCGAGAGTGCCATTCAGGCCGACATTGAGCGCCAGGGCCGACGACTCTCGCTCAAGGCCGTGCTCTGCCCAGAGGGTGTGAAGCGCCAGGCGGAGGCCTATTTTCGCTGTGTGGGCGAATTAGATGACGGCGGCACCTTTACGATCAACGTGATTCAGCAAGACAGCCAGGGGAATGTCACCTGGGAAGTGCCCAACTCCAAAGCGCTGCTCAATTTGCCCAAGGTCGAAGACAGCATTCAACAAGGGCTTTCGCAGACCTACGGCCAGCGCGCCCTGATTGACTGCGGCAGCGCCACCTACCGGGCAAATCAGCCGGGCGATCGCTTTGAGTGCCAGGTCGTGGGGGGCATGACTACCGACGCCAGCACCATCACCGCCGTTGTAGTCAGCATCGACCCCGATGGCGACCTCAACTGGCAGGAGCAGGCAGCTGCCCCAGGGGGGTCGCTCCAGGCGATCGCGGCCCCAGACAATCCATCCCCACCCAATACTGCCACCGCCCCCCTGCCCCAAGCAGCAGCCCCCGCCACTATGCCTAAACCCACTGCGGCGACAGGGCCAGGGGGGCGCATCGTCAATCGCCCTTACGTTCGAGGCGACAACGATTAGCGGCGGTGACGATTAGAATGGTCACTTAACTTTTCCTTAAGTCGTCAATGCCCATTCTTTAATTTCTAGGACAACCGCTTTCGGTAGGCTTATCGTGGTAGAAACGCTAACAAGCAAAGCAATTTAGGGTTAAAGCTGGGCTATGGCAACTGTTCTCGACGTTTTGGTCAAGGGTGGCCCCGTGATGGTGCCCATTATGGGCTGCTCGGTGCTTACCATTGCCACGGCCCTAGAGCGCACCCTGTTTTGGACAAAGCTGCTGCGCCGAGAAGACCAGGTCGTGGCTGAGGTGCTCGATGCTTCCCGGCGCGATCTGAGCCAGGCGGCTGAGATCGCAGCCCAGGCCCAAGATTTGCCCATCGGTCGGTTTTTGCTGGCCCCCCTACGACTCAAACAGCCCTCTCCCGACACCTTTCGGCTAGCGATGGAAACCGTGGGCGATCGCGAATTGGTCAAAATGCGCAAGGGCGACAAGCTGTTAGAAACCGTCGTAGCCGTCGCGCCGCTGCTGGGTCTGTTGGGAACAGTGACCGGTCTGATTGCCACCTTCAGCAACCTCAACATTGGCGGCGGCGGCTCCGGCGACCAGGCGACCGCTGCCGCCGCTGGTATCGGCGAAGCGTTGATTACCACCGCAGCGGGCATGGTCGTCGCCATCCTGGCGCTGCTAATTTTTCGCGTTCTGGTGACCCTCCAGGCGCAGCAGGTTGACTACTTTTCCGATGCTGGCAATGAGCTAGAACTCATCTACCGACAGTATTGGTATGAGCCCACTACTCTGGCTAACGACCCCGCCTACCGGGAAGAGTTTATCGGCAGCGGCGATCGCCTTTAATCCCATAGGCACCTCACGACCTAGGCCAAACGGCTTGACCTACAGACCCGCCAAGCGAGCCCGTGCCGCTCACCAACACCAGCGCAGGGGTTGATCATAACCCCTGCGCCTACTTTTGCACTGACTGTAGAGCCAGCACCGCCTCGCCCCCCGAAGGCCACCTCTGGGGTGACACCAGAGCATAGAACAACGTCTCGTAGCGATCGATCGCCCGTTTAGCTGAATAATGCTCCAAAGCATACTGCCGTCCGCGACGAGCTAGCAGCTCTGCCGTTGCGGGCTGATGGTACAGCTCAAGGATACCCTTGGCTAGGGCCGTAGGGTTTTCGGGTTCGACCACCAGGCCGCCGCCGCTGGCCAGCACCGCCTGGGCCGCCGCGCCGTGGGCCGGTACAGAAGCCAAAATCGGTCGTCCACTGGCTAGTAGCACCTGAGTTTTAGACGGCATGTTGAAGCCCACCACACCGTGCTTCTGCAAGATCAGCCCCACATCAGCCGCCGCCAGCATATCGGGCAGTTCGGCGCGAGGCACAAAGGGCAACAGCGACACGTTGGCTAGCCCTAGCTGCTGGCAAAAGCACTCCAACGCCTCTAGCTGCTTACCTTCACCGACAATCACCATTTGAATATCTGGGTAAGCGCTCAGCGCCTGGGCCGCTCGAATCGCCGTTCGAATTCCCTGGGTCTCAGCAATGTTGCCGGTATAGAGCACCACAAACTTGTCTTGCAGCCCATGGCGGCGGCGAAACTCGCTGCTGGCCCGAGGCCGAGGGGCAATAAAGTCAACATCCACCCAGTTAGAAACGGGCACCATTTTGGCGTCGGGCACCCCCTTGGCCAGCAGGTTGTCACGAAAACCCTGGGCGATGACGGTAATGCGAGTAGCGTTTTGATAGGCAAACTTTTCTAGCACCTCAAACAGACGAATTGCCCAAAAGTTGGTTAGCAGCCCGGTCTGGATGGCGGCTTCTGGCAAAATGTCTTGCAGGTTTAGCACGCTGGGGCACTGAAACAGCAGCTTGAGGAAGGCCACTGGCAGGCAAGCAGGCAAAGAAGGGCTGGCGTTGAGAATAATATCGGGTCGCCAGCCTCGCAGGGCTGGCCAAAGGCTGAGGGTAATAAAGCTCGATTCTAGCAGCAGCCGCCCCAGCAGCCCCCGACTGGCATTGGCCAGCACAAAGCAGCGCTGAATGATGACGCCATTGCGCTCTTCGGTGGCGTAGAGCCGCCCACGATATTGAGGATAAATACTGCGCTCGGGGTAGTTAGGCATAGCGGTTACCACCCGTACCTGATGCCCCCTAGCAACCAGCCCCTCTGCCAACTCGGTCATCAAAGGCGCAATGCCGATGGGCTCAGGATAGTAATTATAGGAATAAATGAGAATTTGCATCGACAACGCCTGCTCCAGAAAACCACGTACACAACAGTTGTGTTGGGGCAAAAGATGACTAGGGTGAGTCTGAGTGAACACTGGGCTGCGCCCTAACCTGGGGTGGCTTGTTTCTACTAGACTGAGGGCAAGCGCCACTATCCGGAAGCATTGAGACTTTGTTCATCAAATATTGATGCATCGCCTCCTATCGCCCCATGGAAACTTTAGCCTGTAAGTCTGGCCCCTATTGGTTAACGATGGCCAGAATTGCTGGTTCTCGCTAATTTGAGCGCCTAGTGATCAATAGGTTCAGCATACCCAGAGGAGAGTGGCTGGTTAATAGGTAAATTCACAGAAAAGCTGGCTCTTACGGTGACAAGCCAGATCAGATTAAGCGTTTTGCAACTATAGGTTCTGCTAGGTTTTTGGATGGTTTGGAACCCCCTCAGGCTATTAAAAACTCTAATTCACTTCGAGGTCGCTGGGCCTTTGAGTAAAGGACTGCGCTACTTACCCGGCATGACGGACTCAGGTATTGCGATGACACAGCCTTTAGACGCCAACAGTTTAGTGCCAGCACCGGCAAAACAGGTGCTGTGGCTGCTAGGAGCAGATGAGGAGGCTGAGGCTCTGGCTAAATCCGTAGCCTCCCTAGGTTATTCGGTTATTACCGAGACGTCAGACCACCCACTAGTGAACACACCCTTGGTCATTTGGCCAAGATCAGCGGCCGATTTAGAGCTTGGCTCTCTGCTCGAAGAGCTAGGGCAACGGCCCACCTACCAGGAAGCCACCCTGATTGATTTTTGCCAACCTGACCTGGCGATCGCAGCGCTCTGGGGCAGTTTAGACGATGGGGTCATGGGTGGCGTCAGCGCTAGCCAAGTGCAGTGGCGGGAGGGGCTGCGGTTTGTGGGGGAGGTGTCTACGGCCAATAGCGGCGGATTTGCCTCGATTCGCACCCGCAACCTTGAGCCACCATTAAATCTTGGCCAGTGGCAAGGTACGGTGCTCTCTGCCCAAGGTGACGGCCAGCGCTATAAGTGGATTTTGCGCGACAGCCCCGGCTGGGACAGCCTGGCCTACTGTCGATCTTTCGATACTGAGGCCGGCCAACTGAGCACGATCAGGACGCCGTTTTTAGAGATGGTTGCCACTCGCCGCGCCCGCACGGTGCCGGAGGCTAGCCTTCTTAACCCGGCCCAGCTGTATTCTATGCAGCTGATGCTGAGCAAGTTTGAGTACGACGGCGAATTAAACCCAGCGTTTCAAGCCGGTTTCTTTGGGCTAACGGTGCGGAGTCTTGGGGTCTATCGGCAGGGGCCAAGGCCGGTAGTCGTGCTGCCAGAAGAACATGCGGCTGAAGCTGAATTCGCCCAACTGCTAACAGCGGCGGGGCTAACAGGAGTAATTCGCCAGGGAGAGGGCTTTGCGGTGATTGGAGCCAACGACAAACTGCCGTCAGAGGTTGAGCCAGCAGTGATAAGGGCAATTTTTGAGGTTTTTGGTTAAACGACCAAAAACCTGTGGCTTGATAGAGAATTCCATCAAGCTACAGGCTCCTAAACTTTAGAAAGGGTTGTGTAAAGGGGTTAGTAGGCCGATCGCATGTCGCCGCGTTCAGCCCGAGCGCTCTCTTTAGCTTTAGCGGCGCTCTTTTTAAGGGCTTCGAGACGCTTGATGTAGCGATCGCGCTGACGCTTCTTGGGGGTTTGCTCAATTAGGGTTTTGAGGGCACTACCCAGGCTCTTGTAGGCGTTGGGTAGAGTGTAGCCAAAGCGAGTGGCGATGGCGATCGCCCGCTCGTCGGCGCTAATGCTCTCTTGTAGGGTCTTTTGGTTGTTGTTGCGCTTATAGAGTCGCCAGCTCGAAAACCCGCACAGTCCTAGAGCCAGCATAAGCAGCAACCCATCTTGCACCCACAGCTCACCCACAGCACCGCCCAGGCCAATGGCCAGAGCCGCCATTTCCCAACCGTCGCGGGGAATGGTGTCGTTTTGAATGCGGCCCACCTCGTGCCAAAACAGCAGGTTGCGCTGGTCTAGGGCCAGCTGCTCCCACTTGATCAGGTCAATCTGAATTTCGACCTGGTCCTTGCCCAGCTCTTCACAGGTGATCAGCGGTGGGGTGACATCAATGGCCGACTCCACCGTCACCCAGCTCTGAAGTTCTGGGGGCAGCAGGCTTCTCAGACGGCGAAGCTCACCCATATCGGCGCGGGCAGTGGCGGTGGCGTACGAGGTCATGGAGATTACGGGGGTGACAACGGCAAATCAAATTTATTCATAGATCCTACCTTAAACCTATTTAGTCAAGGGTCGGTTATCCGCTTTCGGGATTGGTGGGAGAGGGAACCGGTGGGCTGCGTTTCAACAACGTACCCGCTGTAGAGTTCGTACTGACCGCCGTTTTCAGGAATCCACTGGATAAATTCCTCGAAACTCATGGCGCTGGGGTTGAGGGCTTGAACCATGGGGATGCCGTTAAAAGATCACATTGCAGGAGCCAGGGTCTGGGGTTCTACGGGGGCGATCGCGTCGGGGGCAGCAGCTTTTTCAAGCTGGGCGATCGCCCCATCCAGCAGATCATATCCAGCCTCCACCGTGTCAATTTGGCAGAGCTGCTGACGTAGGGGAGCAGCGCCCTCAAAGCCTTTGACATACCAGGCCATGTGCTTGCGGGCCTGATGAATGCCCTTCTGGCCTTTGTACTGCCACAGCAACCCTAGGTGCTCGCGGGCGCAGCGCAGCACCACTACGGAGGATGGGGGTAAAGGAATCACGCCTGTCTTTAAAAAGCTATCGATCTCGCCCACCAAAAACGGGTAGCCCAGGGTGCCCCGCGAACACATCACCCCATCGGCCCCGGTTTCTTGCAGGCAGCGCGCCGCTGACTCGACCGAGACAATGTCGCCGTTGGCAATCACCGGAATCGAGAGGGCGTCCTTGACCCTGGCAATCCAATCCCAGCGGGCGGGGCCGTGGTAGCCCTGGCTGCGGGTGCGACCGTGGAGGGTAAGCATCTGTGCCCCGGCGGCCTCCATGCGGCGGGCAAACTCAACGGCGTTGATCTGTTCATCGTCCCAGCCCAGGCGAGTTTTGACGGTGACGGGCACGGGCACCGCCACCGCCACGGTGCGAACGATCGCCTCAGCGACCTCGGGCTGGCGCAGCAGCGACGAGCCGCCGCCTTTTTTGGTGATTTTATTCACCGGGCAGCCCATGTTGATATCGATGGTTTTGGCCCCTTCGGCGACGGCTTTGCGGGCGGCATCGGCCATAAAGTCGGGCCGACAGTCAAACAGCTGAATGCTAATCGGCTGCTCACCGCTGTCGATATCCATAATTTTTTCAAGCTGCTGGGCGTGGCATACCCCGGTGGCTTGCACCATCTCGGTGTAGAGCATCGAGACCGGCGCGTAGCGGCGCACGAGCTGGCGAAAGGCGCGATCGGTGACGCCCGAGAGGGGAGCCTGGAGCACCCGGCTTTGAATCGTGACCGAGCCGATCACCAGAGGCGATTGCAGCCGCTGCAAGATCGTAGAGGAGAGAGAAACCATAGCCATACCCAATACCCACCTAGAGCTTGCCCACCAGCCAGTAGGTGAGCATTTGACCGCGCCCCTTAACCGCCACATAGCCGCGCTGCTCAAACTGAAACTGATCCTTCAGCCGTTCGTACAGGTCGGGGGTGACCTGAATGCGCTGGGCTTCTCCGGTAGCTTCCATGCGGCTGGCGATATTGACGGTATCACCCCACAGGTCGTAGGCAAATTTGCGCCGCCCAATTACCCCGGCCACCACCGAGCCGGTGTTGATGCCCACCCGAATTTGAAAGGTCTTGCCGTCGGGGCGAGGGAACTGCTTGATCGCATCGCAGATGTCGAGGGCGAATTGAGCGATCGCCGCCGCATGGTCATCGTTGGCAGAGGGCAACCCCCCGGCCACCATGTAGGCATCGCCGATGGTTTTAATTTTTTCGAGCCGGTGAAACTCAGCTAGCTGATCGAACATAGAAAAGACTTCGTTGAGCAGCTTGACCAGCTCGCGCGGCGTCATCTCGCTAGAGGCAGCGGTAAAGTCAACCAGGTCGGCGAACAGCACACTCACCTGGTCAAGGCTCTCGGCAATGGTGCGCGCCCCGCCTTTAAGACGCTGAGCAATGCGATAGGGCAAAATATTTACCAGCAGGCGATCGGCCTGCTGCCGCTGCTGGCGCAGCTCAGTCTCCATCTGGCGGCGTTCGCTGATGTCGTGGACAATGCCCTCGTAGTGCAGGAAGTTACCCGCTTTATCCCACACCTTCCAAATGTCTTCGCTCACCCAAAAGGTGGTGCCGTCCTGGCGAAACACCTCCGATTCGGCGTCAGTAATTTTGTCGAAGCGATCGAGGTATACCGCTAGTTCGTCGCGGCGCTTGGGCTGGAGGTAGATCTGGCGGCTGATGTCTTCGACGGTGGCTACCATCTCCTCGGCTGACCCGTAGCCATAGAGGCGAGCCATCGACGGGTTGACGCTGAGCAGCTGCCCCGTAGCGGAGGCCTTAAAAATACCTACCGTCGCATTTTCAAAGATGCTGCGGTAGTTCATCTCAGCTGCGATCAGCGCCTGCTCCATCTGGGTGCGCTCCTTTACCTCTTGGATGAGAAGCGCATTTTGCTGGCTGAGCTGCTGGCGCTGCTGGGCCAGCCGCAGCTGGTTTTGCACCCGCACTAGCACTTCCTGCACCGCAAAGGGCTTTGTGATGTAGTCAGTGGCCCCAACCTGAAACGCTTTAACCTTGTCTACCGAATCTATCAGAGAACTCAGGACAATCACCGGAATCTCGGCGGTGAGGGGGTTGTGCTTGAGCTGCTGACACAGGGAGTAGCCATCCATGTCGGGCAGCAGAATATCGAGCAACACTAGCCCCGGACGTCTTTCTAAAATCAGCGCGATCGCCTGTTGACCGCTATCAGCCACCTGAATGCGGTACCCCTGCTGACTCAATAGCCGCTGCAGCAGGCACGATGTCTCAGCATCGTCATCGACGATGACTAAATCAATGGCGATGGGGGCATCATCCACAGCGCGAGGGCAGGGCAGACTAGGGGATTGGTCTAAGCATACGGGTATTAAGCCGAAACGATGCACCGGATCTACACCCTGGGCCCTAGGGTAACGCCATCCGGGCCCAGGGTGTGCTGGAACGAGTGTAATGGATGGCTGACTAACGAACCTTGAGTGCGCCACTGCGGTTGCGGTAGCCCGTCACCAACCCTTGGCGAAAGGTAACTTCGCCGTCTTCGAAGTGAAAGACTTCTTCACAGCTATTGTCATTGCGGCTGATGGCCACTGGGGTTTGCCCCTCAGCCCGCAGCACTTCAGTCCGACTAGAGCCCATGGTCCAAAAATCAAGGGCAGTTTGATCAGACAGCAGGGCCGGGGGCTGTACTGACACCTTGAGGTTTTGATCAGCATTGAGGTAGCCAATCACCTGGCCGTTTTCAAACAGCACCGAGCTTTTGCCGTAGTACAGCGTGGTAAACCCGTTTGAGGTGTATTGCTCTTGGCGGGTGGGGGTGCCCTGGAGCTGGAGCACGTCGGTTTCAGTTGCCCCTAGGGTCCAGCGGTTTTGGGGGGCGCTGACCGACACCACCACGTCGCCATCGGCCAGTACCTGGAGGTTGCCGTCGGGGTTGTCGTACTGTTTCACGTAGCCGTTACGCAGCTCAACGATGCTGTTGCCGTAGCGCAGGGTTTGCTGGCAGGCACCCTGGTACTGCATGGTTTGAGAGGGCGCTCCCTGAACGGCTGTGACTAGATCGCGATCGGAGCCTAGGGTCCAGTAGGTTTTGCGATCGGGGGCGCGGCTGGCCCGGCTACCCACATTGCTTTGGGCGTACTGCAAATTACGCCCGTATTCGACCACCTTTTGTTTGGCCAGGGCCGCGTTGGCGCTGCCGTTGGGCACCGATCGCATGTGGGCGATCGCCTGCTGCCAGAGAATCACTATCTCAGCCCACTCTTCGCGGAACTCTGCACTTTGAGTCAGCTCGGCTGCTTTCATCGCCCGCTCGGATCCCTGGCGAAACGTGTCGCTGTTGGCGGAAACAGCCGCACGGGCGGGCAGCCATGACCAGGGGCGATCTTGAGGATTAAGAAATATAAAGCCAGCGGCGACTCCGAGGCCTACCGACAGCCCGACCGCGCTCCAGGTCAGCCGTTCTCGCAGGGTTTGACCGGGTCGCCTGAGTACAAAACTGTAAAGAGTTTGAGGATTTTGCCCGTCTAGCTCAGGATGGCTACGTTTGGTCATAGGGATTAAGGAGGAGTGAACAACCCCAGCACTAGTCTGTGGGCCAAGGGCCACAACAGAGCTTGCCTGGAGCTTCCGTTAAGCATCAAAACCTAAAGAGATATGCAGACAATAGGGGAATAAAGTCCCAGGATAACGCTAGAGAGAACAGAATTAGTTATGGGTGTATTCGGCCAAACGAAGGAACCTTTAGCCTTCGCCCAAGCTATCTCACAAACCTAGACTATGTTTTTAGGCTTTCTGTAGTTTACGGAAGCTTCTTTAACTTGCCCGTCTGGGTCAAACTCTCACCACCACCTCCACTATTTTTTGATGCCCCATGGATGCCCTACCGCTGCGCTGGAACCTGCCTAAGGCGGATGCCGCCCCTGACAGCTGGGTGGAAACAGTTGCTCAGGCAACTCCAGGCACGACGACCTCCCGCTGGCTGGCCCAGGTGCTGTGGCAGCGACAGATTGGATTTACAGAGCCGCTAGAGGGCTGGCTAAATCCAGCGCTCTACCAGCCCACGCCCGCCAGCGCCCTGGGGCCAGCGATGGCGATCGCCGTCAGCCGCCTCCAGCAGGCGATCGCCACCGAGGAGAAAGTCGCGATCTGGGGAGACTTTGACGCCGACGGGGTGACTGCCACCGCCGTGCTGTGGGATGGGCTGGGGCAGCTGATCCCCAAGGGCGATCGACTCACCTATTTCATCCCCAACCGCCTCAGCGAATCCCACGGGCTGTCGCGGCGAGGCCTCGACCATTTGGCTGACTGGGGCGCAACATTGGTGGTGACCTGCGACACCGGCAGCACCAGCGGCGCTGAAATTGCCTACGCCAAAGCCCTGGGCCTGGAGGTAATTGTCACCGACCACCACACCCTACCAGAGGTCGATATTGGCGCGATCGCCTTGATCAACCCCCGCAGCCTACCGCCTGAGCATCCCCTAGCCACGCTGTCGGGGGTGGCAGTGGCCTACAAGCTGCTAGAGGGGCTGTACGCAGCGCTAGATTCTCCACCACCGCTACCGCTCGATCACGTGCTCGATCTAGTGGCCATTGGCCTGATTGCCGACCTGGTGGAGTTGCGGGGCGACTGTCGCTACCTGGCCCAGATCGGGCTGGCGCGCCTGCAAACCCAAACCCAGCCCAACCCACCTTACCCACGACCGGGGCTGGCCGAGCTGCTGGCGTTGTGCAAGCGCACGGGCGATCGCCCCACCGATATTTCCTTTGGGCTGGGGCCGCGCATCAATGCGGTTAGCCGCATTCACGGCGACGCCAGCTTTTGTGTGGAGCTGTTGACCAGCCGCGATCGCGATAGTCAAGGACTGGCCCTCAAGGGCCAACACACCAAAACTCTAGCCTACGAGGCTGAACTGGCCAACACCCGCCGCAAAGCCCTCCAGCGCGACCTCTACGGCCAGGTGATGGCGCGGGTGGCCCAGGTCGATCTGGCCACCACCCGCTGCCTGGTGCTGGCCGACGAGACCTGGCCTACCGGCATTTTGGGATTGGTCGCAGGGCAGGTGGCCCAGGCCCTTGGTCGTCCGACCATTCTGCTGCGAATTGACTCAGCCACTGAGGACGGCAGCCCAGGGCTGGCGCGGGGGTCGGCGCGATCGGTGGCAGGGCTCGATCTCTACCAACTATTTCAGGCGCAGTCGGCGCTGCTGACCGGCTTTGGCGGCCACCCCCTAGCGGCGGGGCTAACGCTGCCGGTGGAGCACATTGAGGTGCTGGCGGCGGCGCTCAACCGGATGGTGCGCGAGCAGTTGGGGGGCAACGGTGAGCCCCAGCCACAGATTCAGATCGATCTCACCGTGACGGTGGCGGATCTGGGGCAACCCCTGTTTCGCGAACTCAAGTGGCTGGAGCCCTGCGGCATGGGCAACCCGGTGCCCAAACTGCTGCTTAGCAATGTCTGGTTTCAGAATGCCTTTCACAAGAAATTGCGCGATCGCCAAAACAAAGCGGTGAGCTTCATCAAGACCGAGTTTGAGCTGTGGGATGACGCCGCCGAGGCAGGCTTTCCGGGCGAGTGGTGGGGGCACTACCGCGACGAACTGCCCCCAGGCCGCAGCGATGTCGTGGTCGAACTCGATTTCAACAGCCATACCGGCTACCACGTCAAGCTCATTGACGTACGACCCACTGCCGTAGGCCAGCCGGGTGCAGACCCAGGGCCGTCTAACTCCGTTCTCGACGGGTGGCAGCACGCCGCCCAAGCAAAGCTGCCCCTAGCCCTGGCCTTCTCTCAAGCGATCGATGACCTATCGCCGGGGGAGGTCTGGCAAGAGCTGGTGGGCTTAGCCAAGTACCTGGCTCGCACCCAAACCCCCGTGACGCGATCGCAGCTTAGCGATCGCCTGCGTCTTTCGCCCACCAGCCTGGCCCTGGGCTTAGCCGCCTTAGAAACCGCTGGCTTTGAGATCACTCCAGATTCGCACTCCCTAGCTGTCGCGGCCCCAGAGCAAGACATCCTGACAATTCAGTTTGATCCCGATCCCACAACGCCCACTCCCAGAGCGGTGCAACCGTTTCTCGACGTGCTGCAAGAGGAGCAATTTCGGCGTCGCTATTTTGCCCAGGTACCGGTGACCGCCCTTTCCTGATAGGGTGAGCACTGCCCACCATTTCCCGCCGTCATGCCAGCCGACTGGTTCTATCCGTTTCCACCCCTGATCGAGGGCACCGTACTCAAGCGCTACAAGCGATTCTTTGTCGATATTGAGCTAGAGACCGGCGAGGTGATTGTTGCCCACTGCCCCAACACCGGCCCCATGACCGGGGTGTACCACATTGGTGGACGAGCCCTGGTTTCCTACAACCCCAGCCCTAGGCGCAAGCTGGCCTACACCTGGGAACTGACAGAAGTGCGCGACACGGTGCCCACCTGGGCCGGAGTCAACACGGCGCTGCCCAATCGGGTGGTAAAGTCGCTGCTGGAGGCGCGGCAAATTCCAGAGCTGGGCGACTACACCACCATTCGGCCCGAGGTGCGCTACGGCGGCGACGGCAAAAGCCGAATCGATTTTGTCCTTTCTGGGGAGAATACGGCTCCTGTTACCTATGTTGAGGTCAAAAACACCACCTGGGCCAAGGGCAACCTGGCGCTGTTTCCCGATACAGTGACCACTCGCGGCCAAAAGCATTTAAGGGAGTTGGCGGCACTGGTTCCCGAAACCCAGGCGGCGATGCTGTACTTCATTAACCGGGGCGACTGCACTGACTTTGCCCCCGGAGACGAGGCCGACCCTACCTATGGCCTGCTGCTGCGCGAAGCTATGGCAAAGGGTGTCCAGATTCTGCCCTGCCGATTTGAGATAACTCCCGCTGGGCTGCGATACCTAGGTTTGGCGACTCTGCGGCTGCATTGAGGCCGTTATAGGGCGTAAGTTTCAAGGTTATGCCCTGTACTCTACGCCCTGGATCTCTAGCGGGCCGAGTAGGTGAGCGATCGCCAGGCAAAGTGAGGCAATGCCAGCATTCGCCGCCAGCGCCAGGGCTCTTTGTAGAGGCGGTAGAGCCATTCGAGGTGGTTGTTGCACATCCACTCGGGGGCGCGAGACTTAACCCCGGCCCAGATATCAAAGCTGCCGCCCACGCCAATCCATACGCTGTTGGGGCAGAGGTAGCGGTGGTCGCGAATCCACAGTTCCTGGCGAGGAACACCCATGCCGACCAAAATCACGCTGGGCTGGAGCTGCTCTAGATGGCGCAAAAACTCAGGCTGATCGGTTGGCCCCAGGTAGCCGTGCTGGGTGCCTACCACCTTTAGCCCAGCTACCTGGCGCTGCCAATACATCGCGGCGCGATCGGCCACGCCGGGTACACCGCCATACATAAAGACCGTTTCTTGGGGGGAGATGCGCTTGAGTACGGTGGCGGCCAGCTCAATACCTGGCGCTCGCTCTATCCGCTGCCCTTTGGTGCGAAAGTAGAGCACGACCCCCGCCCCATCGGGAATAACGAGTTCGGCATTGACAATGACCTGGCGCAGATCGGGGTTTTGGTCGGCCTGCATGGCCATTTCGGCATTTAGGGTGACCACGTGAGCCCCACAGCCCTGACGATACTGAGCGATGAGCCAGTCTGCATAGTCGGTTCGCCAGTGAACGGGCAATCCCATCACCTGCAAGACTTCTGGTGCATTTGACCGTGCCAACACCATGACCACCTTCCCCAACTCAATTGTGGGCGCTAAACCGCTGAGTGTCTGTCTTCAGCGCTCGGGCTTGGCCCCTGTGCGCATTAACCATAGAAGACCATACCTCGAAACTGAATCAATGTGTTGCATTTCTCAACGTCGAGGCAGAGGCTTTAATTTGTGGCGTCAGCCAGTTCGCCCAAGGTCTCTAAAGCTCTACAGGCGCGGGCTTGTACAGCAGGAGTTTCATCGTGGTGAAAGGACTGCTGAAGACAGGCCAGGATCGGTGGCTTTTGAGTTTCAGGCTCCGCTAAAGCTTTTGCTAAACCTTCTAACGAAGCCATTGCGGCATAGCGCACTACCCATTCCGGGTCTTGGGCCGCTCCAATTAATACGCCAAGCACCGCTTGTTGAGATAAAGCCGCTTTGTCGGCGGGCAGCTTAGCCCAGTCGATGGTGCCCAATCCCCGGACTGCGGCACGGCGCACGCTCAGGGCAAAATCTCCTTTGGCCGTTTCTAGCAGCACGGGCAGGGCGCGGGGGTCGCCGATTAGAGCGACGGCCCGAATGGCCCAGGCCCTAGCGCCGTAGTTGTAGCCATCAATTTGTTCTAACAGCGCAGGCACAGCGTCTTGCCCCAGGGTCACCAGCCCATCGACTGCGGCCACCGCAGCACCAGGATTGTTGTACCCCAGCACGGTAATTAGTGCAGGAATGGCGGCGACATCTTTCGCCGCCGCTAGCTGGTGAACCGCAACCACCATTGCGCCCTTAGAATCAGCGGTTTCAACCGCCCGAACTAGCTCTGCTACTGTCGCACCCACAACCAACTGTTCTCCAGCCCTGGTGATACCTAATCAATTCGTCTTTGCTGCCATGCCCTCGGCACTACAGCAGTTCGTCCATTAGCAACAATACCTGGCGGGCTTCGTCGGTCAAGCCACGTTGGGGAAACTCGGTCTGCCGCAGGTGAGTTTCTAAAACGCCCTGGAGGGCTATTAGTTTGAGGCTGTTTTCGGCCTGGGTGGCGGCGATAGGTTGGGCGGCAGGTAGGTATCCGATCGCACCCAAATCCATCATGGCCGATCGCCGCAGCTGGAGGTTGGGCTCTTGCAGACGCTGCACCAGGCGATCGCAGTAGGTCGCCTGCCCCGTTAGCTGGTAGAGGGCACGGGTGGCGGCATTTTGCACCTGGGCCACCTCGTGCTCTAAAAACGGGGTGATTTCGTCTACGGCATCGGTAGCGCCCAGGGTGCCGAGAGCCTCTAGCACCGCGTTGTAGGGCTGCACCAGGTGGGGTTTATCGGGCACAGCCACCGCAGCGGCGACCCCGCCCGCCAGCAGCGATTGCAGCGCTGGAATCGCCTGGGGATCGCCCAGGGACTCTAGCGCCTGGGCGGCGGACTCGCGCACGTAGTAGTCGTCGCAACCGAGACATTGAATCAGCGCCGGAACCACGGTGCGATCGCCCAGCTTACCCAGTGCCCGAGCGGCATTGCGACGCAGCGGGTATCCCCCGTCGGGGGCGCGATCGCCCTCATCCTCAAGGGCTAACACCAGAGCGGCGATCGCCTCGGGCTGGGTCACGCGAAAGCGACCCAGCCACCAGGCAGCGTAATAGCGCAGCCCGGTATCGGCAGTTTGACGCAGGTTTTCAATAGCCTGATCCACCGTCAGGGATTCTCCCTCGGCATTGACCAACTGCTGCGGATCCTGTGCCATACCTCAGTACGTCTCCAGCATTTCAGACCTGCTCTCGGCTCAATCGGCTGACAAAGGCTGAATGCTGACTATTTTGCCACCCATACGGGTAATGCGCTGCATTTCTTCGTTCATCCGGCTGTAGGGCACCTTAATAAAGGTGCTGCCGCTCTGACGAATGGGGTAGTTGTTTTGGTCGGTGGTCTCGTTTTGGCGCAGCCCCTCAACCTCATAGAGAAAAATGCGGTTAGTAGTCTGGCTGCCAAAGGCGTTTTGAGCGAGCATAGGAAACTCTCCTGGTCGTTGCGAGATCTCGTCGAATGCGGCATTTCACACATCACTGGCGCATTCTCTAATGAATGCGCCAGTGATGCCATGTAATTAGAGGCTGGCAGCGGTAACGCTGGTTACCCGACCACCCTGCTTATGAATCTGCTGAAGCTTGGCAGACAGCTGCTCGTAGGGCACCAGGTAGGCGGTGTTGATGCGCCGTACCTTGGGATAGCGGGGCAGGTTGGCCCCAACCACCTCAATCCGGTAGACCTTACCAGCACCGGCACCGTAGGGGGTAGACCCACCTAGAGCCTGGCTGGGGGTGGTCAGCTTGTTGGCCTGAGCCGACCAGCCCGCCGCCGCACTGGTGGGGCTGATGATCGAAGAGGAGGTGTTGCGACCCAGCTCTCCCGCTAGGCGCGACTTTTTGCCGCCCGCCTGGGAAGTGTCACTGGTGGCGTAGCCCCGATACATTTGGAACATCCGGGTAAAGCCCACCGAACGCTGCCCCGCTTGATAGACAAAGCTGCGGTAGTAGGGCACTACGCTGTCGCCAAAGTTAGCCTGGTACTCTTCGCTGTCGATGAACGAGTCAACATCAGCATCGTAGCCCTGGGTCTCGTAGCGATCGAGGTGGTCAACCACCTCAGACTCATCGTAGACGGCGCGACCGAGCAGGTGCTTGGTGTGCAGCTCAATCACGCGGGTTTGGAAATTGCCGTAGAAGAATTTTTCTTTGTAGAGCTCGGACTTGGCCACAGCCCGCACAAAATCGCGCACGCTGATATAGCCATTCTTGAGCAGCGACTCGGCACCGACTAGGCGCTCAGATTTCATCAAGTAATCGTTACCCAACAGCTGGCGATACACGGCCCGGATGACCACATCGGCATCGTCGGGAGTCCAGTTGGCACGCAGCTCTACGGGCAGGGTTTCATCGAACGCAGCGGTCCCCAAACGGGATGCTGCCGTTGTAATAGGCACAGGATTATCCTCCTTATCAACACAGTGAGCGTGAGCTCAATCTACACAGGCAGAATAAAAGAATGGCGCAGTACTCAAGTTAGGTCTCCTTGGAGAGAGCAAGCTAAGGCCTAAACCCAGCCAACTCCACCCCGAGGAGATACCAACGCGGCCTGCAAAAGCAAGACCAAGCACTCCGCCATATGAGGTATTAAAGCCGCAGCCTAGGCCAGGTCGACTTTAGTTACCCGACCGCCGGAGCGGTTAACTTGTTGAAGTTTGCGAGACAGCTGCTCGTAGGGCACCAAAAACTCGGTGCAGGTGCGACGCACCTGGGGGCGACCCGGCACGGTGGCCTGGGTAACTCGCACCCGATAGAGCTTCTCGCGATCGCCCCCAGATCCGCCTACAATAGCGGCTCCAGTAGCTCCTCTGCCCACGGGCGACGAAGAGTTTTTGGCGATTTCAGACACGAGCTGAGAGCGAATGCCTCCCTGGACGCGATCGCTAGTGCCGTAGCCCCGATAGAGCTGAAAGAAGCGGGTAAATCCGACCGTCTTTTGGCTCCGCTGGGTGAGGTGGCCACGATAGTAGGGAACTACATTGTCCCCAAAGTTATCGCGGTACTCTTGGGAATCAATATAGGAATTGATTTCCGCTGCGTAGCCATCGGTGTTATAAAGGTCGGTATGAAAGGCGATTTCGTCCTGGCCGTAGGGCGCCCGACCTAGCAGGTGCTTATAGTTCAGCTCGATAAAGCGATTCTGTGGCCCGCTCAGGAAAAACTTATCCCGATAGAGGTCAGACAGGGCCAAAGCCCGCACAAAATCTCGAACTGAAATAGCTCCCTGCCGTAGCAAAGACTCGGCGCTGGTATTGCGCTCGCTAGCCATAATGTACTGGTTGCCAAAGACCTGACGGTAAGCAGCACGAATTACTGCCTCCACATCGCCTTCGACCCAGTTAGGCCGCAGCTCTACCCGCATCGACTCATCGTAGGGCGAAACGCCAAGGCGTCCCGCCGCAGTGGTTACTGCCATGGTTGCCTCCTTGGGCGTGTATAGATACAACAATGCCCGGAGCAGCAAACAATCGCTAACAATGCGCTAACAACTGTCTGCCCCTCCGGGCAAATGGCCAACCTAGCTTAGAGCGTTGATGGCGTAGTCGATGTAGGAGTTGGCTTCGGTAGCTGCATCGCCAGACAGACCGTGGTTAGCTTTGACGTACTTCAGAGCTTCCACATACCAGCTGGGGGACAGTTCGAAGGTGCTGTTGATCTCGTCGAGACCAGCAACCAGGTACTCATCCATAGGGCCAGTACCGCCAGCTACGCAGCAGTAGGTGACCATGCGAACGTAGTAGCCGATGTCGCGGGCGCACTTGTTTTTGCCACGCTCGTCAGAAGCGTAGTTAGCCCCCTGCATTTGGGTGGTGTAGGGGAACTTGTTGTACACAGCTTGAGCAGCGCCGCTGACTAGAGAATCAGCTTTGTTGGTCAGAGCTTTAGCAGCTTCTAGACCAGCGGTGGCTTGGCGTAGACGACCAAAAGCAACTTGTAGCTCAGAAGCGCTCAGAAAGCGACCCTGAGAATCGGCTGCTGCAACAGCTTCGGTTAATGGGGTTTTCATAGTCTAAGATTCTCCTTAAATTGTCTTCACAGCAAACGAACAGGCAGTGAGAATTAAGCCAAATTGGCTCAACTCAAATGAGGCTTAATAGCTTAAACCTAGGCAACAGCTGCAGCAGCCAGGTCGAAGTAGCTACCGATCTCAGAGTAGAGAGAGCTGCAATCGCCTTGGGTGATGCCGTTGGTGTCAGAAACGATACCAATAGCAGCAGCCTTCATTTTCTCAACGCCAGCAGCTACGGAAGCACCGGGGGTACCCAGGGCAACGTAGGTCTCGCGTAGGCCGTTCAGACAGCGATCGTTGAGGACGCTAGCATCGCCAGTGAAGGTAGCGTAGGTCACGTAGCGCAGGATGATTTCCATGTCGCGCAGGCAGGCAGCCATGCGACGGTTGGTGTAGGCATTGCCGCCGGGAGCGATGAGCTGAGGCTGTTCGGCAAACAGAGCGCGAGCGGCATCAGACACGATCTTGGAAGCGCTACCGGTCATGCGGTTAACAGCATCGATCCGCTTGAGACCGTCGCCGGTAACACGGGATAGAGCATCTAGCTGGTCGCTAGACAGAAAATCGCCTCGTGCATCAGCCTGAGAAACAACCTTAGTGTATGCGTCAAACATCGACTCAAATCTCCTAATTTTTGTCGCTGAGTTGCTTGAAAATGGTCAAAAGACCGAGTTAATCATTAGTTCAGCCGGAGCTGTCTAACCAATCTATAGGAAGGATCTTAAAGATCAGCGTGCTCGGTTTTCTCATCTAGTTTACATTTCTTCAAGGTTGTTCAAGCTTCTACACATTCGGCTCGACAGTCTCAAAGGGAAGGCAGATGAGATGAGGAAAGGCGTCTCTGTAAGAGATCCGAAACATTCCTCGAAACCGTTGCCTGAATTGGCTTTCGCTAATTCAATTAACCCTCCAAAGATGTTTATACACCGCTGGTGTGTCTTTGTCTTTTACAAGTTATTAAGGAAAAGTGACCCCTATGGCAGGGGCAAAGCGAAAGAATTCTGATATTTCAAGCACTCTGGGGACTTTGAATTGAGTTAAAGCCTTCTCAGGTAACGTAACATTTCGCAATATTACGGGCATAAAAAGGCTCCGATCGCAGGGGTCAGAGGCTTTCTTCGGAGGCCCGATCGCTATGTCTCTACCTAGATTGTGATGATCAGCAGCCCCCCGACCTACGACAGCCAGCCCAAGCCACCGCTGCAATAGCCCGCAGTCAGCGGTAAGATCCAGCTATGCCAACCTGGGGTCGGCCAGATCGGATTTGTAATTCTGAGAACGCCAGTAAGCAACAGTTAAGACATTTTAGAGACCTGCCCATGGACGTAATGGACTTTTTCCGCATGAGTGCGGGCCAGTGGAACTCTCAACGCACTACCCATCACCTGCCCTTTCGCCGGGCTGAGCTGGGTGGGTCTACCATTGCGGTGGAGGCATTAGATGCCGGACACCCCAGCGTGGTGGAAATTTGTAACTTGCATGAGGTTGACCCCGCCCTTGCCGTCGGCGGCGCACTGGTCACCTGGCAAGGGGCCATGGCTTGGGATAAAGAGGATGAAAACCACGAAGGCAGCACCGTGTTTGCCCTGGTGCCCGATGCTGACGACCCCAGCCGTGGCCAGCTGCTGCGCGAGCGGGGCTATGCCGAAATTGTGCCCGTGATTGGCCGCTACGAAATCGACGGCGACGAAGGGCTGCTGCTGATTACTGAGTACGAAACCATGAGCTCGGTGGAGCGCTTTTGGTTTGCCAACCCCAATCTGCGCCTGCGCACCAGCGTGGTAAAACGATTTGGCGGCTTTAGCACCGCCTCGTTCTGTGCCGAATCGCGGCTAGCTGCACCGGCTGCTGAGGCCGAGGGCGAAAGAAAACAAGCGCCAGCACCCGTCTCAGCCTTTGGGTGGTAAGCGGCTCAGTCTGTTACCCGCCTTGGCAACGCCTACGGCTCGAATGACAACCCCCTCTTGATCAGTACTGATGAAGAGGGGGTCTGTGTGAGCATCGGTTAGCCGGGCCAAAACCCTGCTCCTACTGCTGCCCAATCTGACGCTGCGTCAACGACCCACCTCGCTCCAATGGATTTAGGCCGGGAATTGATTTCACCTCGACACCACATTCAATTCTTTATTGATAAGAAAATAGTCAAATCCTTGCCTGCTTGAAGAAACATAACCGTTTGTTACTCTCTCTGTCGAAATAAGAATACTTAATTCCTTGTCTTGTAGGCTAAATCTTAACTTTTTGGCTCCTATTTAATTAAAACTCAGAGCTTTATTGAGCAACGAAAATAATGACGAGGTTGTCTATTTGCAGCGACCTCAAGCCGAGAAAGGGATCTTTTTATTTTGCAAGTGGAGGAAAAATAGTTGTGACTTTGCCACTATTAGCCTACGCCCCCAGCAGCCAAAATCAGCGCGTCGAGGGCTATGAGGTACCAGGAGACGAGCATTCTGGAATTTTCACCTTAAATAAAACTCTCTCTACCATGGATGTGGATGTGCTCGATGTGGACGCCCTGATTTTGGCGGCCTACCGGCAGATATTCCATGAGCAGCAGATGCTGAAAAGTAATCGCCAGACTCTATTGGAGTCACAACTGCGAGGCGGTTTGATTTCGGTAAAAGGTTTTGTGCGAGGATTGGCCACATCGGACGCATTTCGCACCTGGAATTATGAAGTCAACAACAACTACCGCTTTGTAGAACTGTGCGTGCAGCGGCTGCTGGGTCGCAATGTCTACGACGACAAAGAAACCCTGGCCTGGTCAATCGTGCTGGCCACTAAGGGCGTTGAGGGGCTGGTGGATGCCCTGATGGGCAGCGAAGAGTATGCCACCAGTTTTGGGGATGATACGGTGCCCTATCAACGGCGACGGGTCTTGCCCCAGCATGCCCTGGGCGACTTGCCCTTTGAGCGGGTGCCCCGCTACACTCACGACCACCTGACCGAGCTGGAGGCGTTGGGCTACAATTTCTCAGCCGATCGCCGCCTTACCCAGGGCGACTGGATGGAGACTCCTGACGCGGTTCGCAAGGCCGCTGGGGCCATTACCGCCGGATTGGCCATCTTCCTGAGTTTGGTGGCGATCGCGACCATCTTCTCGTGGTTCAGCTGGATTTCTCTCTAACCCATTGGCCCTGATGGGTCAAAACGTTTGTCCGCGCCTGTGACTGAGCCCTCCGTAGCCATCGGGGGGCTTTTTTTGACTGGGTAGGAACCCTAGACAGAACAAACCGCCGATCACAGGGCAATATCCAAGAACATCATGATCACAAAGCCACCCATGAGGCCGAGGGTGCCGCGCTGGCCAAAGGCTTTTTGGTCGATATCGGGAATAATTTCATCGACAATCACAAACAGCATGGCCCCGGCGGCAAAGCCCATGGCCCAGGGCAGGGCAGCCTGGGCAAAGGTAACGACAGCCGCCCCAAACAGGCCGCCAACCGGCTCAATTAGGCCCGTCAACGACGAAACCGCAAAGGCTTGGCGGGGGGCATAGCCAATATTGCGCAGGGCGATCGCCACCACCAGCCCCTCGGGAATATTCTGTAGCGCAATGCCCAGAGCCAGGGCCACAGCCCCGGCCTGTTCACCACCACCAAAGCCCACGCCCACCGCTAAGCCTTCAGGGAAGTTGTGCAGGGCGATCGCGATCACAAACAGCCAGATGCGCTTGATATTTTGGGCCTCTGGCCCCTCGGTTCCCTTGAAAAAATGCTCGTGGGGAAAAACATTGTGGGCTCCCCACAGAAACGCGCCGCCGAGCAGCACCCCAGTGACCATGACCAGCGCGGCGATCGGGCCGGGATAGCCCAGGGCGATCGCCGCATCGGTGCCGGGCAAAATCAGCGAAAAGGACGTGGCCGCCAGCATCATGCCGCCGCCGATGCCCAGCAAAATTCCCTGAGTACGCTCGGAGGGGTCGAAGGGTAGCAGCACCGGCAGAGCACCAAGGCTTGTACTCATGCCAGCGAAGAGGCTCGCAAAAAATCCAGCGGCTAGGGGGTTCATGGGGTGGATGGGTGGATGGGTGAGGGGTGGATGGGTAAGGGGTGGATGGGTAGAGGGTGGGTGGGTTAAAGGGAGTAGGAGTAGAGAGTGGGTCACTGAGGGTTGAGGCGGCGGTGGGCTGCCAGGCCCAGCGAGGTTACTATACTAGTCTCACTATCTTTAGTAGAGCGAACTACGCGTAGAGCACCCATCCACCCCTTACCCATCCACCCCTCACCCTCACTTCCTATGACCCCTGAACTCACCCGCTTTGGCGAGGAAATGTCTCACCTCACCGGCGTGCGCGCCATCATGAAAGATATCGTCGAGACGCTGCGCGCGGGGCAGGGGCAGCATTTCATCAACCTCAGCGCGGGCAATCCGGTGATTTTGCCTGAGATTGAGCAGCTCTGGCGCGACTGCACCCAGGCGCTATTGGCCAGCCCCGAGTACGGCAATGTGGTGTGTCGCTATGGCACCAGCCAGGGCTACGAGCCGCTGATTGAAGCCATTAAGCACGACTTTAACCAGCGCTATGGGTTGGAGCTGAGCGATCGCCACATTCTGATCACCCCTGGCAGCCAGGCACTCTATTTCTTAGCGGCGAATGCCTTGGGCGGCTACCAGTCCACCGGGCGCATGAAAGACATTGTTCTGCCCCTGAGCCCTGACTACACCGGCTACGGCGGCATTTCGCTGGTGCCCGAGGCGGTGCGGGCCTACCGACCAGCGATCGATGTGGATGAAGCGGCCCACCGCTTTCGCTACCGGCCTGACTTTAGCCAGCTCAGCATTACCGCCGATACAGGGTTTGTGCTGTTTTCGCGCCCCTGCAACCCCACGGGCAACGTCTTGAGTGGTGAGGATGTGCAGCAGATCGCTAGCCTGGCCGCGACCCACAACGTGCCGGTGCTGGTCGATTCGGCCTATGCACCGCCTTACCCGGCGCTCAATTTTACGGCTATGGAGCCGGTGTTTGGCGACAACATTCTCCACTGCATGAGTCTGTCAAAGGCGGGACTGCCAGGCGAACGGCTGGGGGTGGCGATCGGCGATCCGGCAATTATTAATGTGCTGGAATGTTTTCAGACCAATTTTTGCATTCACTCGTCGCGCTACGGGCAGGCGATCGCCGCTCGCGCCATTGCCTCCGGCGAGCTGGCCCGCCTAGCCGAGCAGGTGATTCGCCCCTACTACCAAGACAAATTTGCGGTGCTCGCAGCGGCCCTCGACCAGGCCATGCCCAGCGACCTGCCCTGGTATCTGCACAACGGTGAAGGGGCCATTTTTGCCTGGCTGTGGTTTGATCAACTGCCCATCACCGACCAGAACCTGTATGAGCAGCTCAAGCAGCGGGGGGTGATTGTGGTGCCGGGCAATCCCTTCTTCCCAGGTTTGCGCGAAGACTGGCCCCACACCCGCCAGTGTGTGCGCATTAGCCTAACCGCCAGCCGCGAAGATTTAGCGGAGGCCGCCACCCGTCTCGGTGCCCTAGTGAGCGAGGTCTATCAAGCCCAGCCCAGCCCGATGGCGGTGCCTGCCTAATGGTTTCTCCTATGTCCAATGCAGCGACTTCCGAAGACTGGGTTGAAATTGGCCGCATTGTTGCCCCCCAAGGCGTGAAGGGCGAAGTGCGCGTTTACCCCAGCAGCGATTTCCCAGAGCGATTTTTAGAACCGGGAGAGCGCTGGCTCAAGCGCCCCCGCAGCCTCACGCCGGAGACCATAGAGCTGGTGCGCGGGCGACATATCGACGGCAAAGGGCTGTATGTGGTGCAGATTGCCGGGGTCAACAGCCGTGATGAGGCCGAGGCCCTGCGGGATGCGGTGCTGCTGGTGCCAGCGGGCGATCGCCCCCAGCTTGACCCCGACGAGTTTTATGTGGCCGACTTGGTGGGGCTGCGGGTGATCGTGCAGGCCACGGGGGACGAAATCGGCACCGTAACCGACATCTTTGCCGCTGGCAACGACCTCTTAGAAGTTACTTACTATCCTGCTGTGGATCAGAACTCGCAGCCCGCCAAGCCCCGTAAGGTGCTGGTACCCTTCGTCGCCGCCATTGTGCCAGTGGTAAATTTAGGTGAAAGATACCTTGAAATTAATCCTCCGGCTGGGCTTTTAGACCCTTAGTCTTATGACTTTCTTATCTTTAAGTCTTACTGTTGCTATCAACGACCATAAATGGAACGACCAATTCGCCCCAGCCCTCCCTAGAGGGCTGGGGTTTGCTTATGGCACTGAGTCATCGACAGGGTTTAGCCACGATGGGCTAGAACGCTAGCTTATTCGCAGCGCCAGCGATCGCGCCTCCGTCCAAAGATGTATTAGCAAGGAAACGGTAGCGAAACGGACGTTGTAATTCGGTACTCTAAGGCATAGCTACCAGTGCCGAGCAAAACGAGGTGAATTGATGAAGTGGCAATCGAGTCGGCGCAGCATCAATATTGACGATCGCCGGGGCATGCCCGGGGGCGGTGCTGCCATCGGGGGTTTGGGGTCAATCTTGCTGGCGCTGGTGGTGGCGTTGTTGGGGGGCGATCCATCGGTGGTGCTAGAGGGTAACCCCTATGAGGATGCGCCTCAAGCCTCATCAGAGGAGAGCGATCGCGCCGCCGATTTTGTGGCTGCCGTGCTAGGCGAAACCGAAGACACCTGGCACAGCATCTTTCAGTCTGAGTTTGGTGCCACCTACGAGGAACCCGGCCTAGTGCTGTACTCTGGGGCCACTCAGTCAGCCTGCGGCACGGGGCGAGCGGCCATGGGGCCGTTTTACTGCCCAGCCGACCAAAAGGTGTATCTCGACACCAGCTTTTTCCGCGACTTGCAGGTGAACCTGGGAGCACCGGGCGATTTTGCCCAAGCCTACGTCATTGCCCATGAGGTGGGACACCACGTTCAAAACCTGCTGGGAGTATCTAGCCAAGTGCAGCGCGCCCAGCAGCGGGCCAACGAGACTCAGGCCAACGAGCTGTCGGTGCGGCTAGAGTTGCAGGCCGACTGTTTCGCTGGGGTGTGGGCCAACCGGGCACAAAGGTCGGGGGAAATCTTAGAGGAAGGTGACATCGAAGAAGCCCTCAACGCCGCCAGCCAAATCGGCGACGATCGCCTGCAAATGGAGTCCCAGGGCTACGTTACCCCCGACTCATTTACCCATGGGTCGTCACAACAGCGGGCCGAATGGTTTTATCGCGGCATTGAAACGGGTGACATTAACCAGTGCAACACCTTTGATGTAGATCGTATCTAGCCAGCCTTCTATCTAGAGAGATCTATGTGTAACAGCCATTAACCCTAGTCTAGTTGCCTGGCACAGGGGTATTTATGACTTTCTTATGGTTATGGTCTAAGCTCCTGATGCCAAGAATGGGTAAGTTTAGCGGGCAAAGCTATGGGCTATTTTAGATCACCTGCCTTTTAATTTAATCCCTAGGGTGATGATAGGCAAAGGGGCTAGTTGCTCCAACGTTTTGCACCGTAGAGGATTCAATTTCCTCGATTTTAGAAGCTCTTTAGATCGGCTTGACTTGGGCTTCAATGCAGCTCGAATAGCTAGGCTGCAATGCCTTTAGCAACCTAAATTCACAGTCTAGACTTTAACAATTCTCTCTGTTTACACTCGAAATATTCTGGTGCCTGCTTATGTTCAAACGCCACGCTCATGTCCAACGCGCTACTACATTTCAGGGGCGATCGCTGCTTTGGATGACCGCAGCCCCCCTACTCATTGCCGCTACTACAGTGCTAGAGCGAGACGGGCTCTGGGCTCAGTCCCCTGACCCGCTGGAGGGCGTTGAAATTCCTACCTCGTTAGCGCCAGGTAGTGAGCTAACCATTGAGAGTTCAGAGGCCATGCGCTTGGTAAACGAGGCGCTGCGATCGCGCTTCTCCAGTGAGTACGGCGATGCCGATGTCGTTGTTGAATACGACAGCGCCAGCAACGCCCTACAATCGCTAGCTGATGGCGACGCAGACCTCGCCGCCATTGGCCGTAGCCTCACCGAGGAAGAAGCCAGCACCGGACTGCAAGAAGTGCCGGTTTCGCGTCAAAAAATTGCCATTCTAGTCAGCCCCAGCAATCCCTTTGCTGGCAGCCTCACCATTGAGCAGTTTGCCCAAATCTTTCGCGGCGAAATTACCAATTGGTCTGAGGTGGGCGGCCAAGATGCCCCTATCGTGCTCATTGACCAGCCCGGCAACAGCGATACTCGCCAGGCCTTTCTCAACTATCCGGTGTTTGCGTCGGGGGTGTTTGAGTCGGCCCCTGGGGCAACCGTGTTGCTAGAGGCCGACGCCGACTCAATCGTCGCCAATCTCGACGAAAACAGTATTAGCTATGTGGTCGCCGAACAGGCGCTCAACAACCCAGCGGTGAAAATTGTGCCCATGCACGATACTCTGCCCGACGACGAGCGCTATCCCTTCTCCCAGCCTCTCGCCTACGTTTACAACCCCCAAACGGCCAGCCCAGCGGCTCTTGCCTTTCTGGGTTTTGCGGTCAGCCCCAGCAGCGAGGCGCTGATTGAAGGGGCTCAAAATGCGGCGATCGCAGGTGCGGATACCCCTGAGACAGAGACCGACTCCACCGCCGAAGCCCCCCCAGCAACAACCCTCGAAGAAACCGACCCCGTTCCCCCTGCTGCTGCCCCAGCGCGGGGTCTGCCCTGGTGGCCCTGGCTGCTGGCGCTGCCCGTCCTGGGTGGCCTACTCTGGTGGCTGCTCAAGGATAGTGCGCCGGTAGCAGCGCCGCTGGCCGCCCCCCTAGCCGCAGTCACCGATCGCCGCATTATTCTCACCCCGCGCACCTGCCGCGACGCCTACGCCTACTGGGAACTGCCCGAGGATGAGGTTGAGGCGCTTCGCCAGCAAAACTGCTCCCTGGCCCTCAAGCTCCACGATGTCACCGACATTGCCGATGTCGATCGCCAGTCGCCCCACCACACCTACCCCTTTGACTGCGACACCGTCGCTGTAGGCGATCGCCACCTGCCCGTAGCCGTCGATGACCGTGACTATCTCGTCGAACTGGGTTACTTAGACCCCGACAACACCTGGCATGCCCTGGCACGATCGGCCCCCGTGCGCGTGCCCGCCTGTCTCAGCAGCAGCACCCCCAGTGCTGCGGGGGTAGGCACGGCGGCAGCCGTTGGTTTGGGTGCCCTAGGGGTAAGCGCAGCTGCGATCGCCCGCCCACCAGAAACCGCTGCGATCGCGCGGGCCGTTCTCACCCCGCGCGATTGCAGAACAGCCGACGCCTCCTGGGAACTACCGACCTCAACTGTGGACGACCTCAAGGCTGGCTCTCGTAGCCTCAAGGCTCGGCTATACGATGTCACCGAACTGCCCGGCCACGGCAACCGCCTCAACAGCCTGCAAGAGTTTAATGCCGAGCTGGTGGCTCAGGGCGATCTGCAATTGCCCATTGCCATTGACGATCGCGACTATTTAGTAGAGGTGGGCTACGTCGACAGCAACTACCAGTGGCAAGCTCTAGCTAAGTCTGAGCCGGTGCGCGTCCCCGCCTGCCCACCGCAGGCTGCCACTGCCTTACCTGGCTCCCCCCTAGACGCTCCCTTGGGCGGGGTCAGCGATCTCAGTGGCGACCTACAGACCGAGCCAACCGCCGTGGACGCGATCGCAGAGACAGCCCTCCCCAACTTGGCCAGCGGAGTCACCGCCGCCGGGCTTGGGGCCAGCTTGGCAAGCCACACTACTGACACCACCCCAGGGCGAGAAACCGCCGCTGGCATCGGTCGGCGCACCGACATGGGGGGCGAGAGCAACATTATTCTGGTGCCCCGCAGTTCTACTGCCGCCTATGCCTACTGGGAAGCCGCCCCGGCCCACAAGGAGGCTCTTCGGCAGGAAGGGGGTCGAGTTATGGCCCTGCGCATTCACGATGCCACCAACTTAGATCTAGACAGCCAACCGCCCCACGCCACCCAGGAATACATTTTGGCGGACAGCGACCCAGACCACCACGTGTCGATTTGGAGCGCCGATCGCGACTATGTAGCCGAACTGGGCTACCTGACCGACGGCGGGCAATGGCTTCAGCTAGTGCGATCGCGTCCCGTGCGCGTGCCCGCTTGAGCCGTGCTCCCGACATTACCTTCCGTTTCGTAACGGCATTTACCCTGTGACCGCCCTTAGCTAACAAGGAACACCCATGTCTCTATTTTTTGATGTTCTCAGTTCTATCAACAACCCTAACCAGCAGGGCAACATCGACCAGCTCAGCTCAGTGATGACCGCCGTACAACAGCTCGCCAGCAGCCAGGGCATGAGCCATGATCAAATCGTATCTATTCTCAACGCCCTGGGAGGCACGCTTCAGCCCACCCTCAAGCAGCAGGCCGCCACTCTGGGTACCGGTCAGCTCGAAGGGATGCTCGGCAAACTGTCTGGATCTGGGGGCGCGGCAGCACTCGCCGCTGCCATTCCGCCTCAAATGCAGCAACAGATGATCGAGGCTGTGGCCCAAAAGAGTGGTCTAAATGCGGGCACGATTCAAACTATGCTGCCCAAGCTGTTGCCTGTGGTGATTGGGCTGCTAGGCATGGGGGCCGCTAAGCCCGGCGCAGTCAGCGGCGGCAACCCATTGCTCAGAACGTTCCTCGATTCTGGCGCGTCCAACTCCACCGACCTGGGCACCGTAGTAAAATTTGCCGAACGCTTTCTAAACTCGCCTCAGTAGGGGTTTTGGGTGAACCCTTCGCCGTTAGTTGTGATTTCTCCTGAGCGCTGCCCTTGAGTAGCGCTTTTTGGTGAGGCGGATGAGGGAGGTGGGGAGGGTAAGGAAGGTGGTAGTCGGCACTGCTTTTCTGATCTCCCAATCTTCTCCATCTTACCTATCTCCCCTAATCTCCCTCACTCGCTCCACCGCTGTAGCGTCCCAAAAGATAAGCCACCCGCCCGTTATAGGTGCAAGAACTTTTCCAAGGCGGCGACCATGGCAGGGGGCCAGCGGCGCACGGTGCTGACCCAGTCTAAATCTCTGTAGCGGCGATCGAGGCCCATGACGGCGACCCAGTTGCTTTCGGCTTCGCCACTTTGACCTTGGCTCCAGAGGGCGGCAGTGAGGGCAGCACGGGCATCGGCAAAGTTGGGGTAGCGGCGGGTGAGGCTGCGGAACTGGCGAATGGCTTCTTCGGCATGGCCTAGCTGGTATTCGGCTAGGGCAGCGTTGACCCGAGCAAAGGCAAATTTGGGGTCGAGATCGACGGCTTTTTGGTAGTCGGCCAAGGCCGTTTCCCATTTGCCTAGGCCCGCCTGGGCGTTGCCCCGGTTGTTGTAGGCGGCGGCATCGTCAGGGTTAAGGGCAAGCACTTGGCTGTAGTCGACGATCGCATCCTCCCACTGCCCCAAGCCCTCTAACGCCGCACCCCGGTTGAGGTAGGGATCGGGCTGCTCTGGGGCTAGAGCCACCGCCTGGTTGTAGTCCTCCAACGCTTCAGCCAGCTTGTTTTGGCTCACCCGCACGTTGCCCCGGTTGCTCCACAGGGCGGCTTCGTTGGGCAGGTAGTCGATCAGCTGGCTCCAGTAGGTTTCGGCCTCCGTGAACTGACCCTTTTGGGAGGCGGTAAAGGCTTTTTGGCGCAGGTCAGAGATCTCCTGCACCACCTGGGGAGAAAGGTCTGCCGAGGTGGATTGGGCCAAGGCGGGAAGGCCCCAGCCCGTCCAGAGGAGCAGGCAGACGATAGCAGCCATCAACCGCCCTTTCCATGGAATAGGCGTGCGAGGCTGAGTGGTGAGGTCCTGGGTTAGTTGGGGCCAAAACGTCATAGCTGTCCTAACGGTCGGGGGATAGAAATTACTGCCTTCACTACACCATAGCGATACCGTTTAAATAAACCCCAGATCATTGCTACGTCCGGCGTGGGCCAAGGCGAGTTGGTGATACTTCTGGGCGTGCTCCAGCAGTTCTAGGACTTGCTGGTCGGAGATTTGGCGCACCACTTTACCGGGAACGCCGATAACGAGCGATCGCTTCGGCACATCCTTAGTCACTACCGCACCGGCCCCAATAATGCTGCCGGTGCCCACCCGCACCCCGTCCAGCACGATCGCCCCAATGCCGATCAGGCAGCCTCGCTCAATGTGGGCGCTGTGGATGACGGCGCGGTGGCCAACGGTGACATAGTCTTCGAGCACCGTCGGCTGGCCGGGGTCACCGTGGAGAATTGCGCCGTCCTGCACGTTGCTGTAAGCACCGATTTCGATGCGTTCAATATCGCCGCGCAGCACGGCCCCATACCAGATGTTGCAGCCTGCATGGAGCGTAATTTGGCCCATCACCGTGGCGTTGGGGGCCACAAACGCCGCCTGAGACAGGTCGGGTCGAGGCCAGAGCGAGCTAGGGGAAGCCATAGGCCACAGGAGTCTCCAGGGAAATTCTCAAAAAAATCGGCGGTTTCAGACAATGGGATGTCCCGGCTACGGAGACAGCCGAGTTCCCACAGGTATAATACGGCTATAGCCCATGCCCCTATCTGTTTCTCGCCCTCAAGAGGACACGTCTGGTTTCAGCCCAATGGTCAACTCCGCCTTGCAGTATCCCATCTATGGGCCAGAAATCCAGTGCCCTCACTGCCGTCAGACGATTCCGGCCTTGACGCTGACTGACACGTATCTGTGCACCCGCCACGGAGCCTTTGAGGCCAACCCCGACTCCAAGGAGCTAGTGCACCTCCAGTCGGGTCGGCACTGGCGTCAGTGGGAGGGCGAATGGTATCGCCAGCACACCCACCCCGACGGCATTCGCTTTGAGATTCACGAGGCGCTCGATCGCCTCTATACCCAGGGCTATCGGGCCACGCGGGTAATTATTGCCGAGCGCTATCAAGAGCTGGTCAATTCCTATCTAGAGCGCAACAACCCCTGGCGCGGGCAGATGGAAACCTCGACTGCGCCCAAGCTCTACGGCCTGCCGGTAGAGTTTAGCCCCCCCGCCGAGGTCGATTCCCGCTGGGCGGTGATCAACTTTAGCCTTGAGAAAGAGCCCGGCGTGCCGGTGCGCTATCCCTATTTTCGTCTCTTTGAGTAGCTCTTTTGAGCCGCCCGCCCGATGCTCCACCACGCGTCCATTCGCACCCAGGATATTCACCGCGCGATCGCCTTCTACGAAGCCCTGGGGTTTACTGTCCACGAGCGCTTTACCGCTGGCATTACCCTGGCCTGCTGGATGGAGGGACTGGGGGGCCGCATTGAGCTGATCCAGGTGCCGGAGCCGCGCCCCGCCGCCGATGCCTTTGGCGATGAGCACTACAGTGGCTATTATCATCTATCCTTTGATCTCACCGAGGCGACCTCTAGCCTGCCCCTGTGGCTAGAGGAGCTGCGCCAGCGGTTTGAGCAGTCGGCGGCGGCGATGCCCAAGGTGCTGCTGGAACCCCAGCAGCAAATCATCGGCGATCGCGTCTATGAGGTGGCCTTTCTCGCCGATGCCGACGGGCTGCCTTTGGAATTTATTCGAGTGCTGGGCTATGTCCAACCCTGAGGGGTCTAGTTTTGAGAGAATGACACCGTTTACCGACAACTGGGCCTATTTAAAAACCGAACTGGCCTGGCTTGATCGCCTGCTGATGGTGGCCGTCTCGCGGCAAAAGCGCGAGCTGCAAGAGCTAGACGACTTTGCCCTCTCCGGCGAAGACCGGGTCACCCGCCACTGGTGGAAGGGCATTATTAGCCTCAACGGCCAGCCTAACTACGACAACGCCCGCCCACCCAAGACCCAGCGTCCTAGCGGCAGCTACGCCCAGCAGCTAGAGGCCCGCATTTTGGCCAGCCAGCGGCAGGGGGTGGTGCTGGCCCTGCCCCAGCTGCGCGATCGCCTCCAACTCACCATGTTTGAAAAAAACGTGCTGCTGCTAGCTCTGGCCCCCGAGGTCAACCAGCGGTTTGGGCGGCTCTACAGCTACCTGCACTACCAGCACGACGAGTCTGACTGGGATTTGCCCACGGTCGACCTTTGCCTGCGGCTGCTGTGCAGAAATGACCAGGAATGGCGGCGATCGCGCCCCCTAATTGCCCCCAACAGTCGTCTGTCAAATCTGGGCCTGGTGGAGTGGCTCAACGCCGACGACACTACCTTGCTCAGCCGCCATCTGCGCCTGACCGAAGATCTCACCACCTATCTGCTCTCTGAAGAACCCGACCCCGCTACCCTCGATGCCTGGGCCACGGCTCCGGCACTAGAAGCAGAGGAAGCTTCAGAAGTTCCCGCCGAAAGCTGGAATAGCCTGGTGCTGCCCGACCCTCAGCTAGCGCAGCTCAGAACTGTAGCCGCCACCGCTCGCGCCACCGACGGCACCATGGTGCTGCTAGCTGGCCCCAATGGCACCGGCAAGACCCTCGCCGCCAAGGTGCTCGCCGCCGAGCTAGAGCTGCTGCTAGTGATGGTTGACCTAGCGGCGATCGCCCCCGACGAAGAGGGCAACATTCCCGAACTCGAAGACCTGGCCCACCTGCCGCCCTGCGTGCTGCTGCTCAAAAATGCGCCCCACTGGTTTGGCCGCACCCCCACCATCGCAGCAGCTCTGGTGCAGTCCTGGGGAATCCAGCGCCGCCGCCAGCCGGGCTTGACGCTTCTGGCTAGCCCCTACCTGCAAAGCATCAAGCCCTCCTGGCGACAGGCCATGACCGGGGTAATCGAGTTTCCCCGACCCGATGCCGCCGCCCGCGAGCTGCTGTGGAAGCGGGCAATTCCTAGGGGGGTAAAAAAAGAACGCACCCTGCGGTGGCCTCAGATTGCTCAGCAGCTACCGCTAACCGGCGGTGAAATTGTTACGCTGGCCCAAACTGCGGTCGCTTTGGCCCAGCAGGCTGACCCCCCAGTGCTCACAGTAGAGGGGCTACACCAGAGCTTAGCCCTGCACCATCCGGGGATGAACCTACAGAAGGCAAAGGCGGCGCGATCGCCCAAGACTACCCCAAAAGGGTCATCGCAGCGAACCAAGTCTAAAAAAGCCTAGCGTTGACTTAAAGCCGCACCGTGAAACCGCTACAGTTCGCTGGGGCTATCAGGCGCAACAACTTCACCGAGTTCTGGCGTTAGCACCGTAGGTTTGTCATCCACTAGGTCTGAGAGGCCATCGATCGCGATATTCATGTCGCCACAGGCTGACTTGAGCGCCTCTTGAAATTGGGCGGTGTCATCGCCATAGCCGCAGCGTTCGGTGGCGATCGCCAGCCCTTCTTTGGCATTCGCCTTGGCGCAATCGACTAAAATTACTCCGATCAGCGGGGATGAACTAGCCATATCAAACTTATTTTTAGACAGCATTCGTTCAGTCTTCAAACTAGGGGCGGCAGTAGCCTCCCACATCTAACTTGCGAGGGAGTTATTGCTCTAAAACATCCTCAGGTTAGGGACTCTCAAAGCACAATGTCCCACATTAGGCAGATGGGACTATTGGGCTGCTGCGGTTAGATGAAGGGGAACGGACTCCGAAGAGACATAACTATGAGCATCAACATTGGCCTTTCCGAACAAGAGCGCCAGGGCGTAACCGATATTCTCAACAAGGTTCTGGCCGACGCCTATCTGCTGTTAATCAAAACCAAAAAGTACCACTGGGACGTAGTTGGCCCTCAATTCCGCACCCTTCACGAACTGTGGAAAGAGCATTACGAAGCCCTCACCATTAGCATTGACTCCGTAGCTGAGCGGGTGCGCCAGCTCAACGGCTACCCCCTGGGCACTGCTGAAGGGTTCCTCAAGAATGCTTCTCTGAAAGAGCATCCTGGCGATCTGCCCTCTGCCCAAGAAATGGTCAAGCGACTGGTTGTTGACCATGAGCAAATCATTCGCAACCTGCGCGGGTTTGTTGACCAAACCTCCGAAGAGTTCCATGACGAGGGCACCTCAGACTTTCTGACCGGCCTGATGGAAGCGCACGAAGAAATGGCTTGGATGCTGCGCTCCTTCCTGGACGGCGAATCCTTCGAATCGAGCGGCACCCGCGACCAAGAGCTAGCTACCAGCAACCTGGCATAGTTTGCTTCAGGACAGCACTAGCTGCTTTAAGTAGTTCAGTTGTGAATTCTTAAAGTTTGGTCTTCCAAGACCAGCAACGAGTCTAACTTAGCCTCGTCAACCACCCCGCCTGTAGCCTTCCTTAAGAAGCCTATGGGCGGGGTGCTTTTTGCGCCCATCTGTACCTAACTCCCCATGACCTATGGGAGGATCAACTCACTCATCTCCCCATCTTCCCCATGCCCACCGTCACTTTTCCCCTCACCTACCTGCAACGGCTGACCCCCACCGCCCCTCAGCAGCTAGCCCAGCAGGCCTTTGACTACGGACTAGATGCCACCTTGGGCGACCAAACCCTAGAGGTCGAAGTCACCGCCGAGCGGCCCGATCTGCTAGCGGCAGAAGGGTTTACCCGCGCCATCAACATCTATAACGGTCTACCCCGCACTGTCCCCGAGCAGCTACTCGCCTCGGGTCGCCGGGTCACCGTCCAACCTGAGGTGTTGCCCCTGCGACCCCACATTGCCGCCTTGGTCGTGCGGGGGGCTGACTTGCAAGGCGGCGGGTTAGAGGTGCTGGTGCAGTTTCAGGAGAAGGTGACCCAAACCTTTGGTCGCCAACGCAAGAAAATTGCGATCGGCGTCTACGACCTCGACAAAATTAGCGGCGATTTGACCTACACCGCAGAATCCCTCGATGAATTGACCCTTGTGCCCCTACACAGCACCCAACCCATGACGGCCCGGCAGATTCTGCGCGAGCACCCGGCGGGTAGGACCTATGGCCATACCCTACCGGGAGATGACTATGCCCTAGTGCTGCGCGATGCCAGCGGCACTGTACTTTCCATGCCGCCAATCATCAACGCAGCGGGGGTAGGAGAAGTGGACGCCAACACCCGCAATTTATTCATTGACGTCACTGGCATTCTGGCCCAAACGGTGTTAGAGACGGCCAACATTCTGACCCACAACTTTTTAGACACCGGAGCTGAGGTGCAAACTGTGGAGATTGCCACTCCCCAGGGCATGCTCACCACCCCAAGCCTGGCCCGCTATCCCGTGCAGTTTTCGGCCAAGTATCTCAACGAAATTATGGGCACCGCTATTCCTAAGAGCGGCCTGGGTCAAGTGCTCTCCCGCATGGATCTGGAGGTGAGCGGTACCGATGTGGTGCATGTGCCTACCTATCGCACCGACATCTTTAGCCAGGTTGATCTAGCGGGGGATTTACTAGTGGCGATCGGCATCGGCACGCTCCAGGCCGAACCCTTAGCCGTCAAATTTCATTTAGGGGAAGCCGATGCCCTGCGCCAGGCCATGTTTAAGGTGGGTGATCTGGCTCAACGCATGGGATTGATGGAAGTGAAGAGTTTTGTGCTCACCGATCCCGAAATTCTCGATCTGTTTGGGGCGACCTATGTGCAGACCGGCAATGCCAAAAGCCGCACGTTTAGCGCCACTCGCACCACCCTGCAAGCGGGGCTGCTAGATATTCTGGCTCGCAACATTAACGCGCCCAAACCTATCAATATCTATGAAACCGGGGAAGTGCTGCGGTTCAATGCGGCAGATGTCCCTGACGAAAGCCAGCACTGGAGCTTTGCCAGCCTAGATGCTCGCGCCTCGTTTACTACCGCCAAAGCCTACATGCAGACCATGCTTAAAGCCCTAGGGCTGAGCTATGAACTGACTGTCTGCGAGGCTTCCTATTACATTCCGGGACGAGCAGCTACGGTGGTGATTCAGGGACAGCCGGTAGGAGAATTTGGCGAAATTCACCCGCAGGTGCTGGAGCATTTTTCGTTCCCGGAGCCGGTCTGTGCCGGGGAACTAGACTGTACCGCTAGCCTGCTCGTAGCCTCCGAACGGCGGCGTTGACCTAGGCTGGTCACGTTAAAGGGCTAATGTCCTGGGTTGATTTAATCCATAGCAGTGCCCCAATGCCAGCGACACCTTGCCCGATGAAATGCCACACAGAACGGGGACAGTAGGCCAGGTATGGGAGAAAGTGCCATAACCAAATATTACGGTTGCCACCAAAATCGTGATGCAACCATGACGTTCCTCTGCCCTTTGGCTAGTCTGGTCATCATCCTCCAGCCGGAATGCCATGAGCGACTCTTCTATTGACGGCCCCACCCGGGTCTATGCCAAACCGACCGAAGGCCACGTTTCCCTGGGGCGAGGGGTGCGTCAAGTACTGTTTTTGGTGCCCATGACGGTGTTGTTTGCCCTGCTCTTCTTTGGGCTACCCGTGCGCCAGCGCACAGTGGGGCTGACCGCTGGAGCTATTGTCGCGGTGCTGTGGAATGTGGTGGTAAGCGGAGTGCGGGTCGCTGCCCAGTGGGAGCGGGGCGTCATTTTACAGCTAGGCAAAATTCAGGACGTGCGGGGGCCAGGGTTGCTATACGTGGTGCCGATCCTGGAGTCGGTGCAGTTTATCGACACCCGCACCCTGGTGATCAACATTCCGCGCCAGAAGGTAATTACCCGCGACAACGTGCCTGCCGAAATTGACAGCGCCCTGTTTTTTCAGGTGAACGATGCTCAAAAAGCGGTGATTTCGATTCAGGACTTTCGCTTTGCGGTGTCGCAGTATGCCCAGGCGGCGCTGCGGGATGTGGTGGGTGGCCTTTCGCTCGATGATCTGCTGTCGGAGCGAGATCAGATTCAGACTCAGATTGGGGCGATCGTGGAGGCCCAGGTACAGGAGTGGGGCATGCACATCGACTCGATTCGGCTGCAAGACATTGAGCTGCCGGAGGATCTAAAGCGGATGATGTCGCGCCAGGCTTCGGCGGAGCGAGAAAAGCGGGCGACGATTACGAAAGCGGATGGCGATCGCCTCGCTGCCCAAAGTCTAGCCGCCGCCGCCCAAATTATGGAGGCCAACCCCATCGCCCTTGAGCTACGCACCCTGCAAAGCATTGATAGCCTAGGGGCTAGTCCGTCGAATACGGTGATTTTGTTTCCGATGGAGCTATCCCAAGCCCTAGGCAACCTGCGGGCTAAACCTGCACCCGAGGAGTAGCCACCACGCCAATGGGTGACGTGGTCATAATGATAAAGATCAATTACGACAGCGAACTCACCATGCGACTACTACACACCATGCTGCGGGTCGGCGACTTGGATCGTTCTCTCAAGTTTTACTGCGATGTGCTGGGTATGCAGCTGCTGCGCAAAAAAGATTACCCTAGCGGCGAGTTTACCCTAGCCTTTGTGGGCTACGGCGACGAGACTGACAACACCGTGCTAGAGCTGACCTACAACTGGGGCGTAGAGTCCTACGATTTGGGCACCGCCTATGGCCACATTGCTTTGGGCGTAGACGATATCTACGGGACCTGCGATCGCATCAAAGCCCAGGGCGGCCAAGTAGTGCGCGAGCCCGGCCCCATGAAGCACGGCTCGACCGTGATCGCCTTTGTGCAAGACCCCGACGGCTACAAAGTCGAGCTGATTCAGCTAGGCAGTTCCGATGGGCACCGCAAAGCCGCCGAGCCAGAGATGGCGGTCAGTTAAGCGGGGTAGGCAAGGTGTAGGGTTTCAGGTATAGGGTGCAAGGTTCGGCCCTGCACCTTAAGCCCTATACCTTGCACCCCTACTCGCGATCCTTAAAAGGCATAGTTAACCGTGGCCGTGATCTCAGTATCGGTATCGCCAGGCTTAAACAGGACGCTGCCGTTGATGTCGACAACCACACTGCGGGTGATGCCCCAGTCGAGCCCAGCGGTAATCATTGGGTCAATGGCGGAGCGACCGTCGGCGTTGTAGGCGACTCCAGCTCCGGCGTAGGGGTAAAGTGCCTGGTCGAGGGCGTAGTCTACGGAGATGGGCAGCCGCAGTTCGGTGCTGCTGTCAAAGACCAGGGAGGGACGCACCGAGAGGGTGGTGCGACGGCCTAGCTCAGTAATTTTGGCCTTAGAGTCGATGACAAACGAGGTACTGTCGTTGAACCCGGCACGCACACCTGCGCCCACGTAGTAATCGGGAACTTGCTGAGCCTGGGCTGGGAAGGCCACAGCGCCTACCGCCGCCGCAGACACTAGGACTACATTCAGTTTCATCATCACTCCTCCTCGGTAACGGGTTGAGTCAAACAGGCTCGTTTGACTAATTTGATTTTCAGCCGTTTTGGGGCAAAAGCCTGCCAATTTTTGGGGTAGGGCAGGGAGTTTGGGTAAAGGTTCTGTAAGGTTTCGCCGTCGTTAGAGGCTGGGACTAGCAACGGTAAAAGACCGTCCAGAGGGCGATCGCCGTCAGAAAAAATCGGGGTTACAGATACAGACCCAGGCCCCAAGCGATGAGTCTGAGAACATTAAAAGCATCGTCTGGGCACCCCTCGTTACAGCTTAAACATTGACCAATCTGACTTTAATGTATTGGGAATAGCTCCAAAAATTGCGCCATTTTTTGCCTAGAAAGCCGCTAAGTTTAAGCCGACATAACAATCCGTTTTGCCAATCTCTTGGCACACTAGAATAGTGACGCCCTTACCATAGATGCCAACCGCGTGCTAGACCTCGCCCAATTATTTCCCTTTCCCCTCGACGATTTTCAACATCAGGCGGCGGCAGCGCTCGATGCCGATAAGTCTGTGGTGGTGTGCGCCCCCACTGGCTCAGGCAAAACATTAATTGGTGAATATGCCATCTACCGGGCCATGGCCCACGGCAAGCGGGTGTTTTATACCACCCCGCTGAAAGCACTCTCTAACCAAAAGCTGCGCGATTTTCGCGACCAGTTTGGCTATGAAAATGTCGGTTTACTGACGGGCGATCTCTCGATCAATCGCGACGCCCCCATCGTGGTGATGACCACCGAAATCTTTCGCAACATGCTCTACGGCACCCGCATTGGCGAAACGGGTACCACCCTGCAACAGGTCGAGGCCGTCGTGCTCGACGAATGCCACTACATGAACGATCGCCAGCGCGGCACCGTCTGGGAAGAGTCAATCATCTACTGCCCGCCCGAAATTCAGCTCTTGGCCCTCTCTGCCACGGTCGAAAACTCTGGCCAGCTCACCGACTGGCTACAAAAAGTCCACGGCCCCACCGAGCTAATTTACTCTGACTTTCGCCCAGTACCCCTACAGTTTCACTACTGCACCGGCAAGCGGCTGGTACCGTTGCTAGATGCGTCCCAAAAGGCGATCAACCCCCAGCTCAAAAAACAGCGGGCTCCCCAGCGCCAGCCCGGTCGGCGCGGCGGCGGGCGGGTGAGCCTGCCCTTTGTCATGGGTCAGCTACAAGAGCGAGATATGCTGCCCGCCATCTACTTTATTTTTAGTCGCCGGGGCTGCGACAAATCGGTGGATGAGGTCAGCCACCTGTCGCTAGTCACGGATGAGGAAGCGCAGGAACTCAAGCTCCGCATTGACACCTTTCTAGCCCACAACCCCGATGCCGGGCGGGCGGGCCAGGTGGGGCCGCTATATCGGGGCATTGCCGCCCACCACGCGGGCATTTTGCCCCTGTGGAAAGGATTGGTCGAAGAACTGTTTCAGGCCGGGCTGATCAAAGTGGTGTTTGCCACCGAAACCCTGGCCGCAGGCATCAACATGCCTGCCCGCACCACGGTGATCGCCAGCCTCTCGAAGCGCACCGACAGCGGCCACCGCCTGCTCACCTCCTCAGAATTTTTGCAGATGGCGGGGCGAGCTGGACGGCGCGGTATGGATCTCCAGGGCCATGTAGTCACCGTCGAAAGCCCCTTTGAAGGATCGCGAGAGGCCGTACACCTGGCCACTTCGGGGGCCGACCCGCTGGTCAGCCAATTTACCCCCGGCTACGGCATGGTGCTCAACCTGCTGCAAACCCACTCGCTGGATGAGGCAAAAGACCTGATCGAGCGCAGCTTTGGCCAATATCTGGCTACCCTGCATCTGGTGCCCCAGCAGCAGGAAATTGACCGACTGGAGGGAGCGATCGCCCACCAGCGAGCCCAGCTCGCCGCCTTTGACGAAGGCTTGCTGGCCGAGTACGCCAAACTCAAAGAGCGCCTCAAAGAAGAACGGCGACTGCTCAAGACCCTCCAGCAGCAGGCAGCGCAGGTGCTGGCCGACGATGTGGGCAAGATGGTGCCCTTTGCGATCGCCGGTACGCTCCTCTCCCTCAAGGGCAAGCACATTCCTGTGGGTGAGCCGGTGGCCGCCGTGCTGGTTACTAAGGTGCAGGGCTCGGGGCAGTTTCCCTACCTGGTGTGTCTCACCAAAGCCAACCAGTGGTATGTGGTCACCGCCGCCGATGTGGTCGGCCTGCACGCCGATATTCCTCGCTTGCAGTCGGTCGATACCCTGGCTCCACCCACCGATCTGCCCCCCACGCCGGGCCAGCGCCGCCGAGGTGATGACTACACCGCTGCGATCGCCGCCACCATGGCCATGCCCCCCACCCTCGAAATGCTGGCCCCCGAGGTGCAAGACCAACTCGATCGCATGCGCGAGGTCGAGCACACCCTGGCCATCCACCCCGCCAGCCAGTGGGAAAACGCCAAGGGCTTGCTCAAACGGCAGCGGCGGCTGCGCGAGCTAGAGGATGAATGGCGCGATCGCCAGCAAAAACTCTCCCAATACACCGGTCGCTACTGGCAAGAATTTCTCCACATCATGGAGGTGCTCAAGCACTTTGGTGGCCTCGCAGACAACCGCCCCACCGAGCTGGGCGAAATGGCTGCCGCCATTCGCGGCGACAACGAGCTGTGGCTGGCCCTGGCCCTAGAGTCGGGCGAGTTTGACCACCTCAATACCGCTCAGCTCGCCGCCGCCTTTGCCGCCCTGGTCACCGAAAATTCGCGGCCTGATAGCTGGTGCCGCTACAAACTCTCCGGCACGGTAGAAGAAGCCCTGGGCGGCTTGCACAACTTGCGCCGACAGCTCTATCAGCAGCAGCACCGCCGCCACATTACCGCTCCCATTTGGCTGGAGTACGACCTGGTGGGCCTAGTCGAGCAGTGGGCCAACGGGGTTGACTGGGTAACACTGTGCGAAAATACCAGCCTCGACGAAGGCGACATCGTGCGCATTCTGCGCCGCACCCTGGATGTGCTGTCGCAAATACCCCACGTGCCCTACATCAGCGAAACCCTGCGCAGCAACGCCCGCGAGGCCAAAGACCTCATGAACCGCTTCCCGGTCAATGAGGACATTGGTTGAGCCAGACTGTGCCTGGCTATGGCGATCGCTCGCCGTCATCTTCGCCTTTTGCAGCGCGATCGGAAAATGTGACAGCGAGAGGTAGCCGCGTAGCCACAAAGCGGGGCGGGTTGCAGCCCCTACCTTAAGGTCAGCGCTGAAGGTGGGCAAGCTATAGGGGTGCGTTTCCGTTCTAGGTAGATCTCCCCTAGCCGCTGGCCCCCGTTTGGCTCCTGAGACCCATGCTCGACCACCGCTCCCAGTTCAGCGCTGCTGAGTCCCCTATTCATGGTTTGGGGACACGACCTAGGATTTCGATTTTAGTCAGTGATTTATCGAGTCGAGGCGCTGGGCGCTGGGGCGGCGCAGTGCGGCCATTTTTGCTGGGGCAGGCGCTGCAAAGCATGGGCTACCCGGTAGAGATTGTAGGATTTTCGGCGGAGAACGATGCCGGAAGGGCGACCCATGCCGAGGCAGCTCCCGTTTCTGGAATGTCGCTAGTAGGCGGGGCAGATCGGGTACTGCCCGCGATCGCCATTCCCGTCCACACTATTTTTCTGAAGACGCCGACCCCTGGGCCGGGGGACGTGGGCAGGCTTTTTCGCCACCTCAGCGGTGACATCCTCTATGCCTACAAGCCCAAGCCCAGCAGCTTTGGCCTGGCTCTGTTGCATCGCCAGTTCTCGCGATCGCGGCACCGTTGCCCAGTTCTCCTCGACATTGACGACTGGGAACTGAGCTGGCACGGGGGCGACGTCTACCGCTACCGTCCCCAGCCCCGACAGCTAGCGCGAGATCTGCTGAAATCTGACGGGGCGCTTCGCAACCCCGATCACCCGCTCTATTTACAGTGGATAGAACGACTGGTGGCTAGCGCGGATCTAGTCACCACCCACAATGACTTTTTGCAGCGGCGCTTTGGCGGGGTGATGATCCCTAACGGCAAAGATATTGAGCTGTTTAACCCCGATCGCTACGATGCGGCAGCCAGCCGTACCGCCTACGGTCTCAGCGACTATCGGGTGCTGATGTTCCCTGGCGCACCCCGCCCCTACAAAGGCGTGGAGGATATTTTGGCCGCAATGGATCGGCTCAACCAGCCCGACCTCAAGCTGGTGCTCGTCGGCGGTAGCCCCTACGACGACTACGATCGCACCCTAGTCGATCGCTGGCCCCAGCATATTATTCACCTGGGCAAGCAGCCCTACGCCGACATGCCCAAGGTTATTGCCGCCGCCCATGTGGTGGTGGTGCCCCAGCGCCAAACCCCCGCCGCCCAGGCCCAGTTTCCGCTGAAGCTGACGGATGGCATGGCGATGGCCAAGCCGATTTTGGCGACGCGGGTGGGCGATATCCCCGCCATTCTCAACGACTGCGGCTATTTGGTGGATGCGGATCAACCGGCGCAGCTAGCCGCGCAGATCACGGCGATTTTTGCCAACTATGACCAGGCCCTTGAGCTGGGGAAGCGGGCGCGCGATCGCACCCTCACCCACTACAGCATGGCCGCTATGGGCGCAGGCCTGCACCAGGCCATTCAGCAGACCATTGTCGCCAAGGTGCATCGGCAGAGCAATATTCTGGGGCATACCAACCCACCCTGACCGCCAACCCACCCCACACACCCCCTACCCATTACTCCCTACACACCCACTCCCCATGTCCGCCCAAAAGCTGCTCTTCAACTACGCAAAACGCTACCCCTGGCGCATTCTGGCCGCCATTGGGCTGGGCTTTTCGGGGGCGGTGTTTAACGGGGTGGGCACGACACTGATTGTGCCAGCGGTATTTGAGCTGTTAGGCACCGGGGCCAGTAGTGCTGAGGCGATCGCCCTTCCCCCCCTGCTAGAGCGACTGCTGGAACCCATTTTGGGCATCCCTGGGCCGGGGCGAGCGGTGCTCATGCTGAGCTTTATTGTGCTGACCATTTTGCTCAAAAACCTGGCTAACTACCTGAGCAGCGTCACCAGCGAGGGGCTCAGCCGCCGCCTCACCTGCGACTTGCGTCGAGACGGGCTCGACCTGCTGCTCAGGGTCGATATCGACTACCACAACACCATGCGCACCGGGGATATCATTCAGCGGCTTAATGACCAAATTGGCCGGGCGGTAACCTCGATCAACGCGGTGATCAACCTGCTGCGGGCATCTCTGAATATTTTGTTTTTTGGGGTGGTGTTGCTGTCGATCTCAGGGTCGCTGACCCTGGCGGCGGTGGTGCTGATGGCTGGGGTGCTGCTGCTTAACCGCTACGTGATTGCCCGTGCCCGCGAGTATGGCAAGACCCTGGCGGAGGCCTCTAAAGACTATTCGGTACGCACCTTAGAAATGCTCAACGGCATGCGCCTGGTGAAAGCCACCGCCAACGAGGCCGCCGAGTTTGCCCAAGTAGAAGCCCTGATCGAGCGGCGCGAACAGGCAGCCCTGCGATCGCAGATGAACGCCGCCATCATTGGCCCGCTGAACGAAATTCTCAGCATTTTGGCCCTGGTGGCGATTATTTTAATCAGCCAGTTTTGGTTGGGCAGCGGCTCGGCGGCCTCAGCCACCCTGCTGCTGACCTTTTTGTTTGTGCTGTCGCGGGTGGTTCAGTTTGTGGGGCAGCTCAACTCGGCCCGCAGCCAGTTGGCCAACAGCGCCGCCAGTGTTGACCTGGTCTATGACTTTTTGCGCTGCGACAATAAACCCTTCATGGCCCAGGGCAGCCGCCCCCTCACCACCCTTAGCCAGGGCATTACCTTCGAAGGCATTGCCTTTAAATATCCCACCGCGAAAGACTGGTCGCTGCACGAGATCACTCTCTCGCTGCCCAAGGGCACCACCCTGGCCCTGGTGGGGGCCTCGGGCGCAGGCAAGTCTACCCTGGCCGATCTGCTGCCCCGCTTTTACGACCCGGTAGCGGGCCGCATCGCCATCGATGGGGTCGATCTGCGCGAGTTTGACCTGGGCAGCCTGCGCCGAGCCATGGGCATTGTTAGCCAAGACACATTTTTGTTTAACGCCACTGTGCGCGACAACATCGCCTACGCCCAGCCCGCAGCCACCGACGCTGAGGTGGTGCAGGCGGCCCAGCGGGCCAACGCCTACGAATTTATCAGCCAGTTGCCCCAGGGTTTTGACACCGTCGTGGGCGATCGCGGCGTCATGCTCTCGGGGGGTCAGCGGCAGCGCATCGCCATTGCCCGCGCCCTACTGCAAAACCCGCCCATTCTCATTCTCGACGAAGCTACAAGCGCCCTTGATACCGTTTCAGAGCAGCTAGTGCAGGCAGCGCTGGAGGATCTGAGCCGCGATCGCACCACCCTGGTGATTGCCCACCGCCTCTCCACCATTCGCAAAGCCCACCAAATCGCCGTGCTTGACCAGGGCCGCGTGGTCGAACTCGGCACCCACGAAGAACTGCTGCAACACCAGGGCCGCTACACCTACCTCTATACCGTGCAATTCGCCCAAGAAACCGGCTCCTGCCCCATCCCCCCTACCATCACCGGCACCGCCTCCTACGACCTGCGATCGGGCCTTAACGTCGTTCTCGGCTCCCTCCAGCTACTCGCCGACGGCCTGGTCGAAGACGGCCCCGAAACCGAAGAACTGATTCAAGAAGCCTACCGCGCCGCCCTCAACCTCCTTCCCACCCTCGAAGCCGTCGAGAAACAGTCCGCCGTCGCCGACCAACCACCCCGAGCCCCATCGCTGTTAGCTATCCCTAACGCCCTATCAAATTCAAAATTCAAAATTCAAAATTAAGCCCCCACTCCCTTACTCCCCTACTCCCCCACTCCCTTACTCCATGCTCCGCCCCTACCTCTTTTTCATCCGCGACACGCTACCCCAGCCAGCGGCCCACCTGATTCAAACCGTGCAGTGCGCCAACGCCGCCGCCAACCTGGGCTACTCCACCCAGCTCGCCTTTGTCGATCGCAGCGCAACGGCCTGGCAACCCTGGCGCTGGGTCAACCCGCAGTCCCAGCCGGTGGATGACGCATTCGCCCGATTTTTCAACCTTCAAACTGGGGCGCTAAATTCGCTAGGACTGCTTCCCTTAGCCATGCCCTGGCCCATCGACCGGGTCAAGCACAAGCTCACCAACGCCAGCACCGTCGCCTGCAAATACTACTGGCCTCGGCACCTGGCCGCCCGCACCGCCCTCGTCCACACCCGCGACTGGAACTTTGCTAAGGCCGCCCTGAAGTACGGGGTGCCCGTAGTGTTTGAGTGCCACCATCACCTCGAAAAACTCTTCGAGCCTGAGATGGCAACCCATCCCCTCTTGCAGGTGGTAGTCACCGTCATCGACACGGTGAAGGAGAGCATTATTCGCAACGGTGTGCCCGAGAAAAAGGTGGTTACGGTACCTAACGGATTTAACTCGCAGTTTTTGGCGCGGCATCCAGCGGCGGCGCAGGGGTGGCGCGATCGCCTCCTCACCCCGCCCTTCACTCAGCTCGTCGTCTACGCCGGAGCGCTGCACGAATTCAAAGGCGTCGATTTACTGCTAGAAATCGCCCCCCAGTTTCCCCAGGTGAAGTTTGCCCTGGCCGGTGGCCCCGCTGAGCAGCAGCAGCACTACCGCGATCGCATCGCCAACCTAGATCTAATGAATGTGGACGTGCTGGGATTTTTAGGCCAGCAAGACCTGGCCCACCTGCTGCAAGCCGCCGATGCTCTGGCCCATCCTCACCAGCTCGGCCAGGCTGCCACCTTTACCTCACCCCTCAAACTGTTTGACTATTTGGCCTCGGGTACTCCGGTCGTGGCCACCCGCATTCCATCGCTGGAAAACTGGCCTCTGACCGACCAGATTGCCGCCTGGTGCGACCCCAACCAGCCCTTAGCGTTTGCGCATAGCCTGAGGCAGATGCTCGCCGATTATCTCCGCCCGGCTGAGGGTTTCGCTCCGAACATAGCTGCCCTTCAACCCTATTCTTGGGAAGCCCGCATTGAGAAAATTTTGTCCCATGTAGAAGCCCGATACCACCCCCAACTGTCGGGAGAAAACCCATGACCCGCCCCATCATCGGTATGCTATCGAGCTACGGCGGCCTTACTCAGTGCGACTGGCTATGGAAGCAGACGCCCGAACCCTTTGGGGTGTGGGGCAACATGCAGCTACAATCGCAGCACCCAAATCTAGACTATCTGCTGCTGTATCAGTTCAACTTTCACGAGCGACTGGCTCCCAAACCCCAGTCCAGATCGCAGCGGTTGCTCAGCGCCTTGCCCTTTGCCAAGTCTGCCGCTCCTGTAAGTGGCCTTAGTCAGCTACCGCCGCAGTTTAACCAGGTGCCGAAGGAACGCACTGCTTTTTTGCTGCGCGAGCCGCCGTTGCCGGAGGTGCGATCGCAAAACCTGCTCAACTACGCCTACGCCTGCGACTACTGCGGCTATGTCTCTGGCCCCGACGACTTGGCCCCAACTCCTGCCTACATGCCCGCTATTTGGTATGTGAATGTCTCCTTCCGCGAGCTAAATGAAGCACAGCCCCCCGAAAAGCACAGCCCCTGTAGCTGGATTACCTCGGGCATCAACCGCACCGAGAGCCACCGCCAGCGCCTCGCCTTTTTGCAGCAGCTTCAGGAGAGCGGCGTGCCGGTCGAGGTTTACGGACGCGGCCTGCCCCCCGGCACCCGTACGGCGGGAGAACTTAGCAACAAGTGGTCGGGCATGGCTCCCTACACCTACAATCTGGCGGTCGAAAACTTTGCTGACAACGACTGGTACGCCAGCGAAAAGCTCTGGGATGCGCTGCTCTCCTGGTGTCTACCCATCTACTACGGCGGCGGCGCAGCGGATAAACTGCTGCCCCCCGGCAGTTTTTTGCGCCTGCCCAGCCTGGATGAAAAAGGCATCGAGTACATCCGCGAGGTGACGGCCAGCCCCGATGCTTGGCTAGAGGCGAGGGATGCGATCGCCGAAGCCCGCCAGGTGATTCTCCACAAGCTGAACTTGATGAACTGGCTGTCGGAGTGGGTAGGGAGTGGGGGATAGGGGAGTGAGGAAGAGTTTTGAATTTTGAATTGTAGGTTGGGGCAAAGAAAGTAGGGTGGGCAGTGCCCACCATTGAGGTAACTTGAATGGACGGCATTTGTACCCTCGGCAACGATCGCGTCTATGACCAAATCGTCGCTTTAATCAACAGCATCGAAATCTTCGCCCCCGGAATGCCCGTCTGCATTTACCCCTACGACGATCGGGTGGATCGGCTGCGGGAACTGGTGCGCGATCGCCCCCACCTCACCCTCTACGACGACACCGATTCCATCCAGCGATGGGATGCCTGGGTGGAGAAAATCTGGGCCACCCATCCCACCGCTCGGCAACAGTGGGATGCGATCGGTAGCGCAGGCGTCCACCGCATGGGCACCCACCGCCGATTCTGCGCCTTTGACGGCCCCTTCGATCGCTTCATTTATATGGATGCCGATACGCTGCTGCTCAGCGATCCAGCCCCAGTATTCAACGCGTTGGATGAATACGACTGGGTCACCTACGACTTTCAGCACAAAGACCTCAGCCACGTGTACGACGTAGATTTGCCGTGGATGGAAAAGCTGTTCTCGGCGGAGCAGGTGCAGCGGCAGGCGTTTTGCTCCGGGTTCTACGCCAGTCGCCGAGGACTGTTTGATCCTAATCAGGGTCAAAACATTCTGGATTGGCTGACGGCTGGGGAAGCAGCGGTGTTATACCCTATGGCTCCCGATCAGACCATTCTCAACTACCTGGTGATGCGCTGCGGCGTCAATTCCTGCAACCTGGCGCTGACCCTGCCAGCAGAGGAACGCACCGGCAATTCTGTCACCTCCAGCCACTTCACCATTGAGAATCACCGCGTCTATGACAAGGGCGTGCCGCTGCTGTATCTGCACTACATCGGCCTGTCATCACAGCTATTTGCCCGACTGTGCAACGGTGAGAACGTTAACCTGCCCTATCGCGATGTGTTCTTGCACTACCGCTATCTGCACGATTCTGAGAATCGCCCAACGCTGGCGGGCAAACTAGTGACAGCCAAGCCCCAAGGCTGGCGACGGTACCTAAAACCCCTGGCCCAGTTGCTCCCTTAAGGATTGCTATGACCACGCGCGGCATTTACATTACAGCCAACGACAAGGTGCTCGACCACGCGATCGCCTGCCTCAACAGCATTCGCGCCCACGACCCCAGCATCCCGGTGATGCTGATTCCCTACAACGACGACTACCACCAGGTGGCCGAGGTGCTAGGCCGCGACTACGGGGTTGAGGTCTACCCCGATCTGGCGTTCATTCAGCGGTTGTCAGAAAATCTGCACGGCATTTTTGGCGAGGGGTTCTTTGCCCGCCCCAACCAGTTTCGCAAGCAGGCCTGCTGGTTTGGCCCCTTCGATCGCTTCCTCTACATCGATACCGATGTGGTGGTGTTTAGCGCGATCGCCAAAGTTCTCGACGCCCTCGACGACCACGACTTCATCAGCTACGACTACCAGCACCGGGGCGGCATTCGCAACGTGTTTGCCCCCGCTATTGTTGAGCAGGGTGTTTTTACCCCCGCCGAGCTAGAGGATATGTTTAACTGCGGCTTCTGGGGTTCTAAGAAGGGGCTGGTCAGCGAGCAAGACCTGTACGACACCTTTGCCGAATGTGCCGCCCACCCCGACTATTTCGACTTCTCCGAAAAAACCTCTGATCAGCCGATCATCAACTACCTGATTCTCAAGCGGGTGGCGCGGCGGTTTAACCTAGTGCGCCAGCCCGGCGGCGGCCCCGGCAACTGGGCGGGCAGCCCCCACTTTGTTCAAGAGGGCATGACGCTGCGTGATCCCAACGTGAACAAACCCCTCGACTATCTGCACTGGGCTGGCTACCGCATTCAACCCGGCTGCCCCTACTGGGATATTTGGGCTCACTACCGCTATCTGCGCGACCCCGACAGCCGCCCAGCAGAAGTGCCCACTGTCGCCCCATCTCGAATAAAAACCCTTAGGCGTAAAGCAGGAAAGCTGCTGAGCCGTTTGGGGCGGTAGCCATCTGGCCATCTGGATGCTGCACCATTGAGAAGAGTAAAATAGCGCTATCAATTTATTGGGGCTTTCGTGAGCATGAACATCCAAGATCCCCAAGCCAACCAGATGGCGCAAGAGCTGGCAGAACTAACCGGCCAAAGTCTAACCGATGCAGTCAAAATGGCGCTTCAACAGACTTTGGCTAAACTTAAGGCCAGCAAAACCGCTCCGCAGCCGCGCCCCTTAGCTGATCGCCTCAATGAAATTGCGCTACGCTGTGCTGCCCTGCCCGATTACGACAACCGCAGCGCAGACGAAATTTTGGGCTACGACGAGCACGGGCTACCCAGCTAATGGTGATCGATACTTCAGCGATCGTAGCTATTCTTTTTGCCGAAGCTGAGCGGGAAACCTTTAACCAGAAGATTGCTAACGCTACAACTCGCCTCATCTCAGCCCCTAATTTGGTGGAATGCAGTTTGGTGATTGAATCTCGCAAGCAGGCTTTGGGCCGCGCTGAGCTAGAACTGTTTGTCTACGAAGCAGAACTAACCGTAGTGGCATTTGATCGTCTGCAAGCTGATTTGGCTGCAACGGCCTGGCGTACCTACGGCAAAGGACGACATCCCGCTGGCCTCAACTTTGGCGATTGCTTTGCCTATGCTCTGGCCAAGTCTAGAGATGAACCTCTGCTGTTTAAGGGGAACGACTTTTCTCAAACGGATATTACTCAGGCCTAACAGCCATTTGTATACCGCCTTATCCTATTTGACCTAAAACAATCGGCCCTGCTGCGCTTCTCCTAACGCCGATCGCGCCGTGCCGGAAGACGCTAGGCGATCGGCGTAGCGGGTGGTTTCGGGCAGGCGGTATTTCGTGCTGCATCGCAACACCAGATCGATGGCGGTTTCTAGCGTTGTGTAGTGGCCGGGGGAAATGTACAGCGGTTTGGTATTGGCGCGGTTACGCAGCACGGCTCCAATGCGATCGCCCCGATCTATCAGCGGTACCCAGGTGCCTTTGTCGGGCGGTACCTCAATGTGGGTGCCGACCAAGCGCGACTTGGCGACGCCAACGGTAGGGCGATCGCACAACAATCCCAAATGCGACGCAATTCCCAAGCGCCGGGGATGCGCTATCCCCTGGCCATCGCAGAGAATCACATCCGGCTCGGTTTTGAGCTGGGCTAGCGCCGCCAGCACCGCAGGCACTTCTCGAAACGACAGCAGTCCCGGCACGTAAGGAAAGACGGTAGGCTGCCGCACCAGCACCTCGTCCACCGGGGTCAAATCGGGGAACGACAGCACCACCACGGCGGCACGGGTAGTTTCGCCCTCATCCTCAAACCCGGCATCAACCCCAGCAACGTAGCGAATGGGTTTGGGGATGCGGTCTTCGAGAACAATCTGGGGTGCGAGGGTTCGCTGAAGGACGATCGCCTCGGCAGGTGTCGTCGGCCAGCTCTCTGGAAACTGAATCTGCATTACTGTGCTTTGCCGATCCTAAATAAGTGCCTGTAAACGCTTTGTCCCCTTATCCTCAATCTCAAACCCTAGACCGTAAACCCTCTAACTACTGCCATGCTAGGGTGATCATGCCCTTCACTGCCTCACCTTTATGACTAATCGTCTGGCAGATTCGCCCAGTTTGTATCTGCGCAAGCATGCTGAAAACCCGATCGATTGGTGGCCCTGGTGTGATGAGGCGCTGGAGCGAGCTAGGCAGGATGATAAGCCAATTTTTCTATCGATTGGCTATTCGAGCTGCCACTGGTGCACGGTGATGGAGGGTGAGGCGTTTTCGGATGGGGCGATCGCAGCCTACATGAACGCCAACTTCATCCCCATCAAAGTCGATCGCGAAGAGCGCCCCGACATCGACAGCATCTATATGCAGGCGCTGCAAATGCTCACCGGGCAAGGGGGCTGGCCGCTAAACGTGATGCTGCACCCCGAGACGCGGGTGCCATTCTATGGGGGCACTTATTTTCCGCTGGAGCAGAAGTATGGGCGTCCTGGTTTTTTGCAGGTGCTCACGGCCCTGCGCCAGTTCTACGACACCGAAAAATCGCGCCTGGCCGAAATCACCGAGGCGGTGATGGGCAATTTGCACCAGGGAGCGCAGTTGCCAGAATCCCCCACAATTCCATCGGCAGAGGTGCTCTATGCGGGGTTAACAACGAACGCCAAAATTCTGCTCCCCTCAGGCCAAGGCACCTGCTTCCCAATGATTCCCTACGCGGCAGCGGTGCTGGGTGGGCTGCGGTTTGATCTGGATCTGGATGTGGCCCACATCTGCGTTCAGCGGGGGCAAGACATGGCTCTGGGCGGCATTTATGATCACGTAGGCGGCGGCTTTCACCGCTACACCGTCGACCCAAGCTGGACGGTGCCGCACTTTGAGAAGATGCTCTACGACAACGGCATGATTGTGGAGTATCTGGCTGACCTGTGGGCCAGCGGGCAGCAAGAACCAGCCTTTGAGCGGGCGATCGCCCTTACCCACACCTGGCTCTTGCGTGAAATGACTGCCCCTGACGGTTATTTCTATGCCGCTCAGGATGCCGACAGCTTTGTCACCCCCAACGATGCCGAGCCAGAGGAAGGCGCATTCTATGCCTGGCCCTACAAGATTCTAGAATCGGCATTGACCGCCGACCATTTACAGGCGTTGGCCAATGCCTTTGCGGTGACCCCCCAGGGCAACTTTGAGGAACAAATCGTGCTGCAAAGATTTGACCTTGGCCCCCTCTCCAGCGAGGTCGAATCGGCCCTCGATCAGCTCTTTACTCTGCGCTATGGCACCCCGGCGGCCGAGCTAGAGATTTTTCCTCCGGCGATCGACAACCAGGCGGCTAAGACCCAAACCTGGCCAGGCCGCATTCCCCCCGTGACCGATACCAAACTGATCGTGGCGTGGAACAGCCTGATGATTTCTGGCTTGGCACGGGCGGCAACGATGTTGCAGAACCCCAGCTATCTGGCCACCGCTGTAACCGCCGCCGAGCACATTCGCCAGCATCAGTGGATTGGCAGTCAGATGCACCGCTTGGGCTATGACGGCACACCCCAAGTGCCGGCCCAATCAGAAGACTATGCCCTGCTGATCAAGGCGTTTCTCGACCTGCATCAGGCCAACTTGGCTCTTCCAGACTCCGCTACTGACACTGACTGGCTGACGCTGGCGATCTCAACCCAGCAAGAGTTCGACCATTTACTGTGGAGCGCTGATCAGGGAGGCTATTTCAGCACCGCCGCTGGCGAAGATTTGCTGGTGCAGGAGCGTCCCTACCAAGACAGTGCGACCCCGGCGGCGAATGGGGTAGCCGTTTCTAACCTCGTGCGTCTATCTCTGCTCACCGACAATTTGGACTATTTAGACCGCGCCGATCGCACCCTGCAAGCCTTTGGCACCGTGATAGAGCAAATTCCTCGCGCCTGCCCCAGCTTGCTGGCGGGCCTTAACTGGTTTCGCAACGGCACCGTGGTCAAAGCTGTAGCAGAAATCATTCCTGAACTGGCGGCAGACTATTGGCCAACGACTGTTTTTGCGGTTTCCCATGATCTGTCTGCTGACGCGGTGGGTATGGTGTGCCGAGGCACTACTTGTTTGGCGGTGGCAGATTCTGTGGATAAACTACGGCAGCAGTTGCAAACCCTCCGGCCCCGCTAATCTATGCCCCACAACTCAGATTTGTATCGGGTGCTGAGCGATCGCATTCGCCAGTCGCCTCACCAGCGCCTCTCCTTCGCCGAGTTTATGGAGCTAGCCCTCTATCATCCCCAGGGCGGCTACTACACCACCAAAGACGCCATCCTGGGCTTTGGGGGAGACTTCGTTACCTCTGCCCACCTGGGCCACGACTTTGGCGAACTGTTGGCTACCCAATTCGCTGAAATGTGGGAGCATCTGAGCCGTCCTCAGCCCTTCTCACTGGTGGAAATGGGCGCTGGTCAAGGGCTGATTGCCGCCGATGCGCTGGGTGCATTACAAAACCATTTCCCCGACTGCTTTGCTGCCTTAAGTTACCAAATTGTTGAAAAGTCTGACCGACTGCGAGCCGCCCAAGAGCAGCGCCTATCACCCTGGGCCGAACGAGTCACCTGGCTGAATCTAGAAGAGATTCCCGACGACAGCATCACCGGCTGCTTTTTCACTAACGAACTGGTCGATGCCCTACCTGTGCATCAGGTGGTAATGACAGAATCGGGCTTGCAAGAAGTCTACATCACCCTATCCGACGGCCCAGACGCTTCTGTAGTAGAAGTCTTGGATTCTCCATCAACCCCGCGTCTAGCCGACTACTTTGCCTTTGTCGGCATCGACTTGGCCGACCCCCAGTATGCCTCCGGCTATCGCACCGAAGTTCACCTTGCCGCGCTCGACTGGATGAAAACGGTTGCGGCCAAACTGCACCGGGGCTATGTGCTCACCGTCGACTACGGCTACCCCGCCAGCCGCTACTACAGTCGCGCCCGTTCCCAGGGCACGCTCCAGTGCTACTACCAGCACGCCCACCACGACAATCCCTACAGTCACCTCGGCCACCAAGACATTACCGCCCATGTCAACTTCACCGCGCTGGAGCGCCAGGGAGAACACTGCGGCCTCGAAACCCTGGGAGCAACGCAGCAGGGCATATTTTTGATGGCGCTGGGCTTGGGCGATCGCCTCGCTGCTCTGGGCCAAATTCAGGCCAGCGACCCCACCACCGTCAATCTTGCTATTCAGCGGCGCGACAAACTTCACCAGCTGATCAACCCCATGGGCTTGGGAAATTTTGTGGTGCTGGTGCAGGGCAAGGGGCTAACACCTGCGGCCAAGACGCTGAAGGGGCTGACGGTGCCGCCGTTGATGTAGAGCGCGATCGCATTCACTTAACCTGCACTTAAAGCCGACGTTTCCCTAAGCCTCTACAGGCTCTAGTGGTTTAGCCTGCTGCTGCTCAACCCGACGGGGCTGGCCCCATATCACCGTTTCCTGTTTGTAGATCACCATGCCAGGGCGTGCTCCCTTGGGTTTGTAGACATGGCGGGGCTGGGTGTAAATCACCGGCACCTGGTCGGCCTGACGGGCGCGGCTAAAGTAGGCGGCTAAGTCAGCAACGTAGGCCAGGTCGCGATCGCTGGGCACATCCCCCGCCCCCAGCCGCAGCAGCACGTGGCTACCAGGAATTTCCTGGGTGTGGAACCAGAGGTCGTAGTCGGTGGCCACCGTCGAGATCAACAGATCGTTTTGGCGGTTGTTGCGGCCCACCAGCACCGGCAAACCATCGGGGGTCTGGAGGCGACGGAAGCCCTCATCATTGGCCCTGCGGTCGGTTGGGCGGTAGTCGGGCGAGGTCATATAGCCCTGCTGAATCAGCTCGTTGCGAATGTCGATCAACGCCTCCAGATCCGCCGGTTCGTCGTAGGTAGGGAGCTGAGTCAGGGCCGCCTCTACCTGCTCTAGGTAGGCCAGTTCGCCCTGCACCTCGGCCAGCAGCGGGGCCACCGCATCCTTCGCCCGCTTCAGTTTTTGATGCTGTTTGTAGAGGCGCTGGGCCTGCTGAATCGCCGTTTTGTCGGGGTCAATGGTGAGGGTGACGGGCGCTCCGGTGTCAAAATCTTCCACGGTGAGCTGGGTCATCCCAGGCTGCCACTGGTGGCTATAGGTCATCAGCAGATCAGCCTGCTGGCGATATTGGTCGGCCTGAGCCGACTGGTCGAGGCGCTGCCCAAAGGTGTTGGCTTTGAGCCGCAGCTTGTCGAGCACGCCCTTGAGCCGCTGCTGAATCTGGTTTTTGAGGCGATCGAACTGCTGTAGGGCAATCTCACGACCATAGTATTCATTTAGCAGTGTATGCACATCTGCCACCGGGGCCACCCCTTCCCAGTCGAGCACGGTGTAGCCGCCCTCCGCCCAGCCAGGGTAAAACTCGCCCTTCTCAAGACAGACCAGCCAGCGCTGCCACACCTCAAACAGGCGATCCCAGTCGCTTTGAGTGAGGCTTCCGGCAGCTTGGTCGGGGGTTAAGCGGGCGGCTGAGAGGAGCGATCGCACCAGCGACGAACTTAGCCCCCCATAGCTTTGCATCAGCATTTTTTTGAGCGTCGTGGGCACCAGCGTCACCCGCTCTTGCCAAGTATTCTGGGATTCCTTCAGGTTGGGCAGCGTATTCATGATCGCCGGGGGCAGCACGTAGGCATCGCCGGTTTGAATGGGCCGCACCCGCGACTGCTGATCGCTCACCTGGTGGGCAGCGGTAACAATCTGGTTCTGAGCATTGGCCAAAATCACATTGCTGTACTTGCCCATGATCTCAACGTACAGGTGCCACTGGGGTGGGTCGCCAGGGCGAGGGCCAAACTGCAAATCGATCGCGCGCTCCCAGGGGGCAACAGGGGCGATCGCCACCAGTGCCAGCTGGCTAATCTGGTGCTTCAACTGCTGGCTAAACGTAAACGTATCCTGCCCCTTAGGCGGCGCATCACCCAGATGCAGCCGCGCCGCCTGGGGGTGCCACGAAATCGTCAGCCAACTGCGGCGATCGAGGGTTCTAAGCGCCAGCGCCAGGGTGGTCGTGTCAATCTGCACCACGGTCTCGCAGCGGGCAGGCACCCAGTCAGCCTCAAGGCTCTGGCACAGGGCCATCAGAGTAGTAAAGTCAACCGGCTGCACAACACAATCCTCCAGGCTGAAACAGGGTAAGCAGGGCACCCTCTAAGGCTAGGTTAGCCAGGGAAACCCAAAAAAGGGCTAAGAAGTCCCGATTGGGCTGCCCTTAGGTCGAGCGATGTAGCCCAGGGAACGAAAACGCCAAAAATCTGAAATTTCGCCCGATATTCACCCTCAGCACCAGACGGATTCGTTAGTATGGCAATAAGTCTGATCTGGGCTCAAATGTAGAGCATAGTGCCAAAAAGCCTCGGGTTTTCTGGCTAGTCGGGGGTCAACCCTGGCGTTAGCACCAGCACCTCCCGTTATCGCCCTTCTATATATTATGGACATCAAGCTTATCAATATCGGCTTTGGCAACATCGTATCGGCCAATCGGGTGATTGCCATCGTTAGTCCCGAGTCTGCCCCCATTAAGCGCATCATCTCCGACGCCCGCGAGCGGGGGCAACTCGTCGACGCCACCTACGGTCGCCGCACCCGTGCCGTCATTATTACCGACTCAGGCCATACCATTCTGTCCGCCATTCAGCCCGAAACCGTTGCCCACCGATTTGTCAGCGGCAAAGATAGCGACGGCAAGGGGTAGAAAGACGAGGGGATGAGGAAGGTGAGGCGTTGAAGCAGGGGGAGTGCAAAATTCAAAATTTTGAATTCTCCAATTTTGAATTTTGAATTTATCCATCTCCCCACCCCCCTTATCTTCCCTATCCCCCTGATCTCCCTCATCCTCCGACACCGCTTGGTAGACTACTAGGAGGCCGTTACCCCATCCACCCCATGCCCGCCGATCGCCCCGAGTCTATTGAGAAAATTGTGGCCCGCTTTCAAAAGGCCGCTGACCCTAAGCGTCGCTACGAGCAGCTGCTGTGGTTTGCCAAGAAACTCGATCCCCTGCCCGAGGAGTACAAAACCCCTGACAACAAAGTGCCGGGCTGTGTCTCCCAGGTGTTTGTGGTAGCTGATTTGATTGACGGCAAAGTAGTCTATCAGGCTGACTCTGATGCTCAAATCACCAAAGGACTGGTGGCTCTGCTGATCAAAGCCCTCAACGGTCTGACCCCCGACGAAATTGTCACCCTGACTCCCGATTTCATTAAAGACACCCAGCTCGATGTCAGCCTCACACCGTCGCGGGCCAACGGCTTCTACAACATTTTTAAGACCATGCAGCAAAAAGCTCGGGGCCTGCACGATGGGGCGGCACCAGGGGCACTGCTAAGCTAAACTCCAGGCTGAACTTATCCCAAACAGTAGTAGTTACACCAAGGTGCTAGATGGTCTCTTGCTCTGGCACTTCCTCAAACTTTGGTAAACTTTGGAATGCGATTCAGCCTCGGTTGAATTCTGCCTGCATTCCTTCTGCCACTGGTTGGGCCTAATTCCATGAGCGAGTACAGTATTTTCACCTCTGAGTCGGTGTCTGAAGGCCATCCCGACAAAATGGCCGACCAGATTTCCGACGCCGTTTTAGACGCCATTCTTAAAGAAGACCTGCATGCCCGCGTCGCGGTCGAAACTTTGGTTAAGACCGGCATGGCCGTGATCGCTGGGGAGGTGCGCACCAACACCTACGTCGATCTAGAAGACATTGTCCGCAATGTGATTTTGGCCATTGGCTACGACAGCTCCGATGTGGGCTTTGACGGGGCCTCCTGCGCGGTGCTTAATGCCATTGGCAAGCAGTCGTCAGACATTGCCATGGGCGTCGATGTGGCCACCGACAAAGATTTGGGCGCAGGCGACCAGGGGCTGATGTTTGGCTACGCCACCAACGAAACCGACACCCTCATGCCCGCCCCAATTTACTACGCTCACCGGCTGGTGGAGCGCCAGGCCCATCTGCGTAAGCACGGCGTGCTGCCCTGGCTGCGCCCCGACGCCAAGAGCCAGGTGACCTTGCGCTACGAAAACCTCAAGCCCGTGGCGGTCGAAGCCGTGGTGCTCTCTACCCAGCACGACCCCGATATTTCTCAAGCCGACATCCGCGAAGCGGTGATGGAAGAGATCATCAAGCCGGTGCTGCCCAACGGCTGGCTCCATGCCGATACCCAGTACCACATCAACCCCACGGGGCAGTTCATTATCGGCGGCCCCGTCGGCGACTGCGGTCTTACCGGGCGCAAAATTATTGTCGATACCTACGGCGGCATGGCTCGCCACGGCGGCGGTGCCTTCTCGGGCAAAGACCCCACTAAGGTCGATCGCTCGGCGGCCTATGCTGGGCGCTACGTGGCCAAAAATATTGTGGCGGCGGGGCTGGCCGATCGCTGCGAAATTCAGGTCTCCTACGCCATTGGGGTGGCCCAGCCCACCTCGATCTCAATCAACACCTTTGGCACGGGCAAGATTGCGGACGGGGCGATCGCAGAGCTGGTGCGCAAACACTTTGACCTGCGTCCCCAGGGCCTGATCGACATGCTCGATCTGCGCCGCCCGATTTATCAACAGACGGCGGCCTATGGTCACTTTGGCCGCGAGCTGCCCGATTTTACCTGGGAAAAAACCGACAAAGCCGATCTGCTCAAAACCGCTCTTTAGGGTGTAACTTGGGCAGATACGACAACAAAAGGGGGCGGTTAGCTGACCGCCCCCTTTTGTTGCTGAATAAAACCTTCTACTGATTGATGACGGTGGTCTGGTGGGGCAAAGCGCGTTCGTCGTGGGGTTCGCTCTGGGTGCCGTCGTCGTGGTCTTTAGCGTCTTCGGTGCGGCGACGGCTCAGCAGTTCCTTGAGGGGGTCGCGCTTTTCTTCAGACATGTGAATTTGAATGTTGGGCCCCGATCGCGCCAGACGAATGACAATGCCGTCTTCTACAGGGACTTCGGTAATGCGACGACCATCGAGGTAGGTACCGTTGGTACCAATACTTTTCACCGCCCAGCCATTGTCGGTACGGTGGATTTCAACGTGGTGGCGAGAGACCACAGCGCTATAGAGAACCACGTTGTTATCGGTCGATCGACCAATGCGAATCACCGATTCTTGATCAAAAGACCAGCTCTGCACTGGAGTTTTGTGGAGAGGATGGAGCAGCGAGAGGGTAATCACATTACTCAATCAAAAACGATCCCTGTAGTGTCTAATCATAGAAGAGTCTGACGAAGCCCAACCCCCATTTTAGGATTCTCAGCCGCTGGCGGTCGGTAGGTACCGTCTATCTCCAAGACTGTCGAGCAGCCTGCTTAGATGATAGTTCAGCACCGCAGCAATTCAGAGAGGAGTGAAACCCCTGGTCGATTGGCCCTAGCTAGTGGCCGTCGCTGCCAGGTCGAGATCACCCACCGCTGAGCGATCGAGCAGCCAGCGCAGTTCTCCCTGAGGGCGCACCAGCCGGGAGGGATAGGCCTCGTCGTCGCCATCGGCGGCAAACACCTGGCTTAGGGCGGCCTGCTTGTCGGCCCCGGCCACCAAAAACATGACCCGATGGCTGTGGTTGATCAGCGGGGCGGTGAAGGTGAGGCGAGGGTCGCTGCCCTTTTGGCCCACGGTAACTAGGCGATCGTCTACCCCCAGCGCCTCGGTGTGGGGAAAGAGGGATGCAGTATGGCCATCGTCGCCCATGCCCAGCAAAATTAGGTCAAAGCGAGGCACCTGGCTGGGGCCGAGGCCTTGAAGCCCGCCAAAAATCGATTTGACCATCGCCTCGTACTGGCGGGCTGACGCTACTGGATCCCCCTCTAGGGTAGGAGCATAGAGAATGTGATCGGGCGGAATGGGCACCCGGTCGAGCCAGGCAGCCTTGGCCATGCCCCCGTTGCTGTCGGGATGGTCGAGGGGCACGTAGCGCTCGTCGCTCCAAAAAATGTAGAGTTTTTCCCAGGGCAGGTCTTGCTCGGCCAGGCCACTGTAGAGGGGTTTAGGAGTACTGCCACCGGCCAGCGCCAGGGTGCAGTAGTCATGGTCGGCTACGGCGCTGTGGATGGCCTCGACCACCAAGGCCAAAGCCCGCTGCACTAGGGCAGGCTTGTCGGGCAAGATCTCAAGCTGCGGCGCGGTCATAGGCAGGGGTTACCAATAAGGGTTATGGCATGCCTCAGGGGCTAGTAGTCTTTAAGTCAACGGTGACAAATTAGCGGGGGTGAGGGTTCACGATGCACGGTAGACCTTGAATCTGAAACCCCAGGCCCTTAGAGCCTGTCACCATTCGCTTGGTCAAGTACTAGGGGCTGAGGACGTTTTTGCCTGGTTCTGATCAGCAGACTAACGTAGTTATCATCCCAACGGCGATGGCTTAAGCTTTAATTTTGAAGCCAGAACTCGGTCGGATAAAGGCGTTGGTTGACAAGCCGCCCAAAACCTTGAAAGCTTACGGTTAGCTCTGTACCCTGCGATCGCATCTTGCCCCATGCAACTGACCCCCCAGGAAAAAGACAAGCTGCTGATTTTTACCGCTGCCCTGGTGGCCGAACGCCGCAAAGACCGGGGGCTGAAGCTTAACCATCCCGAGGCCGTCGCCTATATTTCTGCGGCTATTTTAGAGGGGGCACGCGATGGGCGCACTGTGGCTGACCTGATGAGCTATGGCACCACCCTGCTCAGCCGGGCCGATGTGATGGACGGGGTGGCGGAGATGATTCACGACGTGCAGGTGGAGGCGACCTTCCCCGATGGCACCAAGCTAGTTACTGTTCACGAACCGATTCGGTAGGGCAATCCATGGCTGTTTCTGGCTCCAACCCTGGGGAGATTGTGCTGGACGCTGATGCGATCGAGGCCGTGCTGGGAGCACTGGTCACGCAGCTCGACGCCTATGTGTTTCCAGAAGTCGCGGAAAAAATTCAGGCCGATCTTGAACAGCGCCTAGAGTCAGGGGGCTACGGCGACATTAGTGGTGGGCAGCAGTTGGCGGATACACTGACGGCTCAGCTTCAGCAGATGAGCGGCGATCGCAACCTGCGCCTGCACTTTAGCCCCGCCCCCCTGCCCCATATCGAACCCGATGTCACTCCCAGCACTGAAGAAATCGAGCGCCAATACCAGGCCAGTCGCCGCCGCAATTTTGACTTCAACAAAGTTGAGCGTCTGCCGGGCAACGTGGGCTACATTCAGCTATTTAGCTTTGAACCGCCGGAGTTCGCCGGCGATACCCTGGCCGCCGCCATGACCCTAGTGGCCCATACCGACGCCCTCATCTTTGACCTGCGTCACAACCAGGGGGGCTCTCCGGCTATGGTGGCGCTGCTGTGCAGCTATCTACTTCCGGCTCACCCGCCAGTTCACCTCAACGACCTGTACTGGAGCGAGACCGACGAAACCCACCAGTGGTGGACGGTGCCCTACGTGCCGGGCCAGCGCTACCTCGACAAGCCAGTGTTTGCGCTCACCAGCCCTGAAACCTTCTCAGCAGCGGAGGAGTTTGCCTACAACCTGCAAGTGCTGAAGCGCGGGGCCGTGGTGGGCGAAACCACGCGCGGTGGAGCCAATCCGGGGCGCGGCTTTCGTCTGCACGACCACTTTTGGGTATTTATGCCCACGGGCCAGGCGATCAACCCCACCACCGGCAAAAACTGGGATGGGACAGGGGTGATTCCCACCGTTAAGGTACCGGCGGAAACGGCCCTCGACACCGCCCACCTGATGGCCCTCAACCACCTGATGGAGGCGGAACCCAAGGGTGTGGCCCGCCGCGAACTGGAGGAAACCCTGCCCCGAGTTGAGCGATCGCTCCAGCAAAAGCGCCAAGACTTAATTGCCAACCTAGGAGGCCCGACATGATTCCTGGAGAACTGCTGCCCGCTGAGGGCGAAATTGAGCTGAATGCGGGCAAAGAAACCGTGACCCTGGCAGTGGCCAATACGGGCGATCGCCCCATTCAGGTCGGCTCCCACTTCCATTTTTTTGAGGTGAACGCGGCCCTCAGTTTCGACCGCAACCAGACGCGGGGTATGCGGCTCGATATTCCGGCGGGGACTGCGGTGCGGTTTGAGCCGGGCGACGAGCGCGACGTAACTTTGGTGCCGTTGGCTGGAGAGCGACGGGTATACGGCTTCAACGCCCAGATCGAAGGGGCGCTGTAGCCACTCCAGTCTCGGTAACGGTGGTGCTGAACAGATCGAAAAGAGGGAGGGAGGCTTACTGCTGTTTTGGTGGGGCTTTGGTGAAGCCAGTTGGATCAAGAGCCTTGGTGATGCCCATGATACAAAGGGGTGATTGAGTGAATAATGCTAGTCCCTCACGACTTTGCCTCGGATGCGGCGGTAGATTTTTTCGGCTTCGACCCAGACAAACAGCAGAGTGCTAAAGCCAAAGCAGATCAGCAGTTCGAAGGGGCTGAGCAGGTGGGTGCCAAAGAAGTTCCGTAGCGGCTCCACATAGATCAGCATGAGCTGAAGCACGCAGGTTAAAAGCACCGCCCCCAGCACAAACGGGTTTGACCAGGGCGACATTTCTACCGTCAGACGACTGCCAGAGCGCACAGCGATCGCATGGCCCATTTGAGCCAGGCAGAGGGTGGTAAACACCATTGTCTTCCAGCGATCGGGGTCGCCGCCCTGCTGGGCATGCTGGTAGGCCCACACCATCATCGACACCGAGATGATGGCAAACACAATACCGATGCGCAGCATATAGGCCCCCAGCCCACGGGCAAAAATGCCCTCCTGGGGGTCGTGGGGCGGCTGCTCCATCACGTCGGGTTCAGCCGGTTCCACCGCCAGGGCCAGGGCAGGGAAACCGTCGGTGACCAGGTTCATCCACAAAATTTGCAGCGGACTGAGGGGCACATCTAAAATCGGCAGCAGCAGCGGCGAGAGGGCAATAGTGAGCAGTTCGCCAATGTTGGAGCCGAGAATGTATTTCACAAACCGGCGAATGTTGGTGTAGACCACCCGGCCCTCTTCGGTGGCGGCGACGATGGTGGCAAAGTTGTCGTCGAGCAGCACCATGTCGCTGGCCTCTTTGCTGACGTCAGTGCCGGTGATGCCCATGGCAATGCCGATCTCGGCCTGTTTGAGGGCGGGGGCATCGTTGACGCCATCGCCGGTCATGGCGACGATCTGGTGGTCTTTTTGTAGGGCTTTGACAATGCGAAGCTTGTGCTCGGGCGACACTCGGGCATAGATGCTGACTTCTTTGACCACAGACTCTAGCTCGGCCTGGCCCATGGCCTCTAGCTCAGCGCCGCTGAGGGCGCGGGCCTCAGCATCGGCAATGCCGAGGTCTTGGGCGATCGCCATAGCGGTGAGCTGGTGGTCACCAGTAATCATCATCGGGCGAATGCCAGCGGCCCGACAGCGCTGCACCGCCACCCGCACCTCAGGCCGCAGGGCGTCGATCATGCCAACCAGGCCCAGCCACACGAGGTCGCGCTCGGCCAGGTCGGGATCGCCCTCGTCGGGCACGGTGGTGATCGGGCGATAGGCAAAGCCCAGCACCCGCAGCCCCTGGGCGGCCAGCCCAGCGCTGTTGTCTAGAATGCGCGATCGCACCTCCTGATCCAGCTCAAACTGCTCTACCCCCTGCAAACCACTGGTGCAGCATTCGAGCAGCATCTCCGGTGACCCCTTGGCCAGCATTAGGTAGGGGGCATTAACCAGGGCTTTGGGCAGCGCTAGATCGGCGGCGAGGGCATCCACACCGCTAAACACCACGCTCATGCGCTTGCGCTCTGAGGAGAACGGAAACTCTACGACCCGCTGCAACTCGTGGCCCAGGCGATGGCGATCGAGGCCGCTTTTCGCCGCCATCACTACCAGCGCTCCCTCGGTGGGGTCGCCCATAATCGCCCAGTCGCCCGCCTCCTTTTGCAGCACCGAGTCGTTGCACAGCAGGCCATCTGCCAGCAGCAGACCGGCATCGGGCACCTGGCGAGGGTCTACGGGCTGTCCTTCGTTGATAAATTCTCCCTCAGGAGCGTAGCCATCCCCAGTAATTTGTAGCGACTGGGACAGGGTGCGCACCTGCTGCACCACCATTTTGTTTTGGGTCAGAGTACCAGTTTTGTCGGAGCAAATCGTGGTGACCGAGCCCAGGGTTTCAACCGCAGGCAGGCGACGAATTAGGGCCTGGCGACGCACCATGCGCTGGGTGCCAATGGCCAGAGTGACGGTAATCACCGCTGGCAGGCCCTCGGGTACCACCGCCACGGCCATACTCAGGGCGACTTCTAGCAGTCGTTCAAAGGCTCCCCAACCGCCAAAAAATACGCCAGCGCCCACTACGATCGCCACCAGGGTCAGCGACCCAGTGACCAGCACGTTGCCCAGCTGGGTCATGCGCTGCTGGAGCGGCGTGGGCTCGGTTTCGACCCCTTGCAGCATGGCGGCAATGCGGCCCAGCTCAGTTTTCATGCCGGTGCCGGTGATCAAGACGCGACCCCGGCCTTGCACTACCTCCGTGCCCTGAAACACCAGGTTTTTGCGATCGGCCAGGCCCGTATCCGCCGCCAGGGTGCGGGTGGCCTGTTTGTTGACCCCCTGGGCTTCGCCGGTCAGGGCCGACTCGCGCAGCTGCAAATTGCTCGCCTCTAGTAGACGACCGTCGGCGGCCACCTGATCGCCCGCCTCCAGCAGCATAATGTCGCCGGGCACCAGATCTTGGGAGGGCACCTCTTGCAGGCGACCGTCGCGCTGCACCCGCACGCTGGGCGACGCCATCTGCTTGAGGGCAGCGAGGGCTTTTTCAGCCCGGCTCTCTTGCAGGTAGCCCAGCACGCCATTGAGAATGACGATCGCAAAAATCGCGATCGCATCCTTGGGAAATTCTTGATTTCTATAGGAGAGCACCCCCGACACCACCGCCACCGCAATCAGCATCAGCAGCATGATGTTGGTGAACTGGTCGAGCAAAATGCGCCAGGCCGGGCGACCGCCGACCTCTTCTAGCTCGTTGGGGCCGTACTGTTGGCGGCGATCGAGCACCGCTTGCGCCGTGAGGCCGGTGTCGTCATTGCTGTCTAGCTGGCTGAGGGCTTCGTCAATGCCAACCGAATGCCAGGCGGTCGTAGAATCTGGAGAGGGGTCATTCATGCAACGCTACCGGCTACCGTTGGATCTATGGCTCTAATGGTATAGCCTTGGCCAGAGCTACGGAACTGCCCACAAAGATTGATTTTTGGAGTGATTTTGACACAGAACGCTGGGGCTGACCGCAGGCCAATGCAATTTGCGCGCACCATGCTGAGGCGATGCGCGCAGCGACCCCTCCGGCAAGCGCTGCTGCTGCTGCTGCCCCTGCTGCTGAGCGGCTGCCTGCGCTACGACCTCACCCTGCGCTTTGACCACCAGAGCCACGGCCAAATTTCCCAGACGATTGACTTGAGCGATCGCAGTGCCGCCCTAGCCCAACCCACCCTCGAACCTTGGCTAGAGGAGCTAAAGGGGCGATCGCGCCCCCTCGGCGGTCAGCTCAACCAAAGTTCGCAAACCGTTACCCTCACCGTGCCCTTTGGTACCGCCGCCGACTTGGGCGATCGCTTTCAGCAGCTTTTTGCTGCTGCCGTTGCCCCAGAGAGTGAATCTGCTCCTGCCAAAGAACTGTCCCCCGCCGACGGCCCCACCTACCTACAACTGCCCGGCTGGGAACCCGTTCCCTTTGCCCTAAACATCGACCAAACCAACTGGCTGCTGGCCAGCCGCACCCACCTTACCTACACTCTCGACCTGCGCCAGCTCCCCCCCAACGACGATGAGGCCGATCTGGCTCCCTGGGCAGACTTGCGCTTTCGGCTACAAGTGCCCTGGGGCCTCCAACTTTTGCCTACCGCTACTCCCCCCACCCAGCAGGATGCCACCGGCGCTACCTGGCCGCTCGAGCCTGGCGAGATTACAACCATTGATGCCACCTTCTGGCTGCCCAATGCGATCGCCCTCGGCACCCTCGGCATTGCGGCCCTAGTGCTGGCTGGCTACGGTCTCCGCTACCGCATCTTTAAACCCAGGTTCCCCAACCCCTAAGCACTTCCCCACCCTCTGCTTCGACTGGTAAAGCCTCTATGCCAACAGCACCAAACTCCCTCACCTTCCCCATCTTCCTCACCGCTTGACTTTACTCCCTCTCATTTCCTAAAAACCTTTACCCAAAAACAGAGTCTGCCTGGTTAAATAGACCTAGCGATTTTGACCTAGCGGTGGGAGGCCCAAAGCCATGAGGCAGATAAATTTCGTCGTTATCTTTGTAATTGCCCTAGCCCTGGTGCTATTTGGCATTGAGAACACCGAGCCCGTGATCATCCACATCGCGCCGGGGATGGATGTGGAAGCGCCCCTGTGCGTCGAGCTGATTATGGCCATGGGCATCGGCGCGGTGTTTGCCTGGGTATTTAGCGTCTGGGCTCAAGTGCAGGGCTACATGTCCTTTGGCAAGCAGGTGCAGCAGCGCGAAATTCGCATTCAGGAACTGGAGCAAGACGTGCAGCGTTACCAGGTCAAGCTCGAAGAACAGAGCCTGATGCTGCCCGCTGCCACAGTCGAGGACGGTGAAGCGGTCGCCTAGATGCAGTCAACGGAGCCAGAGGTGTGGGCGAGTCGCCATTGACCTCAGTTGTTATGATTTAGCTCATGGACTGGATGTTGCGCTAGAGAAAGCGTCATGGTGTCTGGCGACGGTGATCCGACTAAGACTACTCAACGCCCACTGCTCAAGGGAACCTTACGATTTGCCGGGGGTACAGCCCTAGGCGTTATGCTAGTTGCGCTGCCGCTCTCCTACGGCTCTCCCTTCAGCCTCGAACCAGTGCAGATCGCCAAGGCCAGTTCCGTTATCCTCGGGTGCGGGGTGATAGCGGTGATCTGGGGACAATCGCTGCTCAATGCGGTGATGGAGTCGTTAGGTAAAACGGGCCTTTGAGCTATCATGGGCCGATAGCCGCGTCATGGCGACTCAGACAGCGGGGGCTGTCTAGCGATCTCTAAGCTTTTGCACCGCCCGATCTATGTCATCGTCCCTGGCTCAAACTGCGATCGCATTTCTCATCGACCTGGCCGATCAGGGCGAAATTGACCCGTGGGATGTCAAGGTGATCGACGTGATCGATCGCTTTCTGTCGCTGCTCAAGAGCCAGGCCGAGGCGCTGGCAAGCCAGGGCCGCACCCCCTACGAAGCCAATCTGTCTGAGTCGGGCCAGGGGTTTCTCTACGCCTCTATGCTGGTGCTGCTCAAGGCCGACACCATGGTGCGGGCCGAAGCCGAAGCCGAGGCCGAAGCCAACCCTGAAGAGGTCTGGGAAGAGGACATTCCTGACCTGGTGCCCCTGCCCCGCAACCTGGAGCGGCACCTGCACCGCCGCGCCGTCGCCCCCATTCCCCAGCGGCGGCAGGTCACGCTCCACGAACTGATTCAGCAGCTCGAGACCATGGCCACGGTGATGGCCGACCACCAGCCGCGCATTCGTGCCCGGCGGGCACGGCCCCAGCCCCAGCGCCAGGCGGTGCGCGCCATCGCTCAACTGGCCCACCAGGAAAATCTCTCTGAAATTGCCGCCGCCCTTGAAGCCTTCCTCGACCAGTATTGGGATGAGCTGGGCGAAGATACCCTGTGGATCGACTTTGAGCTGCTGCTGGAGCATTGGCCCCAGTTTAAGCCCGCCGATCTCGAAGACGCCCACGACTTTGAAACGCCTCACGCCGCTGCCATCCACGAAAAGGTAGGGGTGTTTTGGGGACTGCTATTTCTCTCGGCCCAGTCCAAGGTAGAACTCGGCCAAGATCAGTTCTATGGCGATTTGCGGGTCAGAAATCTCAATCGCGCCCCTCTCACCGCAGCAGAGGCCGAACTGCCGGCTTTTATTCTGCCTGACTAAGACGGACAGACCCTCAGGAAGATTACCGTTTCTAAGGATGCCGGGCTATTTTAAAGAAAGTGTAAGGACTCGTTGAAGGTCGATGGGTTACCGGTGCTCTGGTTTTAGGCGCTGTTAGCATGACCGAGTGCGATCGCCCCAGGTTGACGTTATTTCCAGCTTTTTCTGGGTAGGCGGCTACAGCCTTAACTAGCCAACCTGCTCTAATCATCACCCCATAAATTTAAGGATCCTATTTATATGAAAGCCATGATCTTGGCTGCCGGTAAAGGCACCCGTGTCCGGCCCATCACCTACACCATTCCCAAACCCATGATTCCGATCATGCAGAAACCGGTGATGGAGTTCTTGCTCGAACTGCTGCGCCAGCACGGGTTTGACCAGATTATGGTCAACGTCAGCCACTTGGCCAATGAAATTGAGGGCTACTTCCGCGACGGGCAGCGATTTGGGGTCGAGCTAGCCTATTCCTTTGAAGGCCGCATCGAAGAAAATGGCGAACTGGTGGGCGACGCCATCGGTTCCGCCGGGGGAATGCGCAAGATCCAGGACTTTTCGCCTTTTTTTGACGACACCTTTGTGGTGCTCTGCGGCGATGCGCTGATCGACCTCGACCTCACTGAGGCCGTGCGCCGCCACCGCGAGAAGGGCTCGATCGCCACGATTATTACCAAGACGGTACCTCTCAAGCAGGTGCCCAGCTATGGGGTCGTGGTCACTGACTCCGAAGGGCGGGTCAAGTCGTTCCAGGAAAAGCCTTCCGTCGAAGAGGCGCTCAGCACCGAGATCAACACCGGCATCTATATCTTTGAGCCAGAGGTGTTTGACTACATTCCCTCGGGCGTGTCGTTTGATATCGGTGGCGATCTGCTGCCTAAGCTGGTGGCTAATAACGCTCCCTTCTACGGCATTCCCATGGAGTTTGAGTGGGTCGATATCGGCAAGGTACCCGACTACTGGCGGGCCATTCAAGACGTGCTCACCGGAGTGGTCAACCTGGTGGATATCCCCGGTCAGGAGATTCGCCCCGGTGTCTACGCGGGTCTCAACGTTAAGGCCAACTGGGACAAGGTCAACATCGAAGGGCCAGTCTATATCGGCGGTATGACCCACATCGAAGACGGAGCCACTATTATTGGCCCCAGCGCCATTGGCAACAACTGCTCGATTTGCAGCGGGGCGATCGTCGATAAGAGCGTGATCTTTGAATATTCGCGCATTGGCCCCGGCGTGCGCCTGGTGGACAAGCTGGTATTTGGTCGCTACTGCGTGGATAAAACCGGCGCGTCTATCGACATGAAGGCCGCCGCCCTCGACTGGCTGATTACCGACACCCGGCAGGAGTTTCCGCTGGTGCCGCCCGTGGAGCACCGGGCGATCGCCGAGTTGCTAGAGCAGCATATTTAGAGTACTCAACTCAAGCCCTAGCCAATCACCCTTTGCCCCAGAGTCACTTAACTTTGGGGCTTTGTTTTTAGTTAATCTCTATCCTTAGGTAGTGGCGGAGAACCCAGAAAACTGTGGTTTTTGATACAACTACTTCAGAGGCTTTTACCAATTCTTAGAGGATGGTGTAAAAGCTAAGGGCAGCCGTTAACGAATCGAGGTGATCTCACAGACGGTTCGGTTCGTGACCAGAGCTGTGAGTCTGACACTGTTATTGTTTGCCCCTGTACAGGAGAGAGTTCCACAATGAGCGATCGCAACCGTTCTTTTCGCCTATCGCGACGGCAGGTGGTACGGGGGCTATTGGCCTCCTCCGCCTTTGGGCTAACGGCCAAGTTGAGCACCGGCTGTGCCCAGTCGCCCAGCACCGAGGGCAGCGCCGCCACCGATGGGTCTGCCCCAGAAGAACTGGTCGTGGGCTTTATCTACGTCGGGCCTAAGGATGACTTTGGCTACAACCAGGCCCATGCCCAGGGGGCTGCGGCCATGGCAGCCAGTGTACCCGGCATTCGCCTGGTGGAAGAGGCCAGCGTGCCCGAAACCACAGCAGTCGCCGAAGCCATGCGCAGCATGATCGAGATCGACGGGGCCAAAGCGCTATTCCCCACCTCCTTTGGCTACTTTGACCCCCACATTCTCGCCATGGCCGAAGAGTTTCCCGACGTGCAGTTTTTCCACTGCGGCGGGCTTTACCAGGAGGGCGTACACCCTAAAAATGTCTGTAGCTACTTTGGTTACATCGACGAGGCCCAGTACGTGGCTGGAGTGGTCGCAGGCCATATGAGCCCAGCGGGCAAGCTGGGGTTTGTGGCGGCTAAGCCCATTCCGCAGCTGCTGCGCAATGTCAACAGCTTTACCCTAGGGGCCAGATCGGTCAACCCAGACGCCACCACCCAGGTGATCTTTACCGGCGACTGGTCGGTGCCGGTAAAAGAGGCCGAGGCCACCAACAGCATGGCCGACCAGGGCATTGAAGTGATCACCTGCCACGTCGATAGCCCCAAGGTGGTGATGGAAACCGCCGAACGGCGCGGGGTCATGACCTCGGGCTACCACGCTGACCAGAGCCCCCTGGCTCCCAAAGGCTACCTCACCGGGGCCGAGTGGGATTGGTCGAGCATTTATACCACCCTGGGTAAAGACTTAATGGCGGGCAAAACCCTGATGGCGGGAGATATTCCCCACATTTTGCGGGGTGGGCTAGCCGACAACTTCTGCAAACTGTCGGCCTACGGCCCCGCCGTCAGCGATGAAGCGAAGGCCGCTGGCGATGCTGCCCTGGCTGGCATCAAGTCTGGTGAGGTGGTGATCTACGGTGGGCCGATGATCAGCAACACCGGCAGCGAAATTTTGCCCGCCGACCAGCAGCTCAAAATTGACAATATTGAGCTTGAGAAAATGGACTACTTTGTCGAGGGTGTAATTGGATCCATTAGCTAAAACATCACCATGGCGTCTACAACAAACTGGCGGCGATCCGCAGAATCGGTGGCGTTGCCCGTGGGGGCGGTGCTGTCTGCCCTGGCGATCTTTGGGGTGTTTTGTGCCCTGGCCGGGGCCAACCCTCTGGCCGTGTATGCCTCTATTTATCGGGCCGCCTTTGGCAGCTGGAGCGCCTGGCAAAACACTTTGCTGCGCGCTTCACCGCTGATGCTGACGGCCCTGTGCACGGCCCTACCGGCCCGGCTGGGGCTGGTGATTATCGGCAACGAAGGGGCGCTGGTGATAGGGGGCTTAGCGGCGGTGCTGGTGGGTCTGGCCCTGGGGACGAGCCTGCCGGGGAGCCTGGTGCTACTGGCCATGGCCCTGGGCAGCTTAGTGGCCGGTGGCCTGTGGATCATGGCGGCGGGGGCACTGCGCCACTATCGGGGGGTGAATGAAACCATCAGCAGCCTGCTGCTGAACTACGTGGCGATCGCCCTGATGAACCACCTTGTGCAAGGCCCCCTGCGCGACCCCGCCTTTGTTAGCAAGCCCTCCAGCTTTGAGATTGCCCCGGCGGCCTGGCTGGGCAGCCTGCCCGACACGCGGGTGCACTGGGGATTGATCTACGGCCTGGTGGCCTCGGCACTGGCCTACATTTTGATGCAGCGCACCACCTTTGGCTTTGCCGCCCGCACCGCTGGGGGCAACGTGCGCGCCGCCCGCATCGCCGGTCTGCCCGTGGGCAAGCTCACCCTGGCGGTGTGTTTCTTAGCGGGCTCCTGTGCTGGGCTGGCGGGCATGGTTGAGGTCGCTGCCGTACAAAAGCGGCTGAATGAGTCGATTGTGTCAAACTACGGCTACGCCGGGATTTTGGTCGCCTTTGTGGCCCGCCACAACCCTTTGGCTACGGTGCTGGTGTCGGTGCTGCTGGGGGGCATTTTGGCCAGTGGCGGCATTTTGCAGCGATCGCACAACCTGCCCGACGCCACCGTCATGGTCTTCCAAGGCATCGTCTTTCTCTGTGTGCTCTACAGCGAATCCCTCTACGGGCGCTTCGCGGTGTTTCAGGAGCGGGAGGCCGAAGCTGAAGGTGCGGTTGTCGCCGGTTAGATGGGTGGATAGGTGGCCGGGTAAATGGGTGGATGGGTGGATGGGTGGATGCGTGGATGGGTGGATGCGTGGATGCGTGGATGCGTGGATGCGTGGATGAGTAGGGGAGGAGATCAGTAATGGCGACGGAAGCACTGGGCTGGTGGGGCGTGCCCCTAGGCATTTTGGCCGGTACCCTGCGGGGCAGCGTGCCCTTTTTGCTGGTCAGTTTGGGCGAATGCCTGACGGAGAAAAGCGGCAAAATCAACCTCGGACTGGAAGGCACTCTGCTGATGGGAGCGATGAGCGCCTACGCCGTCTCCTACCTGAGTTCGGGCGTTGTTGGCCCCACCTTGGCCCCCTGGCTGGGAGTACTGACGGCGGGGGTGGCGGGCATGGGGCTGGGGGCAATCCACGGCTGGCTAGCACAGCAGCCTCGGGTCAACGACGTGGCGGTGGGCATCGCCATGATTATCTTTGGTGGCGGACTGGCCAACTTTTTTGGCAAGCCGTTCATTCAGCCCCAGGCTCCCCAATTGCCCACCCTGGCGGCTGGCGGCTGGAGCAGCCTACCCCAGGTGCAGTCGGCACTGCAAATTAGCCCGCTGTTTTTGCTGGGGGTGGCGATCGTCCCGTTGATGAGCTGGTTTTTCAAATCAACTCGCTGGGGCCTCTATGTGCGGGCCGTGGGCGATAGTCCCGATGCCGCTCTGGCGATGGGCATTTCGATTTTTTGGGTGCGCATGGCCAGCATTGTGGCGGGCAGCTTTTTGGCGGGCATTGGCGGAGCCAGTCTGTCGCTGTTTTACCCCGGCGTCTGGACTGAGCGCATCTCCAGCGGGCAAGGGTTGATGGCGGTGGCCCTGGTGATTTTTGCTCGCTGGCAACCGTGGCAATGTCTGTGGGCCTCACTGCTGTTTGGCGGGGCGCAGGCGCTAGGGCCAGCGTTTCAGTCGGTGGGTATTGACTCGTACTATTACTTGTTCAACGCTGCCCCGTACATTTTGACTCTGCTGATCATGATTGTCACCTGCTCACCCAAGCGCACCCTGACTGGTGCTCCGGGGGCGTTGGGCCAGAGTGACTAGCCAGAGTGATCAGCCAGAGTGAAAACTGTTTGCCTCCCCAGCCAAGGTCAGGTATATGCGAAGGATCATTGCGGTGGGATAATGAGAAACGCTGGAAACCCAACGGCCTTTGCCCTTTGGCCCATAACCACCCCTACACCTAGCCTGAGACAGTCCCTATGACCCAAGCTGAGCAGCTCATTCGCATGGCAGAAGACGAGCTGACAGAGTACAGCACCGACGCCCGCAAGATTGAGAAATTGCGCCGCAAGTTTAGCTTTGCCGTACCCTACCCCCAGCAGCAAGCCGTGCGGGATGAGGTGGCGGCGAGCATTCCCAACAACTTCGTCGCCAAGCTGATTGAAGAAAACCGCCAAACAGTGGCCCTACCCTTTTGGGGCATTGGCGGGCTGGGGCTGCTGCTGGGTATTTCAGGTCAGCAGCCGCTGGATTTAATTGCTACGGGCATTGGATTTTACGTGGCGTTTCAAGTGCAAAAGCTGGGCTGGGAATTGCAGGCCAAACGGCTGGTGCTGCAAACGCTCGATGAGATCGATGCCAGCGTGAAGAATCCAGAGCCAGCCCCCTAGGGCGTTTTCGTACGCCGTTCCCCCCCATGCGGAGGCGTGAAGTCTGCGCCCTTGAGCAGAAGCAAAACGGTTGGATAGTTTCGCTGCCAGAAGGGTTTTCTGAGGGCAGAGCATTGCACCAAGTCCTGAGCTGGATGCGTTACGCTGACGCGATGGCGCGTTCTACACAACCCTAAAACCTACCTCAATCACAATCCGCTGGTTTATGGTGGGGGCTGTTGCCAAGGCGACATGGACTACTAGCATTTAATTTTTCTCTGCTATGGCCACCTCGATCGCAAACCAAACCGTTCTGATTACTGGCGCTAGCAGCGGCATTGGGGCCGCCTGTGCCCGCCAGCTCGCCGCCGCTGGAGCGAGGCTGATTTTAGCGGCCCGTCGCCAGTCACCCCTGGAGATGTTGGCCGCAGAGCTTCAGCAGCAGCACTCCACGGAAGTGTTGACGGTGGTGCTAGATGTGCGCCAGTCGGAGGCTGTCAGTGGGGCGATCGCAGGATTACCAGAGGCTTGGCAGGCGATCGACATCTTGATCAACAACGCCGGGCTCAGCCGGGGGCTCGACAAACAGTACGAAGCGCCCCTAGACGATTGGGAAGCCATGATCGACACCAACGTCAAAGGATTGCTCTACGTAACGCGGGCAGTGGTGCCGGGCATGGTGGCGCGGGGGCGCGGCCACGTGGTGAATGTGGGGTCGATCGCCGGGCGGCAGACCTATCCGGGCGGCAGCGTTTACTGCGCCACTAAGGCCGCCGTTAGATCTCTATCAGAGGGTCTCAAGCTCGACCTGCTAGGCACGCCAGTACGGGTGACTAACATTGACCCCGGCCTGGTTGAAACTGAGTTCAGCGTGGTGCGCTTTGGGGGCGATCGCGATCGCGCCCAGGGCGTCTATCAAGGCATGACACCTCTGACCGGCGACGATGTAGCCGATGTGATTGTTTTTGCCGTCACGCGCCCGCCCCACGTTAACATCAGCGACGTCATGCTGCTACCAACCGATCAATCTTCCGTTTTTCACACCCATCGTCGGGTTGAATGATGCTTTTGCATCAGCGACAACCACCTGAGCAGATGACCACCGCTATACAATGGGCGATGGCACAAATCGTCCCTTCATTTGCAAGACCGACTATGACCCTTTCCGTTGGCGACCCTGCTCCTGACTTTAGCCTGCCCGATGCTACCGGCAAGACCTATAGCCTGGCCGACCTCAAGGGTCAGCGAGTGGTGCTCTACTTTTACCCCCGCGACAACACCCCCGGCTGCACTAAAGAGGCCTGTGGATTCCGCGATCGCTACGCCGACTACCAGGGCAAAGATGCGATCGTGCTGGGGGTGAGCACCGACGACGCCAAGTCTCACAGCAAATTCATTGACAAGTTCAGCTTGCCCTTTCCGCTGCTGGTGGACGAGGGCGGCGAAGTGGCCAGCCGCTACGGCGTTTATGGCCTGAAAAAGTTCATGGGTAAAGAATATATGGGTATTACCCGCAGCACCTTTATCATCGGCCCCGACGGCAACCTGGAGAAAACCTACCTCAAGGTCAAAGCCGAAACCCATGCCGACGAGGTGCTAGCCGACTTGGAAACCCTCTAGCCCATGGCTTACTTCGCCCATATTTTACGTACCCTGCTGGGGCTGTTGCTGCGCCGCCCCATTCTCGGTACCTGCGTCATTCCGCTGCTGGCCAATGGCAATATTGTGCTGGTGCGCCGCCGCGACAACGGGCTGTGGAGCCTGCCCGGCGGCATTGTTGACTGGGGCGAAGATGTGATCACCGCTGCCGCCCGCGAACTCAAAGAAGAAGCCGGGCTCCAAACCGTGGGGCTAGAGCGTTTGGTGGGGGTATACTCCCAGCCAGGACGCGATCCCCGATTTCATTCGGTGTGTGTGACGGTGGCGGTGCGGGTGACAGGCAAGCCCTATCCAGCTGATCCCCGTGAAATTCTAGAGGCGTCATCCTTTAGCCGCGACGAACTGCCGTGGGATCGCCTCTCCCACGACCACCGTCAGCATTTGCAAGATTTCTTTAAGGGAGAAACGGTTTTAGCCTAAGCTTTTGGGTAAGTTTGCTGGGTCTGACGGACTGGGCACTGCCCTCCGGTTACCCTAGTGCCATCTACCCACCGAGTCCCTATGCCGTTACCTGCCGAGATTCCCATTCGCACTGGCCGCATGAAGCTTCCCAGCGGCAACGTGTTTTGGCATGAGGGCGGCAAAACCCAGGCAGAAACAGTAATTTTCTTACATGGGTCTTGGCAAGACAGCACCCAGTGGCTAGCGGCCATGCAGTGCTTGGCTCCTCAATATCACTGCCTAGCCCCCGATCTGCTGGGTTTTGGCGAGTCGTGGCACGAGGGAAACGCTTACTCGGTAGCCCTTCAGGTAGAAGCACTGCACAGTTTGCTGAGCGCCCTGCGCATCCATCGCTTTCGACTGGTGGGCCATTCTCTAGGGGCCTGGGTGGCGGGACAGTACGCCCTCACCTACCCCGAGCAGGTGCAGAGCCTAACGGTGTTGGCCCCTGAGGGCGTGAGCGATCGCACCTTACGAGGCCGCTGGCAGCGCGATCGCTGGCTGGTTGCCCCCTGGTCACCTCTGCCTCTGATGCTGCCCTGGCTAGGGAAAGCCCCTTGGGCTAGGGCGTTGCGCGATCGCCGCCGCTGTCTGCGCCAGTCTCCTGCCGCCTGCAAAACGCTCTTTCAGCGCCGCACCGCCGCCATCAATGGCGAACTGCTGCACCAGGGGCTAGGACAACTGTGGCTACCGATCCTGGTATTAGAGGCTGCCGCCGCTGACTCGGTAACCCACCAGCTCACCCACGCCTGGCTGCGCCTCCTGCCCGATCCGCAGTACCGCGAACTCACCGCCGCCAACACACCGTTGGGCGTGGATGAGCAGGAGTTTGCAGCGGCCCTCGGTCAGCTCAAGCTCCCCGAGGTACCCTTCCATACGCGTAAGACAACCCCCACACCCACTCAGCCCAGCTCAACGGTGTCCTAGCATTCTGTGGGGCTAGTGGCCAGCGTCGCCATCAGCAGTTGAGACAGTTCTTCGGCCCGGTTGAGCACCATCAGATGACCACCGTTGGGCACGACCACATCGGCACTGCGGTAGCCAAAGGGAAAGACGCGATCGCTACTGCCGTGTATATGAACTAAATGGGCGGGCACCACCTGATTGCGCCAGCCCACCACCTGATTGATGGCCCACTTGAGAAAACAGGGGTCGGTATCGACCAACACCTGCTTAAACAGGGAGCAGTCATCGCGATTGTTGAGGCCAAACAGCCAGGTTAAAAGCCCGTGTAACGCCCACAGCAGCTGTTTAAAGGGCACCACTAGCTGCACCGGCAGCCAGCGAAAGACCTTAAAGTAGGCCGGAATTTCTGCCCCCGTGGTCGCACTAGAAATCACAATCACCTGCGCTGGATGGCAGAGCTTCGCCATTTCGATCGCCATCAGCCCGCCAAAGGAAAGCCCCACAAGAATCGGGTTTTCTACCGTGACCTGAGTCAGCAACCGCTGGGCATACTGCTCGATGGATTCGTGGCGATCGGGACGCTGCCAAAGAATATGCACCGGTCGATAACCCTCTAGCTGCAAGCGCTGAAACACACGCCAGTCGGCACCCAGACCGCTGATGAAGTAGATTTCGCGCTCGGCGATCGCCAGATCGCTATCCTTTGCGATCGCCGGAGCTGCTTTGCCCTCTGGGGATGATGTGGCAGTGCCAGCCATGCTTGCCCTAGCCCTTGAGCGCTTCAATCTCGCGGCGAATTGCCGCCAGCTCTAGGGTCAGTGCCTCTAGATCGCTCTGCACAGCGGTGTCAACCACGGGGCTAGCCACAGTGGTGATTGTGGTCTCACTGGCTGCTGAGTTAGAGCCGCCAAAGGGGTTAGGCATTTGGCTGAGCAACCCATCCACAAACTGCCGAGCCTCGCGCTCGGTGACCTCGCCTTTGACCTCTAGCTCTTCGGTGAGGCGGTTGACGTCGCCACCCAGCTCAGAAAATTTTTGGCTTGAGGTTTCGGGATCCTGTAGGGCTTCAATTAACGATGCGGTGGCCCCAAGGGTAACGCGAATTCCCTTCTGCAAGGTTTGAGACAGGTCATCAGGGTTCATAGCTTGCTGCCTTAAAAACTTCAAATCAAGCGCTTGAGGGTCAAAGCAGACCGTTCTAAACGCAACCAGTACCGATTTGGCGGCCTTTGGCGCTCATATTCTATCGCGCCCCTCCCGCAGGATGTAGCATCTCAGGCTACTATCCCACCTGGGGTATAGAGAGGCAACTTAGCCACCCCTTAGCCCAGGTAGGTGATCACGTCGTCGTAGATCTGCGATAGCTCGGCCTCAGTGGTGACGCGAATGCGATCGTCCCGCAGGGTGAGCAGCACCTTGGCCGCAAAGGGGCTGGGCCAAATATTGGGATTGCAAAACACCTCCAGAAACACCTCGCCGCTGTGGCGATATTCCATCGGCGGCTGGGGAGTCCGACGACCGGCATCTCCTCCCTGAGCAGCGGCGCTTTTCAGCATCGTCATCAGCTCGTCTAGGGAGGTCTTGAGGGACTGGGCCGCTTCGACAGAAAAGATAAAGCGAACAGATCCCTGGGATAGGTTGAGGGTAAGGGGGGCGCTCATGGGTACAGTACTCGTTGCGATCGGTAATGGGGCGGTCAGATTGTCTCAAGTCAGTCAGGCCAAAAACGCTTTACTCGCTGGAGCTAATTCAGCCAAACGGCAAGGCTACCCCATTGTGTCACCTGGGTGTCACTGGGCGGTCAGGTTGAGCATCGAGCCTGGCGATCGCCATCACCATCCCACCTTTGTCACCCCAGCGTTGCCCCAAGCCCCTATCGACAAATGTAACGATAGGTTACGTTGTGTGTCTTGCTACGGCACAAAGCCAGTTTCTGTATAGCCCCCCAGCACGACATTCGAATCCCAAAGAAAACCCTAAAGCTTTACCAGATCAAGGGTTGACCTCTCTAAAGTGGTAAGCAACAACCCAGGTATGAGGACTAAGGTAGGTATTTAGTTCTGTAACCATACCTCTGAGTGTTTACTCCTACGGGTCTTCGTTTGGCTTAGCAGATTGGTTTAACCCCCAACCGCCATTCGAAGCCCGTCCCCAGACCGCACTGCTCACCGCTGGAGATGGCATGGCCGCAAATTTCCCCTCGTTGTTATCCCCGGCTACGGCCCGTGAAGCGCTGTGGCCTAGCAATAATGCTGCTCCTACCCCGGTCGATCGCATTCGCCGACTGGTTTGGAAGATTGCCGTAGCCACCCTCGCCCTCATGGCCGTCGGTAGCGCCACCCGGGTAATGAATGCGGGTCTGGCCTGCCCCGACTGGCCCCTGTGCTACGGCCAACTGGTGCCTCAGCAGCAGATGAACCTCCAGGTGTTCTTAGAGTGGTTCCACCGGCTTGATGCCGCCCTAATTGGTCTCAGCACCCTGTGGCTGGTCGCCCTCAGCCTGTGGTATCGGCGGCAGGTGCCCGGCTGGCTGCCCTGGGCATCAGTGGGGGCGCTGGCGCTCATTGGCGTGCAGGGAGCGCTCGGCGGCCTGACAGTAACTCAGCTGCTGCGCTTCGACATTGTCACCGCCCACCTAGGTACGGCGCTGTTGTTCTTTAGCGCCATGCTGGTGATTGCCTGTTGCCTGCTGCCCTACCGCAGCACCGGCACTGTGGGTCGCTTGCCCTGGCTTGGCTTGGCAGCACTGACCGTGGTCTATACCCAGTGCCTGTTAGGGGGATTAGTGGGGTCACGCTGGGCGGCGCACCAGTGCTTGGGGCTCAAGGAGCTATGCCAGGTGATGAATAGCCATCTACTGGGCATTGTGCCCACCACTGCCATGGTGCTGGCTCTCACCTGGACGGTGTGGCGCACTCCGGCACTAACGTATCCATTGCGGCGGCTGGGCAGCCTGGTTAGCGTGCTGCTAGTGCTTCAGCTCGTGATGGGCATTGCCACCTTTCGACTCCGGCTACAGATTGAGCCGCTGACGGTGGCTCATCACACCCTGGGGGCAGCGCTGGTGGGCACTCTGGTGTGCTTTACGGTGCTGGCTTGGCGCGATGCACGCAGCGATTTGTCCCAAAATCGGCTAGAGTCGCTCCCTAGCGATGCTCGCCTCGGCTCCGCCGAAAAACCCTCTACTCCCACAGTTTCTACCGCCGAGGCCTAATGTTTGCCATCACGACGCGGTTAATATCAACTCTTTTAAGCCGATTGAGCTGACAGCTACGGTTTTAGAACCATTTAGGATCTTTTGCATGAATCAGACCACCACATGGAATGCCCCTACTCGGCACCACGAGACCTTTAGGGCCGTTGTGCAGAGCTATGTGCAGCTCACCAAGCCTCGCATCATCCCCCTGCTGCTGATTGAGACTGCGGCAGCGATGTGGGTAGCGAGTCAGGGGGAGATCGACCCGGTGCTGCTGATGGTGACCCTGCTGAGCGGCACCCTGGCGGCGGCTTCGGCCCAGACCATCAACTGCATCTACGATCGCGACATCGACTTTGACATGGAGCGCACTCGTCACCGTCCTATTCCCTCTGGGCGCATTCAGGTGCGCGACGCGCTGGTGTTTGCTGGGGTGCTGGCGGCGCTGTCGTTTGGACTCCAAGTTTGGGTGGCCAACCTGCTCAGCGCCGGGCTAGCCATGTTAGGCATTGCCATTTACGTGGGGGTCTATACCCTCTGGCTAAAGCGCTCTTCACCTCAAAACATCGTCATCGGCGGCGCTGCTGGAGCGATTCCGCCCCTGGTGGGCTGGGCTGCGGTGACGGGCGATCTGCCCCTGGCGGCATGGCTATTCTTTGCGATCGTGTTTATCTGGACGCCGCCCCACTTTTGGGGACTGGCCATGCTCATTCAAGATGAATATGCCAAGGTCAACGTGCCGATGATGCCGGTGATCGCAGGCGACGAGGCCACGGCGCAGCAGATCTGGTACTACACCCTGGTGTTGGTGCCCCTGACACTGATGATGACGTTTCCCCTGGGAGCGACTGGTGCGGTGTATGCGGCGATCGCCCTAGTGCTGGGCGGCATGTTTATTCAGCGGGCCTGGGCATTGCTGAATGAGCCGAGCGATCGCGACCTAGCAAAAGGACTATTCAAGTTCTCGATTCTCTACATGATGCTGCTGTCGGCGGGCATGGTAGTCGATAGCTGGCCCGTGACCCGTGCCCTGGTAGCCAGCGTATCGGGTCATTTAAAGCCGCTGGTGAGTATGCTGCCGTTCTAGTGGAATGGGTGGAGCAATCCCTGCATTTCTCGCAGATCTAAACAAATAGGTCGTTGCGGTAGACCATCCCCCGTGTGGGGGTGAATGGCTGGGTCACTGGGTAAAATCCAAAATTCTTGATTTAGAAAATCCTGCCCCCCTTCGCCCAAAGGAGTTCTGTAGAATAACCAATGTAGGAACCAATACGTTTGGGGTTAGCTCTACAGATGGCCGCGGCGGTAACAATTCAAAACTTGAAGAAGTCCTACGGGGCGGTGGAAGCGGTGCGTGATGTATCGCTTACCATCGAACCTGGCGAAATTTTTGGCCTGCTGGGGCCGAACGGAGCGGGCAAAACCACCACCATCCGCTGCCTCTGCACTCTGGCCACCCCCGACAGCGGCACCCTTGAAGTAATGGGGGTTTCGGTGGTCGAGCAGCCTCGGCTGGTGCGCCAATATCTTGGCTATATCGCCCAGGAAGTTGCCCTGGACAAGGTGCTGACCGGACGCGAGCTGTTGCGGCTACAGGCCGATATCTACCACATGCCTAAGGGTGTCTCTGGCCCTCGCATTAACCAGATGATCGACCTGCTAGAGCTAGGCGACTGGGCCGACAAAAAGACTGGCACCTATTCTGGGGGATTGAGAAAGCGCCTAGATTTGGCCCTGGGGCTGCTGCATCAGCCCGATTTGCTGGTGCTGGACGAGCCCACGGTTGGCCTTGATATTGAGACGCGATCGGCGGTGTGGAGCTTTTTGCGGCAGCTACGGGCGGCGGGCACCACGATTTTAATTACCAGCCACTACCTCGAAGAAGTCGACGCCTTGGCTGACCGAGTAGCGATTATTGACCGAGGCCGAGTAATTTCAGCCGGCACCCCCAGCGATCTGAAGGATAAGATTGGGGGCGATCGCATCACTCTGCGCATTCGCGAGTTCACCTCTGACTACGAGGCCGCCAACGCCCGCGCCATGCTAGCTGAGCTGCCCTTTGTGCGCGAGGTGATCGTCAACACGGCCCAGGGAAATTCTCTCAATCTAGTCGTTGATCGGCAGCCCGATGTGCTGTTGACGGTACAGCAGGCGCTCAAAGCCGCCGATCTGCCTGTGTTTGGCATTGCCCAATCGCGCCCTAGCCTTGACGATGTGTATCTGGCCGCCACAGGCCGCACCTTGATGGATGCGGAGCTAGCCGCCGTCGGCCAGCGCGACCTCAAGAAAGAAAAGAAACAGGCCATGAAGGGACGCTAGGATAACACCATGAGCACCACTATTCCCACCCCATCCCCCCGGCGCGAGGCTGCCCCCAGCCTTGAAAATTCAGACCTCAAAGCCTGGAAGGCTGACCTGATCAAATCCCAAGGGCTGGTCTCTGGAGCCTTTGTGCAAGAGACCTTGGCCATGACCCGGCGACTATTTATTCAGCTTCAGCGTCGCCCGACCACTCTGGTGGCCGGAGTCATTCAGCCGCTGATTTGGCTGGTGCTGTTTGGGGCACTGTTTCAAAACGTGCCCGCTGGGCTATTTGGCGAAAGCCGCAACTACGGCCAGTTCTTAGGGGCAGGCATCATTGTGTTTACCGCCTTTGGGGGGGCGCTCAACGCCGGGCTGCCGGTGATGTTTGACCGCGAGTTTGGCTTTTTGAACCGATTTTTGGTGGCACCCTTGGCCTCGCGCTACTCCATTGTGGTGGCGTCGGCGCTATTTATTGCCGCCCTGAGCCTAGTCCAGACGGCGGCGATTTTAGCTCTTAGCGCTGTGCTGGGTGCCGGGTTGCCGAGCCTGCCGGGATTACTGCTAGTGCTGTTTATTGTCATGGCGCTGGTGCTGGGTGTGACGGCCCTCAGCCTAGGATTAACCTTTGCGCTACCCGGCCACATTGAGTTGATTGGGGTGATCTTTGTGACTAACCTGCCCCTGCTGTTTTCGAGTACGGCTCTGGTGCCGCTAGACTTTATGCCCCAGTGGCTTCAGGTGGTAGCTAGCTTAAACCCACTCACCTATGCTATCGAGCCCATTCGCTATGTCTACCTGCACCCAGCTTGGAGTTTCGGTGACACAGTGCTGCAAACCCCTTTTGCAGCCGTTTCGCTGGGGGCTTGCCTGGCGGTTTTGGTGGTTTTCTGCGGTCTGTCGTTAGGGCTAATTCAGCCTCTGCTGCGCCGTCGGATCGCTTAGTGGCTAGCTCTGGTGAGCCAGTCGCAGAGCTGGTCTGTAGGGGTCGGCAGCTAGCGAGTTAGCCGCTACAATGGCAAGCGTAGGTAGCACAGTCGCCCTGTGCCCAAAGTTTTAGTTGTTATGGTGTCAAGGAGTGCTCCTATGGCTTACCCAATTTTTTCCCCTAAACCGGTAGCGGTTGCGATCGCCGCTGCCAGTCTCTTAGTTCTAGCTCCAGCGGCCTTAGCCCAGTCTACGGCTACCGACCCTAGCCGCACCCCCCGCGTCGACACCAATGAAGGCTTTGGCGACAGCGATGCCAACGGCGGCATTTTTGGCGAGAGCAGCAGCCCCTTCGATCTGATTCACCGGGCGGTGCTGATGAACGACCGCAGCCCTAGCGACTTTAGCCGCCAGCATCGGGGCCGCATCAGCGACGAGGCCCTTAATTTCCGCACCCTTCAGCAGAATGCCCTGCGCCGTCAGCAGTCTCAGCCTACCCAAACCGAGGCGACCGAGGCAGTTCCTTCCGAAACTGGAGAAGAGTAAGCCATTCTTCCTAGGGCAAAAGGCAGCAGGTCTATCTGCTCGGCGAAAAAGACACACTTCAAAACAACAAGAATCGCCGTTGAGAGTTTAACGGCGATTTTTTTAATACCTGCTTCGAGTAGCTACATGAAAGACGGAATGCAGGCTTGGCATCCCGGCACTTTCTAAGTTTTACCACTGTCCGCCCGCTACAGCTGGCAGGTAAACAGGCGGCTGAGAAAATAGTTGACCATTTTGGCACCATAGGGAGAATCCCACCAGACAATCGGGTAGCAGCCGACGGGGTCATCAAGGTCATGGCGGGCTTGGTCAATCGTTTTCCACTGGTCATCTTGACGCCAGCCTACCTGTTCGGCCAGGCGATTTAGGATGGCGGCGTCTTGAATCAGCGCTGATTCAAGGGTGCCACCCACGGCTTGGTAGATCTGGAGCTGTACGCTAAAGCCAAACCGACCGCCCGTGTAGGTCGTCCACAAACGATCTACCACCCGCAGCACGCTGCAAGGAAACAGGCGGATGGCATCGGGGGTGAGATCTTCGCGATCGGGGGTGCCGGCTTCCTGCAAAATCACCCGCACGGTTTCTTCGTCAGCCTCTCTCAGCTTGCCAGTCTTTAGCAGCCGCTGAAGGGGTTGATAGCGTTCCACATCGGTGACTAAAGTGAGCGCGTCTTCCAAGCGAGCGATGCGCTCCGTTATCCCCTGCTGAATAAAGCCTTCTACCCTGGCCTCTAGAGCCTCTAGGCGAGCAGCCAGTTCAACGTGTGACCCTTCATCCATATCCACTCCTTACAAGTATTGAGAGCCAGAGCCTCGGTCACCGGATACCAAACGAACTTGGTCAAGGCTATAAATTCTAGTATTGCTTGGTCGCAACGATTGCGATCGCCACCCTAGGCGGGGTTCTCCCCCTGCGATTCCCGGGGAGATTGCTCCGTAAATCGCATTGGTGCCATAGCCTCGTCTTCGTCTAGGACTCCGGAACCGCCCTTGCTGAAGCCACTTGAGGTAGTCACAGTCGGGGGTGCCCCTGGACCTCCGTGAAACAGCCGATCTTCTAGGCCCTTAAGCAGCACGTAGAGCACCGGCACCACTAGCAAGCTCAGCACTGTCGCCACCAGCAGCCCCCCAAACACCGTGTAGCCGACCGACCAGCGGCTGGCGCTACCCGCCCCAGTAGCAATTAGCAGTGGAAAGAAGCCCACTAGTGATGAGATCGCCGTCATAATAATTGGGCGAAATCGCTGTTCGGCGGCAGCAATTGCAGCGGGCACCAGTCCCAAACCCTGACTTCTGGCCTGGTTGGCAAATTCCACAATCAGAATGGCATTTTTGCTGGCGAGGCCAATCAGCATGACCATCCCCACCTGAGCATAGACATTGAGCTCCAGGCCTCGGAAGAACAAGAACGTCAGCGCTCCCAGCACCGCCAGAGGCACCGTCAGCAGAATAATGATGGGATCGACGTAGTTTTCGTACTGGGCCGCTAGCACCAGAAACACCACCAGCACCCCAAGCCCAAAGATTAGGATCGAGAGACCGCCAGAGGCCAATTCTTCCCGAGCTGTGCCCTGCCAGGCCTGCCCTACCACCGGCAGAGCGGCTTGGGCATGGGCTTCAGTCATGTCCGCAATTAGCTGGCCTGAGCTTGCCCCAGGGGCGGGCAGTCCCTCCAGCTTGATTGCCCGCAGCAGGTTGAAGTGGTTAATGGTAGACGGCCCGACTATCTCCTTGAGAGTGACGACTTCTCCTAGGGATACCATGGTGCCCTGGCGCGATCGCACATAGATGGCGTTGATGTCGCTGGGCTCATTGCGGAAGCTTTCGTCAGCCTGTACGTAGACGCGGTAGTTGCGTCCACCGGAGGTGTAGTCGTTGACGTAGCGGGAGCCCAGGTAGGTACTAACGGTGGTAAGCGCCTCGCTAACATCCACGTCTAGAGCTTTGAGGCGATCGCGATTGAGTTCCACCTGCACCTGGGGTGAACTGGCTGTAAACTGCGTAAACACCCCCGCTGAGGCAGGCGACTGGTTGGCCGCCCCCATGATCTCGTAGGCGTTAGCCAAAAACTGGTCAATGGTCATCTGGCTACCGCTGCGATCTTGCAGCTGCATCTCCAGGGAACCGGTAGGGCTAAAGCCGGGCACCGGCGGAGCATTAAAAGCTATTACCAGCGCCTCCTGAATCGCCGAGAGCCCCCCGTTAACCTTGGGCAAGAGCCCTGCGATCGTCGCCTCAGGGGCGCGGCGCTCCTCCCACGGAGCCAGGGTGACAAAAAACACTCCTCGGTTAGGCGAGGGCCCGTCAAAACCAAACCCCGACAGCATAAAGGTACTCGTCACCTCTGGAAACTGTGACAGGATGGTGTCGGCCTTGGCCATTACCGATTTGGTGTATTCCAGTGATACCCCATCAGGGGCCTGAACAATGCCCAGGAAGTAGCCCTGATCTTCTTCGGGCACAAAGCCCGTCGGTACCAGGCGAAACATGAATACCATGAGCATTAGCCCCACCACAAACAGGGCCACAACGCCGTAGCGCAGCCGAATCAACATTCGCACAGCCCGCCGGTAGCGCTCTACAATCCACGCCAGCATCCGGTTAAATCGGTTAAAGAAGCCGGCTAGGGGGCCGCGCCGCTGCCCTGGGGCGGACGGGCGCAGCAGCAGAGCCGACATGGCGGGCGAAAAGCTGAGGGCGTTGAAAGTCGAAATGATGATGGTAAACGCAATGGTGAGGGCAAACTGCTGGTAGATCTTGCCGGTACTGCCCGGGAAAAACGCCACCGGCACAAACACCGCAACGAGAACCAGCGAGGTGGCGATTACTGCCCCCGAGAGCTCCTGCATGGTGTCAAAGGCGGCTAGGCGCGGGCGCATGCCCTGGTCAATTTTGGCAGCAATGGCTTCTACCACAATGATTGCATCGTCAACCACTAGACCGGTGGCCAGAATGCAGCCAAACAGGGTCAAGGTATTGATCGAAAACCCAAAGAGCAGCAAGAAGGCCATGGCTCCAATCAGCGAGACCGGAATTGCGATCGCGGGGATAATGGTCGACCGCCAGTCCTGCAGAAACAAGAACAAAATCAGCAGCACTAGAGCAATGGCGATGGCTAGGGTGATTAACACCTCTTCCAGTGACACCTTCACAAATTCAGTGGTGTCAAACACCAGTTCCGCCCGGTAGCCAGGCGGAAACGACTGCTGGAGTTCAGTGATGCGATCGCGCACTGCCTCGGCCACCTGCAGGGCGTTACTGCCCGGCAGCTGGTAGATAATTAATCCTGCTGCCACCTTGCCCTGGGTCTTGGCGTCAAAGCTATAGTCCTGAGCCCCAACTTCAGCCCGCCCCACGTCACGCAGGCGCACCAGGTTGCCATTGGCCCCCACCTTGACTACCAGGTTCTCAAACTCTTCGGCCTCCTCCAGACGACCCGGCAGACGCACAGTGTACTGATAGGCCTGATCAACGCTGGTCGGGGAAGCGCCGACCGACCCAGCCCCCACCTGAATGTTTTGCTCTTGCAGGGCCGCCACCACATCGCCGGGGGTAATTGACTGACTAGCCAGGGCGGTAGGATCGAGCCAGAGTCGCATGGCGTAGCGACCCGACCCAAATATCTCGGCGCTGCCGACGCCGTCGATCTGCTTCATCTCGTCGAGAATGAACAGATCGGCGTAGTTGCTCAGGAACAGTGCATCGTAGCGATCGTCATCGGTAAAGAAGCGGTACACCAGCAAAATACTCGGTGACTGAGCCGTTACTGTCACCCCTAGTTGGCTGACCTCTGGCGGCAGTAGGGGTGTTGCTCGCGACACCCGGTTTTGCACGTTCACCTGGGATATATCTTTGTCTTGCCCAGGGCCAAACACTACGTTAATGGTGCTTTGGCCAGTGTTAGTGCTACTGGAAGTAATGTACTGCATCCCTTCCACGCCGTTGATTTCGCGCTCCAGCACCGTGGTGACGTTACTCTCTACGGTTTCAGCGTCGGCCCCGTTATAATTAGCCGCCACCGAGATCTGTAGAGGCGCAATTTCGGGCAGTTGCTCAATCGGTAGTTGCGGAATCGCGATCGCCCCCGCCAGCACAATCAGCACAGTGCACACGGTGGTCAGTACCGGGCGACGAATAAAGTTGTCGGCAATAGAGAACAGCGCCATGGGTAAACCGGGGGCTTAGAGGGTTGAGAAAGATTGTGACTCCGGAAAGAATCGCTTTACAAATGACGCCTTGCAGACGCCAAACCGTCGTCAGGAAACAAATGTTTTCATCAATTGGGCACGGGCGTGGCTGAAGCTTGAGCCTCAGGGTCAATGGGTCTGCCATCTTGCAACTGGAGAATGTTGGTCACAATCACCTCATCTCCGGCTGCTAAACCATCAATTACCTGGTAGTTGCCTCCCTGAATGGATCCCAGTTGCACCGGTCGCTGGGTGGCTACCCGCAGGGTCTGGCCGTCTTCCTGAGGCTGATCGGTGGCCACAAACACAAAACTCTGCCCAGCAATGCGAGTAACCGCTACCGTGGGCACCAGCAGCGTAGCGGTGGTGCTCCAGATCAGTCGCGCTCGCACAAACTGACCATCGCGCAAATTGCCCGCCTCATTAGGAAAGCGAGCTTTGATCAAAATCGATTGCCCCTCGCCGTCTACCTCGGGCGAAATAAAACTGACGCTCCCCGTAGCCAAGGGTTCACCTGTGTCAGGGCTAAGCAGCTCGACCGGAATTCCCGTTCGCAACTGGCTGGCTCGGGTGGTCGGCACCTGAATGCGCAAGAACAGCTCGCTGTTTTGGGTAATGGTGGCCAGGCTATCCCCCGCCTGCACATAGTCGCCGACTTTTAGGGATACATCACCCAAAAAGCCTGCCACCGGAGCCACCACCTGCTTAAAGCCTAAGTTTGCCTGGCTGACATCCACCTGGGCCTGGGCCTGTTCAAAGGTCGAGAGCGCCTGCTGAAGCTGAGCCTGGGCAGCCCGGACATTGTCTGAGGCCTGACGTTGGGCAGCCTGGGCAACATCGAGTTGGTTTTGAGCATTGTCTAACTCTTGGCGGCTCAGCGCCCCCGCCTCCACTAGCCGTTCGGTACGGCCAAAGTCAACTATGGCCAATTCGACATCGGCTTGGGCACGGGCCAGCCCTGCCTGAGCCGCATCGACCTGGGCCTGGGCGGCATTGCGGCCAAAACCAGCCGCCTGGGCAGCTGACTGGTTTACCGCCACCTCAGACTGCACTTGGTCGGTGCTGAGTTGCACCACGGGCTGACCTTGCGCAACAGCACTGCCAGAGCTAGCCAATACCTGAGTGACGCGGCCGTCAACCTCCGGTTTGAGCTCAATGCGCTGCTCAGCCTCTAGAGACCCAACAAAATCAGAGCTTTCCTCAAAGGTGCCACGCTGAAGCACCTGCACCTGCACCTGCACCGCTGGGGGGCCTGTCATGGCGTCTGGTGCTGGTCGACTACAGGCCGCTACGGCGAGCGACAGGGTGAGGGCAGCCCCCCAACCCTGTCGCGATCGACGAGTATTCACTGGCAGCATAGGATAACTAAACTTTGAGTGCTGGTTAGACATCGGATGCCATTGCTTAATGGTAATTCAGAGAACTTAGAATCATGGCGTCGTCACCGCTTGGGCTAACAAACGACGTCCCGTCGTCTCCAACTTGTTGAAAAGTCAGGGTTGCTCAATTCAGCGAACGTAGCGAACCTCCGTCGGTAAGGTAGAGCTTTAACAGGTCAATCAGCAAACGGGCATGGTCACGAAACGAGCAGGTTTGCGGTTCGTAGATGCGGTGCAGCAAAATGCCATCTACTACGCAGCTGAGAAACCCTACCAACTTTGGATCGTCTAGTCCTAGCAGGGCAGCTACATGCTGCTCGCTCTCTTGCCAAACCTCACGAAATACATCGGTCGGGACACCGCTCTCTCGGTGCTGATGCTGATAAAACTCAATCCAAATCAGCGTCTTCTTTCTTAAAAAGTCCTCGTTTTGAGCGACGTACTCTAGGGCGGCCTCGACGCGGCCTAATACACACTTTTCTTGGCTCGCGACGGCGATCGCGCTCTGAATATCTTGTAGCGTAGTTTCACGCACCAGTTGCTCAAACAGCCCTTCTTTACTGGGGAAGTAGTGATAAAGCGTGCCTGTTGACACCCCCAGTCCCTGAGCAATTTGGCGCATGGTCAGCGCAGCATAGCCCTTTTCAGCAAATAGATCAAAGCATTGGTTCAACAGCTCCCTGCGGTATTGGTCATGATCAACAATCTTGGGCATACACGCTCAGGCACTGCGGCCTAACCTCTAAGCAGCTTCAAAAGCCTACCCCCATAACCACAAATTTTATGTTGGACGGTCGGTATAAAAACCATATCCCCTTTATTTCGCCCTGTAAACCCTTTACGCTTGGCAGCCTGCGGGTCTTCCTGCATTTTTGCCAACGGCCTCTAACTTCGATACAAAACAAATCTGTGGAAGCCTAGACGCCTGAACTGAATGGAACGATAGACGAACTACAGGGTACCTCGATTAATTGAGCTTTTTAGAGGAGACGTGTCCCATTTGAGATAGGTAAGACAATCCGGATGTCTCGTGACACCGCAACGACTTGAGGTGTCGATTTTTGCTGCAACACAATGGGGTTGGAAGACTGCCCTTGGGAGCATTGACTGGCTTCAGGTCTGATTCCCCGGCCAAGTTCGCCGCCATCGTTAGTCTGGGTTTACAAATACACGCAGCGTTTCAGGTTAAATACCAAATTTTTCAGCTCCAGTTGAGTTTTGGCACGGGCCAGTCCGATGCTACGCACCACCTCGCTCCCTATGCTGGTCACCAAGTCACCAAAGATATGCTCCACTTCGGCACGGGTTTTAGAGCGCTTCCGATTGGCCGCTTGCTGCTCCTGCGTCAAGAGCCGATTCCGCTAGACTCGTTCATTGATGTCAAACCCCGTCAGCATCAACACCTCGACAATCAGCACCGATAAGTAAGCGCTATCTGCCCAGAATCCATCACCCGTATTGTCGGCATCCAGCAATTCCCCCAGCACCTGCGAATCGTGCACTGCCACATCCGTGACGTGATAGCGGCGAATAAAGCCAAAGCCCAGGTCACTGCTGACATGGTTTTTGTAGCTGTAATGAGAGCCTCAGTTCTTCTTAGTCCAGCGAGCACCCTGCCCTGCTTGATAGCTTGGTTCTCGTCCCGGGTATTTCGCTGCTTGAGCACCAGAATCAACGTCGCATCCACAATTTAAACATCCTTGGCTTTATAGCCCGCCCCTTGGAGATAGTGGTCAAACTACTCGAACAATTCCTCCACTAAACCGTTTTGCTGCAACTGCTCTCGAAACAATCATACTGTCGTGGCATCGGGCACCCCATCCTCCAGCCCCAGAAACTGCATGAAGGAAAATCGGTCATTCACTTGATATCCCGAAGCCTCATTACTAATATCGGATAGCTTTTGGAACCCCAGCATTTTGAACAGCAACAGCGCATCGGTCGGTTTGCGACCCGCGCTATTTTTGCGAACCTTCCCAGAAATCCACATGAGCGTAGGCCGGAAGGTCTCCCAGTTAATTCAGGACGTCCTTCTTCTGCTCCGATTTTCGCTGACGAGCCTCCACATCCCAGAATCCTTGCTGTCCCATTAGCCCTGTATTCTTCGCAAGATTGGCCTTATGATTTCATATTGAGGTCGCTCTGGTCATCTTTTGATGTGCCCTAAAGTATTAGCTTACTAATCATAGGTGCATAGGTTCGCAATGATGTTCTCCACCCAGTCATTAGCAGCAACACAACTCAGCTACTAATAACCAGCTAACTTCCGGTGCCAACATTTCTATGGTTTCACGCTTTTCTGCCCAACATATTACCAGATAAACGTTTGGCAAAATAGAAACGGATACTGTGTTGGCTATAAATCTTTAAGCTACATTCAAACCCAGAATTTTCTTTAAATAGGCGCGGGGAATAGGCTATCATGAACCATCCCCCAGGCTATGTTAGAGTACTTTTCTAAACAGCTCCCAAAACAGGAACTTTTGCCGGAATAGGATAATACAAATTTTCGTCTATAAGCTGCATGAGATAGGTACCATAATCGCTTTTAGCTAGAGGTTTAGCCAAGTGATAGAGCTGCTCACCAGAAATATAACCTTTCTGATAAGCAATCTCCTCCACACAAGCAATCTTTAGACCCTGACGTTCTTCCAATGTCTGAATAAAGCTAGACGCTTGGTGAAGAGATTCGTGGGTGCCGGTGTCCAGCCAAGCATAACCGCGGCCCAACAGCTCAACCTGTAGCTCGCCCTGTTCAAGATAGCAACGGTTTAGATCAGTAATTTCTATTTCTCCCCGTGCAGAAGGTGTTAGAGTAGCCGCCAAATCGCAAGCTTGGGAGTCATAGAAATAAATACCTGGGATAGCATAAGGTGATTTGGGAAACTGAGGTTTTTCTTCAAAACCCAGCACTCGCCCACCCTGGTCAAACTCAATTACACCGTAGCGCTGTGGGTTTGCGACCTGATAACCAAAGATTAAAGCTCCCCGCTGTAGACGAGCGGCCTGCTGCAATAGTCCTCCCAAACCATCACCGTAGAGGATGTTATCGCCTAGCACCAAACAAGCTGGTTCACCATTCAGAAATGAGCGGCCAAGAATAAAAGCTTCGGCGACACCTCCGGGATAGGGTTGCTCTATGTAGCTAAACTGCAAACCCCATTGGCCGCCATCACCAAATAATTGTTGAAACAAAGGTAACGATTCAGGGGTAGAAATCACCAAAATCTCTCGAATACCAGCTAACATCAATACCGAGAGAGGGTAATAAATCATCGGCTTGTTGTAGACAGGCATAAGCTGCTTGTTTACGGTAAGCGTAAGAGGGTAGAGACGAGTTCCAGTTCCACCAGCCAGGATGATGCCTTTCATAGAGAATCCTCCAAAGTTTTATAAGCGCAGTGATAAAAATCTTTCTCAGAATATGTACTAGCTTTTAACTAACCGACTTGCATAGTTTTCATGAAGCCAATCACGATAATCATCAGATTGCACTTGCTTAACCCAGTCAAAATTTTCGAGGTACCATTTAACGGTCTTCAACAGGCCGCTAGCAAAGCTTTCCTTAGGCTCCCAACCCAATTCAGCATAAATTTTTTGGCAGTTAATAGCATAGCGCTTGTCGTGGCCAGGGCGATCTTTAACGAAGGTGATTAACGAGGAATGTTTGATGTCAGGATTGGGAGCTAGCTCGTCCAATAAAGCACAAATAGATTCGACTACTGAAAGATTTGTTTTCTCATTAAGACCACCAATATTATAAGTTTCGCCTATTTTTCCCTGTTGAAGAACTTGATGAATTGCATCACAATGATCTTCGACATAAAGCCAATCTCTAATATTCTGACCATCTCCATAAATTGGTAGTGGCTTACCTTCAAGCGCACTAAGGATAGTCAAAGGAATTAGTTTTTCTGGAAATTGGTAAGGACCATAGTTATTTGAGCAATTAGTGGTCAGAGTAGGCAGTCCGTAAGTATGATGATAGGCTCGAACTAAGTGATCTGATGCTGCTTTACTCGCAGAGTACGGGCTGTTAGGTGCGTAGGGAGTATCTTCACGAAAAGGTGCATCTTCAGGGCCGAGAGAGCCATACACTTCATCGGTAGAAACATGTAGAAAACGAAATGCACGCTGAGCGTCTAGAGGTAACTCGTTCCAATAACTACGAGTAGCCTCTAGCAATCGGAAAGTGCCTAAAATGTTAGTCTGAATAAATGCCTCAGGCCCAATGATAGAGCGATCAACATGGCTCTCCGCAGCAAAATTTAGAATGGCATCAGGACGGTGGCGAAGCAAGATACTAGAAACCAACTCAAGATCGCCAATATCTCCGCGAATAAGTTGGTAGCCCGGATCATCCTTCAAAACCGCTAGGCTATTAGGATTACTAGCATAGGTAAGCTGATCTAGGTTAATAATATTAGCCCATTGTCCCTGGCGGGCTTTGATCACAAAATTGGCACCAATAAAACCAGCACCACCAGTAACTAAGAAAGTTTTCATACACAATTTAATGACATTAAAGAACAGGGGTAGAAAGTCAAAAGAGAATGCAATCTGACTGCCTGGTATATCTCTGAAAACCCGTGATTTCTCGTCGGGGGGTTGCCCAAAAGTTCCTTAGATCAAGCTTTTCAGCTCAGAGCTATGAACCATGAGCCTCAGCTCTGAGGTAACTTATTTTCAAGGCTTTTGGGATTTGTGTCAGGCAACTAGGAATGCAATTACTCATGCTGCGTTGACAGTTGCTACTGCCATAGACAGCTTTAGCATCGGTAGACTACGCTGCCGCCAGTTGCTTAGTAGCATTAGCCAAACTGTGACTAGCTAACCATTGCTGATCACTTTCAGTGTGACTAAGCCATCGAGTAGCTAAATCGGCCCATTTCACAGGTAAGCGTAGCTGGTGCCAAGTCTCATGGGAGATTTCAGAAATACGCTCATAGAGCTTTGTGCTGGTTAGTATTTCTTCAACACAGTTTGACAAAGCCAGGTCATTACCTTCAGGAAAAATCATAGCGTTGACACCATGCTGTAGGTAGCCCTCAAACATAGGATGATCAGAGGCAACTATGGGAGTACAAGCTCTTAATGCATGATGAATAACTAGAGGAAACCCTTCAGGATAGGTGTGGCGACTAGGAACGACTACCAGATCAGCTTGATTCATCAAAGGTTCAACAGTGTGGTTGGGAACGAAGCCCAACAATTCCACATTATCTTTTATATCAAGTTTTAAAATCAAATCTTTGGCGAAGTTTGAGTGATCTGAGCCTACTATATTGAGATGAACAGAGAAGCATTTTTCTTTTAATCTCTTGACTGCTTTAAGCAAATCGCCAACTCCTTTGCTTTCACTAATGCTGCCGACATAGCATAGGTTCCAGCTACTTTTGTTCAAAGGGGAAGCCTTAGGCAAAAATCCTCCAGGATAAGAATCAACCAAAAAGTCCCAAGGTATTATTTTTTCCGACTTTACTCCTAAGCGTTTCAACCTGCGTGATGAATTAACACCATAGCTGCCAACCCACTGAACATTTGATTTATTTAACAGCCTAATGATTTTCTGATTTTTAATTCTTCGAACTGCACTATGCAAAATGCTAAAATTTCGGGTCGGGACTGTGCCAAGGAACGTAGTAAGTGTTGGAATATTATGACCAGCCGCCCAACTTAATATATCTGTATCAAATAGGGAAATGATCAAGTGGGTCGGGTTATACCCTTCAATATGCTGAATTAATTTTTGAGCAGTGATGTCTTGGTACTCACGGAATCCGCAGCCAATCACTCGAACACCATTAGGCAATTTTACGTTGTAAGATTCTTGCGTTATATAAACGAGAACTGCAACTTCATCTGCATACTGTTTAAGTCCCGCATAAGCCTCGAGGGAATATTTTTGAGCGTAGTATGTTTCGTCACCGCCAGAGGCAAGGCGGTGAAAATCTGCGCGAATATCACCAGCAAAGTTAACGATTAAAAGTCGCATCTGAATTCACTTTCTTCAAATATTTAAAGTACTTTCTGAGCAGTTCAAGGCTGGCTTTAACAATTTCTAAATCAATGATTGCTGAACTATAGAAATGATAAAATCTGCTTCTTCAAAGGTCAGATCGGCGAAGAGAGGCAGCCGGACAATGCGATCGCAAATGTCCTCCGTAACTATTAATTCACCTGACTGTCGGCCATATTTTCGTCCTGCTGGAGCACTGTGTAAGGGAACATAGTGAAAGGTTGCTTGCACACCATGGCGTTTTAAGTTGGCAAGAATTTTAGAACGAGTTTCCAAACTATTTACTAAGAGATAATAAATATGGGCGTTGTGTTGACATGACTGAGGAATGAGAGGACGCTGAACCTTCTGATCCGTCTCAAGCCTTTCAAAGGCATGGTGATATCGGTTCCAGATATCTAGCCGATGTTGGGTGATGGTATCAGCATGTTGAAGTTGCGACCACAAAAATGCGGCAAGAATATCGCTAGGAAGATAGGATGAACCAATGTCAACCCAGGTGTACTTATCTACATCACCTCGGAAAAATTGACTGCGATTAGTACCTTTCTCCCAAATTATTTCTGCTCGATCTACCAGTGAAGGATCATTGACGGCTAGTGCACCCCCTTCACCGGATACGATATTCTTCGTTCCATGGAAGCTAAACGCAGCCGTGTTTCCAAAGCTTCCAACCGGCTTACCATCGTATTTAGAGCAAATTCCTTGGGCTGCATCCTCAATTACCTGAAGACCATGCTGATGAGCTAGTTCAAGAATTGTGGGCATTTCACAGCTAAGTCCAGCATAGTGAACAGGCGCGATCGCCTTTGTTCTATCTGTGATTGCAGCTTTGAGCTTGGCTTCATCCAAATTTAGAGTATCTGGTCGGATATCGACAAAGACAGGAACACCTCCCCTAAGGACTACAGCATTTGCGGTCGATACAAATGTATAAGACGGCATAATTACTTCATCACCTGGCTGAATATCAGCCAGAATAAAAGCCATCTCTAGGGCTGCTGTACATGAATGAGTTAGCAGCACTTTCTCTGCGCCGAGATATTCTTTCAGCCATATCTGACAAAGTTTTGTGTAGTGACCATCACCTATGATCTGACCGCTATCAATGGCCTCTTTGATATGAAATAACTCCTCTCCACTAGTGCTCAATTTGCTAAAAGGAATATTCTTAATTGCTTGATCTTGAGGTATAGATATCATCACAACGCAAATTCACGAACGATTATTGAACGAAACAAGTAGTTAAAAGGAAATGCTTCACAAGGCTTGCATCTAAAACCCTGTCACTCAAACCACCAAAACAAAGCGTTGATAACGCCATATCTTCAGGAGAGGATTTCAGCAAATACCTTCGCAGGCTTTGCTACAAGCACTATTTTTGGTTTTACAGACGAAGTCGACTAACTATCTAGATCAAGACTCAAGTTTCGTCGTAATTCTTAGAATTTAATCTTTGATTCAAAAGGACTTTAATCTTGCTTAAAGAGCCGACGGCCAGCAGTGCAGCGGAAGATATTAATTCCGTTAGAAAAGGAATAGACTATTGAGTCTATATCTGAACTGAGAGAGAAGCTTTCTCATCGCACTCCATTGGGAACTAGCCTATGTAATGTGTCTGACAATACTGAATATGCACCGCAATTAGTATGATCAAACTGATTGTTTCAGAAATAGACAGTTCATTTACAATTTCACTTCAATAGATAAAAGCTTGATGAAGCCTAAGCAATTTCTAGTTAGTTGTTTATCATTGTTGCGGTCAAGCAATATAATACCAAATCCGACTTATATGACCCTGAAATAGTGTAGGTTTGAGGAATGGCTAGACCCCTCCATCTCGAACCTCATTTTTCAGCCGACGAGCTGAAAGCGCGATATCGCGCTAGCGGTGACCCGGTTGAGTCTCGACGTTGGCATCTGCTGTGGCTGGTTCACACGGAAACGTCCCTGACGGATGCGGCAAAAGCCGTGGGCTTAAACTACGACTATGCCCGAGCGGTCGTGAAAGACTACAACCGTGATGGTGCTGATGGCCTGCGTAATCGACGGAAAGACCAGCGACCGCAACAGTCTCGGAGTCTGCTCAACCCCGAGCAACTCGAAGCCTTAGAGGCTCGATTGCAATCGCCCCCGGACGATGACGGGGTCTGGAGTGGACCTAAGGTGGCGCGCGTCATCGCTGAGGTAACTGGAGTCCCTAAGGTCTGGCCCCAACGGGGGTGGGACTATCTCAAGCGCTTGGAGCAATCCCTGCAGGTGCCTCGTCCCCGGCATCGCAAAGGGGACCCTGAGGCCCAGGAGGCCTTTAAAAAAACTCCCGGAGCGCAAGGCTGAACTGGAGCAGCAATATCCTGAAGCCCTCGTCGAAGCCTGGTCGTTTGATGAGCATCGCCTGGGTTTGAAACCGATTATTCGTAAAGTGTGGGCCAAAGTCGGGCAGCGACCGTTGGCCTGGGTGAATCCACGCTATGAGTGGACGTACCTCTACGGGTTTGTTCATCCAACAACCGGCGATACCGAATGGCTCATTCTGCCTCGAGTGAATGGTTCTTGGTTTAATCAAGCCCTGGCCGCCTTTGCTGAGCAAGTTGGGGCTGGCCCGCATAAGCAGATCCTGTTGGTGGTTGATGGGGCCGGATGGCACAACTGCAAAGACCTCGTGATACCCGAGGGCATTCATCTGGAGGTGTTACCGCCTTACTCACCCGAGTTGCAGCCAGCAGAACGACTCTGGCGACTAGCCGATGAACCTTTAGTCAATCGCTGCTTTGGCGCCCTCAGTGATCTCGAAGAGGTTCTTGAGGCTCGCTGCCGCACGTTGCTGTCGATGCAATCCGAGATTAAAGCCTTGACCAATTATCACTGGTGGCCCGCATGAAACGCCTAATCGTTTCGGGGGTAATCTATTCGGATTTAGTATAAGTAGATTTTCTATTGCCATTACATCGAACTGTTTATCTAACAACGTCGACCAAGTGCTTATACCTACTCAATCCGAAGGCAAACAAATGTCGGACATAGGATGAAGAAGCACGATCGCAAAGAAAGGATTTCAGCTTGACACGATGAATTTAGCGGATTTTGGAGAAATTTTAGGGTTAAAGCATACCTTACTGACTTTAAAGGCCCCTACAACCCTAGTCGGGCGCTAATGGTAGCTAGCACTGACTGACTTAACGCATCGTAATCGTAGCCGCCTTCAAGGCCAAACAGAATTTGGTCGGTAACACTCAGGCATTGCTGGGTAAATGTGCCGTAGTCCTCGGGGTTTAGGTTGATATTGGCCAGCGGGTCGGCGGCGTTGGCGTCATACCCAGCGCTAATAATGAGCAGATCGGGATTGAATGCCTTGAGAAAGGGAATTACCTTTTGTTCGAACTGCATCTGATAAGTGTCGCTAGCGCTGCCAGGGGGCATGGGTAGGTTGAGGACATTTTGGTGAAAGCCAGTTTCACTGCTGTGGCCAGTGCCAGGGTAGGCGGGGAGCTGATGGAGCGAGCAGTAGGCGATCGCAGCATTCCCCTCTACCAAAGCTTGCGTTCCATTGCCGTGGTGTACATCCCAATCAAGGATAGCAACGCGATTGATCGTGGATTGGTTTAGAGCGTAGTGAGCCGCGATCGCCGCATTGGAAAACAGACAAAACCCCATGCCGCGATCGCGTACTGCATGATGCCCCGGTGGTCGTGCCAGGACAAAGGCCGATTGCCCCGTCTCAAGCACATAATCGACCCCGTCAAGCCAAGCACTCACCGCCAGCTGCGCAACGGCATAGCTCTCCTCAGACACCACCGTATCGCCATCGATGTGGCCACCGCCAGTGTGGGCAATCTCCCGCAGAGCCCTGACGTAGCGAGGGTTATGAAGCTGGGCGATTAGGGTGTCCACATCGGCCCGCTGAGCCACCGGAGTTGGTTCGCGCCAGTCAAGATGGTCGACCCAAGAGACCTTCTCCAAAGCGGCTACGATCGCCGTCAACCGTCCCGCATTTTCGGGGTGAAAACTACCCGTATCGTGGGCCAAAAAGGCAGGTGAATAGATAACAGCAAAATCGGCCAGGGTAAGAGCATAGTGCACGGCAAACTCAGGGGTAGTGAACTACTACGAATTAAAGATTTGGCCGGGGCGGCGAAACAACGCCAAATCAAGCCTCTTGTGCCCCTGCATCTACCATAGCGCCCGCCTATTTGAACCGGGGAATTCGTGCTAAAATATAACTCACATGAGTCCGCAAAAAACATACTGATCAAGCGCTATTCAGCACCGCTCGGTGCGAGGGTCTGACTAGCGCTTTGTTGTTCGCAAATTCGGAGTTTTTGAGCCTATGGCGACCCCAGAAGAGCGCATCGTCCCTACCGATCTGCGCGTTGAAATGCAAAGCTCTTACCTGGAATACGCCATGAGCGTAATCGTAGGTCGAGCGCTGCCAGACGCCAGGGACGGACTCAAGCCGGTGCACCGCCGCATTCTCTACGCCATGCACGAGCTGGGTTTAGCCGCCGATCGCCCCTTTCGTAAGTGCGCCCGTGTGGTGGGTGAAGTGCTCGGTAAGTATCACCCCCACGGCGACACAGCGGTGTACGACGCCCTGGTGCGCATGGCCCAAGACTTTTCCATGCGGGTGCCGCTGATCAACGGCCACGGCAACTTTGGCTCCATCGACAACGACCCCCCAGCGGCGATGCGATATACCGAGTGTCGCCTGCAATCGCTGACCAGCGACTCGCTGCTGCAAGACATTGAGTCTGACACGGTCGATTTCGCCGACAACTTTGATGGTTCCCAGCAGGAACCGGTGGTGATGCCCTCGCGGCTGCCCCAGCTATTGCTCAACGGCTCTTCGGGCATTGCCGTGGGCATGGCCACCAACATTCCCCCCCACAACCCCGGTGAGCTGATTGACGGTGTGATTGCCCTGATCAATAACCCCGACATCTCCACTGCCGAGCTGATGGAGATCATCCCTGGCCCCGACTTCCCCACGGGCGGGCAGATCTTGGGCCGCAGCGGCATTCGCGATGCCTATATGACCGGGCGCGGCTCGGTGACCATGCGCGGCGTGGCCAGCATGGAAACCATTGAGCACCGGGGACGGCCCGATCGCGAAGCCATTATCATCACCGAGCTGCCCTACCAGACCAACAAGGCGGGCATGATCGAGCGGATCGCCGAAATGGTGAACGAGCGCCGCCTGGAGGGCATTTCGGACATCAGGGATGAGAGCGATCGCGACGGCATGCGCATCGTCATCGAGTTAAAGCGCGATGCCTATCCGCGGGTGGTGCTCAACAACCTCTACAAGCAGACGCCCCTGCAAAACAACTTCGGCGTCAACATGCTGGCCCTGGTTAACGGCGAGCCTCAGCTCCTCGGCATCAAGCGCATGCTGGAGGTCTTCCTTGAGTTTCGCGAAGAAACCATCGTTCGCCGCACCCGGTACGAATTGCGGCGAGCCGAAGAAAAAGATCACATTCTCCAGGGCTACCTAATTGCCCTGACGAATTTGGATGCCATCATTGCGCTGATTCGCGGGGCTGCCGACACCCCTGCCGCCAAGCAAGAGCTGATGGACACCTACAGCCTGTCAGACTTGCAGGCCGATGCCATTTTACAAATGCAGCTGCGCCGCCTCACTGCCCTAGAAGCCGACAAAATTCAGCAAGAGCACGAAGAGCTGGTTGCCAAAATCACTGATTTGCAAGACATTTTGGCCCGGCGCGAGCGCATTCTCGAAATCATCACTACCGAGCTGGGGGAGCTCAAAGCCAAGCACGACAGTCCCCGCCGCACCGTGATCGAGATGGACGACGGGGAACTCACCGATATCTCCCTAATCGCCAACGAGCAGGTGGTCATTTTGGTCACCGATCAGGGCTATATCAAGCGCATGCCGGTGGCCACCTTTGAGGCCCAAAGTCGCGCTACCCGAGGCAAGGCCGGGGCCAAAATGAAGGAAGACGACGGCGTGCAGCACTTCATCACTTGCTACACCCACGACTACTTGCTGTTCTTTAGCGATCGCGGCGTCACTTACGCCCTGCGGGCTTACCAGATCGCCGAAGGCTCCCGCGCTGCTCGGGGTATGCCCATTGTGCAAATGCTGCCCATTCCCAAAGAAGAGGCGATCACCTCGGTGCTGGCGGTGCGTGAGTTCACCGACGAAGATTACCTGGTGATGCTCACCCAGGGCGGCTTTGTGAAGAAAACGGCCCTATCAGCCTTTAGCAACATTCGCACCAACGGGTTAATTGCCATTTCCCTCGAAGAGGGTGACCACCTACGGTGGGTGCGCCTAGCCCGCAATACCGACAGCATTTTGATCGGTTCACGGCGGGGCATGACCATTCACTTTAAGGCCAATGACGACCAGTTGCGGCCCCTGGGTCGCCCCACCCGCGGCGTGCGCGCGATGTCTCTGCGCGACGGCGACGAGCTGATCAGCATGGATATTCTGCCTAGCCAGGTGGTCGAAGCGGTGCAGGCCGCCGAAAACGATGACGATGATGACGATACGATCACCAATGGCAGCGAGAGCGGCCCCTGGGTGCTCGTGATCACTGCATCGGGCCTTGGCAAACGGGTGCCGGTAGCCAAGTTCCGCCTGCAAAACCGGGCCGGTATGGGCCTGATGGCGATCAAGTTCCGCAAGCGTGACGACACTCTGGCCTCGCTGCTAGTGGTGGGCGAGGGCGACGAGCTGATGTTGGTCACTAACCGGGGCATCATCATCCGCCAGCGGGTGAACGACATTTCGATTCAGTCGCGACCGGCGACCGGGGTGCGGTTGCAGCGGCTTGATGCGGAGGATGCGATCGCGGCGGTTGCCGTCGTCCCCCCGGCGTTGCAGGAGGAACCCTTTGAGGACACAGTAGAAGCGATTGTGGAAGCAATCGAGGAGGCTGCCGAAGCCCCTGCTCAGGAGGAGTGAACTTGTAGGTTTGCCACCACGCCGTCTAGGCAGCTATGGAGGTGCTCTACCCTCGGGTTTATCAAACTACGCAAGTCATGGGGTGTATCTGACCACATACGCCCTTTTGCGATCGCGCTGACTCAGTAAGACCCAATCCGAATCACATAACCCCGATTCCCTAAAGGCTAAACCGTAGGGGCGTAGGCGTCGCCGAACAGGCTCGCTCTATGGCATTCGCCCTGCTGAATCGGGGATAGCCTCAACAGCAGCCCCTGGTTAGGCAGCGATTGTTGACCGCTGCCTAACCAGGGGCTGCGATCGCTCATGAGCGCCATCAGCCAAACCCTTTGACATGCTGAAAGAACGAATTAACCGCCAGAAAGCATGAGGGTGCGATCGCTAATTGCTTTTAAGTTGCGGCTTAGATCATTGCGAATGTGCCGCTCGATCAGCGCTACCGGCATCGCGCGGGGAGGACGAATCACCAGGTCATAGCCCAGGCAAACCAACTCACCAGCAACATCCTTAACAGGCTCTAACGTCCATTTGCCCTCAAACTGGCGAAAATCACCTTCCACCATTGAAAAGCGCAGTTCTCTGGGGAAAGCCTCGACCATATCGAGCACCACACGGGCGCAAAACTTGATGTTGAGAAAGCACTGGGAGCCAATTTGCTCTAGCCGAATGCCGCCGTCGGGATGACTCAACCGCTGACTGTGGGAGAGGTTTGGAATAAAGCTCGACAGGTTGTTGTAGTCTGTCAGCACCTGCCAGACCTGATCGACCGTAGCAGAAATCTGGGTTGACGCCACAATACGGCGCTGCTGCCCCTCCAGCTTTTCAGTACGGACGATGACGCCTGACACCTGAGCAAAAACCTCAGCGTCTAGGAGCGCCGATTCATGGTTGTTGGTTTCGGGGGTTGTCGCAGTCATAGGTCAAAACCAGCCGCTAAGGGTGTAGTTTGGCCAGGCCACTACGCCTGTGCCCAGAATACCAGCAAATTTTGCTGGTATGGTGTTGCCCCTATGAATTTTGGCCCTACGAATTGGGGATAGATTTGTCATGGCGTTCAAACTCAAGGGTAAAACAGGTTTGCCAGAGTTGGTCGTTGACGGGCTGGCTCGACACCTTTATAGTGCCCCCCAGCTGCTCCACTAGCCCACGGGCGAGGGCCAGTCCGGTGCCAGTGCCAGCAATGCCCTCTTTGGTGGCACTGGCACCCCGGCGAAACTTATCAAAGATGTGGGGCAAGTCGTCTGCCTCAATGGCTTGCCCTAGATTGCTAACTTGCAGAGTGACACGCCCGTTTTGGGCCTGATTGTCTGCCAAGGCAAAGGTCACAACCGTTTTAGGGGTTGAGTACTTGCGGGCGTTATTCACCAGCTCTTTTAGCACTTTGGTCAACCGCTCTGGATCGGTGGCTAACAATACTGGTCGAGACGGTAACTGTAGTGCCAGCGTTAGCTGAGCCTGGTGAAGCTGTTCCTGGGATTGATTGGCCAAATCAGTGAGCAGCTGCCCTAAATCCGTAGATTGGCGAACTTCTACAGGAACCTTAGATTCAAGGGTTTGCAGCATCAGCAGGTCGTTCACCAGGTTAATTTCGCGGGTGCACTGCTGTTCCAAAATATCTAAATACATGGCCGATCGCTCGGGGGTGAGATCGGGGCGGCGCAGCATGCGAATGGCCAGCATCATGCTGGTCAGGGGGGTGCGTAGCTCGTGGTTGAGGGTGCTGAGAAAGTCTTCTTTCAGGTAGTTGAGATAGCGCAGCTGCTCGGCATGGTGCTGGGCTTGCCCCTGGAGGTAGTGCTGGTGAAAGGCGATCGAACCTAAGCTAGCCAAGTTGGTCTGGACAGTGGGCTCAAGGCTCAACCCCTTAGTCCCCAGTAGTAGCATAGCGCCCTGCAACCCTGCCCCATCTACAGCAATGGCCGTGCAGTGCGAAATGGTGCGTAGCCAGGCAGGCGTCTCTGCTTCATTCCGCAACAGCCCTGCTAACCCCTTTTGCCAAGACAGCCGAGCCTTGCCAGCCGCTTGGGCAATGGTTTGCTGAATAAGATCTAGGGCTACCCGGCGCTGCCGGTCTAGAGTCAAGCCGATTGGGGCGTCACCAAACTGGTAGCTAGTAGTGGCTCCCCCCTGATGCCAACAGGTGTAAGTCAACCCGTGGTCAGGATAGTGGCAGAGCAGCAGACAAGCCCCTGCTCCCAAGTGGGTGCCCAGCACCTCCGCTAGGGACGGCAACATGTCAGGCTCATTGAGCGTAGCGGCTAGGGCATGAACCAGCGGCCAGGTTTCGCGACCTTCACAAAGATTAGGGTAGGTAGAGGCTAACCCCTCGGGTGGGCGAGCCTGGAACAAAACCGTCGGATTTTCCGAAGCCATGGGCAACCATCCAGCGAACTGTTCCTGACCTCCTGAGCCGAAGGTGAAGTCTGGGCTAGCCTGACCTCACCCCCGACTACCCCTAGCTTATCCACTGACTTGCAAGCCAGTATCCGTGAATACGCCAATTTTTTGCTTGCTGCCGCTTGGTAATATCCGCAATCTCGCCGCGACCGTGAGTTCAGATTTGCATCGTTTTCATCGGCTGATGACGTTGCCTCTACCCTAATCGTCAGCAGGACATTAGTATTAATGAAGTCAGGGCCGGGGATGACTAGCTCGCCACCTTGGCAAAAATTCTTTTCCTAACGGGTTCCTATGGCACGGTCAAAGCAACCTTCGGCTTCTCCGGTAATTGGCACCGTCAAGGGGCCGGGGGAAAACGGCAACCAGTACGTGTTCATTACTGCCGACAACCGTCAGGTGAAAATTGGTGAGTTTGTCTACTACACCGTCGATCTAGCGGATATCCCCAGAGCCCAAATCCTAGGCAAGATCTCCGATCGCCGCCTGATCGACCACCTGCCCGATCGCATCTTTGCCGACCCTGATATTGACCCTGAGGCGATCGCGGCCCTGGTCGGTTTCGCCCATCCCAACCCTGAAATTTACGAAGTCACCGTTGATGTGGTGGGCCACTTCCACCCCGCCCTAGGCTTTATGAACCCTCGCATCGCCCCCGACCCGGGGGCTAAGGTTACCCTAGCCGACGATGACAGCCTGCGCCAGATCATCAATAAAAAGCAGCGGGAAGAAATCGGCTCGGCTCACATCGGCTCCCTGCTGCTGCGCCCTGGCGATCGGGTACCCGTAACCCTGGATGTGAAGGAACTGGTCAGTACCCACATGGCCATTTTGGCGGGCACCGGTTCCGGCAAATCCTACACGGCTGGGGTGCTGATCGAGGAACTGCTCCGGCCTTACAATCGGGCAGCCGTGCTGATCTTTGACCCCCATGGCGAGTACGGCACCCTAACAGACATACTCGGGCATCCCAGCTTTGCTGCGGAGGATGGTTACAGCCCAGAGGTGAAAATCCTGACCCCGGATCAAATCCGCATTCGGATGTCGTCCCTCGATTACTACGACATTCTGACGTTGCTGCCAGATATGAGCGATCGCCAGCAGGCAATTCTCAACAAAGCCTTTAGCCTTTTAGGCAAACATAAGTTTAACAACCAACGTTGGGACGCGCAGGATCTGATCGCCGCCTGTTATGAGTCAGATCGTACTACCGACGACGAAGGTAACGAAAAAACTGGATCCTCTGCACCAGCTTTAGAGTGGAAGCTCAGCAAGCTGGAGCGCTCAGAGTATTTCCATCGTATGGAGCACCTTGCTCCAAAAGATCTCTTTGCCCCTGGACAAGTCACAGTTCTCCAGATGAACGAAATCAGCCAGGAGGAGCAGCAGGTAATCTGTGCAGCGGTACTGCGTCAAAGTTATCAGGCTCGCATGAACACCGCTAAGGACAAAATCACTGCCGAAGACGAAAACTACCTGCCCTACCCAGTCTTCATTGTGATCGAAGAGGCCCACCGATTTGCCCCCGCCAACGATCCTGCCCGCTGTAAACAGATTCTACGCACCATTCTCAGCGAGGGCCGCAAGTTTGGCATGGGGGTAGGGCTGATTACCCAACGCCCTGGCAAGCTTGACTCTGACGTGCTGAGTCAGTGCATGAGCCAGTTCCTCATGCGCATCGTCAACCCAGTGGATCAAGATAGCCTCAAGTATGGAGTCGAAGCCGCTGGGCGCGACTTGCTCAAAGAGCTGCCTTCGCTCACCAAAGGTCAGGTGATTGTCTCTGGAGCCTGCGTCAACACGCCAGTACTTTGCCAGGTGCGCAAGCGGTTGACCAAGCATGGCGGCGAAACGATGAATGCCCCAGAGGCCTGGCTCAGCCACTTTCAAGGCCATCGTCAGCAGGCCCGTCAGCTAGAAAAAGCTGCTCCTGCAAGCGTTGGCAAAAAGGCTGAAACCTTCAGCGGTGTGAGTATCGAATAGACCTTAGTCAGCAACCTAGGCGTTAAGCAAAGGAAAGGCTTAGGTTGCGACCTGAATTAATCCCGTCCGCTGAGGGCGCGGGCAGTTTCGCGGGATTCTTGCTTACGCTTAAGGCTTTCACGCTTGTCGTGGAGTTTCTTCCCCTTGGCTAGGGCGATCGTGGCTTTCACCCAGCCCCGCTGAAGATAGAGCTTAAGCGGCACCAGGGTAAGCCCCTTTTGCTCGACTTTGCCAATCAGCTTACGGATTTCATCGCGGTGCAGCAGCAGTTTGCGGGTGCGCTTGGCCTCATGGTTGTAGGCCTTATTAGTCATAGTGTGGGGCGAAATATGTACGTTGTGCAGCCACAGTTCCCCGTCTTTGATAAGAGCGTAGCCGTCGCGCAGGTTGACCTTACCCTGGCGAATTGACTTGACCTCTGAACCCATTAGCTCTAGACCGGCTTCGTAGGTTTCAAGAATTTCGTACTCATGACGGGCCTGGCGGTTGTCACTGACAATTTTGTATCCATCACTTGAATCGGCCACCGTGTGTCCTCCTATTCAACCACCACCCGCCATTCATGCAGTTCATACTCGACACAGTGATGCTGAATCAGCGGGTCGGCTGCCACGATGACGCGGGCTTCATCGATAGAATTGGCCCGGAATAATAGCATACCACCCCCATATTCGGCCCAGTAGCCGCTCTTGGCAGCATGGCCTTGGGCAATGAGGTCTTTAACATAGGCCACATGGGCCGGTACATGTTGGTCAAAGATGGCTTTGTTAACAACACCTTTTTCGATTTTAACGAACCAGGGCATAGCAGAAATTTGTCTTATAGCTGACCTAGGGTAGATCGACTTGAAGATCGTCTTCGCTACCCAGGTGGATAGTTTTCACCCAGCGCAGTCGCTTGGGTCGCACCGACAGGCGCATTGCCATAGTAGCGATAACTAGTAGCCAGTGCAGCATGTACAGGTTACCCCACAGGGTTTGTAAACCACTTACCCAGATGGGCTGCTGCCGAATCCGCCGCAAACCACAAAACATACCCACCATAGAAAGCGTCAGCGCCAGGCTGGATACGGGTAAAAACAGCGGCAGACGGTGGCGCAGCATGGCCATGGCGAAGTCGGGTAGAGCCACCGTGGGCAGGCCGTACTGAATCATCCAGAAAGCGGCCATATCAAAGGTCTTGGTCGGAGGCAAGCGGTGCTGGGCAATGAGTCGCCAGTAGTCGAGGTAGCGCTGGTAGCCTCCTTCGGCCCAGCGATTGCGCTGGTGCCACAGGGCCAGGGGTCGCTCAACTCCCTCTTCGCCCACGGCAGGGTGCAGCAAAAACTGAATCTCCCAGCCGCTAAAGTGCAGGCGCAGGGTGAGATCGAGGTCATCGGTAATGGTTTCTTCGTTCCAGCCGCCGCACTGGGCTAGGGCGACCCGCCGCACAAACTGGCCGTTGCCCCGCAGTTCGCCAATGCCGCCAAGGCTGATGCGCTGCTGCTGAAAGTAGCTATCGAGGGCCATCTCAGCCTGCTGACCACGGGTCCAAAGATTTTTGGCTCGGTTGACCACCGCTTTTTGCAGTTGCACAGCGCCAACCTCAGCTTGGTCGAACAGGGGCACCAGGTGGCGCAACAGATCTTTGGGCACACGGGCATCGGCATCAAATACGCCAATGATGTCCCCTTTGGTATTGGGCCATACCTGGTTCAGCGCCCCTGACTTACCCCCGCTAGCCCCAGCGGGCCGACGCAACACCCGCAGTTGAGGATAACGGGTAGTGAGGTTTTGCAGCCGCTGATGGGTGCCATCGGTGCTGTTATCGTCAATAATCCAGACTTCGTATCGGCAGGCGGGGTAGTCTAGCTGGCAGAGGGCTGCAACTAAAGGTTCTATGACGGTTTCTTCGTTTTTAGCGGCCACCAGGAGCGAGATGTAGGGCCAAGTGTCCCAGGGAGAGCCGACAATGACCGAAGACTGACTTTCGGCGATCGCATCATTAATCTGAGGTTCTTGGGTGGTCGAGGGTAGCGGCGGCGACGGCAGCAGAGGTCGGCCCAACACAATTCGCAGAGCGTGAGTGGTGAGGATGGCCGTTAACCCCAGCACGACCCAACTGCCCCAAGAGACTAGGTGCAGCACAACGGTAAGACCCCAAAGCACAGTTAAGGTCAAGGCCGCCTTGGAGCGGCGACCGGCAAATCCCGGAAAATCTTCGATTTCTAACTCTTTTAGCGGAGTGTGGAAGCGCCTAGGAGAAAAGCGTCCGGGAAAATCAACCATGAACTCAGGTGGGGAGCACAACAAAAACGACGATGGCCAGACCATGACCCAGATCAGCACCTCATGCCAGCATGGCTTCGGCCTAGGTCTATCATCCTCGATTTTGCGGAAAATTTTAGTGATACCCCCAATACCATCCTGGGGAATGCTAGCTCTAAGGTCGCGTCATCATCGGCAACCCGGCGAGGTTGGTATCCAGTATCCTAAGCATCTAACCCCGATGACCGTCCGAAGATTCGTTTGTTGACACTTGACCTAAGGCCAGACCCATGAGTTTGACGTTTGAGGCAATTCAGCCCGCAGGCAAGCAGGATATCAGCGTTTACATGCCCTACTACCAGGGCAATAAGCGAAACGCGCTGCCTTACGCCATTTCTCTTTATAAGCAGGGCAATCTGGAGGGAGAGCGGCAAATTGAGGGCAGCGATAGTATTGCCTTTATAGCCACCTGGAATGTGTCTGTACTACCGGCAGACTTGACCCGTTGTCGCATGCAGTTTGAGGGTGACAACGATCTCAGCTACGAGATTACGATGGCGACCTTTGAGTTTGTAGATTTTTTGTTTGACGTGATTGTGGCGCTGCGCCAGAAGCGCCCGGCAGACTTTTCCCAGGGGTTTTATCGCAAACTGTTGCGCTTGGATGAGTAGGTCAACCGCAAGGCCAGTCAGACTCTAAGTGCGGTTGAGCGGAGGGGTTGTGAGATGCCTGACGCTGACATCCGTAATAAGGTGGCAGAATGGGAGAGGTGCTGTGCCCTCAGACGTGTTTGACCGAATTGCTTTGTAGCGTCGAGGTCAGGGAACAGCGCATTACCCCCATGGAGGACTTGTGGCGTGCCCAGTTCAGCGAAGCGTTTGGTGATTGGTTCAACCGAGTCGTATAGCGGCAAATCGGCAATTTTACTGGGTGTGGGGCTCCAGCTTCAGGGATTGGGCGTGGACATTGGGTTTGGGAAACCCATGGGCAACTCGGTCAACGGAGATGGGAAAGACCCAGACTTAGACTTTATTGTCAATACGCTTAAGTTGCCAGCGGCGCGATTTTACCCACCAGCGATCTCGTTGACCGAAGCTACGGTGGCCGATCGCCTAGTGCTTGACGAGCAGTCTCCAGCCAGCTACAGCTTGCTGCAGTACGCCGAACAGCGGGGCGAAGATTTATTGCTGCTTGAAGGGCCTGGCAATCTAACTGAGGGGACGCTGCTGAACTTGTCTGTAGCCCACATTGCTGCCGATATTGACGCGGCGGTGGTGCTGGTAACACGCTATGATTCGCTGCTGCTGGTCGATCGCCTATTAGCTGCCAAGGCTCAACTAGGAGCACGCCTGATTGGGGTGATTATCAACGATGTACCGAAGGATGCGGCTGAGGCCTGTGCTGAGTTAGCCCGTCCTTTCTTGGAGAACCAGGGCATTCCGGTGCTGGCGGTGCTGCCGCGATCGCCCATCATGCGCAGCATCACCGTGCGCGAAATTGTCGCTCGGCTCGATGCTGAGGTGCTGTGCTGCTCCAACCGCCTTGACCTAATGGTGGAAACCCTCACGATTGGGGCTATGAACGTGAACTCGGCCCTGCGGTACTTCCGCAAAGCCACCAACATGGCCGTGGTGACGGGGGGCGATCGCACCGATATCCAGTTTGCGGCGCTAGAAACCTCCACCCAATGTTTGGTGCTAACGGGTCAAATTCCTCCTTCCCCAGAAATTTTAGAGCGAGCTTCGGATTTGGAAGTACCGATTGTCTCCGTTGACTCTGACACCCTGTCTACCGTGGAGCGCATTGACGAGCTGTTTGGTCAGGTGCGCCTACACGAGCCCATCAAGGTACAGTGCATTCAAGAGTTAGTAGCTGACCACTTTGACCTAGACCGTCTGCTGCACTTGCTCGATCTCAAACTGCCGGTTTCGGCCACCTGAGGTCTGCTGACCTTAGGGACAGATTGTAGCCAGACCCATTTGGTCTGATACAATGAAGCGCGTTATTCTCGCATTCGGTGCAGCCTTTGAGTCAGTCCATGGAAGCGTCGCTCGAATCCGCTAAAGTCGACACGTTTTTACAGGAACTTGCGGCTATTCAACAGTCAGGTTCCAAGCGGGTGGCCATTTTGGGGTCGCGCCATGTGCCGATTACCCACCAGCAACTCATCGAGCTGATGACCTATGCGCTGGCCCTCGGGGGTAATCGCATCATCACCTCTGGGGCGACTGGCACCAACTCCGCCGCCATTAAGGGGGCCATGCAAGCCGACCCTAACCTGCTGACCGTAATTTTGCCCCAGAGCCTGGAACGCCAGCCTCGCGAGTCACGCGATCAGTTAGAGCAGGTCATGCACCTGGTCGAAAACCCAGCCAACGATGCCATGGCTTTGGCCGAGGCAAGCGCGCTGTGCAACCAGGAGATTATTTCTCGCTGTCAACAGCTGGTTTGCTTTGCCTTTCATGACAGCCATACCCTGCTGAAAACCTGTCAGGATGCAGAAGACCAGCGCAAGATTGTGACATTGTTCTACTTCGACTAGCGATGCTTGGGAAGTGGAAGTTGATGGGTTCAGAGCATTCCAGCGTTCTCACTTGCCAACCCGCTAATGTCTCATGTGTTCCCCACAGCAAAAAATTAGCGAGGAGTAATTTATGGCATCTTTGATCGCTATGCCAGGTTTTTTGCTGGTTAGTATTGGGCTGGCGGCGTTGCTGGTTTATCTGCCCTTCTTTGTGGTGGGCTACGGACGGTTTGCGGTGGGCTATGACCAGGCCGCCCCTCGGGCCATGCTGGCTAAATTGCCCCCCTACGCACAGCGGGCTACCTGGGCCCATGAAAATGCCTTTGAATCGATGATTTTGTTCGCCCCGGCGGCGCTGATGGCCTATGTCACCCAACAGCAGTCGGGACTGGCGTTGGGGGCTGCGATCGCCTACCTGACTGCCCGCACCCTGTACCCAGTGGCGTACATTTTGAATGTGCCAATTGGGCGATCGCTGATGTTTGGGGTCGCCAACCTGAGCACCTTCACCCTCTATGTCTTGAGCTGTCGGTCGGCCTTGATGTAATCTGTTGGTACGCAGATACTCAACGGTACCTATGGCTTCTAGCTTTTCCTTTGATATCGTCAGCGATTTCGATCGCCAGGAACTGGTCAACGCCCTCGACCAGACCCGGCGGGATGTAATTAGCCGTTACGACCTGAAAGACACCAAGACCACCATTGACCTGGCAGACAACACCATCACCATTGAAACTGCCAGTGACATGACCCTAGACGCGGTCAAAGATTTGTTGTATCAGAAAGCAGCCAAGCGCAATCTTTCCCTCAAGATCTTTGAGTTTGGTGATGTGGAAGCGGCCAGCGGCACCCGCGTACGCCAGACCATCACCCTGAAAAAGGGCATTGAGCAGGAGATGGGTAAACAAATCACCAAGCTGATCCGCGACAACCTCAAAAAGGTAACCGCTGCAATTCAAGGGGATGCGGTGCGGGTGACCGGCAAGTCTAAGGATGACCTGCAACAGGCGATGCAGCTAGTGAAGCAGGAAGACTGGCCCGTGGCGGTGCAGTTTACCAACTATCGGTAGAAACCATGGGTAGGGCGATCGCCCCTCACCCCTTGGGCACGCTAAAGAATGCTGCCCTGGGAAAATCCTGCCATGACCGCCGAACTCAGCAAAACCGAACTGGGCACCTTAGGGGAAACTCTAGCGGCCAACTGGCTGGCGACCCAGGGATGGCGACAGTGCGATCGCCAGTGGCACTGCCGCTGGGGCGAGCTGGATCTGGTGATGGCCCAAGGAGCCGCTAACGCCTGCGGTCAGCTTGCCTTTGTCGAAGTCAAAACTCGCAGCCAGGGCAACTGGGATGCCTATGGCCTCATAGCCATTACCCGCAGCAAGCAGGCCAAACTGTGGAAAGCGGCCCAGCTCTACCTGCTCAAGCATCCCCAGTGGGCAGAAGCCACCTGCCGCTTTGACGTGGCCCTAGTGGCATGCCGCAGTGGTCAGCAACCGCCAACCAACCCAGCCAAGCACCTGCCTGTAGATGATGCCCGCTATCTGGTGCTACAAGACTATATCGAAAATGCGTTTGACGGAACCGATCGCTGAGAACCGCAGGGTTAAACAACTGCGGCCTCAACCAAGGCAATTCTTAATTAAATAATAACGCCCTGTTGGCAGCATTCAGGCATTCATAGTCTAAGCTGCTATGTAGAGGTATAGTCGTTGTCCTGCCTCTATCCCTAGCGTCTGCATCCAGCCAGTGGGCTAGAGCAGGTCGCCTACCATACTTCCCAGTTCGCTGTTTCTCTGGGAATGCCCTATGACCAAGTTTGCAATTTATGTCTGCCCGACCGGAAGCCTAGCCGAGCAGATCAAGCGGTTCTTAGCGGAGCACAGAGAGACAGCAGCACCCCTTCAGCAAGGCCCAGATGCCTGTTGCTTGCTAATCGAAGGCTTTGAAGAACAATCTGGCGCGGCCCCGATCTATACCCGGAGCCTCGATCGCGCCTACAACCGCGGCCTCAAAGCGCGCCCGACTCCGGTCGTGACCCTAGAGGGCCTGGTGGCTAAACCCGACTGGAGTGGTCTGGCGATTACTTCTCCCTGGCTGAAGCAGGTGATGGTAAATTTTGCCTGCACCGTGAAGTCGCCCACCCGCAAAATGCCGCTCCGCATTCAGGACGAGCTGGGTCTACCCCTGGCCTATGGTCCTAACCGCAAAGACAATAAGGCCATAGTCACCCAGGCGAAAGCAGCCATTGACTGGAAAACTCCCACCCAGTGGGAAATGCGGTTTTATCAGCAGTTGACCAATCAAAGCTGGAAATGCCACAGCAGTTGGGATTTAGGTGAAGGCCAGCCTGCGGTCTTAGAGGCCTCGGTAAACTAGAGGTACGCTTCCTAGCCCTGACCCTTGGCGATTGCCCCCAACCCAACCCTGCCCCACATCACCCTGGTGCTGGCCATGAGCCTGGACGGCAAAATTGCCGATGCCCAGCGCAGTGCCGCCCGGTTTTCCTCAGCGGCCGACCTGGCTCACCTCGAGGAAAAAGTGGCAGCAGCGGACGGGGTGCTGTTTGGGGGGGGCACCCTGCGGGCCTACGGCACCACCTTGAGCGTGCGCAACCCAGACCTTTTGGCCCAGCGGCGACAGCGACACCAACCGAACCAACCCGTGCAGATTGTCTGGTCGCCCTCGGGCAATCTCGACCCCAAGTTTCGGTACTTTCAGCAGCCGGTACCGAGGGGGTTAGTCACGACGGTCGCTGGGGCTCAGCGTTGGGCAGAAACGGGACTGTTCGAGCACATTTGGACAGTGCCCGAAGCCAAAACCCAGCCCTGGGATTGGCCTTGGATTTTAGCCCAGTTGAAAGCGGCGGGCATTCACCATCTGGCCCTCCTAGGCGGGGGCGGGCTGGTGGCAGAGCTCCTGGGCCACCACTGCGTCCATGACATTTTCATAACGGTGTGTCCGCTGATTTTGGGGGGCGCAACGGCCCCGACCCCGGTAGATGGAGCCGGTTTTTTGTCGGCGATCGCCCCCCAGCTCCAGTTGCTCTCCCATCGAGCGGTGGCAGGGGAGGTGTTTTTGCACTATCGGGTTCTGCCCCCACTGCAAGGGGCTGGAAATTCCTTTACCCTGGAGAATAACCATCCCTCTCCTACTGACTAATCTTCCATGGGCTATCCCTCTGTGCCGTCGCTGACCGCCACCTGGCTGCGCTCCATTGATGAGATTCCCGAGGCCGTATGGGACGAACTGGCCCAGCCCCTAGTCACACCGTTTCTGGAGTGGAGCTGGCTGCACAACATGGAGCGATCGGGCAGCGTGGGGGCCAATGCGGGCTGGTTGCCCTGCCATCTGGCTCTCTGGCAGGGTAAAACCCTGGTCGGGGCAGCCCCCATGTACCTCAAGGGCCACAGCCGGGGCGAATTTGTATTTGACCACCAGTGGGCCGATTTGGCTGAGCGTCTGGGGGTAGAGTACTATCCCAAACTGCTGGGCATGGCGCCCTTTACCCCGACGGAGGGCTATCGGTTTTTGATTGCCCCCGACGCTGACGAAGCAATCGTGACTCGGGCCATGGTAGAAGTAATTGACGGGTTTTGCGATCGCAACAATATCTCCGGCTGCCACTTTCTCTACGTCGACCCCGAGTGGCGGGCCACCATGACCCAGCTAGGTTTTGCGGAATGGTTGCACCACAGCTACGTGTGGCAGAACCAAGGCTTCAAAGACTTTGACGACTACCTGGGCATGTTTAACGCCAACCAGCGCCGCAACATCAAGCGCGAGCGCAAGTCGATGGCGACGGCGGGCCTGCGTCTGGAGGCGATCGCCGGAGATGCCATCAGTAATTCCTTGTGCGACCAAATGTACGACTTTTACGCCGACACCTGCGACAAGTTTGGCTGGTGGGGCAGCAAGTACCTAAGCCGCAAATTCTTTCACCTGCTGCACCACGACTACCGCCACCGCATGGTGTTTTTTGCCGCCTATAGCGAAGACGATAGCAACCCAGTGGGCATGTCGTTTTGCCTGACCAAGGGCGATCGCCTCTACGGTCGCTACTGGGGCTCAACGATGGAGATGAACAATCTGCACTTTAACGCCTGTTACTACGCGCCGATCGAGTGGGCGATCGCTAACGACATTACCCTCTTTGACCCTGGGGCCGGGGGCCGCCACAAAAAACGGCGGGGCTTTCCGGCCCTGGGCAACTATAGCCTGCACCGGTTCTATGCACCGCGCATGAAAACGCTGCTGACCCGCTACATCGCTGAGGTCAACGAGCTCGAGCAGCAGGAAATTGACGCTATCAACGCCGAGCTACCGCTCAAACTGCTGCCGGGAGACAGTCCTGACCCTGAAGCGTAGAGCTAAACTAACGCAGCCGATCTATGAGCATCGAAGGCTGACTTGCTTAGTAGAGAACTGGGGCGGCAGCTCACGCTACCATAGAGAGTCCTAATGTTGTAATGCCAGGCCGCGATCGCAATGGCCTCACCCACGATGACTCTACCCCCTAGCACCCAACCCATCGACAAAGCCCAGCGCCAGGCCCTCGACGACCAGCTCTCGAAGCGCTACATTGAGCTAGACCCGGCAGGCTATTTTCTAATTTATTTAGACCTGGAGCAGGGGCTAATTTGCGCCAAGCACTTTGCCAACATCATCAACGACAAAGGGCTGGCCTGTGACCCCGCTACTGGCAAACCCTTGCCCGTGCGTGGCCCTGTAGAGCGTGTACCAACCTGCACCTACAGCGGTCGCACCGCCAAAGAACTCTGTATTGCTATTTTTGAAGATCCAGCTCGTCCCTGCCCGATCACCTATCTCGATCATGCAGCCTACTTAGGGCGCGAATTTATGCGGGCCGAGGCAGCTCTCAGCGCTGGCGAATCCTATATTCAAGACTGAGCCTATGGGGCGAGGCTATCCAGTGAAGGGTATCGGCTCTATGTCTAGATTGCCCTTGCTGCCATTTCACGAGTTTAGCTAATGAACTCTAGAGGCTAATAGCTGCTCTTCGAGCGCTGCAATGCGGTTGTACGCGGCTGTGAGCTGAGCCGTTAGTCGCTGAATTTGTACGTCTTGAGAAAAATTAGTTTCGGTGCTTTGGCGGTCTAGATCGAGGTAGCTGCTGTCTAGCAAAATATCTTTGTGCTCGCACACGCTGTCTAACATGCTGGGGCTGTGGCGAGGGGCATTGCCGTAGGCAAAGCGACTGATGCCTGGCTCGCCGGGGGTAACCGAGCAGGCCTGGGTCGCGATCAGGGCTGCGACCTGCTCGTTGACCTGATCAATCATGTGATGCAGGGCGTCAATCTTATTTGTCAGAAGAGTGACCTGGGTTTGCATAGAGTCCATGTGACGCCTGGTTTTTAATTTTCCCCTCCCATCCTAGACTCAAGGTAATAGATCACATTGGGTCTCCTGAATCATTTAACCTTTATTCGCAAGGGTTGCTGTGATATTCACACCCGCTCTAAGGCAGCCTTAGTAATCTGAAAAGCGGCTAAGAAATGTCTGGCTTTGTAAACATATTTGCCGAGATTGTTACACCTGACTCATAAATAATTTGGGCCAGTAGATGGCTTTTTTATTCGGGGAAAAAATGATTTTTCCAAGCCGTCTCGCGCTTCTTAGCGGTGGTTTATTGTTGGCAGTCTACTGGGTTTGTGGCCGTGCGCTGAGTAGCCTAAGTTGCCGTTAAGGCACTAGGGGACTAATTAAAATGCCTACAAAGGCGATCGCTCCTAGCCCAGCCAAAATGTAGGCCACGACCAGGGCTGGAGACCGCCGCGATCGGTAGACTAAGTCGTTGCGCTGAATACGCTGGAGCTGGTGGTTATGGTCGAGGGCTGCGCCCAACAGGGCAAACGTACCCAAGGCCACGAAGGATAGGCCTAAAACACGGGTTAACCGCAGGGGGTTTACCGCGTCCCCCAACGTTTGGTGAATGGCCGCCACAATGCGCTCGATCCCGAAGCCGAAGCCAATTAGGGCCAAGGCCGTGCGAATCCAGGCCATTAGAGTGCGTTCTTCGGCGGCACGATTGCGCTCTTTGGCCAGTTCTGTGGCTGGGTTAGGCTCTGGGGTAGACACACTCATGGCAGCACCAGCAAGGGTAGACAGGCAATCGGGCTAGCGAAACTATCCTACGATCAGGTTGGCTTACTCTTGAGCCTGAATCACTGTCTAGTGCTGTGGGGTTACCCTATCCCAGGGATAAAATCAGCGGCGAGCATGATTCTGATGTTTGCACTGCCCGTTTCAAACGCTCAACCTTTCAACCTGCAACCGATCGCTCCCACTGGAAAATTCACCCATGAGTGATGCTCCCCTACCTCCTCTGGTAAACACGACCAACGAGCTCGCTCGGGAACGCAATCGCGCCGCTGCCGAACGTACCCTCAACGCCTGGACTAGAATCTGCCTGGGCTTGATTGGGTTTGGAGTGGCTTACGAGCAGATTGCCCATAGCCTGCGGCGGCAAGCGGCATCGGTAGCTATCATAGCCAGCCCAAACCCTGCCCTGGTGGGCCTGGGGTTTGTGAGCCTAGGTCTATTGCTGCTGGGGTTGGCACTGGTGCAGCATCGGCTGACTCTCAGCACCCTCGAGCAACGGGGCGACGTGCTGCTATCGATTAAAACGCTGAATCGGTGGGCGGTGGTCGCCATTGTGCTGGTAGCAATCGCAGGGTTAGGGGTATCGCTAGGGCTGCCATAGCCGTTTCTTACCCCAACAGGTCAAACCCCAGCCAGCCCAAGGCCAGAACACCGGTCGCAAAAATGGCTAACCCCGTAGCGGCTGCCAAAGAGTGACGGGGCTGGTATCGATAGTGGGGCGATCGCAGGCGAGCCCTTTCAGCCTGACAGTCGGCGATCGCAAACCCCAGGCTCAGCACCCCCAGACCGACATACACCAGGCTGAGGCCATAGGCCCACCCGTCAATATTACGGTCACCATGATGGGCACTAAGCGCCGCCAAGATTTGCTCTAGCCCCAAACCTAGACCAATCAGCGTAAGGCTGTTGCGCACAAAGGACAGCAGGGAGCGATCGGCGGCTAAGCGGTTGCGATCGCGGGCCAGATCATCCTGGGCCTGGTAACGGCTCGACATGGATAGGCCAGAGCTACTAACGAAAACGAGGTGCCATCCAACCGATTACTGGGGCTGGGTCTCTGACAGTTGGCTGGCCTGCTCAACCCAGTCTTGCCCCACCCGAATCGTAATGTCAGAGTTGAGGTCACCGGTTGACTCAGACAGAGCCAGCCCTACTCCTAGCAATGACTCGACCGTACGGGCACTGTCGACATCGCCGCGCTGAGCCACAACTTCGGTGCGAGCCATGGTGATTGATAAGTCGTCGATAATGTAGACATTGCTAAAGCCGTTCTCGCGCAGGTAGTCGGCGACCGAGGCGGCCTGATCGGGCTGGCCAGAGGCATTTTGCACTGCAATAGACAGATCAGCCACATAGTTGCCCTGGGAATTGTCGGCGTAGATGCTCACCCCTTCAGCCTGAAAAAAGTTTTGCATAATGGTGGCCGAGGCTTCCCAGTTGGGGAGCCAGTAGCTGGCATTAAACTCGGCTGGGGTGCTAAATCGACCGGGCAACATCACCATTTGCAGCTGGTTAGACTCCATGTCGAGGCCGAAGTTGGCGATCGCCAGCATTTCCTCCAGGGTGAGGTTGGTGTCGACGTAGCGCTCCATCACCCGCAGCGCCTGGGGCAGCTTGGTCAGCACAGTGGGGTTAGTCAACCGCTCCCGCAGCGCCTTTAGCAGCATTTGCTGGCGCTGCACTCGGCCAATATCGCCGCTGTCTTTGCGGTAGCGAGCAAACTGCTCGGCTTGGTCGCCATTGAGGGTTTGCCAGCCGGGATACAGATCGATATAGAGGCCCTGGGTGCGATCGGTGTATTCCATGCGGGTGGGCACATTGACCTCAATGCCCCCAACCAGGTCAACCATTTCCCGGAAGGCGCTGGTGTTGATGCGCACATAGCGATCGATCTGAAGGTTGCCCAGGTTGTAGCCTACGGTTTGAGCTACCAATTCTGGGCCACCCAACACGTTGGCCTGGTTAATTTTGTCCATCCCAAAGCCCGGAATTTGCACGCGGGTATCGCGGGGGATAGACATGACATTGAGGGTGCCGGCTTCGGCATCGACCCGCACCAGCAGCAGCGTATCGGTTCGCCCCGCAAAGGTGTCTGCGGAGTTGGGCTGGGCGTTGGGCACCTCGTCAATGCCCATCACCAGAATGTTGACCGGGCGGGTCACCTGATAGCGAAAACCCGCCTGCCACAGATCGCCAAAGTTAGCGGCGCGGTTGGCGTTGCCGCCCATAAAGCCGGGTAAGGGCACCGTGAGGGCGATCGCCGCCCCCACCACAGCCGAAGCCGCCGCCGTCCCCACAAACAGGCTTCCCCACAGCAGCGACTTGATCAGGCGGCGAGCCACCCCAGCAGATGATTCATCGGCAAAGGGGGCAGACTCGGTTGGCTGACTGTCTGAAGCTGCCTCCTCTGCCTGTTCAGCGTCGGAAGATCGGCTTTCTGTAGAGTCGACGTTCTGCAAAGGGGTTGTCATGAATACCTGCTTAACTTGCTGCGACGCCCTACCACCATAGCCCCTGCCACAACTGGCCGATGTAGCCTCAGCATGGGTTTTAGACCCAACTTCCACCACTCACAGGCAGGATCGGGGACACCCCCCAACACCCCACTAAAACTTCGCAGCAGGTTAATGTGTTAATCAATATTAAGCGAATTTTGCTCTGAAATCCCATCCCAAAGGATAGGATTGAGCCACTTATGCGAGTGGCTGCGAGGCCGCCGTTATGACTTAAACGTCTAGGGGAAATTTTTATGGCGGCGCTAATTCCTATTATTTTGGCGGGAGGAAAGGGCGAGCGGTTTTGGCCGGTGAGCCGATTGGCCCGCCCCAAACAGTTTTTGTGTCTAGACGGCAGTGATCGCAGCCTGCTGCAAGCCACCGCCGATCGCCTGCTCCCCCTGGCAAACGGCTGGGGAAATATGTGGGTGATTACCGCCGCTCACCTGGCCGAGCGGGTACGTGAACAGCTGCCTGAACTACCCGCAGCCAATCTGCTGGTCGAGCCAGTGGGTCGCGATACCGCTCCGGCGGTGGCCTGGGGCACCCTGGAGGTCGCCCAGCGCTACGGCGATGACGCCCTAGTGGGGTTTTTCCCAGCTGACCACTGGATTGCTGACGAAGCCGCGTTTTGCCAGACCCTAACCGCAGCGGCGGAGCTGGCCGCGAGTCAGGGGGCGATCGCCACCCTTGGCATTACCCCCACCTACCCCGCCACCGGCTACGGCTACATCGAACAAGGAGAGGCCACCGGCGCCTACGGCAGCCTCAACGCCTACACCGTTAGCCGCTTCACCGAAAAGCCCGACGCCCCCACCGCCCAAACCTTCATTGACAGCGGTCGCTTTAGCTGGAACAGCGGTATGTTCATCTTCCCTGCCGGGGTGATGGTCAACGAGCTAAAAACCCACGCCCCCGCTCTGATGCAGGCTCTGATCGCTGACGGGGTTGACGCCTACCCCAGCCTAGATAAGCTCAGCATTGACTACGCCGTCATGGAGCACACCGATCGCGCCCAGGTTATGCCCGTCACCTTTGGCTGGGATGACCTAGGCGACTGGAATGCGGTAGAGCGCCTGCTGAAGCAGCCCGGCGAGAAAAACGTCGATTTAGCCACCCACGTTGCCCTCGATACCGAAGGCAGCATTGTTTACTCCGCCGACCCCGATGAGGTCATTGTCACCATTGGCCTAGAAGATGTGGTGATTGTGCGCGACGGCAACGCCACTCTAATTGTGCGCAAGGATCGTACTCAGGACATTAAGGCAGCGGTGAAGCAGATCGGTGCAGAAAACCGTTTTCAGCACCTGCTATAAACCCTGAGCGCTAACGGCCACGGACTTCCCTACACCGGATGCAGCTTAGAGAAAGTTGCCCAGGGATCCTGTGCCTTTAGAGAGAACGTTCCAGGTTGGACAGCGGTTGATATAATTTCGGGATCAGCCGTTTATACCTGCGCTGTGCTGCGGAACTCCGTGGCATGCGGCAGCTTGGAATCATGCATCCAACCATCGACGACATCGACTTTCAGGCCCGCCAGGGGAGTGTAGCCGCCATCATTCAAATTTTGAATGATCACTTTGCTGACGAGGGCATTCGCACCCGCGCCATTCAAGACAGCGGCATTTTGCAGCTGCTGGTTGAGGCCCCCAGCGCCGATGCCCTGCCTCGGGAGACAGTGGTTGACCAAGTGCGCCACGTGCTGGAATCGATTAGCCCCCGAGGTATCAATCGGGTAAATATCAACAGCCGCATCGTGCAAGAGCAGCAGCTACTGTGGCTAGACGAAATTAAACGTGACCCCAAAAACAGCCTGCTCTGGTCAGAGCCAATTGTGCTCAAACAGCCCAACCCGGTAGCCCGGCTGTGGCGTGACCTGCGCTCTCCTCGCCAGCGCAACCCGTTCTTGGATGATGTATACAAAAGAAAGCCGGCCTCAAGCCGCAGCGCTTTCTGGCGCGGGTTAGTGGGCGGTGCCAGTCTGGCGCTGCTGCTGCTGCTGGTGGGATGGGCGACTAAAGACTGGCTGGGCGTTGACCTGCCGCTGGGGTCGCAGGCCACCCCCCCCAGCGAACCAACTCCAACCCCGGCTCCAGCAGTGCCCACAGGGCAGGATCCCTTTGTGCTGGCGGTGCGCATTGCTGAGCAGTCATCGGCAGATGGTAAATCGGCTACCACCGCTGCCGCCTGGCTAGATCTGGCGGTGCGCTGGCAGCGGGCGGCCGATCTGATGTCTGAGGTACCGCCTGAGGACGAGCGCTATCCCATTGCCCAAGATCGGGTGCAGCTCTACACCGCCAATAAGGCCATGGCCCTCGCCGAAGCCGAAAAATTCTAAGGGAATCAACACAAACTTGCGCGATTTCCGTGGAGGAGGCTGCGCGATCGCCGGGCGCTATGCAGGTCTCAAGCAGGCCAATGCAGAGGGCGCATAATGGCGTGGCTGGCACCTTGGCAAATTTGCTATATCAAGGATATTAGCAACTCTGTATAGCCCCATGACCACCCTAAAAACCTCGCAATCGACCTCTGCCTCCTCTTCAGCCCGCAACGCTTTAGAAAACCGAGAAGACTTCAGCCTCTGGGCTGAAGCCGTCAAGCAGCAGATGCTGGAGGCGCTGCAAAAGCGTCAGCGCACCAACTAGGGTTATTTGCTGAGCCGATCGCTGAAGCTCCTGTTGCCCAGGTCAGGCCAACTGTTTGAGGCCGCGATCGCGCCAGTGTCTTCATCATTCAACCGCTTGAAAGCTAGCTGAATTCCATCAAAATCCCCTGGGGTGCCTCTATGAAGGCATTTAACCCAGGGGATTTTTTAGGTAGAGTCAGGGTTTAGCGATCGCTCCCCGTACTCGCCAAAATGCGCTCGGTGAGTTTCTCCGGCACCGGGTCGAGGTGGTCGTAGGTCCACTTGAAAAAGCCGACGCCCATGGTCAGCGACCGCAGTTCCAAGATCATGGTCTGCATTTCGGCCTGGGGCAGGTGGCCAGTGACCACATCCCAGCCGGGCCAGTCGGCTTTGGCCTCGTAGCCCAGAATTTGCCCGCGTCTGCCGGTGATCAGCTTCAGCACGTTGGAGGTATAGCTGCTAGGCACCGAAATTTCTACCAGGTCAATGGGTTCGAGCAAGGTAGGGGTGCAAGCCGCCAAGCCCTCTTGCATAGCGATGCGGGCCGCCTGTTTAAAGGCGTTGTCGGAGCTGTCGACATTGTGGTAGGAGCCGTTGGTTAGCGTCACCGCCACATCCACCACCGGAAAGCCTAGGGGGCCGTGGTCAAGGTATTCGCGCACGCCGGTCTCGACACTGGGGATGTACTGCTTGGGCACCACGCCGCCCACAATGGTATCGCTAAAGGCAAAGCCATCGCCGCGCGGCAGCGGCTGAATGGACAGGTAAACGTCACCAAACTGACCATGGCCGCCGCTCTGGTGCTTATAGCGTCCGTGGACGGCTTCTTTGGCCTGACGGATAGTTTCTTTGTAGGGCACCTGGGGCAGGTGGGTGGACATGGGTAAGTTGTACTTGCGGCTGAGGCGATCGATCGCCAAATTTAAGTGCACATCCCCCTGCCCCCAGAGAATCACCTCGTGGGTATCGCCGTGCTGCTCCCAAAAGAGCGAGGGGTCTTCTTCGAGCAGCTTGGTGAGGGCGGCGCTGAGTTTAACCTCATCGCTGCGCTTGACGGAGGTGATGGCCAGGGCATAGACCGGCTCAATGACTGGAGCTTTGGGCAGCAGAGTTTTAAGGGTGCCGGTTGTCAGGGTATCGCCGGTTTGAGCCCCCTCCAGGCGGGCAACGGCGACAATGCGACCAGCCTCTGCTCTGGTGAGGCTGTTTTGCTGGGTGCCCGTCAGGTCGTAGAGGCCGCCCATGCGATCGCCGTTCAGGCTATCCCCATCCTTGAGTTCGCCACACCAGACCCGCACCAGGGAGAGCTTGCCGCCCTGGGGGGTGTAATAGGTTTTGAGCACCTGGGCTAGAGTGTCGGTCTCGCAGGTGATGCCCCGCTTTTCGCAGGTGACATCTGGGGCCGGGGCTTCCTTCACCAGGGCATTGAGCAGGGGCCGCACGCCGTAGTCATTCAGGGCCACACCGATGAATACCGGAACGATGAGGTCGGCTCCCAGCTCCATTCTCAGGTCACGGAAAATTTCCTCTTCGGGGGGCGCAATATCCTCCAGCAGTTCTTCTAATAGATGATCGTCATAGTCAGCTAGGGCTTCCAGCATTTCAGCGCGGGCGATCTGTTCCTCGGCTTGCAGTGCGGCGGGCAGCGGCACGGGGTCAGCGGGAGCGCCGGGATGGTAGTGGAAGGCTTGTTCGGTAACGAGATCAATAAAGCCCACTAACTCGTGGTTTTGACGAATTGGGTACTGCTGGGGAATCACGGGTCGGGAAGAGATCTGACGCAGGGCCGCCAGCACTTCAGCAAAGGTGCCGTTGGCGCGATCGAGCTTGTTGATCCAGATCAGGTGGGGAATTTCCCAGGTATCTAAAAATTGCAGCAGGGGCGAGAGGGTGAGCACTTTGTTGGGGTCGGCTTCGCAGACCACGATCGCCGCATCGACCCCCATCAGGGCATGGTTAGTTTCCTGCTGCAGCTCCACCGAGCCGGGGCAATCGACAAACGTAAAACAAATGCCGCCGTACTGAGTACTGGCGGCATTGAGTTCTACGGTCATGTGGCGGGTGCGGGCCTCCGGGGAGCTATCGCCGAGGGTGTTGCCCTCATCGACGCTGCCCTTGCGAGTTGTGGCCCCAGTGACAGACATAATGCTCTCTAAAAGAGTTGTTTTGCCGCTGGAATAGGTGCCGACCAGCGCTACATTACGTCGGCCTGAAAGGACGTTTTGAGCCATAATAAACTCCTTGCCATGGTGCGATGGCATGTAGAGAAAAGCCTATAGCTTGAAGGCGTGACGAGCGTGATATGAAGTGACTCAGCTGTGTCTAACCCCAGATTAACGCGACCTTAACTCCCTGCTTGATCAGGTTCTAGAAAGTTCACCTGTTGAAGTTTTGTGCCTAGTTTTGTCGATCTGTAACAGTAGATTCTTAGGGTTTAAGGTCAAGGGTCTAAGGCTGTTCTCTAAGCCTTTCACCCTGCCCCCGTCTCGCCATCCAACACCTGTCGCACTTTTTGGGCCAGCGTCGATGGGGTAAAGGGCTTTTGCAAAAAGGCTACGTCGGCCTTTAAAACGCCGTGGTGAATCACGGCATCGTCGGTGTAGCCAGAGAGAAACAACACCTTACAGTGGGGATGGGTGCGGGTCACCTGGGCAGCTAGTTCGCGCCCCCCCAGGTGGGGCATCACCACATCGGACATCAGCAGGTGAATGGGGTCGGGCTCATGCTCGACCAGGTGCAGAGCATCTTGGCCATTGGTAGCCTCTAAGACTCGATAGCCACACCGCTGCAAAACATAAATTTCTAGGGCGCGCACGGCATCTTCATCTTCGACCACCAGGATGGTTTCAGTGCCCTGGGGCAGGGTAGACAATCGCCCCTGCGATCGCCCCTCAGGCACCGACTCCGCCACCAGCGGCAGGTAGATCTGAAACCTCGTTCCTTGGCCCACTGCACTCTCTACCGCGATGTAGCCCCCCGACTGCTTGACAATGCCATGCACCGTGGCCAGCCCCAGGCCGGTGCCCTTACCCACGGGCTTGGTGGTAAAAAAGGGTTCAAACATTCTGGCCTGGGTCGCCGCGTCAATGCCGCAGCCGGTGTCGCTCACCGTGAGCAGCACGTAATTTCCGGGGCCCAAGCCAGCCAGTTGGCGGCATTGGGCTTCGTCTAGCTGCACAGTCTGGGTGGCCAGGGTCAGGGTGCCGCCCTGGGGCATGGCGTCGCGGGCGTTGACCGCCAGGTTCATCAACACCTGCTCGATTTGGCCGGGGTCAGCTTTAATGGGGCCGAGGGTAGGGCTCAGGGTGGTGACTAAAATAATGTCTTCACCGATCAGACGGCGCAGCATGGTTTCGGTATTGCTGACCACGGTGTTGAGGTTAAGCGCTTGGGGCGTTAGCACCTGCTGACGACTAAAGGCCAGCAGCTGACTGGTTAGCGCCCCAGCTCGTTCGCCCGCCTGGTAAATTTCACCCAGCAGCTGAGCGGCAGAGTCACTGGTGGGAATACGGCTCTGCAAAAGCTCGCTGTAGCCTTTAATCACCGTGATTAGGTTGTTAAAGTCGTGGGCAATCCCCCCCGCCAGCCGACCGATGGCCTCCATTTTTTGGGCTTGGCGAAACTGCTCTTCGAGCCGCTGCTGCTCGGTGACGTTGCGGGCCTGCACCAGGCAGGCGGGGCGATCGGCGAAGGTTAGACCGTAGGCGGAGAGTTCAACACTGATGATTTCACCAGTTTTCTTTTGGTGGCGCCAGACGCCATGACGTTCTAGGGATGAGCCTGACTGAGCCAACCGCTCCATTAGAGCGGGCACATCCTCGGGCGGATAAATAGCTTGCAGGGTCATGGTCAAAAACTCGTCGCGGCTGTAGCCATACTCAGCTACGGCGGCATCGTTGACGGCTAGGCAAGCTAGGGTTGTGCGATCGTAGACCAACACTGGGTCAGTGATGGCTTGAAATAGCTGGCGGTAGCGGGCTTCGCTGTCGCGCAGGGCGGCCTCAGTGCGCTTGCGTTCGGCAATTTCGGCCCCTAGCCGCCGGTTGGTTTGCTGTAGGCCCTCGATCTTTTTCTCCAGCTTGCGAAACAGGGCTTCGCTGTAGTCTTTGAGCAAAGCATTTTCTGCAAGCTGGGGCTGGCGCACCGAAGATTGGGCGGGGTCAAAGTGAGCCAGTAAAGCCGCGATGCTAACCATCAACGCCTCGGGTTCAGCAGGCTTGACCAAGAAGGCGTCGGCCCCCAGGTCAAAGGCCAGACGCTCATCTTTAATGTCGGTATAGGTGGCGGTGTAGACCATAAAGGGAATGGCCTTGAGCTGATCGTCGGCCTTCCACTGGCGCAGCAGAGTGTAGCCATCCATCACCGGCATCAGCAGGTCAGAGATGACCAAGATGGGGGGCTGCTGGCGAGCTTTAGCTAAGGCTTCCGCCCCGTGGCGGGCTTCTTCCACGGTGTAGCCATAGCCCTGAAGCAGCATGCGCAGCAGGTAGAGATTCTCAGCGTTATCGTCAACAACCAGCACTTGACTCATAGGGCAACATCTCCTGGAGTGGCGAGGAAGAACCGCTCCACTTCGTCGCCGAATGATTCGGGGTCGATGGGTTTTTCGATGTAGCCTTCGGCTCCGGCGGCTAGGCATTTTTCGCGATCGCCCACCATGGCATAGGACGTAACCGCCACAATCGGGATTGATTTGAGTTGGGGGTCGCTCTTGAGGGCATAGGCTACAGCATGGCCATCCATGCCGGGCAGCTGAATGTCGAGCAAAATTAGGTCGGGTTGGGCGATCGCCGCTAGTTCCAACCCCTGAAGACCGGTTTCTGCCTGAAGAATTTTATGGCCCCGCTGCTCCAGCAAAAACTGCACTAAGTAGCGGTTTTGGGGATTGTCTTCAATTAACAGAATGGTCTTTGTCATGGTGTCTCCGGTGCTTGCAGCGGCAGCGTCACGGTAAAGGTGCTGCCCATCCCCCAGGTGCTCTCGGCCTGAATGGTGCCCCCCATCAGCTCGACCAGGCGGCGACAGATCGCCAAGCCCAGCCCCGTACCCTCGTGGTTGCGGGTCAACCCCGAGTCGATCTGCCGAAAGGGTTGAAACAGAGCGGGCAGATCCTCCGCCTTGATGCCTATGCCCGTGTCAGAGACTCGCAGGCGCAGCGTCGCTGGGGCAGCCTCAGCTCTAGAGGGTTCATACAATTCTGCGGTCAGGGCGACGTTACCGCGATCGGTAAATTTAATGGCATTGCTCAGCAGATTGAGCAAGATCTGCTCAAACCGCCGCTGGTCAGTGATGGCTTCGCCCAGGGTGGGGGCTACCTCAACACGCAGGTCTAGCGCTTTAGCGACGGCCTGGGGCTGCACGATCGCCAGCACTTTAGCAATCGACCGGGGCAGGTCAAAGGGCTCGCGGGCCACCTCTAACTGCCCAGCTTCAATTTTAGAAATATCGAGCACATCGTTGACCAGGGCCAGCAGGTGGCGAGCGCTGGTGCGCACCATGGCGAGCTGCTTGCTCTGCTCGGCGTTGAGTGGCCCGGCCAAGCCCTGCAAGATAATGCCGGTGAAGCCAATGATGGAGTTGAGCGGGGTGCGCAGCTCGTGACTCATGGTGGCGAGGAAGGCCGATTTGATGCGATCGGCGGCCTCAGCCTGGTGACGCTTCTCGCGCTCGGCCTCGGCCTGGCGGCGGGCGGTCATGTCGGTGCCAATGCTGAGAATTTCAACTACGTTGCCGATGGCGTCAAGCTCAATACGGTTGGTCCAGGCGACCCAGACGCGCTGGCCGTCGTGGCGCATATTTTCGTTGATGTTTTGCTCAAAGGCGCTGGGGTTGGCGCAGATGGCATCCATGAGCTGTTGCAGGTCGCGCCCACCACTTTCCATCGGCGGCACGATGGTTTCCATCACGTGGCGGCCAATGATTTCGGCTTCGCTATAGCCAAAGAAGCGCTGGCCATACTCATTGAGAAAGGTAATGCAGCCATCGGAGTTCCACCGCAGAATGATGCTGTTGGCATGCTCGACCAGTTCGCGATACTTGCGCTCGCTCTCGGCCAACCGGGTCTCGGCTCGCCGCCGAGCCGAAATATCAATGCCGACCCCCACCAGGCACCAGGTGTTCTCAAACTGAACCCGCTGCCCGGTAAAAAAATAGGGGGTGGTGGTACCGTCTTTGGCAACAAAGTCTGCCTCCATGGAGGACTCACCGTCGGTAAACACCTGGGCGATGCGCTGCTCTAATCTGGCTCTGTCGTCACCGGCAAAAAAGTGAATAGGGTGCATGTGGGCGATCTCATCGGCAGAGTAGCCAGAGACGCGCTCAAAATTTTGGTTCCAGCGCAGGAAGTGACCCTCGGTGTCGTAGAAGTACAGAATGCCGGGCATGCTCTCGATCATGATTTCGGTAAAGCGCATTTCGTCGCGCACAGCCTGCTCGGCCTGGCGGCGGGCCTCGTCACGGGCAAAGGCGCTAAGGGCAAAGGCGAGATCGCCAGCGGCCTCTTCGAGCAGGGCGATCTCTTTGTCGTGGAAAATGTTGGGCTGCTCGGCGTAGACGTTGAGCACCCCAACGATCTCCCCTTCGAGGATGATTGGGAAGTGGGCCGAGGCCCGAAACCGGCCCTCGGCGATCGCCCCGTGCCCAGCACGGGTGGCTGGGTCGGTGAGAGCGTCATTGCAAATATAGGGCTGGTGCGATCGCAACACCATGGCGGCCAACTCTCCCGACAGATCCGCCGCCGGTTTTTGGCCCATCGCCCCTGGGTTGGACAGTAGACCTGCGCTGTCGCCCACCACCGCCACGGGCGTTAGTCCGTCGGGTTCTACCCCACGCCAGCCGATCCAGGCGAGACAAAAGCCGCCGTCATTCACCAGCGCCTGACAGACTTTTTGAAACAGCTCGTCGCGGTCGGCAGTCCAGACAATGGCCTGGTTGATCTGGCTGAGGGCCGCGTAGAGCCGGGACATGCGGGCAATCTCGCGATCGCGCTCCTTCAGCGCCGTAATGTCGCGCACAATGGCCGAGGTGCCGATAATATTGCCCCGACTGTCTTTCAGCGGTGACGCAGCAATGCACACGTAGATGAGCTGCCCAGCTTTGGTATGGCGCTGGGTCTCCAGCCGCTCAATGCGCTCGCCCCGCTGAATTTTCTCCAGAATTAGGCTGGCTTCGCTCAGCTTGTCTACTGGATACAGCCGCGCCACGGGGGTGCCGAGCATGTCGGCGGCGGAGTAGCCGTAGATTGCCTCTGCTCCGGCATTCCAGCTCGTGACGATGCCGTTGAGGTCGGTGCTAATAATGGCATCAGAGGTCGATTCGACGATCGCCGCCATGCGATCGCGATAGGTCTGGGCCGCGTTGCGATCGCTCAAATCGCGAATCAAGCCCAGCAGAGTGCCATCGGGCAGGAGCGTGGCGATCACCTCCGCCGTAAACACCGTGCCGTCCTTGCGGCGAAACTGCCATTCGCGGTGGTGATCGCGGCGAGTGTGAATTTGGCCCAGGGCCGAGTCAATGTGGGGCGCTTCGGTCTGCACCACAATATCTGAAGCATGCAGCCCAACGAACTCATCGCGGCTGTAGCCAAACATCTCACAGGCGCTGGCATTGACATCAACGTAGTAGCTCTCGGCGTCGGCCAGCACAATGCCCAACTGAGCATGGTCGAACAGCGTGCGGTAGCGGGCTTCACAGGCCTGTAGCTGCTGGGCTAGGGCGGCCATAGACGAGGAGGGGGACTGCGACATAGCGAGAGTGCCCTCGGGAGTAGATGGTATTAGACCGTTAAGGTCACCCTGTTGTCTGCGATCTTAGCCTTTAGATAGATGTGGTACGCCAGAATACATCACCTTTTTTGGGTCACGAATCAATTTTAGACATCAGTTTGAGCACAGCGGAGCAGAGGTTACAGAGGCACCTCAGCAATATCGGCGATCGCAGGCAAGGTCATTACCCCCTCCTGGCCAAAGCGCTCCGACCACCGCTGGCAGCGCACCGCAAACGGGCACTGAGCACAGTAGCCCAGGGCCGGGTCAACCTTGGGCAGATCGACCTCGGTGGCCAGCAAGGTGGTCAAGGCGTCGGTCAACCCTTGCAGGTCGGCCTCGGTGCGGCGGTGCTGGGCGGCACCATAGCCAATGGTGATACTGCTGGGCGGTTTGGGCGCGGCCTGAGCCGTCGGAGGGGCGACAAACCAGTAGGTCATCGTCACCTGCTCTGGGGACAGGTGGCTGGTTTCGACCAGCAGATAGAGGTACAGGCGGGTCTGCCAATGCTGGGTTAGCTGGGTCTGCTGGGGCGGGTTTTGGTAAGTCTTCCAATCAACAATTTGGCCGCTGGTCGGCCCCATTACCAGCAGGTCGTAGATGGCGGTGAGGGTATAGCCGTTAAAGGCCAGGGTGCGGCGGTGCTCGCTTTGGCGCAAGCCATTGACCTGAGGCAAAAACAGATCTGGCGCAGCGGCCAGCAAGCTATGCACCGCCGCATCAAGGGCGGCGTCTTCTTTTAACAAATTATCGACGGGCAGGCCCAAATCTCGCTGCTGCATCACCCGGTGAAACTCAGTGCCCCACCGCTGCCGCTCCGCCATAGCCGGATCCATAGGTGCCGTGTGGTGCTCTAGGTAGGTGTATTGGTAGCGCCGGGGGCAAATTTCCAGCAGGCTTAAATGGCCCTGGGTGAGAGAGAGCATAGAAAAGAGGCTCAAGGTTCAAGGGTTAGGGTTCAAGGCTTCATTTCAAACCTTGTACCTAAACCTTAAACCCTGCACCCCTCATCCAGCAGTCCTCTATGGCGTTGCGCTAAACAGTCGCCAGCAGCTTGTCAATGTTTTTGGCGGTCTCAAAGAAGTAGGCCGCGTTCTCTTCGGGGGTGCCGGGCAAAATACCGTGACCCAGGTTGAGAATGTGGCCACGATTGCCTGCTTTCTTGATGGTGTCAAGGATGCGATCGCGAATCAGATCCTGGGAACCAAACAGGATTGCCGGATCGATATTGCCCTGCACCCCAATGTTGGGGCCTAAGCGGCGGCGGGCCTCAGCCATGTCCATCGTCCAGTCCACGCTGACGATGTCAACGCCCGACTCACCCATCAGGTCAAACACACCAGCGCTACCGCTGATGTAGAGAATCAGGGGGGTGTCGGGGTGGGTCTGCTTCACCTGCTGTACCACCCGCTGCTGGTAGGGCAGAGCAAAGGTGCGGTAGTCCATGGGGCTGAGCTGCCCAGCCCAGGAGTCAAACAGCTGCACCACCTGAGCACCGCAGTCGATTTGGTAGCGCACGTAGGTGGCAATATTGTCGGCCAGCTTGCCCAGCAGGGTGTGCAGCATGGCGGGCTCGCTAAAGGCCATGCCTTTGATGTTGGTGTAGCTCTTGGAGGTTTTGCCCTCCACCGCGTAGGCCGCCAGAGTCCAGGGAGAGCCCACAAAGCCCAGCACGGCAGCGTCGTTGCCGACTTCTTGGCGCAGGGTTTGCAGAATGGTGCGAATGTAGGGCAGCGCCGTTTCAGGATCCAGCTCATGCACCGCGTCGATCTGAGCCTGGGTACGAATGGGCGGCTCGATGATTGGCCCCTTGCTCTCGATGATGTCGAAGGGAATGCCCATGCCCGGCAGCGGCGTCAGAATGTCGGAGAACATAATCACCCCGTCAGGGCGAAAGGCGCGCCAGGGCTGGAGCGAGATCTCAATGGCCAAGTCGGCGTTTTCAGAGCGATCGCGAAAGGACGGATACTTATCGCGCAGATCGCGGTACACCTGCATGTAGCGCCCCGCCTGACGCATCATCCATACCGGGGGACGCTCTAGCACCTCGTGGCGGGCGGCGCGGAGCAACAAAGGTACCTGGTTCACTGCGGTCATGGAAGGCGTCACCAATTTACAAGAACAGCGTTTTTATCAAGAACAGCGTTACAAAAGCGCCCGCCCAAAAGCGAACTAAAGCGTAACCGTTAGCTTATCACTCTGTGATGCTTCTAAATTCTTACGGGAAAAGGGGTTCAGCACTTTTTATGTCGCAACATTTGTACACAATTGCTCAGCGCTGGAAGGGCGTTCTTTATGGAGCTAGTGCCTCTCAATCCATGGCCCAGAAAAGGAGCGCTTCGCCGTAGAATTAAAGACTGTGACTATTTGTCGAAACGCAGATTATCCCCATGGAAATTGTGAACTTTTTTGAAACCCTAGCCGGCAAGTGGTTTTCGCAACGCACCATTCACAACTTGGCGAGTCAGAGTTCCCAAGCGGGGCAGTCTAATCTGCTGATTGAGTTTCTGCCTGCCACCGATACCGACCTGGCCCAGGTCTGCACCACCCTCGGCCACGACCCTAGCCAAATCGCCTGTGGCCTGCGGGTTCACCAGGACAGCCAGCTTGAGGGTGAAAGCCAAAAAATCCAGAGCAGTGCCCTGATGGTGATTATGACTCCCACCGATGGGGGGGATGGGATACTGGTGCAGGCCCCCACGGCGTCACCGGCGCTCCAGGGCAGCTACCGGGTTGAGGATGACGTGTTAACTATCGTGACCCCCACCGACGCAGGGCAGATAGAAGAACGCCTGTGGTTTGCAAACCCCAACCTGCGGATGCGTACCAGCGTGCTCAAAACTGGGGATGATGTGCAAATGGCATCGTTCTGCTCAGAAATTCGCATGGGCCTAGCCAAACCTGCCGCCTAAGCACGTCGCCCCAAAAATCAGGAATCCCCGACTCCAGCCGAGGGATAAGAGTCACTGATGGTGAACACTGTTGAAGCAATTTAGGCGCGTCTGCTGTAGCTAGCAGGTGTAGGGTTGGCCTAAAAACCGCTGCTCTTTGAAACCCCTCTTCTCGTTGCCCTCTCTAGACAGGGAGAGTCACACTCAGCCTCAGTGACCTAACTAGGTTTGGCATCAGGACGAGCGCCATTGGAGATGATTCAAATCAGGGGGTCTGGCAGAGTCACTTGCCCCTCGGAGCCGACTGCAACATTAGGCAGCTGAAGATTGGGTTGTGCCTCGGGCATCTTTTGCACGATGAGTTCGTTGCCGTCGCGACCCAAAACAGCCACGGTGTCGCCGGGCACCAGCGGTACTGCGGCGGAGGCGGCGATCGCAGTCCAGTAGACTCCTTCAAACTTGACCTGGTACTTTCGGCCCTCTAGAAGGTCTTGAACTAGAGCTGTTTTATCCGTCCAGGCTCCCTCTGGGAATGTCGGTTCATCAGCCGAGTCAGAGGCCCACTGAATATCCTGGGGCGAATCAGCTTCGGGAAAGACATCTTCTATCAGGTCGTCTGACATGGCTCAAACCTTTTGTAGGATAAGGACTAGTTTCGACGGGTTCTAGGGTTTAGAACTCATCCTTGAGATAGATAGCAGCTCAAAGGAGATAGCAACGTGTAATAGATAGAATGTCACCATTAGAGCATGGGTGGTTGGGGTAGTTGGCAGGAGCATCGTTAAGTCGCTATGCTGCCCTGGAATGTGAGGACAAACAACGGCTATGGCAGGGTCTCAGATCGAACAGTGGCACGAGCCAGAACTAAAAACCGACCCAGCGGTGGAGAGCGCGGCAACAGCGGCGGCTATCACCTTGGCGCCGTTGCCTACGCTGCCACCGCGCCCCCGGTGGCAGCGTAGGCTGGCGATCGCTGCTGGAGTAGGAGCCCTGGGCGGTCTCGGCGGTCTGCTGTGGTGGGTTTTGCGCACACCGCCCCATCCCTACGTGATGGATATTTCGCCCTCTCAAAGTGAGTATGCGATCGCCCGCGGAGAAAGCCCGAGCCTGAGCTGGCAGGTGAGCAACCCGCGCCAGGTGCAGACCATGCTGCTGCGCGGCTATGCCCCAGACGGCACCCTGGTGTTTGGCCCAGAAACCTACGACCTATCGGAAGGGCTGCCGGTTGGCCTGCTGCCCTACTGCGATCTGACCAGACGGCTGCTCACCTGTCGCGATGTGCCTCTCGAACTGCGGGAGCCGGGCCAGTACCGCTTTGAGCTGACTTTGCTGCCCGATATGGATCTGAACTTGGCCCCCATCCAGGCCGAGAGCAGTCTAGTCACCGTGGCCGACCTACCCCAGCCCACCGTGGTCGAACTTGTCCCCGACCAGGTGATTTACTCCGAAGCTGGTACCCAAGTTTCGGCCAACACGCCAACCTTAGCCCCGCCGGTCACCGATGCTGGCATTCGCGTCAGCTGGATTGTGACCAACCCTGCCAGCCTGCAAGACCTGCTGCTGGTGGTCAAGCGACCCGATGGTACAACCCTAGGGGGGCGGCGATTTGCCTTGCGCAAACCCGATGGCCCAGCCCAGGTGTCTCTGCCCGAAGAGCTTCAGCCCTTTTGCAAACTTGAAGACCGGCTGATTTGCCAAGGAGTACCCAGCGGCATGCTGGAGGTGGGGCAGTACCAGTTTGAACTCACCCCGGTACCGGCTAACCTGGGCGATCGCGAGCTGCCGGCGGCTAAACAGAGCGAAGTGGTGAATATTCAGCCCCGCCCGGTACGGATTGCCTCGTTCACCATCAACGGACGTGAGGCCCAGCCTAAATATCTGGTGCCAGTGGAGCCCGGCCAGCAAATCCCTGGGTTCCAAGTGGCTTGGCGGGTAGAGGGCGGCTCAACAGCTAAAGTTGAACTGCTGCCTTCGCCAGGGACGGTGGGCCTCCAGGGGGCGCTGTCGATGCCCCTTAGCCCGGCAGGCACTACCACTGTGACCCTGCGCGTCACCGATGGCCAAAACCCGCCCCTGGTGCGCGCGGTTACCTTTGAGACCTTTAACCCTCGCCCCAACCAGCCCGTCATTATCAATCAAGGCGGCGGTACCGCCAGCAGCAGTAGTCAAACGGCCCCAGCACCTCGGCCTACGCCCTCACCCACCGCCCGCCCCCGCGACCCCCTAGGCGAAAGCCTCCGCACCAGAGGGTCAACCCCTGGCAGCAATCTCCCCGACCTGCAAAGCCGCCCGCCGGAAGAGTTAGACCTCAACTTTTAGGACAGCATCAGTTGTTAGCGGGTGTAGCGGGGGACTATGGCAAGGTCTAGTTCTGACCAGGTGGACTATAGCCCAGCGCTGCGATCGCTGATGGCCGAGGCAAATATTGCCAGCTACCGTGCCCTCAGCCAAACCAGCGACGTGCCCCGTTCGGCAATCGACAGCCTGCGCCAGGGGCAGGTCGGGCGATTGCGCTTGGACGTGCTAGAACGCCTCGGCCAAACCTTAGGATTGTCGCTAGAGGATCTAGTGAATAGGTTTAGCTCACTCGATGAATCCCAGAGAGGAGGGGATTCCAGGGCTGAGGCAGTAGAGCAAATCAAAGCTCTGCGGCAGGAGTGCGATCGCCTCCAGACCCAGCTCACTAACCAGGCCGACGCCGTGCGCCAGCAGGTTCAGCAAGAGGCGATCGCCCAGCTAGAGCCCTGGCTAGTGCAGTGGCCCACCGCCGCCCACGCCGCCCAGCAAAAAGCCGATCTTCCCGCCCAAAAACTGCTGCCCCTGGTGCGCCCCGTAGAAACCCTGGTGCAGGGCTGGGGCGTTACCCCCATAGAAACGGTCGGGGCCGAGGTGACCTATGACCCGCACATTCACCAGCCCAAGGCAGGCGTGCTGTCGCCGGGGCAGCAAGTGAGGGTGAGCCATGTGGGCTACCGGCAGGGCGATCGCCTGCTGTACCGCGCTAAAGTTACCCCGATCCAGCCCCAGACGCCGTCGCCCTCGCCTTAGTGCCAGATCGGCAAAACTTTCACCTCAACTATAAATATCCGATAAAGTTTTAGATTATTTTGCAATTCTTTACGGAATTTGGGCCTCAGCATGGGAATCTTATGCGTGGGTACGTCGTAACCGGGCAAGCCCACTGCACCCTAACTATACAGAAACCCACTTTCTAGCTGAACTCCTTATATTTGAAAAGCTCCCCGCCTAGGCGGGGAGCTTTTCGTTAGAGCCAAGCGATTAGCGATTTTGGACTGGCGATTTTGGATTTTGGATATCCCTTCTCCCCACCCACTCTCCTACCCATCCACTCCCCTACCCGCCTACTCCTCCCGCTCCGGCTTCAGCAAGGGGAATGCGATCACATCGCGAATGCTGGGGCTATCGGTGAGCAGCATCACCAGGCGATCGATGCCGATGCCCTCGCCACAGGTGGGGGGCATACCGTGCTCCAGTGCAGTGAGGAAGTCCTCGTCTACGCCCGTAGCTTCGAGATCGCCCGCCGCCTTACGCACCGCCTGCAATTCAAAGCGCTGCCGCTGGTCGATGGGGTCAGTCAACTCCGAAAAGCCGTTAGCGGTCTCTCGGCCCACCACAAATAGCTCAAATCGTTCCACCACCCCAGGTCGGCTGCGGTGGGGTTTTGACAGGGGCGAAATCTCCACTGGGTGGTCGATCAGAAACGTGGGTTGAATGAGGGTTTCTTCAATTTTTTGCTCAAAGACTTCGTTCAGCAGTTTGCCGATTGAGTCGCAGTCTTCGGCACCGTGCAGCTTGAGATCCTTCACCGCCGCTTGGGCTTCTTCAAGAGTGGTGAACTGGCGAAAATCTAGGCCAGTATGCTCCTGCACCAGGTCATGCATCGTCACCCGCCGCCAGGGCGGGGTCAGATCAATATCTACACCTTGATAGGTAATCTTGAGCGTACCTAAAATGTCTTTAGCCAAAGTAGCGATCAGGTCTTCCGTCAAATTCATTAGATCGTGGTAGTCAGCATAGGCCTGGTAAAACTCCACGCTGGTGAATTCGGGGTTGTGGCGGGTCGACACGCCCTCGTTGCGAAAGATGCGGCCAATTTCAAATACCCGCTCAAAGCCACCTACCACCAGCCGCTTCAGGTGCAGCTCGGTAGCGATACGCAGGTAGAGATCCATCTCCAAAGTGTTGTGGTAGGTGACGAAGGGGCGCGCCTCGGCTCCCCCGGCCTCGCTTTGCAGCACTGGGGTTTCAATCTCTAAGAAGCCCCGATCTTCCAAATACCGCCGAATGCCGGAGGTAATCAGCGCCCGCTTGCGAAAGGTGTCGCGCACGGTGGGGTTGACGATTAAGTCCACGTAGCGCTGGCGGTAGCGCTTGGCTACATCGGTGAGGCCGTGCCACTTGTCGGGCAGAGGCAGCAGCGCCTTAGTCAGCAGGGCATACTCCTGCACTTTGACCGAGAGTTCGCCCTTCTCGGTGCGCTTAATGGTGCCGCGCACGCCGAGGATATCGCCTACATCGGTGAGCTGCTTCAGGTGTTCAAAGGCCTGCTCATCCGCAGCGCCCATATGCTCCTGAATCGTGGCTTTTTCCAGGTAGAGCTGAATGATGCCGCTCTCATCTTGCAGGGTGAAGAAGGCCAGCTTGCCAAACACTCGCCGCGCCAAGATTCTCCCGGCTAGGGAAACCGGGACATCCACCTCGGCCCCGGCTTCTAAATCGGCATACTTGGTCTGCAAGTCGGCGGTGTGGTCAGTGACATCCCACCGATAGGCAAAGGGGTTTTGGCCTAGCTGCTTGAGGTCTTCTACCTTTTGCAGGCGGGCGGCGCGAATTTCGTCAAGGCTGGAGGCGCTTTGGCCTGGGCGGTTAGAGTCAGACGACATAGCTAGGGGCGGGTGAATGGCAAAACGTCACAAGCCCCCATTATAGGGAACCCTGGCCCCCGTACCGCCAAGAACGGCAATCCTTTAAAGCAGATAAGCCTGACCGCTAAACACTCTCTAAACCAAGGGCGTGAGCAGTCAGGCTTAACAAAACTGAATTACAAGCAGGCTTAAAAAGAGGCGTAGGAAGATGCAGCCACCGCTAGGGCAAGTTGTCCAAGACCGGAGCGGAGAAGCGACAACAGTAGGAAAGCGAGAATAGGCGAGAGGTCAATACCACCCAGAGGAGGAATAATCGAACGAAATAGGTTCAAGTAGGGATCGGTTAGCTGACTCAGCACTGAGAAAGGCGGGCTAAACCAATCAACATTGGGAAACCAGCTCAGAAGAATGCGCACGATCAGCAGTATGGAATAGATCGCTAAAAATTGAGAGAGGGTTTGTACCAATATGCCCATTATGAGAACCTCGGCAGTAGTCGTTATCAACAATACACGGAGCGTCTAAGTCTGTCAGTTAGTGTAACGGTTTGCTTCGCCCAGCACGGCGCGAACCCGGTAGATTTGCTTAAGAGTCTATGCGGGAGGGGCTTTCCCAAGGGCGCTCAGAGTGGCCGTTGATGCCGCCGAGCTGCTGCCGCACGTCATCGATCGCATCGTTGAGCTGAGCAATTTTGTCTTCCAGGCCGAGGCGGGCGGCTTCAATGCTCTCTTCGTCGGGGTCGTCAAATTCGCCAAAGGCGAGGCTGCCGCCGGTTTTGGGTAGTGCAGACTTGGTTTTGCCCCCCGCCTGCTGCATACGCGTGGCCGCCAGCGCACCCACCACGCCGCCCAGAGCGCCACCCACCAGGGTGCCGAGCAAAAATCCACCGACGAAATTGTCTTGCTGACTCATAGGTCGTTAATCCATCTAACCCAAAGAACCGAAGCCTACAATACTCTAATTGTGACAAAGCAACGGCCAACTGCACAGTACAAGTGCGGCGATCGCCCCTGCTCCTGCTTTCATTCTGGCGGATTTTAGGCAGCGATTGGGCTAGGTGCCAAAGGTGCGATCGCCCGCATCCCCCAGCCCCGGCACAATAAACCCGTGCTCGTTTACCTCTTCGTCAATCATGGCGGTGTAGATAGTCACCGCCGGGTAGGCCGCCGCCAGCTTTTGCAGGGCCGGTGGAGCCGCCACAATCGAAATAATTCGCACCACCGCTGGGTCAATGCCCCGCTGGGTCAGCTCATCCATCATTGCCATGATGGTGCCGCCCGTAGCCAGCATCGGCTCACTGATGATCACCCGCGTGGCCGGGTCGAGCTGGGCAGGGAGCTTGTTGAGGTAGCAGCTCGCCTCCAGGGTTTCTTCGTTGCGCACAAAGCCCACGTGGTACACCGAAGCCAGGGGCAGTAGCGCCTGAATGCCCGGCATCAGTGCCAGCCCCGCCCGCAAAATCGGTACGATCACCGTCGGCACCTCAGGGTTAATGAAGGTGGCCGGAGCCGGGCCGAGGGGCGTATTCACCGTCGTATCCATCGTCGGTATCCATTCGCGGATGGCCTCATAGGTGAGCCAGCGGCCCAGTTCTTCCATCGCTGAGCGAAATAGCGGCCCCGGCGTATCGGCATCGCGGGCTACCCCCAACCAATGCTTAACCAAAGGATGCGGCGGAACATAAATACGCAGTTGAAAGGATGACATAGCCCGGCTACCACCAAAATCTGCCACATCATACCCCGGAGGCCCCCAGAGAAGCGATTTCTCCCTTACCTCCCGCAACTTCCCCACTCTCCAATTCAAAATTCAAAGTTTCTCCTCCGGAGACGCTTCGCGAACAAAACTCTCCCCCAACTCCCCTAACTCCCCCACCCCCCTACTCCCGCACTCCCTACGGCTCTCCCCCTACGGTCTATTCGGTGTAAAAACCCAGCTTTTCCCAGGGGTAAGCAACACCTGTGCTCAGCCTTTGGTTTTGTCAAGATAGTCATGTCGGCGAAAGGAGATAGCAATGGCAAAACGATTCTTTGGCAAACCCTTTATGAACTGGTACCGTCAGTTGTTACGCAACTCCAAATATCGTTGGGTTGTGCTGTTTGGCACCCTGGTTTATCTGGTCAGCCCCATTGATATTTCGCCCGACGTTTTTCCGGTTTTGGGTTGGGTTGACGATGGCCTAATCGCCACGATCGCCATCACCGAAATTACCCAAATTTTGCTCGATCGCAGACGTAACCTGCGTCAGGTCGATGAGGCGATCGCCATGACAGAATCCGTCGATACCAGCGGCACAGTGATTGATATCGATGCTGTTGCCGTTCGCTAAGTCTGCTTTTGGTTCAGTATTGAACGGCTATCAGTGAGAAAACACGGCTGCCAATCTGAACTCAATTCAACAGTTTTTAACCCCATTTTTAATTAGGAGAAGCCCCCATGACTCACCCCGTACAAGACCGCGTTAAGACCGAATGGGAAAAAGCCCAAAAAGAAGGTGGCCAGCGCGCTAGCCGCATTCGTGAAATTGTCAAAGCTGCCGCCGCCGAAGCCCTGGCTGAACTCAGAGAAGGCTCTGGCGAAATTGAAACCCAGGGCCGCAAAACCCTGGCCGAAATGATTGCCCAACTTCGGGCCAACGAAGCTGCCGATGCCGCCGCCGCTGAAGCAGTTGCCGATGCAGTGGCCGAGGCCGTCCAGGCTGAATCCTTAGGCGCTGAAGCCGCTGTTGATACCGATGCCCCTGCCCCCACTTGGTCGCAAATCTTTGCCGACCTGCGCTACCTGGCCAACGATCGCAAAGTTGACTGGGCCCAGCAAATTCTGTCTGGTCTACAGACCCAGGTCGATCGCTTCGATGCCGATATGGCCAAGGAGTACGGCGATCGCTACGACGTTGTGCGTCCCCTAGTGCGCGGCTTTCGCTCCCTAGTAGCGCTGGCCTACAGCAAACTGGGCCAGCCCGCTGAGCCCCCTGCGCCCACCCCCGTCCACATCGTTGTCTTAGACGATGTCGAGACCTCAGCGGATGACGCGACGAACGTTTAGTTTTGGTTGGTTGTGTGTTTGAACCCTAGGTAAAGCAAAGCGCCCCCACGTCAATCGTCGGGGCGCTTTTTTGTTGGGGATGCGGTTCTGATGCCCCCGGCACCAAAAACGGTAACAAAGCACGGTGGTTACGTTGCGCTGTGCAAACCTGTGCAACGTTTCCTGGCGGCGCGCGCCTCAGCAGCGAGCCAACTTGATAGAACAGTGAAACCACGGGTTTGGTGGCTAGATCTAGCTTTGTCCAGCAGCCCTGTGCCCAGCAGCATGAGCAATACTCCTCATTTTGGCGAGTGTTTACCTATGGTTAGCTCTCCTCTCGCCCAGCCTTCTCAACGCACCCAGTCGGGGAGTAGTCTGTCTGCCGCTGACCCGCAGCTAGCTCTGGCCGTGGCCGACGATGGTTTTTTGCGATCGCTGCTCACCGAGAGTCTGCCTGCGATCGCCCACCCCCACGAAATTGGCTCCGTCGCCGTCGAAGTTGGCGTTCCCCTGCCCCAGGGCCGCATGGATGCCGTGCTTACCTTTGAGCACATCAACTGCGTGCTGGCTGGGTCATACCCCGATGCGCCGCCGCTGCCCGATGTCCACAACCACCGCGAATACCAGGCCATTACCCCCTGCCACTCCGACCTCGCGACCCTGGCGCAGAATGTTTCCTTGAGTGAGGCAGAGACTCTGCTGGGGCGATCGGGTTTTGACCCCGACGAGGTGCAGCACATTCTCAATCTGCCCTCCCAGGGATGGCACAAGTCGTGGTGGTACAGCCTTGCCCCCGACGGGTTTCTCACCGTGCCTTTTCAGCGCCACATTCGCAGCCGCTGCTACGCCGACGGTACCGTAACTCTGCAATTTAAAGACCACTACGCCCAGCAGCGCCCCGAGGGCTTTCGCAGCCAGCCCCAAAAGCTGCCGGTGGTGGTGCATGCGCCCCAGGCCAGCTTTTGCGACAACCTGGCCCAAATCAATCTCAGCCGCCAGGCGTTAGGCATTCCCCAGGCGATTTTGATCGCCGATGATTTGTCAGAACTCGAAGTCGAGGGCTACATTCGCCAAAACGTCAGCCTCTACCGCCAGCGCAGTTTAGAATATTTGCTCAACGCCAACTGCCGTTCCTGTAGCCAAACCAAATGCCCACTTCAAGGGGTAGATTCGTCGCCCGTGCTGGCCTGTAGGTCGTTCCGCCCGGTGGATGTAGGAACGTAAACCTGCCCCGGTGGGTTCAGCAGCACCGGCATTTTGCTAGAGGTAGCGTGGCGCTGAATCTGTCCCCAGCTCAGGGTGACGGCCCCACCTGCCAGCAGCAGGCCAAATAACGCCAAAGAAACCTTGTCTTCTGTCGCCCCCATGAGGCCATCGACAGCGCCTACGGTGAGCGCTGTAGCCAGCCACGGTTGTTTTCTAAAAAGCACCTTAATGGGTCGATCTCCCGAATGTAGCAAGGTTAATGACGGTGAATTGGCCTTTGGAGATCCCCCCTGCCCCCTTAAAAAGTGGGGTTGAGTGAAGCTTTCAGAACCAAGACCTGGGGGAATCTGTCTCAGATAAATAGCATTCCCAAAAATGGGGAAATAGCTTACCTAGCGCAGGCCCAGCCACGTGACGATCGCCTGCCCGGTTGCCAGTTCAAACAGCACCAGCGCCACAAACCCCAGCATGGCGGCCCGCCCATTTAGCCGCTCGGCGTAGTCGTTAAAGCCCGCCTTGGAGCGCTCGATGGTGGGGGTGACGGTGGGTTCGAGGTTGGCCATGGGTTTAGGGTGTGTCGTTTGCTTTCCTAGCCTACCCTATGGGTTGCCGGTTGTGATATAGGCGTGGACAGACGGGGCGATCGCCCCCTCACCCCCATCTCCGGCCACCACACCTCGATCCGCCGTCCTAAGCCGACTGGCCAGCGCAGCACCAGTCGTTGCTATTCTGCACTCTGAGAAACTGGCCGGTCTAGATACAACGCCACCCGTTCCATCAGTCTTGGAATGTAGGTATAGAAGTGTTCATTGCGTAGCCACATAGCATCGACCGTGCAACTGCCACAATGCACCCCGGGGGGTGGAACCGCGATCGCCTGCACCACCTCATCCGACACGCCAGCCCAGGGCAGATGTCCCGCCGGAGCCTGCAACGAGTAGGTCACCTCCGACTCGTTCAACCAGTCACTGCTAATAAAGTCAACCTCAGGGCGAGGAGCCGCCAGTTTCCAGCCGACGCGATCGCGAAAGGCATTAACCGCCGCTGCACCATCGTTGGGATGAGTAGCCAGCGCCGCCTGCCAAATACGCCGCTGCACACTAAAGCCAAATCGCCCGTCGCTGGCCTTCAGCCACATCTGGTCAATGGCCTGTATCAGCTCTGGCCGCAACAATACTGGGTCAGAGGGTAGGGGATCAAACGGTGGCAGTGAGGTTGTCCCTGGGGCCAGCAACCGCCGGGTTATGCGATCGGCAGCAGCCCAGGACTGGGCTTGAAGTCGTTCTTGCAGCAGCGCCAACTGCTCGTCAATCGCCCCGTTGAGGTCGGCATTTGCAGTCTGGCAGGTGCCCACCATTGAGCGCACGTACTCACTAGGGCTCAAGTAGTGGACGATCTGTATCTGCTGGGGCAGTCCGCTGGTGGGGCGCAGACTGACGTAGAGGCCATGCACCGAATCAGATGTGCTGTACAGGCGATCGGCGTTGTTAGGCTGACCGCGAAAAGGGTCTTCAAAGGGCAGTTGAGCATAGTCAGCATCGGGAGCCAGTTGCTCATAATCGCTCAGGGCAGCGGCATTGAGCAGGGTTCGTATCCGCCCTGTTCGATTTTGCCACTGCACCGTTAGGGTCAAGGCTGTGCCATTCGAGTTTTGCAGATTGTCCGCCATAGTAATTTCCGGCAGGCTACCCATCAGTAAATAGGTCAAAGTGCCATTCTGGCCAAGAGAAACCATCGTTTCACAGGCGATCCGGGAAGGGGTGCCTTGGGCACCGACAGGGAGTGGTGTAGTGGTTGCCAGGGCGATCGTCAAGACACAGCCTAACGGCTTCAGATTTAGCATCTTTTGCATGGGCGTTACCCCCCAACAGAATACAGACTGCGGCCAGTATCAACCATTTCGGATGAGCCTCTGCCCTGGTTGCGCAAATTGATACGCGATCAGCTTATTTAGAATCCGTTTGAACAGTGTTTCCTTATACGACTGTTCTAAACTACCGGTTCAACCGAAGGCGGTGCAGACCCTAACCCTGCCCCTTACAATAGGGACTCATTCCCCCAGACTCAACGACTCCGAGAATTCGCCGTGGCCGCCAACTCCTCCGACAAGCCAACCCTGATGCTGGTAGACGGCCATTCCCTGGCCTTTCGCTCGTACTTTGCCTTTGCGAAAAATGCCGACGGCGGTTTGCGCACCTCCACCGGCATTCCCACCAGCGTGTGCTACGGCTTTCTCAAATCGCTGCTCGACATGATGGAGGTCGAAAAGCCCCAGTACGCCGCCGTGGCCTTTGACCTGGCTGCGCCCACCTTTCGCCACCAGGCCGACGCCACCTATAAAGATGGCCGCCCCGAGGCACCGGAGGGGTTTACCGAGGATGTGGAGAACCTCAACGAGCTGTTGACCGACTTTGGGTTGAATATCTACGTGGCCCCCGGCTTTGAAGCCGACGACGTGATCGGTACTCTGGCCACCAAGGCGCTGGCCGAGGGGTTTTGCGTCAAAATTCTCAGCGGCGATCAGGATCTGTTTCAGCTAATCGACCCCGACGAATGCATCACCGTGCTGCATTTGGGCAACGCCTTTGCCAAAGGGCCAAAGACGGGGCTCGCCCAGGAATTCAAAATCGAAGACGTCAAGGCCAAGCTGGATATTTACCCCCACCAGGTGGTTGACTACAAAGCGCTGTGCGGCGACTCGTCCGACAATATCCCCGGCGTGAAGGGCATTGGGGCCAAAACCGCCGCTAAGCTGCTAGCCGAGTACGGCGATTTGGATGCTATCTACGCCGATATCGACAACATTAAAGGGGCGACTCAAAAAAAGCTGATCGAGGGCAAAGAGTCGGCCTACCACTCGCGCTACATGGCCAAAATCATTACCGATATTCCCGATGGGGATTTGTCCATCGATCTGGCCACCTGCAAGCTGGACGGGTTTGACCCCGATGTGGTGATTCCGGCACTGAAGAAGCTGGAGTTTCAAAATTTTGTCAACCGGCTGGGCAAGCTGCAAATTGCCTTTGGGGGCCAGGCGGCTGAGGAAACTGCGGCGAAAGCCAGCCAGGCGCTGAGTGGGGGTTCCAGCACCAGCAAAGAACCCAGTCGCTCTAGCCGCTTTCAGGATACGGGCGGTGCAGATGTGGCCTTCTTTACAGCAGAGGAAACGGACAGTGCCCAGGGGGTGGATGAGGTGGCGATCGCCCCCCAGATCATCACCACCGAGGCCCAGCTCTACGAACTGCTCGACATTCTCTCTGAGCAAAAGAACCCCGCCACCCCGGTTTCCTGGGACACCGAGACGACATCACTGGAGCCGAGGGATGCCGCGCTGGTGGGCATCGGCTGCTGCTGGGGCACTGGGCGCGACGAGATGGCCTACATCCCCGTCGGCCACAGCGAAGGGGAAATGTTGCCGTTGGAGATGGTGCTAGACGCGCTGCGTCACGTTCTCGAAAGCGATGAGTTTCCCAAGGCGCTGCAAAATGCCAAGTACGATCGCCTGGTGCTTTGCCATCAGGGCATCCAGCTGGCGGGCGTGGTCTTCGACACTATGCTGGCTAGCTATGTGCTCAACCCCGAGGCCAGCCACAACCTGACGGATCTGAGCCTGCGCTACCTCAACCTCTCTGCCCAAAGCTATGAGGATCTGGTGCCTAAGGGGAAGACGATCGCGGATGTGGCGATCGCCGATGTAGCTAACTACTGCGGAGCCGACGTTCACACCACCTATCTGCTGGTACCCAAACTTCAGGCTGAGCTGGACGAAGTCCCCGACCTCAAAACCCTGTTTGCCCAGGTCGAGCTGCCCCTAGAGCCAGTGCTGGCGGAGATGGAATGTACGGGCATTCGCGTTGACCCCGACTATTTGGCTACCTTCTCAAAGCAGCTCGAAATTGACCTGGCCCGCCTGGAAAAATCTGCCTATGAAGCCGCTGGGGAAACCTTTAATATGGGGTCTCCCAAACAGCTGAGCACGCTGTTTTTTGAGAAGCTAAAGCTCGACAAGCGCAAGTCGCGCAAGAACAAGTCGGGCGGCTACTCCACCGATGCCGCCACGCTAGAAAAGCTCCAGGGCGACCACGCCGTGGTGGATTTGGTGGTTGAGCACCGCACCCTCTCCAAGCTGAAATCTACCTATGTGGATGCTCTGCCAACCCTAATTCGGCCCGAGACCCACCGGGTGCACACTGACTTTAACCAGGCGGTGACGGCTACCGGGCGGCTGTCGTCGTCGAACCCCAACCTGCAAAACATCCCCATTCGCACCGCCTTTAGCCGCAAGATTCGGGCGGCGTTCATTCCCGAAAACGGCTGGCAGCTAGTGGCGGCAGACTACTCGCAGATTGAGTTGCGCATTCTGGCTCACCTCAGCGGTGAGCCCGTGCTGGTAGAGGCCTACAAAAATAACGACGACGTGCACGGCCTCACCGCCAGGTTGCTATTCGAGAAAGATGAGATTACGTCGGAAGAGCGGCGAGCGGGCAAGGTAATCAACTTTGGCGTTATTTACGGCATGGGGGCCTCTCGCTTTGCCCGCGAGGCCGGAGTCAACCGCGCCGATGCCAAGACCTTTATCGATCGCTACTACGAGCGCTACCCCAAGGTATTTGAGTACCTGCTGCAAATGCAGCGAGAGGCGATCGCCCACGGCTACGTGCAGACCATTTGCGGGCGGCGTCGGTATTTCAACTTTACGGATGGGAAACTGCGATCGCTGCGCGGCACCGACCCCGCCAGTATTGATCTCGATTCTCTGCGCTCTAATGGTTACGATGCTGGTTCACTAAGGGCCGCCGCCAACGCCCCCATTCAGGGCAGCAGCGCCGACATTATCAAAATTGCCATGATCCACCTGCACGAGCTGCTAAAGGATTATCAGGCCAACCTGCTCCTCCAGGTTCACGACGAACTGGTGTTTGAGGTGCCTCCCGACGAGTGGAAAGAGCTCCAGCCAAAAATTACCGCCGTGATGGAGTCTGCTGTGGAGCTGAAGGTGCCCCTCAAAGTCGAAGCCCACGCTGGGCCCAACTGGATGGAAGCTAAGTAATGAGAGCACAGTAAACCTGTTTTTGGGAAAGGACACTCGATGGATTCAACTCGGTATACCCGTGGGCAAGAGGCGTTGGCCAGAATTCATGGCCACATTGGTCAGGGAGTAATGGATGCCCTAGGCGATTTTGCCCCCGATTTTGCGCGATTCACTATTGAGTTTCCCTACGGCGATATTTGCTCCCGCGAGGGTTTGTTACCCAAAGAAAGGCAGATTGCCACGATCGCGTCCCTAGTCACCCTTGGCAATGCACCTACCGTTTTAAAGGCCCACATTCAAGGCGCGTTAAATGTGGGCTGCACCCGAAACGAAGTTGTCGAAGTCATCATGCACATGTCGGTTTATGCAGGCTTCCCCGCTGCGATCAATGCAATGTTGGTTGCTAGAGATGTATTTGCAGAACTGGATCTCAACCAACAGGCCTAAAGAATAATTCAGTAATCTGGAAGGACTAATGAGCGCTGAAGTGCAGCCTAACCAATGACAGCTAAAGTTTAAGTGAATTGAATTTGAGACATTGTTGCTAATTCCCGCTGATGGCACAGGTTTTAGTCGTTACCGGCGGCAGTCGGGGCATTGGCGCTGCTACGGCCCGTTTAGCTGCCGAGCGGGGGTATGCGGTCTGCATCAACTATCTCCACAATGCGGCGGCGGCTAGGGAGGTGGTTGACGCGATCGCCCAGGCGGGCGGGCAGGCGATCGCCGTCGCCGCCGACATTTCCCGAGAAGACGACGTGCTGCGCCTCTTTCAAACGGTGGATGAGCAGTTGGGTACGCTGACGGCCCTGGTAAATAACGCCGGAATTTTGGAGCAGCAGCGGCGGGTAGACGAACTCGATGCCGCCCGGCTCAACCGCGTCTTTGCCGCTAACGTCACCAGCAGCTTTCTCTGCGCGCGCGAAGCCGTGAAGCGCATGTCAACGAAGTACGGCGGGGCGGGTGGGGCGATCGTCAACGTGTCATCGGTGGCGGCGCGGCTGGGGTCGCCGGGGGAATATGTGGATTACGCCGCGTCTAAGGGTGCGATCGACAGCCTGACCATTGGCCTCGCTAAGGAAGTGGCCGCCGAGGGCATTCGCGTCAATGCAGTGCGCCCCGGATTTATCTATACCGATATTCACGCCAGCGGCGGCGAGCCCGATCGCATCGAGCGGGTAAAGTCGGCTGTGCCCATGCAGCGAGGCGGGCAGGCGGTAGAAGTGGCCAACGCCATTCTCTGGCTGCTTTCGGCAGAGGCATCCTACACCACCGGATCATTTATCGATATCGCGGGCGGCAAGTGAGCCAGAAATCTCTCGATCAACTTGCCCTATTCCCCCGCACAAAAGTTGGGTAGATGGGGTAAGTTTAGGCCTGTGGTTTGGCCTTCCTCGGTTATGGGTTTTAAACGTTTTTTTACCGGACTTTGCCTGGGCGTTGTACTCAGCGTGTGTCTTTCTTGTTCCCAGCGGGCGCTGCTCTCTGAAACCCCTGCTCCAGCGGCTCCCACTGCTGAAGCTGAGGTCATATCTCCCAATGAAGCCCGTGAGGGTGCAGTCACAGCAGTGGCTCCAGCCCCGCCAGAGCTATCTGCCGAAGCCCAGGCGATCGTGGCCAGCGTTGCCGGTGGGCTAGCCAATCCGCCGCGCAAAGATGTGCGCCTGGTGGCGATTAGTGACCTCAATAGCGCCTACGGCTCAACCGACTACGACCCTGAAGTCGATCAGGCGATCGCCCTGTTACCCTTCTGGCAGCCCGACCTGGTGATGTGCGGTGGCGATATGGTGGCGGGACAAAGTCCATCCCTCACAGCACCTCAAATTCAAGCTATGTGGCAGGCATTCGACGACCACGTAGCAGCGCCCCTGCGCCAACAATCTGTGCCTTTTGGCTTTACCATCGGCAACCACGACGCCTCGGGTGCCAGAGGCCCCAACAACCAATTTCTGTTTCAGCAAGAGCGCGATCTGGCCACAGCCTACTGGACGGCCCCAGAACACAGCCCTGGGGTGAACTTTATCGATCGCACCGATTTTCCCTTCTATTACACCTTTGAGCAGCAGGGGATTTTCTTCATGGCCTGGGATGGCTCGTCGAGCCGCCTACCCGAGGAAAAGCTAGCCTGGGTGGAGCAAGCCTTAGCCAGCGACGCCGCTCAGCAGGCCAAGGCCCGCATTTTGCTCAGCCACCTGCCCCTCTACGGCATCGCGGTAGGGCGCGACAAACCCGGCGAAGTGCTCGACAACGCCGACCAGCTACGGGCCATGCTAGAGCGCTATAACGTGCACACCTACATCAGCGGCCACCAGCACGCCTACTATCCGGGCCACCGAGGCAACCTCCAGCTGTTGCACACCGGCCTTTTGGGGTCTGGGCCGCGCGCCCTAATCGACAGCAGTTTGCCGCCGGGGAAGGTGCTGACGGTGATCGACGTTGACTTTGCCGACCCAGAGTTGACCACTTACACCAGCTACGACATGCAAACTCTGCGCACCATTGAGTACGCAGAACTACCTCGGTTTTTGGCGGGCCACAACGGCATTGTGCTGCGGCGAGATATCAGCTACGACGAGCTGGCCCCCGACGAAAGATCCTTTTGTGAACAGCGGTTGGGCCAGGGGCTTTGCACTGGGCAATTCCCTTTCCCTAGGCTCAAGACCTACGCTACCTAGCCACCGTTTAGCTCCAGGAGTAGGTCTGGGCAACGGCATATTTTGTGCTAGTCTGATAAAAATTACGGACAACTATGCCCGAATTTTTCTGTCTGTATATACTTCGTACTGACAGCTAACCATAACGACTCTGCCTGGAGCAATGGGAGGTGGCTCGACCGCTCCGGGGCAATCTAGAACAGTCTGTGAGTTCAACAACCTGTTGTCTGATTCGTTAGTGCATGCCCAAGGAGTATAGAAGCGATTCCGTATGACTCAAGTCGTTGTAGGTGAAAACGAAGGCATTGAATCGGCCCTGCGCCGCTTTAAGCGGCAGGTCTCCAAAGCCGGGGTTTTTTCAGAAGTTAAGCGTCGTCGCCACTTCGAGACGCCCCAAGAAAAGCAAAAGCGCAAAGCCGTCGCGCGCCGCAAAAAGCGCTTCCGTTAAGCCCCAGCTCGTGTAAGACACGGGTAAGGCAACTGCAATAAAAGAGGGATGCTGCTAGTCAGCATCCCTCTTTTATTGTGGGCTGTAGGGGTGGGCTAGTCGTCGGCGTTGGCAGTGACCAGAGTGAGCAGCGGGCCAACTTGCTCTTGGCCACTCACCGCCAAGTCGCTGTGGCAGAGCACGACGCGATCGCTGACTCGTCCCAGCAGATCGCGCACAATGCGCTCGGGGCGATCGCGGTGCAGCGTTTCAATATCCTCAGTAGTCCAGGGGCGGCCCCGGTACGATCCTAGAAACAGCGGATAGCCAAACAGCAGATTGTCGGTACCGGCCAGCCAGCGAGGGGATCCGGCATCGATCCAAAAGTGCCAGCGGTGGCGCAGGCGTTGCAGGCGGTACTGGTACACCGTGGCGATGGTGATTACCTGGGCCGACTCCACGGGGTAGGGGTTGGCGGTCACGGTACCTTGGCGCAGCAGCAGAATAAACCGCTCCAGGGAATTGCGGATCGGTTCTGCTGGTTTGTTGACCAGCATGGGCGTTACCTGGCGCAGGCGCTCGTCTACCGCCCAGTAGTGCTGGGCGGTTTCCATTAGCTCTCGCAGGGCGGCAAGCTGGTCGGCGGGCAGGTGACTACCACCCCAGTAAAAGGCTTGGATGGCGCGATCGAGCACGCTCAGCACCCCCGGAGTCAAGCGCTGCTGGCGCTGCTGGCGCTGCTGCTCGATCCACTGGCGCAGGCGGCTGTAGGCTTCGGTGGCCTTGTAGCCGAGGCGATCCCAGCGATCGAAGCGCTCTACCGGCAACAGTTCGGGCTGCTCTAGGCTGGGTTCAAAGCAATGATCAACCAGCAACTCGGCCCGCACCGGGTCAATCTGCACCGCCTCAAACCAGGGGCCAACCTCTGGAGCCTGGGGAATCTGGCTCAGCACCACCAGCATTTCGGCTACCTCCTCGGCGGTAGCCAGCCGTCCCAGGCCGGAATACACAAAGGTGAGCAGGGTGAGCAGCGATCGCACCAGGGGCGAGTGAATCACGGGCCGCTGATCGCTGAGGGAAGCCACGGGCAGCCCGCGATCGCTAAGAATTTCAGCTAGGGTGTAGCGGGCGATCGCATCCAAACCCGGCCCAATAATCGCAATGTCTTGGGGAGCTGCTCCCCCATTCACCACCTCGACCACTCGCTCCGCCGTTTGACGCAGCAGTTCTCCCCGCGACACCGTTTGCAGGGTTTCAAAACACGGTAGCGGTTCCGGCAGCGCCAGAGGATCCATCACCCACTCCACCACCTGGTTGCCCCACTGATAGGCCAAGGAGTCGGTTGCTGGGGTGGTCTGATCAGTCACCTGGCAGCGATCCCGGAGCTGTTCGAGGGCATCAGGATCTGCCCCTAGCCCCATCCGCACCTTGCCGTGGCGGTTCCAGGTCATGGCCACGGGCCGCCCGGCGTCGATAAACACCTGAAGCCACTGGGCGGCGATCGCCGGGTATTCATCCAAGTCATCGGCAAATATGCCGCCGTAGCGGGCCAGCAGCTTCTCTTGGTAGAGAGGGTGGGGCAGCAGATGCCGCCAGTAAAGCTCGGTCATCACCCCATAGGTGAGCAGACCTCGCGCCAGGCACCAGTCGCGCCAGGCTACCAGTGCTTGACCGATCGCCCGCCACACCGCTTCGGGGGCAAACCCTGGGGGAATGCCCTCGGGCAGCAGCACGGGCAGATCTTCAGCGCGAATACCCCCAGCAGCGGCTAGCTGCAAAAAGTCGAGCGATCGCCGCACGATTTGGGCCTCTAGCCAGCCCTCCACCGCCATCGTGCCGTCTAATATTTGCTGTCGCCAATGCTCGGCGGCCAATTCCTGCTCATTCTCGGGCCGCAGCCGCAGTGGAAACTGGGGCGACAGGCCCAGCGTGGCCACTAGCAGCGGCCAAAACAGCGTCACCTCATCTTGAATAAATCCGTTGGGCGTGGTCGTGACCGCCGCCACGCCGGGGGCGATATCTCCTAGCCGCGCGGCCAGTCGCAGACGGTTGTCGCCGTTAGCCGCAAAGATTAGGTGGCTTTGGCCGGGTTCCAGCAGCGTCGCCGCATCTGGGCGCAGCTGCTCTAGCAGCCAGGTGGTCTTGCCGCTGCCCGTCGCACCCTCAAGCCACTGGGGCGAGTTTGCCATGCCAACCCGAGGTAAACGCTATGCCTACTCTACCCCGACTCCAGATACAAGACAGCCGAGGCAGTTAACTACCTCGGCTACCGTTAAAACTGGTTTGCTACATTGCAAACGCGACTTAGGAAACAGAGACCGCCACTACCAACAGCCCACCCACCAGAGCGAGAGCGAGACCACCCAAAATCAAATAATTGCGCTTTTGGGTAGAGCTTGGGGGCTCAGCCTCATACATCTTGGGCTCAGTGGCAAAGTTGTTGAGGCGACCGCCCTCTTCGGTGGTGTAAGGCATAGCTATAATCCTTCTTAAAACTTGACTAACCTTAAAAGAAGGTTACCTGAATACTGCCCTTCTGGATACCCTTCGACTGACGGGGATCGCTCTATGACGCTAAGCTCCCGTTGCTAGAGGCTGGCGCGGCACAAGGTTTAAAGGCAGCGGTTGACCCACAGTCGGGGCCAGCACCCGGGTTGAAAGTCCCTGGGCCGCGATCGCCGCCTCAAGCGCTTGGGAATCCCCCACCGTCTTGAGCCAGTTGATCAGCATGCCGCTATAGGTAACCTCGCCCGCATCAGCGGTGGGCAGCACCACCTGGGGGCGCAGCCAGTCCACCAGTTCTAAAGCCCCCTTCTGCCCGCGAATGATCGGCCCCACCACGGGCAGCGCTAGATCGATCACCGGAGTGATCACGACATCCACCGGCCCTTCTGCCTTGAGCTCGGGCCGGTGAAAGCCGTGGGGTTCATAAAACAAAGAGGCTCCGGCTTCGCCGCCTGAAATATCGCGCAGAATATAGCCATTTTCAACCACCAGCGGCCCCACAGGAGAACCGGGGAGCGCTTTAATCGTCACCTGTTGATTGAGGGTAAAGGTTTCGCCATGGCCAAGGGCGGTGACTTGGCTGTAGCCGAGCCCCTCTGCCACCTTCGCCGCACTGGGCGAGCCCACGACCGGAACGGCGCGATCGAGGGCCTTAAGGGTGGGGGGATGGGCGTGGTCTTCTAATCCCTGGCTCAGCAAGATCAGGTCAATCGCCTCAGGCAGCGGCTGAGGTTGGGGATGCTCTCCCTTAAACAGCCAAGTTTGCTGACCAAACACTAGCTCTCCCACCAGCCAGGGGTCGACCAAAATGCGCTGCCCCCCCATGGTAATCAACCAAGAGTTGCTGTCGAGCCAGGTGACTTCCATCGCACAATTCTCTGTAGATCGCTATATCACTCAGTGTAACGGATTCTTTACAAAGCCATAGCTAATGAGCTGAGGCGCGGCAAGCGGCAGGAGAAACGGAGCCGAAAAAGCCTTCAAGCTAAGATCACGCTTTAGGATCACTAAGCACTGGCCTGCAAACAATCGTCGAAATTGTGCAAATGCTCTGATCCCCGTATAATCCATCTTGGTTTAAGAGATAACGTTTGCTATCATTGCTCCTCGCCAATTTTGCCATGCCCCGTCTCCCGCTCAAGCCCTACACCGTGCTGATTACGGCAACTGGCAAATCGTCTATTACCCTCAGGTTGCGCCCGGTGCCGCTGCTGGTCGGGCTAGCGGTGCTGGTCGGGCTACCCCTCACCTGGATTAGCCTACTGCTCTACCAAAACGTGCAGCTAGCCCAACGCAACCAAAATTTGTCGGAAACCGCCAGTGAAGTCCTCACCGAGCTAGACGCCATTGGCAACGAGATTGAGGTGCTCAAAAATCGGGCGGGTCTGCCCGACCAAAGCAATGAAAATACCCGCATTCTCGATTCCGAAGCAAAGATTCCCCCGCGCGGCGGCGTAGCTGAGGCTGCCCCAGCCGAGGTCATGTTTGATGAAGCCCGCCGCCAGTTGCCCAGTCTGGAGGTCATGCTGGCGCGGGCGGTCAAGCCAGCCCTAGAGCAAACCTTGGAATCTGAAGCTGAGCAGGCGGCGGCCTTTCCCAGTGGCAAACCGATCGCAGGCGAACCATCGATTTCTTCAGAGTTTGGGCTGCGCCCCAACCCCTTTGGCCAACGGAGTTACGAAATGCACGAGGGCATCGACTTCGAAGGGCCGGTGGGTAAGCCTATTTTGGCCACCGCTGAAGGTGTGGTGGTGCGGGCCGACTACAACGGCGGCTATGGCAACCATGTCAGACTCGACCACGGCTATAACTACGAAACTCTCTATGGCCACCTGTCAAAGCTGGAGGTCAAAATTGGCGATCGCGTCAAACGGGGCGACATCGTGGGCTATTTGGGCAGCACCGGGCGCTCCTCTGGCCCCCACCTGCACTACAGCGTCTATCGCAACGGTCAAGCCGTGAATCCTCGCTATTATTTGAAGCTGGCGGAAACGAATCAGGAAACTAAATAGTAGGATCGGTAAAACTACCTGGGCCGACACCGGCATTACCGATCTATGGGCAACACCTTTGGGGATTTATTTCGCATCACCACCTTTGGCGAATCCCACGGCGGTGGGGTGGGGGTGGTCATCGATGGCTGCCCGCCCCGCCTAGAGATTTCCGCTGAGGAAATTCAGGCCGAACTCGATCGCCGTCGCCCCGGTCAGAGCAAAATTACCACCCCTCGCAAAGAGAGCGATCGCTGCGAAATTCTCTCCGGCGTCTTTGAGGGCAAAACCCTGGGCACACCCATCTCTATTCTGGTGCGCAACGAAAATACCCGCCCCCAGGACTACAGCGAGATGGTCACCGCCTATCGCCCCTCCCACGCCGATGCCACCTACGACGCCAAGTACGGCCTGCGCAACTACCAGGGGGGCGGGCGATCCTCAGCGAGGGAAACCATTGGCCGGGTGGCGGCAGGGGCGATCGCCAAAAAGATCCTCCACCAGGTCGCGGGCACTGAAATCCTGGGCTACGTCAAGCGCATTCAAGACCTGGAGGGCAGCGTGGATCCCAGCACCGTCACCCTAGAGCAGGTCGAGAGCAATATCGTCCGCTGCCCCGACCCCGTCGCCGCCGAGCAGATGGTCGACCGCATCGAAGCCATCCGCGACCAGGGCGACTCCATTGGCGGTGTGGTCGAGTGCGTGGCGCGCGGTGTCAAAGTGGGGCTAGGTTCCCCCGTATTTGACAAGCTCGAAGCCGATCTGGCCAAGGCCGTCATGTCGCTGCCCGCCAGCAAGGGCTTCGAAATTGGCTCTGGGTTCGCGGGCACTCTGCTCACCGGCAGCGAACACAACGACGAGTTCTACACCGACGAGGCGGGCACCCTGCGCACCCGCACCAACCGCTCCGGCGGCACCCAGGGGGGCATCTCCAACGGCGAAAACATCATCATTCGCGTCGCCTTTAAGCCCACGGCCACCATTCGCAAAGCCCAAAACACCGTCACTAACACCGGCGAAGCCACCGTGCTAGAGGCGCGGGGCCGCCACGACCCCTGCGTGCTGCCCCGCGCCGTGCCCATGGTCGAAGCCATGGTGGCCCTGGTGCTGTGCGATCACCTGCTGCGCCACCATGGCCAGTGCGAGCTGTTTTAAGTCAGGGCTATCCCCAACCATGAAAATTACCGGCCTTGACCAGGTACCCGAGGAGTCGGTCTCTCACAACCCGGCGATTAAAAAGCGGGTGCTGCTGCGGAGGGATGACTTGCCCCACCTGACCAACTTTGCCCAGGCTCGCTTTGCCCCTGGCCAGATTGCCAACGGCCACAGCCACGCCGACATGGCCGAGGTGTTCTTTGTCGAGGCGGGCGCTGGCACCATTACCGTTGAGGGTCAGGCCTATCCACTGGCTCCCGGCGTCTGTGTTGCGATCGAGCCCGGCGAACACCACGAAATCGCCAACACCAGCACCCAAGAACTCGTCCTCACCTACTTTGGCCTTCGCCTTTAGCCATCGCCCTTTATCTACTAAACTCACCCAGCCCTCATTTTTCTGCGGATCCTGCCGCAAACACTCGCCCAATCACCTCCTCCACTGGCGGATCGCTGACGGTCAAATCCTGCACGTCTAAATCTCCTAGCAGCTGAGCGACAGTTTGAGTTAGGGTATCGCGATGCACAATCAGCCGGGCGGTGCAGCCCTCCAGGCTTTCTAATTCACCGTAGCGGCTCAGGGTCGCCGCATCGCAGCCCGTGGCCAGATCTACGGTGACTTCTCGGTAGGGGGCGAAGCGATCGAGCAGCCCCTCTAGGCTGCCGTCATAGATTAACCGCCCTTGGTAGATCAGCAGCACGCGACGACACAGGGCCGTAATATCGGCCATGTAGTGGCTGGTGAGCAAAATGGTGGCTTCGTAGCGCCGATTGTAGTCGCGCAAAAATTCTCGCACCGCCACCTGGGCATTGACGTCTAGCCCTAGGGTCGGCTCATCTAAAAATAGAACGCGGGGACGGTGCAGCAGAGCCGCCATCATTTCGGCCTTCATGCGCTCACCGAGGGATAGCTTGCGCACCGGCTGAGACAGCTTTCCCTGCAGGGCCAGCATCTCGGTGAGTTCGTCAATTCGATAGCGGAATTCTTTGTCAGAAAGACCATATATAGCGCCATTAATCCGCAGCGAATCCAGGGCTGGCAAGTCCCACAGGAGCTGCTGCTTTTGCCCCATGACCAGGGTAATATCCTGCAAAAACTCAGTGCGCCGCTGAAAGGGCACCTGGTCGCCGACCCGCACGGTGCCGCTAGAGGGGTGGATGAGCCCAGTGAGCATTTTGAGAGTGGTGGTTTTGCCCGCACCATTGGGCCCCAAGAATCCTACTACCTCTCCCGGGTCGATGTGGAAGGAGATAGACTGCACTGCGTCTACCAGACGGTACTGACGACGCCAGAAATGCCTCAGCGTGCCCCCTAACCCAGGCTCTTTGATAGCGATGGGATAGCGCTTGCTGAGCTGATTGACATCAATGGTGGGCATAGCGAAACGGCGAATAGAGCAGTTAGCCCCCAGGGCGGGGGCTATGGCTTTCACTTTACCGCTAACCTCCTGCGACAGCTGAGCGATCGCTAGCCACATAGCCAGTAGCGAGTTTACGCAGCCTGTCTATCCCTGAGCTGAGCGCGTCCCAACTCCCGCTCTCCCAACGGCGAGCACAACAAGGCAGCCTAACTAATAGTTGGTCAAGCAAAGGTAGCAGATCGGCGAGGGTTCAGGGGTCAAGGTCATGAACTACCTTGAACGTAACACCTTAAACCCTGAACCCTCAGCTACTAGAGTCTGTCACTATCAGCCTGGTCAAATCCTAGACCTAGCCCACGACCCGGCGCAAAAAGTGCAGGCGCTCGTTGAGCCCCATGGTGTTGATGCGGGCAAGCAGCGCCTTGGTTGTAGCCGAACCATCTTGGCAGGCGGTTAAGGGCAGTCGGTTGGCGGGCATGAGGTTAAACAGGCGGTGCCAGAAGGCCAGCTTCATATTCCCGTTGAGGTTTTGGTAAGCCTGGCTGAACCGGGTATCGGCCCCAGCGAGAATATCACGCAAGATGGCCGACTGGTCGTTGCGATCGACCTGCTGAATCTGGCCAAGTAGCTGCTGCACCGCCTGGGAAAAGAGCGCCACCGGGGCGATCGCCGCAAAGGCCTGCCCCAGAGTGTCATAGATCTGCCAAAGCACGGCAATCTTGCAGTCTACATCGACCGATTCAAACGATTCAACGGCTTGCTCAAACTGAAGACGAACATCTATAGCGGTCATGGCAGGTGTCCTGTAAGGGCTTGTTATGGGGTGAGATAACAATGCGGCAGAACAGGTAAGGGCTCTGTCGCACAGATCGCTGGAGAAAAGAGTTTAGCTTTGGCTAGCCAAAGCTAAAGCAGTGGTTTTAAAGGGTCAGAGCAGAAAAAAGAAGAAGGAGCCGTGTCAATTTAGCAGGGTTTATCGTCTATTAATATTGATCCCTGAGGTTTTTGAATACGGGGTATTTCTTCCAAGTTTCTTTTGATTTAAAGCATAGCTAGAGTTGATGGCTGCGCCCACCCTCCCAAAGAGAGGAAAATTTTGACTATTTAGAGGATTGTTGCTGAGCCGGGGTCATTGTCTTTTAATATTTAGTTACACAGACAGGGTGCCGTTCCGGCAGCGGTAGCGTCTTCAGGGCTAATCTGGCTCAGGCCATTACTTGGAGTACTGTTCTCTAGAGTTATGAGGGCAATCTTGATGTTTAAACGCAAAGCGGCTCCGCCATTGACCTATTTGAGTCAAAAAACTGAGTTTGAAGGGGTGCTCCACGCCGAGGGTATGCTGCGGGTTGATGGCGTGATTCACGGCACCGTAGATGTCAACGGTGACCTTGAGATTTCCTCTACAGGGTTGATCGAAGGCCCTGAAGTGAAGGCCCAAAACATCATGGTGCAGGGCGTGCTGAAGGCCCGAGTCTTTGCCGAAGGCAAGCTCACCCTCAGCCGTACTGCTCGTCTAGAAGGCGATGTAATGGCCGGAGCCCTAGAAATAGAACCGGGTGCCTACTACACCGGATATATAGAGACTCGAGATGCTAAGTCGCTCCCACCAGTGCGTGAGGTACCCGAGCTTTACGGCACCACTGAGCTTTAGCTCAATTAGCGCGCGACTAACAGTTGGGGCGCTGCTAGTCGCCCATGAGCCAGGTAGTAAATACCAGGGCTATGCCCCCCAGCAGCCAGGGTGAAGGCGCTAATAGCTGGCCTAGGTGGGTAAGGCTGTTGACTACATGGGCGATCGCCCATGTAGTCAACACACCGATGATCAACATCACAAGTTCCATCGCTGGTGCCCCCTGCGGTCATTACTAGATACGCTGCTTATATTGAACTGGTGTCAATGGAGACAGTTTCAACTTCTGTCTATTATGGCTGCCGGTCGCGGCGGTTACCGACCACCATAGAGTTAAACCGTAGGAGGCTGGGGCCATGACCATTAAGCATCAACGTCGTGGGGCACTGGCGCTATCAGTAGGGCTTGCCGTGGGTCTGACATCAGCGCTGCCCACCCTGGCCCAGCAGGCCAACTTTGAATCGTTCACGCTGTCTGGGGCCACTCCAGCCGCCAGCGTTAGCGGCTTTACCAACGGAATTTCTGCGCTATCTAATATTGCTGGGCGCGATCGCAACGGCACCATTTGCGCTGGGTTTGCCGACACCGCCCCCGACCACATCATGGTATTGCAGCAAGACTTCGCCACCCTCACCCTTCAGGTCAACAGCGGCGGCAATGACACCAGCCTGCTCATTCAAGGGCCGGATGGCACCGTGCGCTGTGGCGACGACACCGATCGCCGCAACCCCGATGCCTTAGTCCAAGACCAAAATTGGCCAACGGGTACCTACAGCATTTGGGTAGGCTCTCACCAGCAGGGTCAGCGCTACAACTATTCTCTCAGCGCCAAGCCCTAGGGCTTGCTCGCATTCACTAGCCCTAGGCCGTAATGCCGACCTAGAGTAATCCACACCAGCGAAGGGTGTTGGTCAAGGACGTGGCCACGTTAGGATAGGGAAGCTGCAGTTAACTCCATTGCCTGTGCTCACCACCCTGATTGCCGATTTTCGCATCGTCTTCGAGCGTGACCCAGCGGCCCGCAACTGGCTAGAGGTGCTCACCTGCTATCCTGGCCTCCACGCCCTAGGACTGCACCGTTTCAGTCATTGGCTTTGGAACCTGGGCCTGCCCGTGGTGCCCCGCATCATCTCTCACCTGGCACGGTTCCTGACCGGCATCGAAATTCACCCAGGGGCCACCATCGGCAAGGGCGTTTTCATCGACCACGGCATGGGGGTGGTGATTGGTGAAACCGCCATCGTTGGCGACTACGCCCTGATCTACCAGGGTGTCACCTTAGGGGGTACTGGCAAGGAAGTCGGCAAGCGCCACCCCACGCTAGGCAACAACGTGGTTGTTGGAGCCGGTGCCAAAGTACTGGGCAATATTTATCTCGGACACAACGTGCGCATCGGCGCTGGCTCGGTGGTACTGCGAGAGGTGCCCTCCGACTGCACGGTGGTCGGTGTGCCTGGGCGCATCGTGTATCGAGCTGGAGAGCGTGTAGAACCCTTAGAGCATGGCCGCCTACCCGACTCCGAAGCCCAGGTGATTCGCGCCCTGCTCGATCGCATTGAAGCATTGGAAAAAGAAGTTCAATCCCTGGGGCAAGTGCGCCGAGACCCTGTCTTAGTGGGCGCGGTTCGCTCCCAAGACGGGGTTTACTGCCGCTTGCAAGACCGCGTCCTCGAAGAATTCCTAGATGGCAGCGGTATTTAACTCAAGTATCCCTAATATTCCAAGACGAAAGTGCTTTTGAACATCACGCAGGCCCGGCATCATAACGCTAGGCCTGCGTGATGTTTATTTTGGATCCAGCCTCTGTCACAAAACGTACTCCGTAATAGCGCTGAGAAAATGTCCGCTGACTAACCCCAATGTAAGGAATTGCTTACAAAATCTAGCGATCGAAACAGTAGATTTGCCCGAGTAATAGTTGATCCAACTGGGACAAATCACACTGAGGGCAGTCTCGAAAAGCCACACGATTGTTTCTATAAGAAAGAAAATATAAAGAAAGAGGGTAGTTTATTTGTTCTAGTAAATCAATTTTGATGGCGATCGCTCTTAGTTCTAGGGAGGGTGTTTTGGTTGCAGCTTAAGCATTTCAGCCGATTCAATCGTTTCTCCCAAAGTTAGGGTGGTACATCACCTAGCATTGCAGTTAAAATTGAAAAGCCATGGCGACGCCGATGTATTTCTCCAGATAGAGGCGGCGGCGACCTGGGCCAACAGCACCAAGTCAGTGTCGTAAACGTCTAGGTGGCTAGACACTTATCACTGGGTTCTCCAAAAATAGATCCGCACTTTTTCGGAACTGTGGGCATCTATCTAACGGAGCTGTTAATCTGATCACAGTCTTTGTCTTTCAATTTTAAGGAGCACGAGGATCGCGGCATGACCCAAGCAAATCATCTGCTCGGCACCATCAACCCTGAAACTGAACTCGATCTACTGATCGACGGTAATGATAGTGACGAGAATTTTGTTGCCCAAGATGACGAGGCCGGCGCCGATGACAAAGCGCCGAAGGGGAAGGTAACCCGCCGCCGAGCTCAAACCAAAAAGCGCCACTACACCGAAGACTCTATTCGTCTCTATCTGCAAGAGATTGGCCGAATTCGCCTACTGCGGGCCGAAGAAGAAATTGAGCTAGCCCGCAAGATCGCCGACCTGCTCAAGCTAGAGCGCCTTCACGACGAGCTGTTTGACTCTTTAGAGCGCGATCCCTCGGATATTGAGTGGGCCGCTGCCGTCAGCCAAGACGAAGGCAAAGACTATACCCTAGCCAGCTTCCGCCACCGTCTGCACATTGGTCGCCGCGCCAAAGACAAAATGGTGCAGTCAAACCTGCGTCTGGTGGTGTCGATCGCCAAAAAGTACATGAACCGTGGTCTCTCCTTCCAAGACCTAATTCAGGAAGGCAGTCTGGGCCTGATTCGCGCCGCTGAGAAGTTTGACCACGAAAAGGGCTACAAGTTCTCGACCTACGCCACCTGGTGGATTCGTCAGGCCATCACCCGAGCGATCGCCGATCAGTCCCGCACCATTCGCCTGCCGGTGCACCTCTACGAGACCATCTCTCGCATCAAAAAGACCACCAAGCTACTCTCTCAAGAACTAGGCCGCAAGCCCACCGAAGAAGAAATCGCCACTCGCATGGAAATGACCATCGAGAAGCTGCGGTTTATTGCCAAGTCGGCCCAGTTACCTATTTCCCTTGAGACTCCCATCGGTAAAGAAGAAGATTCTCGCCTGGGCGATTTCATCGAATCGGACGGCGAAACCCCTGAAGATCAAGTCTCCAAAAGCCTCCTTCGGGAAGACCTGGAAAGCGTTTTGGGCACCCTTAGCCCCCGTGAACGGGATGTGCTACGCCTGCGCTACGGCCTCGACGATGGTCGGATGAAAACCCTGGAAGAAATTGGCCAGATTTTCAACGTTACCCGCGAGCGCATTCGCCAGATTGAAGCCAAGGCTCTGCGCAAGCTGCGCCACCCTAATCGCAACAGCATCTTGAAAGAGTACATTCGCTAGGGTCAACCTGACTTCAGTCCTTTGGTTGAAGGATTAGAGCAATACTGAACGAAACCCACGGAAAAAAGGCTGCCTATAGGCAGCCTTTTTTATTGGCACGGCAACCGCTGCTCTAGGCAGGCTAGTTCTAAGTTGGCACTGGCCACAGATGGCTGTTGCTCTTAAGGTGTGCTGACTTAAAGTGGAATAATTGTCCTCCGGTGCGGCATTAGTACTGACTTACCCAGAGGTTTGTTGATAGAGTAGACAGATTGTCGCCCAGTTGGTACACTTGTTCCATGATCCAACGCCGTGGCTAAATCCCTATGGAATCTTTAACAACTGCCCAACAGGAGCTCTACGACTGGTTAGTTGAGTACATCCGGGCTAATCAGCACTCCCCCTCCATTCGCCAAATGATGCGGGCGATGAACCTGCGTTCTCCTGCACCCATTCAAAGCCGCCTAGAACACCTCAAGAACAAGGGCTACATTGAGTGGAGCGAAGGGAAAGCACGCACGATTCGCGTTCGGGACAAGGTTCGTGGTGTGCCCATTCTTGGCACTATTGCCGCTGGTTTCGTCAACGAGGCATTTACCGATACCGTCGAGCGTCTCGATCTAAATGGGCTACCCATTCAGTCTGGTGACTATGCCCTCAAGGTTACCGGAGACAGCATGATCGAGGCCATGATTCAGGATGGGGATGTGGTCATTATGCGTCCGGTAAAAGATCCCCAGGGCATCCGTGAGGGGACTATTGTCGCAGCTCGGGTTGAGAGCGGCACTACCCTCAAATCATTTCACCGTGAGGGCAACCAGGTACATCTCAAACCTGCCAACCCTAAGTACCCGGTGATGGAGTTTCCAGCAGATCTCGTAGACGTACAGGGTCGGCTAGTGGCCGTGTGGCGCGGCATCGATCCAGACTTTACCGTCTGACATTCTTCCAATGACTAATGCTCCTGGCCGCTGTTGTTAACCACAACAGCGGTTTTTTAATGATTAGCAGTGGGGTTATTCGAGCGGTTGTCTGCGGCAGGGCAGCTTCGGAGTCTGGCTCCGGTTCTGCCACGGGCGGGTGGTTGAGGCAGTACAAGCATTGCTCTAATGTCTCTCGTACCGACTCGTGGGTGTATTGATCATCGGAGTGAGGGGGCTGCCCAGGCTGCTGGAAGTGGGGGCGACTATCGTAAATTTGGCCCCAGGTAACGTCGGTTTGGCGCACCAGTTCGTAGAGGGTTACGGGCGATCGCAGCACCGTTACCAGCAAATCCTTTACCGCTTCAGCAGGGTGCCCCACGTGTTGACTGAGGCGGTGCTCATCGTCCACTAGCCACTGCTCCAGCACTCGATGCAGAGCGCCAGGGCCATCCACCAAGGATTCTTTTAGCGCTTGCTGGGCACCATGTTTAGCCTGCACAAGCCGCGGAATGGGCGATTCCCCTTTCATGAAGTTGCCCGCCTCTTGGCCAATGGCGTCAGCCAGGGTAAACGGACGACTGAGACGCAATTCTTGCTGAATATCGGGGATGTCGTCTTGGGAGGCAGGGGTCATGGAATAGGGCTACAAGGAGCTAGGGTAAGTGCTTTTGCAGACGCTGAATAGTCTTATACAGTTCGGGCAGACGACGGTACACCGCTGAGGCCTTGAGAGAGATTTTGTGGGGTAGAGCCGGCGAGCCGGTCACAATTTCGCCGGGGGCGACGTCACCATGGATGCCGGCTTTAGCGGTGGCGATCGCGCCCTCACCAATTACGGCCTGGTTGGCAATGCCTACCTGGCCCGCCAAAATTACCCGGTTGCCGATGGTGACGCCCCCGGCCATGCCCACCTGGCCGGCCATCACTACTCCCTCGCCCACCTGGCAGCCGTGGGCAATATGAACCATATTGTCAAGCTTGGTGCCGCGCCCCACGCGAGTCGTGCCTACGGCAGGGCGATCGATGGTAGAGTTGCTGCCCACCCGCACGCCGTCATCGATGACGACAATGCCTGACTGCTCCATTTTTTCCCACCCGTGGGGAGTGGGCACAAAGCCGAACCCCTCGGCCCCAATCACTGCGCCGCTGTGGATGGCGCAGTCGGCTCCAATCTGAGTACGCTCATGGATGGTGCAGTTGGCGTGAAGCACGGTGCGATCGCCCACCCGCACCTGGGGATAAATCACCACGTTGGGGTGAACGCAGACCCCCTCTCCCAAGCAGACTCCCGCTTGAATTACCGCGTTGGCCCCAATGGAGACATTGTCGCCATAGGTGGCCGTTGGATCAATTACGGCGGTGGGGTGAATGCCGGGGGCAGGCTGGTAGGGCGTATAGAACAGCGCAATGGCCCGCGCAAAGGCCAGGCGCGGGTCAGGGGTGCTGAGCCAAGCGATGCCGCGTTCGGTAGCCTTGGCCTGCAACACAGGATTCTGAGGCAAAATCAGGGCGTCAGCCTGGGTAGTACCGACAAAATTGGCGAACTTGTCTCCCTCAATGTAGCTCAGCAGGCCGACCGAGGCTTGGTCAACGGCTGCCACGCCAGCGATCTCGGGATCGTGGCCGGGGTTGGCAGTCAGACTAGAGGCAACGGTAATCTGAATTTTGTCGGCAATGGTGCTGAACTTCATAGGAGCTGAGAGAAATGCAGTAAAACCAATCTGGCTTTTACGCTACCAGAAATGCGACGCATTCTACGTGGGGGGTCTGGGGAAAGAAGTCAGCGGGTTGGGCTTTGGTCAGACTATAGCCGCCCTCTTCCCGCAGAATTTTGAGGTCACGCGCCAGGGTGGCAGGGTCACAGCTCATGTAGACGATTCGGGGTGGACGAAGTTCGATCAGAGCATCGAGCACGGAGCGATCGCAGCCCTTACGGGGCGGATCAAGCACGACTATATCCAGTGGATCGCTCAGGCTAGCGGCTGCCTCAACCAGCAATGCACCGACATCTCCAGCACGAAATTCGACATTGTCGATGCCGTTGAGCCCTGCGTTGGCCAAGCCCTGAGCTACAGCTTCTGCTTGAACCTCTAGGCCCATCACCCGCTTGGCCTGTTGAGCCAGGGGCAGCGTCAAGGTACCCACCCCGCAGTAGGCGTCGATAACGGTTTCGCTGCCGGTGAGCTGTAGCTCGTTCAAAATAATCTGCAACACCTGCTCAGCCTGCTCGGTGTTGACCTGAAAGAACGTGGTGGCGTGAATGCGAAACCGCAGTCCGGCAAACAGTTCTTCGATGTAGGGCACACCGTCAATTACCAGGGTTTCGGCCCCAAAAATGGCGTTGGTCTTGTCGGGGTTGAGGTTGACACACACGCCGACGAGGTCGGGGTAACGCTCGCGCCACTCCTGGGCCTGCAATTCTATGTCTTTAAGATTAGGCGCTGTGGAGACCAGAGTGAGCAGCATCTGCCCGGTGCGGCGGCCCACCCGTAGCGACAGGTGGCGCAGCCTGCCCTGGTGCTTGCTCTCGGTATAGATTGACCAGCCCCGCTCCTGAATATCGCGCTTGATCTCGGCCAGCAGCGGGTTCAGGCGCTCGTCCTGCACGGGGCACTGGTTGAGGTTGACCAGTTTGTGGGTGCCCTGGCGAAAGTAGCCGGCCTTGACCTGGCCTTCGGGCGATCGCCCCAGGGGATAGGTCGCCTTGTTGCGGTAGCCCAAGGGAGCTTCAGACGCTAAAATCGGCATCACCTTGGGATTTTCAAAGCCACCTAGACGCGTAAAGGCGTCGAGCACCTGCTGCTGTTTAGCCGCTAGCTGGGATGGGTAGTTAATAGACTGCCACTGACAACCACCACACTTGTCAGCCACAATGCAGGCCGCTCGAATGCGATCGGGTGACGGGGTCAGCAACTGCCGTACCTTGGCCCGACCAAAGGTAGGCTTGGCCTGCACCAACCGCGCCCGCACCAGGTCGCCAGGTACGGTGTCGGGCACAAATACCACCCGATCCTGCCAACGGCCAATGCCGTCACCGCTGCTACTCAGGTCAGTAATCTCCAGATCAAGGGTTTCCCCCTGTTGCCACTGGTCCATGGCCGTGCTCCTGCTGTGCTGCTCATCTGCCTATCGACTGTAGCAAGGGAAACGACCGATGGGGTGACCCGTGACCTAACGAAACCCAACATGTTGGCTAGAAAATAGAGGGAGAGCCCGACGGTGAACGATCTGAGCTCTAGGGAATAAGGTTTACCGCGGCACCCTGAACCCAGCACTTTCACCTAACCCGGTGGACGTAAGCGAGTTTTTGCCTAATCTTCGTCGCGCAAAGCCTCTATGGTTTCAGCACTGAGTAGAGGTTTAAGCTGCGCCTGCACGGTTTCCGGTTGATTCCCCCAAAGCATTTTACAAAAGGCACTTTTGCCCTGCTGGCTGGCCTGGTTAAAGACGCTGGCCAATTTTTCACAGTTGGTGGTATCGCCCATGGTGAAACCTGTCAAATGGTGATGTCAGCATACCGGCTCAAGGCCGCTGTCGCATGTCCCTTAAAAGTAAGAAATAAAATGCCGTCCCCCAAGGAGAACGGCATTTCCAACAGCAGATGATTTACACCAGTGTTTTGCTCTTAGCGTCTAGCTCTCAGCGGAGATCAGCTCTCGACGCTGCTCAGACTGGATAACGACCTTGCCGGTGTCGTCCACATCGACGGTAGCCGTGTCGCCATCGCCCAAACGACCCGAGAGAATCTCTTCGGCGAGGGTGTCTTCGAGCAGTCGCATAATCGCCCGACGCAGCGGTCGCGCCCCGTAGCTGGGGTTGTAACCCTCTTCCACCAGGCGCTCTTTGAAGCGCTCGGTGACCTGGAGGTGAATGTTCTTCTCGGTAAGTCGACCGAACACCTCCTTGAGCAGGATGTCGGAGATCTCTTTGACCTCGTCTTTGGTGAGCTGACGGAAGACGATGATCTCGTCAAGGCGGTTGAGGAACTCAGGGCGGAAGTACTGCTTGAGTTCTTCGTTCACCAGAGAGCGAATGCGGTTGTATTGCGACTCGGCCTGGTCTTGCTCAAACTCGAAGCCGAGGCCACCGCCACCCTTCTCGATGACTTTAGAACCAATGTTGGAAGTCATGATCAGCAGGGTGTTCTTAAAGTCGACCGTGCGACCTTTAGCATCGGTCAGGCGACCGTCTTCTAGAATTTGCAGCAGCATGTTGAAGACGTCGGGGTGGGCCTTCTCAATTTCGTCAAATAGCACCACGGTGTAGGGCCGACGACGCACGGCTTCGGTCAGCTGACCGCCCTCGTTGTAGCCGACATAGCCCGGAGGCGAGCCAATCAGTTTGGAAACCGTGTGGCGCTCCATAAACTCGGACATATCCAGACGGATCATGGAGTCTTCGGAGCCGAAGAAGTAGGCGGCCAGAGACTTAGCAAGCTCAGTTTTACCAACCCCGGTGGGGCCAGAGAACACGAAGCTGGCGATCGGTCGGTTGGGGTTTTTAAGGCCAACTCGGGCACGACGAATGGCGCGGGAAATGGCCCTCACTGCTTCGTCCTGGCCAATTAGCCGCTGGTGCAGGGTATCTTCCATGTGCAGCAGCTTCTCAGACTCAGATTCGGTGAGTTTGCTCACCGGCACCCCAGTCCAGGAGGCGACGATGTGGGCGATGTCTTCTTCGCCCACCACGGGCATGTCTTCACCGCCAGCATCTTCATTAACCTTGTTCTGGGCGATCGCCCGGATCTCGGCCTTGATTTCCATCTCGCGATCGCGCAGTTCCCCAGCCTTGTCAAAGTCCTGGGAACGCACAGCGTTGTCCTTGTCTTTGAGCACTTGGCGCAGTTCGCGATCGAGCTCCTTCGCCGCCGGAGGTAGTTGGGAATTGAGTAGACGAACGCGGGAGCCCGCCTCGTCGATCAAGTCGATGGCCTTGTCGGGCAAGAAGCGATCGGCGATATAGCGATCCGACAGCTTGGCGGCTGCCTCCAGGGCATCGTCGGAAATCTTCAGCTTGTGGTGCTGCTCATAGCGATCGCGCAGACCGTGCAGGATCTCGATAGTCTCATCCACGCTAGGTTCGCCCACCATCACCGGCTGGAAGCGGCGCTCAAGGGCGGCGTCGCGCTCGATGTGCTTGCGGTACTCATCTAGGGTGGTGGCCCCGATGCACTGAAGCTCGCCCCGCGCTAGGGCAGGCTTGAGAATGTTCGCAGCGTCGATCGCCCCCTCAGCAGCGCCCGCCCCGATCAGGGTGTGAACCTCATCAATCACCAGGATGACATTGCCCGCTGTGCGGATCTCATCCATGATTTTTTTCAGGCGCTCTTCAAACTCGCCTCGGTACTTGGTACCGGCCACCAGCAGGCCAATATCCAGGGTAACCACGCGGCGGTCTTCGAGAATGTCAGGCACGTCACCGTTGCCAATGCGCTGGGCCAAGCCCTCGGCGATCGCGGTTTTGCCCACGCCAGGCTCGCCAATTAGCACCGGGTTGTTCTTTGTGCGGCGACCCAGGATTTGGATGACGCGCTCAATTTCCTTCTGCCGTCCCACCACCGGATCGAGCTTGCCGTCGGCGGCCATTTGGGTCAGGTTAGAGCCAAACTCATCTAGAGTGGGGGTCTTGGTGCGCCCACCACTGCTCCCGGCAGACACCTCTGCCGTTTCACCCAGCATGCGAATCACCTGGGTACGCACCTTGGATAGGTCAACGCCCAGATTTTCGAGAACGCGGGCCGCGACCCCCTCGCCTTCGCGGATCAGTCCCAGGAGCAGATGCTCGGTACCAATGTAGTTGTGGCCGAGCTGACGGGCCTCTTCCAGGGAGAGTTCAAGCACACGCTTGGCTCGGGGGGTAAAGGGAATTTCAACGGCCACAAAGCCGGAGCCACGACCAATGATCTTTTCAACTTCAATGCGCGCATCCTTGAGGTTGACGCCCATTGACTTTAAGACCTTGGCGGCTACGCCCGTGCCTTCTCCAATTAACCCCAGGAGAATCTGCTCGGTACCCACAAAGTTGTGGCCGAGCCGACGAGCTTCCTCCTGAGCCAGCATGATGACCTTGATTGCTTTTTCTGTGAAGCGTTCAAACATGATGGTATTAATCACCTGGTGCGTGCCGGATAGGCAAATTCTAGCACAGCGATTTTTGTCAGTTGTGCCCTACTAAACAGGCGGTTTACCGCGCTTCCTTCAACTACTCCTTTGGGCTTAGAAATTAGTCGGGATCGCCAACTGTCAATAGATTGAGTTTGCAAAAAATGTAAATTTTCTCAACTTTTAAGGTTCGGTTTTAGGTTCGGTTGAGGGGCAATTTTTTGTTTGTTATCTGCCATCCTTGCCGTCCAAGGCGATCGCTTACGGCACTACGTTGCTGCTGGAGTTGATCGCGAAATTCAGCGGTTTTAAGGGATTTTTGCCACAGAACCAGGGCATCTTCGCCGTCGGCGTAGTAGCGACGCCGTCGGCCTAAAGTCTCGAACCCAAAGCTCTCATAAAGAGCTAGGGCGCGGCTATTAGAGGGGCGCACTTCTAAGGTGGCGCGGGTGAGCGCGCGCTCACTCGCATCCGTCAGCAAATTCACTAGCAGCCATTTCCCCAACCCCCGCCGCTGGTAACGGGGATCGACCGCCAGTACAGTAATGTGGGCCTCATCCAAAATCGCCCAGTAACAGCCGAGGCCAAGGAGATCGGGTTCATCACTGGGGTCTAGACTTGGTACTGGCTTGGATTCAGCACCTTCTGAACCCAAGGCCGTTTTCAGGGCAGCCATCGACGCTGTCGATAGATCGGCCTGATTCTCCTGGATACTATGAGGTTGATGCACCAGCATCAGCAGACAGCTGTTGGGGCTATCTAGCTCGCGCCCGTAGCCCTCTGCTGACCACAGCCCCCCCAGGGTGCGCTGGTCAAGGGCCACCAGGGCAGCAATGTCGTCGTGGCACGGAGCCTGGCAAGAGAGGTAGCCCACCAACTTTACGGCTTTTAATTTCTGGGGCAAGAAAACTGGCACAGCCCTTAATTGTACACTGGGGGTTGGGGTCAGGGGCGCAATGGGCAAAGACTGGTTGAGTCGGGCGATCGCCAGTTCAAGCTTCCAGCAGTCTCAAATTAATCCTCGAACAACGTTTTTCTGTGAGCGCAACGTCTATGGTTTCGACTTCTCCCCTATCGGCCTCGATCGCCGATAGCCGCCAGTACCTCCCCCCCGCCAACCCCGAAGGAACGCTGTCTCCTAACCAGCAGCTATTGCCCCTGACCGCCACCACCACACCGGACGACCATCTCAGCGTCGGCGGCTGCGACGTAGTAGACTTGGTCGAGCGCTTTGGTACGCCTCTATATATTCTCGACGACCACACCCTGCGCACGGCCTGCCGCCAATATCGCCAAGGGTTTGAGCGCTACTACCCCGGCGAGGCGCTGGTGATCTACGCGTCGAAAGCCTGGAACTGCCTGGCGGTGTGTGCCATTGTCACCGATGAGGGACTGGGGATTGATGTGGTGTCGGCGGGCGAATTGCTCACAGCCACCGGAGCCGGAGCCGACTGCGATCGCATCTACTTCCACGGCAACAACAAGTCCTTTGAAGAGCTGACTCTAGCGGTCGAGGTGGGCTGCCGGGTTGTAGTCGATAACTGGTTAGAACTCAAGACCCTAGGTGAGCTGGCCACACGCGAAGGCAAAACCGTGCCGATTTTGCTGCGGGTCACCCCCGGCATTGAGTGCCACACCCACGAATACATCCGCACCGGCCACCTCGACAGCAAGTTTGGCTTCGACCCCGACCAGATCGAATCGGTATTTGAGTTCCTGGCGAGCCAGCCCCAACTCCAGTGTTTGGGAGTCCATGCCCACATTGGCTCGCAGATTTTTGAGCTAAACCCCCACACCGACCTGGGGGCCGTTATGGCTCAGTGGGTGGTGACGGCCCAGCGCTACGGGCTCACCCTAACGGAACTCGATGTGGGCGGTGGTCTGGGCATTCGCTACACCGAGGGCGATGACCCACCGAGCATTGACACCTGGGTAAAGACCGTGTGCGAAAGCGTGATCGCAGCCTGTGCAGCTCACGATATTCCGCTGCCCAAGCTGCTGTGTGAACCGGGGCGATCGCTGATTGGCTCTGCCTGCGTCACCGCCTACCGAGTCGGCAGCCAAAAGGTGATCCCCGGCCTGCGCACCTACGCGGCCATTGACGGCGGCATGTCCGACAACCCCCGCCCCATCACTTATCAGTCGGTGTATCGGGCGCTGGTGGCCAACCGCATGACGGCCCCCCTGGCCGAAACCGTAACCCTAGCCGGTAAGCACTGCGAGTCTGGCGATATTCTAATTAAGGATGCGGCCCTGCCCGAGTTGAAGAGCGGCGATGTGGTTACTATTGCGGGCACGGGTGCCTACAATTACAGCATGGCTTCGAACTACAACCGGGTGCCTCGGCCTGCGGCGGTGCTGGTGGCCGACGGCGATGCCACCCTCATCATTCGCCGCGAAACTGTGGCGGATCTGCTTCGGCAAGACTGTCTGCCCGAAACCATCAGGCCGAAAGCAAAGTCTACCTAGTCAGCTAACCGTTGCTAGTCTTGGGCAGGATTTTGCCAGAGGGCTGTTCGGGCTAACCCATCGCACAGCCGCTCAGACACCATCCTTGAACGCTGCATGAACTACCTCTGGGAGCAATGGCTAACAAACCTTGACCAGGTTAGGTTCGTGCTTCAGGCGCTCGACATTGCGCTGGTGCTGCTGCTGAGCTACGTGGTGCTCGTCATCATTGGCGAGAAGCGTACCTTGTGGATGGTGCGGGGGCTGATTTTTTTGATGCTGGCAGCGGCCCTGAGCAAGTTTCTGGGCTTAGCCCTGCTCGGCTTTGTGCTCGACAAACTAGTGATTGGCTCGGCAGTGGCCATGGCCTTTATGCTCCAGGGGGAGTTTCGGCGACTGCTGGAGCTACTGGGCCAGGGACGGGTATGGGAATTGCTCAGCCCGTCGCGAGAGGCCATGCCCCAGCCCGACAACGTGATCGATGAGATTGTTGACGCCGTTAAAGAGCTGTCCCAAAATCGCACCGGGGCGCTGCTCATTCTCGAAATTGATAAGCTGATTGACGAGCGCGACTTTACGGTGCCGGGGGTACGCATCAATGCGGAAGTGTCGAAGGAACTGATTCAGACCATTTTTCAAACCAGCACGCTGCTTCACGATGGGGCTATGCTGGTGCGCGGTGCGCGGATTGCGGCGGCGGGGGTAATCTTGCCGATTTCTGAGCGGGTGGCCTCGCGTCAGCTCGGCACTCGCCACCGGGCGGCGATGGGCATTACTGAACGGGTAGAGCATTGTATTTGTGTTGTGGTATCAGAAGAAACCGGCTCTATTTCGCTGGCGGAAGGCGGTATTCTAGATCGGCCTCTAACCAGCAGCCGCCTGCGCAGTATTCTGCGGTCTAAGTTTTCTAAATCGGTAGATCGCGAGGCGGTGGCACCCCAGCTCAGAAGCCTTGGTCGGCGGCTGGGCAGCCTTGGAGTTGCCTATGTACTGCGCTTGTTTCGTCTCCCCTCATCGTCTCCCCGAGAGAAAAAATGACCACCAAGCCTGTTGTTCGCTACGCCCTGCCCGCCGACCTCAAGCCCGATCGCCTACCCCAGCACGTGGCGGTGATTATGGATGGCAACGGGCGCTGGGCCAAACGCCGGGGGCTACCGCGCATCATGGGCCATCGCCGGGGGGTAGACACCCTCAAAACCCTGCTGCGCTGCTGCCGCGACTGGGGCATTGGGGCGCTGACGGCCTACGCCTTTTCGACGGAGAACTGGGGTCGCCCGGTTGAGGAGGTAGATTTTTTGATGGCGCTGTTTGAGCGAGTGCTGCGCCAGGAACTGCTGGAGATGATGGAGGAAAATGTCCGCATTCGCTTTGTGGGCAACCTGGCGGCCCTGCCGCGATCGCTCCAGGGCGAGATTCACCAGGCGGTCACCCAGACCCAGGGCAACCACGGCATCGAGTTTACGGTGGCCACCAACTATGGCGGGCGGCAAGAGATTGTGCAGGCCTGTCGAGCGATCGCCGAACAGGTGCAGCGGGGCGAGCTGAGCCCCAGCGACATTAGCGAAGAGCTGTTTAGCCGCCACCTCTATACCTCCGAGATTAGCGATCCTGACCTGCTAATTCGCACCAGCGGTGAGATGCGGATTAGCAACTTTCTGCTGTGGCAGCTAGCCTACGCCGAGATCTATGTGACCGACACCCTATGGCCCGACTTCGACACCTCAGAGTTTCACCGGGCGATCTATGCCTACCAGCAGCGCGATCGCCGCTTTGGCAAGGTCAAGGGCTAATGCGCTCAATCCCTCTCCCAGGGGAAGAGGAACTTTAGGGTAAAAAGACCTTTGATAGGAAAGCGCTAAGCGCTACTCCCCCTCTAAAATCCAAAATCTAAAAGCCAAAACTCCATGAATATCCCCACCTGGATCACCGTCTCCCGCCTGCTTGGAGTTCCGCTACTGCTAATCCTCCTTCAGGCACCGACGGCGACCCAGCGGTGGTGGGCAGCGGGCATCTTTGTGGTGGCAGCGAGCACCGACTGGCTCGATGGCTACCTAGCTCGTAGGCTCAACCAGGTGACGGATCTGGGCAAATTTTTAGACCCCCTGGTGGATAAGCTGCTGGTGCTGGCTCCCTTGCTGATGCTGGTGGGGCTGGGTCAGGTGCCCGGCTGGGGCGTGTTTTTAATCGTGGCGCGGGAGATTACGATTTCTGGCTGGCGGGTCAACCCGGCCATGCAGGGGGGCGCGGTACCGGGAGCAAACCTGTGGGGTAAGGCCAAAACCGTAGTGCAGATTGTGGCGATCGCCCTGCTCCTGGCCCCGCTACCGGCAGTGTGGGATGGGCCAGCGCAAATTCTCTTTTGGGTGGCAGTGGCGCTAACCTTGGCCTCAGGCCTGGTCTATCTATGGCCCCAAATGCAGTCCAGCCGCAGCGCTTAAACCAGATGGTGAAACTAACGCCATAAAAAGTCCTGGAGTAACGTCAAGTCTCTGCCGAGTGTCTGCTAAACTAACGAAGAACTACTTCTTGGAAGCGTGGCTGAGTGGTCGAAAGCGCCTCCCTGCTAAGGAGGTAGGGGAGTAAACCTTCCCTCGTGGGTTCAAATCCCACCGCTTCCGTATTTTGAGTCTATAAAAGCAGCTGGTATGAGTGCTCATACCAGCTGCTTTTATATGTCAATCAACGGCTTTTGAAGATACAGGTGTACTTAAAGTTCTCCTGTACTGTAGGCTGGGAATAGTGGTGCTAATGTACCCATGATTCCCAAGCACATTGCCCTCAAGAATTTTCTTAGCTATCGCGATGCCAGCCTAGACTTCAACGGGCTGCACGTGGTTTGCGTGGCGGGGCCCAACGGTGCGGGCAAATCGTCGCTGCTAGAGGCGATCGCCTGGGCGCTGTGGGGCCAAAGCCGAGTCGCCGCCGATGACGACATCATCCACCAGGGCGAAATGGAGGCCCAGGTGACGTTTCAGTTTCACCAGGGTGACCACACCTACCGGGTGATACGCAGCCGCCACCGCAGCCAGGGCACCAGTCTAGAGTTTCAGGTGCACACCGAGGAGGGCTGGCGGGTGCTGACCCAGCGTGGGGTGCGGGCCACCCAACTGCTAATCTGCCGCCACCTCCGGCTCGACTACGACACTTTTATCAACTCGGCCTACCTGCGCCAGGGTGGGGCCGACGACTTTATGCTGAAGCGACCCGGCGATCGCAAACAAATTCTGGCCAACCTGCTCAAGCTGCACCAGTACGACCACCTGGCCGAGGGGGCCAAAGAGCAGGCTCGCCAGGCCAAGGCCGAGGCCACCCTGCGTCAAACTCAGCTCGACGAACTCACCGCTGCCCTAGCCGACTACGAACCGACGCTACAGCGCCAGGCTCAGTTTCAGCAGACGCTGCACGATATCGATCAGGCTCAGGAGCGCGATCGCCAGCGTCAGCAACAGCTTCGCACCCTTGAGCACACCCACAGTGCCTGTAATCAGCAGCTTCAGATGCAGCGGCAGCAGCGGCAGCACCTGACGGCTCTTTTGCACCAAACCGAAACGTCCCTGGCCGCGCTGACCCGTGAGCAGCACCAGCATGACCGGCGTTTGGCCCAAGCCGCCGAGATTGAAACCGGCCTAGCTGAACTGGCGGCTCTAGAAGCGGAGGATGCTCAGCTCAATCAGCACTTTCAACGCTATCAGGCGCTAGAAGCGCAGCGTCAGAGCCTAGAAGCTGAGTGGCAAGCCCAGTCGGCTGAGACCCGCACGCGCCTGGGCCAAACCCAGCTCCAGCTGGCGGCCTTGCAGGCCCAGATTGCCGATTTAGACGCGGCTCTCTTACAAAGCGAAGCTGTTGATGCGGCCCGCCAGCAGTTTCTCATTGCCAAAGCCCGCCTCAAACACTTAGATGCGCTTCAGCTTCAGTCTGAACCCTTACAGCAGCGACGCCGACAGCTAGAAAGCGGGTTACAGCAGGCCCAAACCCGGCTTCAAACCCGATTAGAAGAACTCGCCGCCGCCGCCCAGCAGCTCCAGCAGGATCAGGGGAATCCGCCCGAGCTAGTAGCGACCGCCCAGGAGGTGTCAAAAACCCTGAGCTATTTGGAGCAGCGCCGAGCCTACCAGGAGAAGGTGCGCGAGAAGGGGCTAGAGCGGCGCAGCGTTATGGAGGTGCTTCAGTCTAATCAGCGAGCCTGCGAAACCCAGATCGCTCAAATTGGCCAGAAGCTAGGCATGCTCGCTCAACCGGAGGCCGTCTGCCCGCTGTGCGATCGCGCCCTCAAGCCCCATCACCGCGCTCTGGTTGAAGGTCGCCATCGCCAGCATCAGCAAGAACTGCAAGAAGAGATTTGGGTCATTCGCGAGCAGCTGGCTGTTTCAGAGCGCGAAATTCAGGTGCTGCGACAGGAGTATCGAGCGGTCGAAGCCGAACTAGAGGCCTACGCCCCAGTGCTCCAAAAGCAGGGCCAGCTCACAGCGGAGATGGCCTCCCAAGCCACCGTCCACGAGCGGCTTCAAGTCCTAGAGGCCGAGCAGCAGCGCCTAGAGCAGTCCCTCACCGAGAACCAGTACGCCCTCGACCTGCGCACGGAGTTGCACCAGATCAACAACACCCTGGCCCAGCTGGCCTACGACGATCGCGACCATGCCCTGACCCGGGGCCAGGTCAATCGGCTGCGCTGGGCTGAGATCAAGCACCACGAGTTGACCCAGGCGCGACGCCGACGGCAGCAGCTCGAGCGGCGACAGCAGCAGCTTGAGGCCGACCAAATTGCCCTTGAGACTGAGCTGACCCAGCTCCAGGTTGGTACCCAGGGCCAGGCCTTAGCGGCAGCCCAAGCCGCCCTTGAGCAGCTCAGCTACCGCATTGACCATCACCAGCAGGTGCGCCAGTCCTTGCTAGCCGCCCAAGTCTGGCGGCAACGCCATCGGGAGCTAGAAGCAGCCCGCCAGCAGCAGCCCCAGCGCCAGATTCAGATCGAGGGACTTCAGGCCCAGGAGCGGCAGCAGCGCCAGGAGCTAGAACAGTTGAGCGTGGCGATCGCCACCCTAGAGGAGCAGCACCAGGCCTTGGCCTACGATGCGGATGCTCTAGAACAGTTGGAGCGGGCGATCGCCACCCGCCAGTACCAGCGCGATGCCCTCCTAGCCCAGTTGGGTGCTCTCGGTCAGGCCCGTCAGCACCTCGACGATCTGCACCAGGGACTCGCCCAAAAGCAGCAAGAGCTAGCCGCCGTCCGCCAGCGCCAGCGGGTCTACCAAGAGCTGGCCCAGGCCTTTGGCCACAACGGCATCCAGGCGCTGATGATCGAAAACCTGCTGCCCCAGCTCGAGGCCGAAACCAACAACCTGCTGGGTCGCCTCAGTGCTCACCAGCTCCACGTGCAGTTCGCCACCCAGCGGGCCACCAAGCGGGGCCAAGGGGTAATCGACACGCTGGATATTCTAATTGCCGACTCTCGAGGCACCCGCCCCTATGAAACCTACTCGGGCGGGGAGGCGTTTCGGGTTAACTTTGCCCTCCGGCTGGCCCTAGCCCGACTGTTGGCCCAGCGATCGGGGCTAGCGCTACAGCTGCTGATTATCGATGAGGGCTTTGGCACCCAGGATCAGCAGGGGTGCGATCGCCTAATTGCCGCCATCAACGCGATCGCCGCTGACTTTGCCTGCATTCTTACCGTTACCCATATTCCCCATTTTCGAGCGGCTTTTCAGACCCGCATCGATGTGACGAAGACAGCTCAGGGATCGCAGCTTTCTTTCTCAGCCTAAAACTAGCCCAGATTCCGTAAACCTTTAAGTAGCTTCTCAGATTTTTATTAACATTCTTTTTAGATTTTAAGAATTTCCCCTTTGGCTAGTCCAGAAATATGTCTTCTGGAATGCAATACGGCCTAACCAATCGCTTTAATCTAAAGGGTATGAGCCTGCGGGATCAAGGCGGGCTGAGTATTAATGACCATTCACGACTGCCTTCATAAATGTTACAGTTGTTTACATATTCCATTAATAACCTTTTACCTATGAGCGTTGTTGGACCCCTTTTAGAAATTGGTATCGCCGCCGTTGCTGCTGGCCTCATTCTCAAGCGCCAGGCTGAGGAAGCGGCTCTAGAGTCTGAGCCCATCCCGGTGCCAGTGCGCGAGCGCCGTTAGGTCACGGGCCTACCGTCATCTCTGCACCAGACAACTATTGCTTTCCTGGGCTTTGAGCCCTGCCGTTCCCCGTCGCTCTCTCCTCACTGTGCCGCTATGAGAACTGTGCAAAATTCCACCGACCTAGTTCGCACTTACCTAAAAGAAATCGGTAAGGTGCCTTTGCTCACCCACGAAGAAGAAATCGTGTTGGGTAAGCAGGTGCAAAAGCTGTCGGCTCTAGAGGCCAAGCGGCATGCTTTAGAAGAGACAGCTGGCCATGGGTTGACCCTGGAACAGTGGGCCAATGCCGTCGACATGCCCCTACCCGATCTCAAAGCGATCGTGCGCGACGGCAACCTAGCCAAGCGCAAAATGGTAGAAGCCAATCTGCGCCTTGTGGTCTCAGTGGCCAAAAAATATATCAAGCGCAATGTCGATCTGCTCGACCTGATTCAGGAAGGCACCATTGGTATGCAGCGCGGGGTGGAAAAGTTTGACCCCACCAAGGGCTACCGGTTCTCTACCTACGCTTACTGGTGGATTCGCCAGGCGATCACTCGCGCCATCGCCGAGAAAAGCCGCACCATTCGCTTGCCCATTCACATCACCGAGAAGCTTAACAAGCTGAAGAAAGCCCAGCGCACTCTGTCCCAGCGCTACGGTCGAGCAGCCACGGTGGCTGAGCTAGCGATCGAGTGCGACCTGACCGCCAAGCAGGTGCGCGACTACCTAGAAAAGTCTCGTCAGCCTCTCTCCCTAGACCTCAAGGTGGGAGACAACCAGGACACCGAACTGGGTGAACTACTCGAAGATGACGGCCCTTCGCCAGAAGACTTCGCCACCCAGGTATCGCTGCGCCAGGATTTGGAGCGGCTGATGGGCGATCTGACTCCCCAGCAGCGAGAGGTGCTTTCCCTCCGCTTCGGTTTGTCCGACGGCAAGACCATGACCCTGGCCAAGATTGGCGATCTGCTCTCCATCAGTCGTGAGCGGGTGCGCCAGATTGAGCGGGAGGCTCTGACCAAACTACGCAAGCGCCAGTCTGACATTCGCGAGTATTTGGCCAGCTAGAGCAACTGCGCTTTCTGCGGAGTCGCAACGCGATCGCACTGAACCCATAGCCCGAAGGAAGTTTTCCTTCGGGCTATCTTTTTGGCGTTGGGCAGAGCGCTGTTTTAAGGGCGGGGGATCCTGCGGGCCAAGGCTAACAACTGTAGTCCAATTGACCAAACTGGGGAGATCCCGCATTCTAGAGTGGTTCTAGCTAGATTTGCCCCAACTGAGGAGTCCCCATGAGCTATCGCATGGACCGCCGTGCCTATGCCGAAACCTTTGGCCCGACGGTAGGCGATCGCATTCGCTTAGCGGACACAGAGCTGATTATTGAGGTCGAGCAAGACTTCACTACCTACGGGGACGAGGTGAAATTTGGCGGCGGCAAGGTGATCCGTGACGGTATGGGGCAGTCGCCGATCGGACGCGACGCGGGCGCAGTGGATATGGTCATCACCAACGCGCTAATTTTGGACTGGTGGGGCATTGTCAAAGCTGACATCGGCATTAGAGACGGCAAAATCGACAAAATTGGTAAAGCAGGCAACCCCTACATTCAAGACAATGTCGACATCATTATTGGCCCCGGCACCGAGGTAGTGGCCGGAGAAGGCATGATTGTCACCGCTGGCGGCATTGACAGTCACATTCATTTCATTTGCCCTCAGCAGATTGACACTGCGATCGCCTCCGGCATCACCACCATGATCGGCGGCGGCACTGGTCCGGCCACTGGCACCAATGCCACCACCTGCACCCCTGGCGCTTGGCATATCTGGCGCATGCTGCAAGCCGCCGATGCCTTCCCCATGAACCTGGGCTTTTTGGGCAAGGGCAACAGCGCTCAGCCAGAGGGGTTAGTGGAGCAGGTGAAAGCGGGTGCCATGGGCCTCAAGCTTCATGAAGACTGGGGCACAACTCCGGCTACCATCGACACCTGTCTGGGAGTAGCTGACGAGTACGATGTTCAGGTGGCGATCCACTCCGACACCCTCAACGAAGCGGGCTTTGTTGAAGACACCATCGCCGCTTTCAAAAACCGGGTGATTCACACCTATCACACCGAGGGGGCTGGCGGCGGTCACGCGCCGGACATCATTAAGGTGTGCGGTGAGGCCAACGTGCTGCCCTCATCGACCAACCCTACCCGGCCCTACACCCGCAACACCCTCGACGAACACCTCGATATGCTGATGGTGTGCCACCACCTCAGCCCCAGCATTCCCGAAGATATTGCCTTCGCCGAGTCGCGCATTCGCCGCGAAACCATTGCCGCCGAAGACATCCTCCACGACATGGGTGCCTTTAGCATGATCTCCTCCGACTCCCAGGCTATGGGTCGGGTGGGGGAAGTGGTGATTCGCACCTGGCAGACCGCCCACAAAATGAAGGTCCAGCGCGGGCCGCTGGCGGAGGATTCTGAGCGCAACGACAACCACCGAGCCAAGCGCTACGTGGCCAAATACACCATCAACCCCGCCATCACCCACGGCATTGCCAACCACGTCGGTTCAATCGAAGCGGGCAAACTGGCAGATGTTTGCCTGTGGCGACCCGCCTTTTTTGGGGTGAAGCCTGAGATTGTGATCAAGGGCGGCTTGATCGCCTGGGCGCAGATGGGCGATGCCAACGCCAGCATTCCGACGCCGCAGCCAGTGCATATGCGCCCCATGTTTGGCAGCTACGGGGGGGCGATCGCCGCCACTTCCCTCAGCTTTATTTCCCAAGCTGCAATGGATCTGGGCATCCCTGAACACATTGGTCTCGCTAAAGCTACCGCTGCTGTGGCTAACTGCCGCAGCCTCAGCAAGGCTGACATGAAGCTCAACGCCTACCAGCCCCACATGGAGGTCAACGTCGAAACCTACGAAGTGCGAGCCGATGGCGAGCTGCTGACCTGTGAACCGGCTGAGGTTCTACCTATGGCCCAGCGATACTTCTTGTTTTGACCCCAGGCAGAGCAATGAAGAGCCTAGACGGATTGAGCCAGGGTTGGCACGCTATAAAACTGAGGTGATTTCACTTGACCTGCCACCCTCCAACGCTTCCCACAAAGCTAAAATATAGTCATAGGCGTTGGCAGACTTCACCTGCTGCTCCCCAAACTTTCCCAATAGCCGACTTTGAACCACTACATAGGTTCCTAAAGGCAGCAATAGTTTGTGTTTACCATAATTTTGTTGCGAATGTCGTTAAGCGGTGGCAGATTTTCAAGTGTCCACAGTAGAATATAGTTGCGCTCAAACATAAATGTTTGAGTTCACTCCTCACACCACACTCCGCCCAGGCTTTTAGTCTGGGCGGTTCCTTATTTAAAGGATCTTCGGCCTGAAAAGGCGGAAATCCGGCTAGTTTAGCTGACTTAGCGCCCATCCCCTCGGTAGATATTGACCACTCGCCCAAGAAGCCGGGGGTTGGCTATGATAAGATTGCGTGTGACTAATAACGGCAAGGAACACAAGGCATGGCAGCCGCTCAGGTAACAGATTCTACGTTTAAGCAAGAAGTTCTTGAAAGTACCGTTCCCGTACTGGTTGACTTTTGGGCTCCCTGGTGTGGCCCCTGCCGTATGGTAGCTCCGGTAGTCGAGGAAATTGCTGAGCAGTACGACGGCCAAATTAAAGTCGTTAAGGTCAATACCGACGAGAATCCGAGCGTGGCCAGCCAGTATGGGATCCGCAGCATCCCCACCCTGATGATCTTTAAAGAGGGGCAGCGGGTTGACATGGTAGTGGGCGCTGTACCCAAAACCACCCTAGCCAACACCCTTGAGAAGTATCTCTAGGCTCACCTTTCTCTGCCTAGAGATACTACGATTACCCACTTGTGACGACGGCGATCGCTCAACCTTAGAACCAAGCGTCAGCAAAAGCCCATAGTCACAGGTTTAGTGAGCTAGCTTGTTAATATCTGATATAGCCCTTTAGCGTTAGTTCTCGCTGGAGGGTTTTTGCACGGCAGGGGGCAAAATTGTCGTTAGAATGGGGTGCTACCTCTATGGACTCAACGGCGTATGGTTGCGCTTCCCTCAAATTTACCCTCTAGCATTCAGGCCGATTTGGCCGCAGTGTTTGAGCAATTGCCCCACCTGGAGCATGGCAAGATCATCCGCCAGGTGCTGGAAACCATTCTGCGCATGATGGGACGGGAGGCCGACCGACTCGACTGGAAGATTTTAAACTACGCCCTGCTAGACATGGAGCAGGGCTTTCAAGTCTTTTACCCCTACCGGCACACCCGCAAAATTACTATCTTTGGCTCAGCGCGTACGGGGGCAATCAGCCCCGATTATCAGCTAGCTGAGAAGTTTGCCAAGCAGATCACCGAGCTGGGTTTTATGGTTATGACCGGTGCCGGGGGCGGCATTATGGAGGCGGGTAACGCTGGAGCTGGCGCAGATCAATCCTTCGGGTTAAACATTCAGCTACCCTTTGAGCAAGGCGCTAACCCGGTGATGGAGGGCGACCCTAAGCTAATCAATTTCAAGTATTTCTTTACCCGCAAGCTGTTTTTCCTGCGCGAAAGTGACGCCCTGGTGCTGTTTCCGGGAGGGTTTGGCACCCAAGACGAAGCCTTTGAGTCGCTGACGCTGATTCAGACGGGTAAGGCTGACCCCATGCCCATCGTCATGGTCGATCATCCCGGCGGTAACTACTGGCAAGGGTGGGATAACTATATTCGCGAGCACCTGCTGAGCCGAGGGTTGATTAGCCCCGACGACCCCAGTTTGTACACGATTACTGACAACGTCGATGACGCCTGCCACGCGATCAGCAGTTTTTATCGGGTATATCATTCCTGTCGCTATACCAGCGATCGCCTGATCATTCGCCTCAAGAGCGACCTGCCCGAAGGTGCGATCGACCTGCTCAACCAAGAATTTGGCGACATCTTAGCCAAGGGGAAAATTGAAAAGTCTGCCGCCCTGCCCGAAGAGCAGAAAGACGACACCATCGCTTTGCCTCGGTTGGTGATGCACTTCAACAACCGCGACTTTGGTCGGCTGCACCAGTTGATCTGGCGGCTCAACGATCTGGGCGACCATCGTCCCGAGGCTCAGCACCCCGAGCAGAAGTAAGTGATTTAGGTGGATGGGTAGGTGGGTGGATGGGTAGGCAGGTGGTCACGCCTTCCGCAATCTAGAGCGTTTTCGCGCCTGTAATCTTTCACTCTTGTACTTGCCTACTCACTGACCCACTACCCACCGACTCCCAATGAACCAGGTTCAAGCGTTTTTAGAGCAGCTTTACCACGAGTTTAAGGGAGTCTCCGAAGGTCAAGTAGCGTCTTATATTCCTGAGCTGGCGCGGGCTAACCCCGACTGGTTTGGCATTAGCATTGTCACCCTTGATGGCCACGCCTACGAGGTGGGGGATGTGGCGCAGAAATTTACCATTCAATCGATTTCAAAGGTGTTTGTCTACGCCATGGCCCTAGAGGACTATGGCCGTGAAAAACTGCTCAAAAAAGTGGGAGTAGAACCCACTGGGGATCCGTTCAACTCCCTAATTCGGCTGGATGAGGACTCTAAGCGCCCGGATAACCCAATGGTGAATGCGGGGGCGATCGCCACCACCGGACTAATCCCTGGCAAAGACCCCGCAGAACGACTCAACCGACTGCTGGCCATGTTTCAGCGCTATGTTGGCGATGAGGTATTTGTCGATGTATCTACCTTCATGTCGGAGCGATCGACCGGGCACCGCAATCGGGCCATGGCCCACCTGATGCTCAACTTCGGCATGATCGACCAGCCGATCGATGAAGCACTCGACTTGTACTTTCAGCAGTGTGCGGTGCTGGTTACGGCCCATGACTTGGCAGTGATGGCCGCAACCCTAGCCAACCAGGGCATCAACCCCGTCACCGGGCAGCGAGCCGTGGGAGCCGAGCATGTGCGCGATATTCTCAGCGTCATGTACACCTGCGGCATGTATAACTTTGCTGGGGAGTGGGCCTTTCGAGTTGGTATTCCGGCCAAGAGTGGAGTCTCAGGCGGTATTCTCGCTGTCGTGCCAAATCAGGCCGGCATCGCCGTGTTTTCGCCGCCCCTCGACAGTCGCGGCAACAGCGTGCGCGGGCTCAAAGTATTTGAGGCCCTATCGCAAGAATACGGGTTTCATCTGTTTGATCTGTCCCTTGGCCACTGCCGCTTTTCCCAGGCTGTTCAACCCTCAGATGCTGTGGCCCTGGATGCTTAGACCCCTGCTTGCTCACACCAGGGATAGCTCTGGCTTTTGACCAGGCTGCACCAAGCTGGGCCGTTCTGCGGCGGGCTTGGTGACAAATTCCACCACTTTGCCCAGATCCTTGAACATTTTGCCTTCAATGTCGCGGCGGTAGGCCTCAACCACTGAGGTGGCGCGGAAGTAGCGCAGGGCATCGGTGAGATAGCGCACGTGGCGTTCTTCGTCATGCAGCACTGACTCCAGCGCGGCCCGAGTGGCAGTGAGGTGGTCAGGTAGGGTCTTGAGAATGCAGCGAAAGCCCCTTACCCCTAGCTCTTCGGCTAGCAGCACGCTGGCCAACAGGTGGGGCAAGGGGGCCGCCGCTAAATCATCGACCTGGTGATAGCGCCGCATGGAGGACTCGCCCACACTAGAGAGCGACTGCTGGGCAGCTTCGCTGTCTAAGTCAATAAAGTAGCCCTCGCGTTCAACGGCCTTGGTAAAAATCTGAGCGTGACGCACCTCGTCGCTGACGTGGCGCTGCATCTGCTCATCAAGCCAGAGAGGAATCTCGGCGGCTTTGGCAGAGCGAATGTGGGCGACGGTGCGACTGCCTTCAGCTTCTTGCAGCGCTAGGGAGGCAAATAGGTGGGGCCGCCGCTGAGGGTTGGCGGTGCTCTGGCTATAGTAAATGGCGCTAAAGCCGATAAATAAATAGTGCTGGAGCATCACTAGGGGTAGTTGAGGGCATGGATCCTTTTGGCTATTGTAGAAATTTCTAGCCGTTTGTGCTGCCCGTTCAACGCGTGAAGCCGCAGCGACCTAGGTCACTACGGCTTCACGCGTATGGAGAAAAGTTTCAGGGAACAATAGTCCCGATTGACTTCACCAGGCCAATTGAGATTGATAGCCTAGCGAGTCCATTCTCTAAGCTAAATCATCGTCTTCTTCAAGGTCAGCACTCACAATCGCAACCGGCGACGGAGGTTCAGCAGGAGTCAAGGGCTCAGCCGGGGCTGGCGGGCCACTGGGGGTCGGAGGCTCAACTGGGGTGGAAAAGGGGGGGGTTACCGGGGGCGCAGGAACGGGTGGAGCGGCGGGCAGTGGCTCCGGCTCTGGAATGCCCAACTGCTGGCGGGCCTGGGCTAGCAGGTAAGACGTGCTTGACTGCACGCTGTCGAGCAGCGCTTGGCCAGTAGAGGTCATTGACTGAGGCTCGGTGCTGGGGCCTTTTTCGCTGAGGCTAATGTACCAGGCGCGGGTGCTGCGCCCTAGGCCAACCGCAGTGCGGTAAAACCATTCGCCTCCTACAAAGGTTAGGCAAACAACTAGCCACAGCAGCAATCCCACTTCACGCAAAATATCCCAAGTGCGACTCAGGGTCTTCTTGTAGATGTCGCCTGTATCAGCGGAAAACAGTAGTTGGCTAACAATATTGGCCTGCTCTTTGATCTTATCCATAGGTGTAACTCTCTAATAGCTGGGCACGGTTGGGGTAATAATGGCCCTCTGCTGACATAGTCGGTGTGGAGTCTATAGGGTAGCTATGGCAGGGTTACCCCTAGACCAAGCTGAGCCATCACGCCCCCTCGCTCCAAATTTTTTTGAGCACCTGGTCGGGGGTAATGTCGGCCAGAGTGCCGGTGGAGGAGGTTAGGGCAACCAAGCGATCTTCGCCTGTAGTGATGGCCTGAACTCCGCTATTGCCAGAGAATAGCCCCAGGGTGTAGACGTTGAGGGCGATCGCCAGCGCTAGGGGATATCCCTCTACCGCTACTAACAGGTTAGCGGCGGCGATCAATGCTGCCGTCTGTCCTGGGGTTTCAGGTCGCAAAACCTTAAGATTGGGCACAGCGCTGGCGATCGCAACAGTTTGAGGGGCCGCATCATCGGTTTGCAGCAGGGCCAGCGGCATATCGGGCTGGCGCTGCTGAAAGTCTTTGAGAATGGCGATCCAGCTTTCGGTGGGGTAGGTAGTGCCGCTAGCGGTGGCACCGGGGTACACCAGCACATAGCCATTCGTGAGCCCGTTGCTCTGACGCAGGTTGTCTACGGCAGTCAAGTCTTTGCGGGGAACATTCACGGAGAGGGCAGGGGGCGTGCCGGTAACGTTGATCAGCTTGAGCAGATCGCCGTGGTGAGCGATCTCAGCGGCGCGGGGAGCCGTTGAGGTCAGCAATAGGTTGTTGGCCGACCCGCTGTAGCCCAGGCGGGTCGGCACCCCGCTCAGCCACAGCAGCAGAGCAATAGACCAGGAGTCGGTCAGGGTGAGGGCAACATCGAACTCGCGATCGCGCACAATCCCCAACAGGTTGGCCCAGTCAGCAGGGCTGTTGCTGGCCTCAAAGTTGTAGGGCACAACTTCGTCAACCCCCTTAGAGAGCTGATAAATAGCCGTAGCGCTAGGGGCCGCAACTACTGATACCTCAGCATTTTCGAAGCTATCCTTGATCTGATTGATGACCGGAAAGAAGCTTAGCTGCGTCTCCGTTTCTCCTGGAACAAGAGCCAGTACCCGCATATGTTACGTCCATGCCTGTTCGCAAGTATTGTAGTGGAACCTGGCCAAGGTTTAGGGGATATGTGGCCTACAAAATGAATTAAATTTCACCCTAGGGGATAAAAATTCCCCAATTTGCCCAGCCCGTTATGGTTTTGCCCTGTGTCTATGTCCCCCGTTCATGTGCTTATCCCCGCCGCTGGCAGCGGTCGTCGCATGGGGGCCGATCGCAACAAAGTGCTCCTTGACCTGCTCGGTCAGCCGATCATCGCCTGGACTCTAAAAGCCGCCGCCCAGGCCGAAACTGTGGTTTGGATCGGGGTGATTTGCCAGGCGGGCGATCGCCCCACCTTAGAAACCATTGCCGCCTCGCTCCACCTGTCTAAACCAGTGATCTTCATTGACGGCGGCACGACCCGTCAGGAGTCGGTCTGCAACGGGCTGCAAGCGCTGCCACCTGAGGCGACCCGAGTGCTGATCCACGATGGCGCGCGCTGCCTGGCCACCCCCGACCTATTTGATCGCTGCGCCACCGCCCTAGACACCTGCCCCGGCCTGGTGGCGGCGGTGCCAGTCAAAGACACGATCAAAGTTGTCGATGCCAACCAGCGCGTTAAAACCACCCCCGATCGCGAGTCCCTCTGGGCCGCCCAAACCCCCCAGGGCTTTGATGTGGCTTTGCTGAAACAGTGCCATCAGCAGGGCATTGAGCAAGGCTGGAGCGTCACCGACGACGCTGCCCTGTTTGAGAAATGCAGCCTGCCGGTGCAGGTGGTGCCCGGCGAAGAGACCAACCTCAAGGTGACAACGCCCATGGATTTGGCGATCGCAGAATTCATACTAAAACAGCGCCTGGGTTAGCCGAGAGGCCTTCCCAAGCGCTGCTTTTAGATTCCAGGACTTTGGCCCTAGAGGTCGCCACCGCGCAAAAACAGCAGAAACACGATCACTGGGCCAGCGATGACAATCATGGCAAGCATGGTCAACTGGGCAATGAGCTCGAAATTAATATTGCTCAAAAAACCACTCAGAAAGCTCATGAAACCTCCCAACACAAGGCGACTGGACTGATATAAACTTCATTCAATCCCAGAAGTTGAGTTTTGCCCATAGAAAAGCTACAGACCCCCCTCTGGGCTTGGCGTAAAGCTTGCTTATCGGAGCTTATTTTACCTGCTAACGCCGTCCCTATTTTAGATAACTTAACAAAATTCTAAGGCAGCACCCGTTGCCGTTCCACCGCTAGGCCTAAGACGGCCAAGGAAACCCAATGGCCACCTGGCAATGTGTCAAATCCTGCGGAGCCTGCTGCTTTCTGGCCCCCGACGAGCGTCCCGACCTCGACTCCTATCTCGAACCTGACCAGCTTGCGCTGTATCTGAGCATGGTGGGCGAAGACGGCTGGTGCATTCACTACGATGCGGGCGATCGCCTCTGTACCATCTACGCCGACCGACCGAGCTTTTGCCAAGTCACCTTTAGCACCTTCGAGACCATGTTTGGCGTTGAGGCCGACGAGCTCGACGACTTTGCCATCGACTGTTGCCAGGAGCACATTGCCGATATCTACGGCGAAGCCAGCCCGGAGATGGAGCGGTTTAATGGGGCGGTGGGGGTGGGGGAGTGATGGGGTAGGTGAGGATGAGGGAGTGGGGATGTCTGAGAGCGATAGGTTGCGGTTTGGTTGACTCTTTCAGATAATGAAAGCATTATGAAATCTCCGGCCCTACTCAACGGTTTTAACGTTGCTCTGTGCCCCACCCTGTTGACCGCTCAGTTCACCTGCCTTTTACCCCACTGTGTCTATCTCTAGCTCTCTTCCCCCCTCCTCTAACGCCGTCGAAGCCAAGCCTTCTACCTTGAGTCGAGCGGCTTTTTGGCGGGTTTTTGGCTCTACATTCATCACTATTTTTTTGGCTGAGCTGGGTGACAAAACCCAGGTGACTACGCTGCTCATGAGCGCCCAATCTCAGGCACCCTGGATCGTTTTCTTAGGTGCTGGCACTGCCTTGATCAGCACCAGCCTGATTGGCGTACTGCTGGGGCAGTGGCTAGCCCGCCGTGTTTCCCCTGCCACATTGGACACCGCCGCTGGCACCATGCTCATCGGCATCACCGTCTGTCTCCTCTGGGACATCGTCCACCTATAATCTTCATCCTGGTCTTGAGTCCCTGGGGCTACCCATTCACCCCCTACACCCTACCCATCCACCCCCTCACCTCCCCATGGACTGGAACCTCCTCGCCGTCAGCTTTACCGCCGTATTCATTTCAGAACTGGGGGATAAAAGCCAGCTAGCGGCGATCGCCCTCGGCGGCAGCTCAAAGTCTCCCCGTGCTGTATTCCTGGGCACCGCTGCGGCCCTGCTGCTGGCCAGCCTGCTGGGGGTCATTGTGGGAGAAGGCACTGCCCAGATTTTGCCAGAACGGTTGGTCAAAGCCGTTGCCGCCGTTGGGTTTGCCCTATTGGCCGTCAAGTTGCTTTGGCCCGCAGCCAGCGACGATTAAGAGGGATTAAAACTCAATCTGGTCAATCACACCTCGCAGGGTCTGAGCTGAGTGCTGAAGCAGCTTCTCCTCCTGAGGACTGAGCAACATATTCAACCATCGGCTCACCCCGGTGCGCCCCACCACCGCAGGCACACTCAGACATAGATCTTGAACGCCAAAGATTTCATCGACCACGCAGCTCACCGTCAGCACCCGGTTTTGGTCGCGCACGATCGAGTGCACAATCTGCGTCACCGCCAGACCGACCGCGTAGTTGGTGTAACCTTTGCGGCGGATGATTTCGTAGGCGGCGTTTTTGGTCTGCTGAAAGATCTCGTCCATGGCCTGGCGATCGCCATCGGCCATACCGTCGTAGTAGAGGGGGGTGCCGCAGACATTAGCCTGGCTCCAAAACGGCACCTCACTGTCACCGTGTTCGCCAATGATGTAGGCATGCAGGCTGCGTGGATCAATGCCCAGGTGGCGCGATAGCAAATACCGAAACCGCCCTGTGTCTAGCACTGTCCCGGAGCCAAATACCCGAGACTTTGGCAGTCCTGATAGCTTCCAGGCAGCGTAGGTGAGCACGTCTACGGGGTTAGACACCAACAGCAAAATGGCTTCAGGGCAATGAGCGACAATATCGGGAATCAGTTTTTTGAGAATTTCGACGTTTTTTTGCACCAGCTCCAGACGAGTTTCACCTTCTTTTTGGGCTGCCCCAGCGGTGATCACGACTACGTCGGCCCCGGCAGCATCGGCCATAGTGCCCGCCTTAATCAGCGTCGGCTCGACGAAGGACATGCCCTGCTCTAGATCCATCACCTCGCCAATCAGCTTGTCGTGGTTGATGTCCACCAGCACCATTTCGTCCAGCACATTCTGGATCATCATGGCGTAGGCGCAGGCCAACCCCACCTGACCGGCTCCCACAATCACCCCCTTCAGGGGACGCAGCGGGTCAGTTTGCAGGTCGGTCAGCGGATTAGAGGTAAAAAGGCTATCAAACATAGGAAGGACATCCTGGTTTATGGGCCAATGCCTTTAATAAACCACGGTCTAATCAGATTGTCCTGTCCCTAGCCCTTTACCTCAATGGCATTTGGCGGCAGTTGGGTAGCTGTTAGGACGATATCGAAGGTTACGATGCGGTGTTGTTTTGCCGGACAGCAACCAGGCTTTCTAAGTGAGTCTTGAGATCTTTGGTAAGCTCGGCGGCCCCAGCCTTAAGCGCTTCGGGAGAATCCTCCCCTCGGAGATAGGTTTGTACCAACAACGGCGCGCCGATGTGAATTTGAGCCGGGCTACGCCAGCTTGGATAAGCCGCACCATAGTAGATGTCTACCGGCAGCACCTGCACTCCTAGCCCAGTGCGGGTGGCCTCGGCTTGCACCGCCAATCTAGCCAGACCGGGCTTAAGGCCGTGGATTTTGTCCTCTCGACGAATGCCGCCTTCGGGATAAATGACTAGCATTTCGCCCTCTAGCAGCAGCTCAATGCCGTGGCGCAGGCTGGCTACCGTTGGCCGCCGCACATTAACCGCAAACCCTCCTAAGCGGCGGATAAACCATCCCTGGAGGCCCTTGACCTCGTCGGCGGTAACCATAAAGCGCAGGTCGCGGCCAGTAATGGCTCTGCCAGTGGCGTAGGGCAGCAAAATCGAGTCCCAGCGGGCTCGGTGGGTAGGGGCCAAAATGACTGGCCCAGCGGTGGGCACATGGTGCTGTCCCGTAATGGTGATGGGGCCAAAGTAGGCAGGCACCACCAGATGCCGACCCAGAAAATAGGCTAGGGGAGTTAGAACTGGCGAGCAACGCGATTGGGCAGGGGCGATCGCCCCACCCTTAACCAGCCCAGCCGACGATTCAGGAAGCTCAGAGGATTTCATAGGAAGGCGTAATACAGGAGCCATGATCAGCTAAATCCCAATAGTGCCGATGTTAGGCCTTCCCAGTATGCCCGTCGCTAGCTACCACAGAGCCTGCGATCGGAAACAAAATGGGCCTGACCCTGGTCTACATGCTTTACCCTACCGCCCTCGCCAGAGGACGCAACCTGGTTCAGGACAGTTCAGTCGGTGGCATGGTGAGCGCAGACCGGCGCTGCTCTCGGCGGCGCTGCTGAAACCACTGCTGTAGCTGCTGGCGACAGGGTTCGGCCAAAATGCCGGTTACTACTTTGAGCCGATGGTTAGAGGCAGGGCCATCGGGCAGGTTTAGCACCGATCGCACCGCTCCCGATTTGGGGTCGGGGGTACCGTACACCAATAGCCCTAGGCGGCTCAAAACAATTGCTCCAGCACACATTGGGCAGGGCTCAAGGGTGACGTAGAGGGTGCAGTCATTGAGATGCCAGTTGCCCAACTGGCGCGCAGCCTCCCGCAACGCCAGCACTTCGGCGTGGGCGGTGGGGTCTTGATCTTGCTCCCGCCGATTGCCCACCGCCGCCAGCACTCTGTCTCCCGGGCCAACCACCACGGCCCCCACTGGCACATCCCCCGCCGTTCCGGCGGCCTCAGCCAGCTCTAGCGCCCGCAGCATCCAGCGTTGATGTAGAGCCATCTCATCCGCTAGGTCGCCGGTGGGCAGATCTGGGGAAGGCAGGTCGTAGGGCATAGGAGATCACTCAAGCAGCCAATTTAGCCTACCCATAGTAAATCAGAGCATTCCTCAGGCATGCCCTGCCCAAAGTAAACCCCCTCCGCTGACCCAAAGCCAACGGAGGGGGTGAGATGGTTGGACGCAACACAGTCAGTGGCTTTGAAACCTGGCTAGATGACCAGCCAGATGACGTGATCTGAACAAAGCCAAATTTTAGATGTAGGCCGAAATATCTTCGCCGCACTCGTCGGCTAGGTAGCACAGAGCCCGAAACCGCAGCTCCACCAATTCGTTGTAGAGGGGGTTGAGCTTGCACAGGGGCGGAATATGAGCCACCGAGCGACCCAACACCACAATGTCGCGCTCAAAGGGGCACTGGGCGGGGATCAACTCTGCCACCTTGCGGGCGCGGCGGGGAGTCTCAACTCGCAGGTGGCTAACCCACTGGCGTAGTGGACGAAATAGGTCTAGGGGCCGGGCCTGACCCGCAGCGTGCAGCCCGTGACGGAGGGAAGATAGAAAGCGATTCATGGTTAAACCTCTCGCAAGTCCAACAATTGAGACTGTCTGAGAAACGGTCGAGCACTGAGTCTGGACTTGGTATGGAAACTCAATACTGAATGGAGTGAACGTAGGGCTCACTTAGATGTTGGTGAGCCTTCTACTTAAGCTAAAGAATTCCCTCAGCCATCGGGTAAAGCATCAACAAAGTCGATTGGATTTCCACTAAAGCTCAGGTAAAGAGTTACTTCAACAGGGTTAGCAGCAATTCCGGAAAGGCTTGAAATATATGGAGCATAGGTTATTTTGAGGGCAAAAATAGCGCAGTAACATCGAGTACTTTTACTGAAGTGATCTGTATTTAATTGTTTCCTATAGAGACGATTTTTGCGTAAATGTCAGGACACTTTTGCAATTGGGTATACCGTCTGCTGTCTCTCCTTTGGCAGTTTATCTTTCTGTATAGGACACTACTCAATCTGATACCATCGGCGATGAACTTTTGAAGACTGAGCTATGGCTAAATATGTGATGTGGGGCAGCTATTGTGAGGACGTGCTTGAAAAGCGGGTTCCCTTTCGAGCGGCGCATCTCCAGGGATTGCAGCAGCAAAAAGACGACGGCCTGTTAGTGGCCCTAGGCCCAACCACTGACAACACCAAGGTGTTTGGCATTTATGAGGCCGACAACGAGGCTGCTGTACGACAGCTAGTGGAGGGCGACCCCTACTGGAAAAACGGCGTTTGGACAGAGTATGAGGTCTATGCTTGGAACCAGGTGTTTTAAGCGTGCCAGAGTTTTCAACGGTCTTGGCTACACTGGCGGTCATTTCCCATTAAAATGACCTCGTTCGGGTTCATCGACCAGGGCAGAGTTCCCCATAATGTCTTCAGTGAGGTGCCGTGGCTAAGTTAGCTCCTACCCAAATCGAGCAGCTCCAAAGTATCGGGGCGTACCTGCGCCAGGTGCGTCAAGAGCAAGGGCTGGCCATCGACATGCTGGCCAACCAAATTTTTATCCGCCCAGCTCTATTGAAGGCATTGGAATCGGGGCATGATGCTGAGCTACCTGAACCGGTGTTTATTCAAGGATTTATTCGTCGCTATGCCGAAGCCTTGGGCCTTGATGGTCAAACCATTGCCCAGGAGTTTCGGGTTACGCCGGTGAATGTGTTACCCACCCCAGAGCTTCTCGAACGGGCCGACACAAACGGCATTGCGACACCGAAACCTCACACGAACGGTACTGCGGCACTGCCCCCCCCTAGCCCTCAGACGAGCGATCGCACCCCCTTGCCTGAGCCTGACCCAGCGGGTCGGTCACCCCTGCCGCTGGTGCTGAGCCTGGCTGCTCTGGCCGCGATTTTGGGGTTGGGGGCCTGGGGGCTGTTTGGTCGCAGCAACGAGCCATCTCAAGCCAACAACAATTCAGCGGCAGAGACAACCCCTGAGGCCACTAGTACCGATGCTGTCACCCCGGCCTCGCCGGAGACTACGCCCCCTTCGGAGGAAGATCTGAAGGCTGAAGAGGAATCTAGTGCACCCCTAGAGGCACCAGTGGTGGTCAGCGCGAACCTGAGCGATCGCGCCTGGTTGAGCGTGGTGGCTGACGGTGAGAACGTCTACGAAGGCGTTGCTGAAAGCGGCTTTGAAGAGACCTGGACGGCTGAAACCAGCCTGACCTTGAGAACGGGGAATGCGGGCGGAGTAGAGCTGTCTGTCAATGGCGATCGCGCTGTTGTGATGGGGGCCTCTGGCGTGGTTCGAACCGTCACCGTGACCCCTGACTCCGGGGTAGAGAGCGTTGAGTCTCCCTAGGCTGGGCTATGATCCCAAGCTAGCGAAATCATGGGCTTACAATAGAAGCGATCGTCCTACTGCTCACCTGCCCAACCTATGACACCGCCCACCGAGCTTGAGAGCGCCACCACCGAGACGGCCCTCCTTAACGGCGACACCGCAGACCTCGACGAAGTGCCCTACGATGTCGAAATGTCGCTGTTTGACCATCTGGAAGAACTGCGGCAGCGCATTTTTTACAGCCTGATTGCTGTGGTGCTGGCCATTGTGGCCTGCTTCTGGCAGGTGAAACCCATTGTCAGCCTGCTGGAGGTGCCAGCCCAGGGAGTGAAGTTCTTGCAACTGTCGCCAGGGGAGTACTTTTTTGTCTCCTTTAAGGTGGCGGGTTACAGCGGGCTGGTAGCCGCCAGCCCGTTTATTCTCTATCAAATAGTGCTGTTTGTGTTGCCGGGGCTGACTCGCCGAGAGCGGCGGTTGGTGGGGCCGCTGGTGCTGGGGTCGAGCGTGCTGTTTTTTGCTGGGCTGCTGTTTGCCTACGTGGCGCTGATTCCGGCGGCGCTAAACTTTTTTATCAGCTACGGGGCCGATGTGGTCGAGCAGCTGTGGTCAATCGATCGCTACTTTGAGTTTGTGCTGCTGCTGCTGTTCAGCACTGGGTTGGCCTTCCAGATTCCCATTCTGCAAATGCTGCTGGGGCTACTTGGCATTGTCAACTCTGACCAAATGCTGAAGGGCTGGCGCTACGTGCTGCTGGGGGCGGCGGTGCTGGGGGCGGTGCTGACGCCCTCGACCGACCCGGTGACTCAGAGCCTGCTGGCAGGGGCGGTGCTGTTGCTCTACTTTGGCGGTATCGGGTTGGTGAAGGCGATCGGGCGCTAGCCGTTGGCAGGGGATAGGTAAACGGTATAGGGTTTAAGGGCGATCATCAGCCCTCAAACGCTAAAGCCTTCATCCCCAAGCCGTTCTAGCCAGCCAAAGTCTAAGCTCTAGCTTTCAACCGATACCTTTTCCGCAGGCTTTCAGGTTAGGATCAAGCCGTCGTTACAGGCTGACTCAATGTTTTTAGACGAGCTTACTCCCTTTGTGCAAGAGCTGACCGCTTACCCTGTGGCGTTTTTGGGTGGGCTAGCCTCGGGTCTGCTGCGGCTCAGTCTATCGGATGACCCCGTCAAAAGCTGGCTACAGAACCAGGGGATCACACCTCCAAACGAAAACGGTAGTGGATGGGGAAGCAGCGATCGCAACGGCGGCCCCCAAAGCATTTCAATTGATTAGTTAGATGCACGCTGAATTAGCGCTGGGCTCGTCTCGTGGCTGGAACCGGGTGCAGCGCTTGTCGTTATGCCCAGCTCTGCTGAGGCAGCAGTTCCTCCGCCCAGCCCTTGACCCGCTGCACTAGGCTCTGGAGCTGATCGCTCGCCTGCTGGGCTGCCGCTGCGGTCAAGGTGCGGCGGTAGTCGGCGATCGCACAGTTCCAGTCGCCACGCAGATGGTAGGTGCGGCCCCGCTCAGCGTAGATGTACTCGGGCAGTTGGTGAAACATCAACGCTTCGTCAAAGCAGTCTAGGGCGCGATCGAGGTCGCCCATCTGCCGCAGGGTAGCGCCCATGTTGATGCGGGCGCGGCCATTGAACGGGTTGAGGTCAACGGCCTGTTCATAGTCGTCAAGGGCGGCGGGCAGGTCGCCCAGGGCCGCATGGCACATGGCCCGGTTGTTGTAGGCCTGGTCAAGGTCGGGGTTGAGCCGAATGGCGCGATCGCAGTCGGCCAGAGCTGCGCCGGGTTGGCCCAGCCACAGTTGCACCAGCCCCCGGTTGCTGTAGTACATAGCCCGCTGGGGATGGCGCTCAACTAGCTGATCGAGCAGGTGCAGCGCTTGGGAATACTGTTGCCGCTTGACCGCTGCTGCCGCCAGTCGGCTGAGGGTGTCGTCGTCGGTGGTGTAAGACCCGGTCACCGAGTCGTGGGCCGTGGGCCGGGCCGCTGAGTCAACTGGGGGCAAACTCTGCGGTTGACGGGGAAGCATGCAAACCAGAGGCTGCTGTGGTCGGTAGATGTGCATGGTTTTAGTCCTGTCGTGTGCTCATAAACCGTGAAACCAATCCAGCGGAGAGCAGGGGCAGAAACCCCAAAGCTCATACCGTTTAAGCAGGAACTGTTTATAGAGTCCCACCTTGGCTGATGGGGTCTAGACGAACCTGTGGCAGTTATCGAGCTGGCTAGGTCTGGACGGCGAAGGCCCTTTGGTAATTCAAATAGGAGCTTCGCTGGCGTTGATTCTGTAATCCTGCCTGATGACGCTATAGTCGCATCTCCCCCCTGGGGTCTAAACCGGAAAAAAACGGAGGTTAAACCCGCCTGCTAGCGGCTTAATCCCCGTTTGGCGCTATAACCTACGGGAATGTACGGAAAACCTACATGTAGTTTCTTGTGCTTAGATGATGACTCTGTAACCACCTGAGTATTTACCGGCATTCAGCAGCTATTGCCACAGAAGCGCAGTTGGAGCACTGTCTACTCAGCCCGCTGCAACGCCGAGATTTTAGGATCCACAATCTTGCGGCCCTGGCCAGGAAAGTTGATCGCCAGGCAAATTTTGTTGCCCGCCCCAAATATGTGGGTTACTTCTCCGGCCCCGTAGGCCTTATGCACCACCACATCCCCTACCGTCCAGTCTGACTCGTGGGCACCGCTGCCCGGTTTAGCGGCGGCCTCACTGCGGTTGCGGGCTTCGCGGATGGGAGTACTCCACTTTTGGGGCAGGCCCATGGTGCTGTTGCCGGTGACCAGATCGAGGGGTAGTTCGCTTAAAAACAGCGAGGGGCTGGCAGGTTCGCGACTGCCGTAGAGGCGACGAGCACGGGCGTGGGAGATGAACAGACGCTCCTTGGCGCGGGTGATGCCTACATAGCAGAGGCGGCGCTCTTCTTCGGTGGCGGCGGGGTCTTCAAGGGAGCGATGGTTGGGGAACAGGCCCTGCTCTAAACCGACGAGAAACACCACGGGAAACTCTAGCCCCTTGGAGGAGTGCAGGGTCATCAGCGAGACGGCGTTTTTACCTTCTTTGTTGTCATCCATATCAGAGGCCAGGGAGGCATTAGACAAAAAGCCTAATAGCGATGGGTCGTCTACGTTTTCTTCTTCAAATTGCAGTGCGGCGTTGTAAAGCTCCTGCACGTTGCCAAAGCGATCGTCGGCGTCGTCGGTGCCTTCGGCCTTGAGGGCTGCCAAATAGCCACTGTCTTCAAGTACCCCCTGGATAATTTCAGACCCCTTTCGGTTATCTATATCTTGGTGATACTTTTTGATGATGTCGGCGAATTCGAGCACACCTTTTGCCGATCGCCCCGCCAAGGTCTTCACCGAAGTATCATCGGCCAAAATCTCCCACAGAGGAATGCCGCCTAGGGTCTGAGTGGCCTGCTCTAGCTTGTCGATGGTGCCCTTGCCGACGCCGCGCCGGGGCACATTGATCACCCGCTTGAGGCTGACAGTGTCGGAGGGGTTGGCGATCGCCCGCAAATAGGCCAGCACATCTTTGATCTCGCGGCGATCGTAGAATCTCAAGCCCCCCACCACCTGGTAGGGAATGCTGTAACGGGTTAGCACCTCCTCAAAGGCGCGCGACTGGGCGTTCGTGCGGTAGAGAATGGCAAAGGCACCCCAATTTAGCTCCGGGTGCTGGGTTTCGAGGTGGCGAATCTGGCTGATCACAAAATCGGCCTCTGCGGTTTCATCCTCGGCCCGGTAGACGTAGATGCTTTCGCCTTCGCCCCGGGTGGCCCGCAGCACCTTGTCGATGCGCTCGGTGTTGTTTTCGATCAGGTGGTTAGCGACTTCGAGAATGTTCGAGGTGGAGCGGTAGTTTTCCTCCAGTTTCACCATGGTGCGGGTGTCGTCGTCCGCCAGCCCGTCGCCAAAGTCATCCTGAAAGTTCATCAGAATGGTGAAGTCCGCCGCCCTAAAAGAATAAATACTTTGATCTGCATCACCTACCACAAACACCGAACGGTGGTTCCAATCTTTGTAGGTAGCAATCGATTCTCCATTGGTGGCCAGCAGGCGAATTAGATCGTACTGGGTGCGGTTCGTATCCTGGTATTCATCGACTAGAATGTGGCGAAAACGCTTGTGCCAGTAGGCCAGCACCTGCTCGTTTTGCTGAAACAAGTGCACGGGCATCAAAATCAAATCGTCAAAATCGAGGGCGTTGTTTTCTGCCAACGCCTTTTGGTAATGGCGATAGACATCGGCGATTACCCGACCTCGGTAGTTGGGCTGCTCTTTTTCGAGTTCGTCGGGGGTGAAGTTTTGGTTTTTGGCGTTGCTGATGGCAAAGCGCACGGATCGCGGGTTGAACTTTTTGTCGTCCAGATTCAGGGTTTGGGTGACGATGGTTTTAACCAAGCCCTGGGCGTCTGATTCGTCAAAAATCGAGAAACTCTTCGTCCAGCGGTACCCGGCGGGGTGCTGATACTTTTCGATATCGAACCGCAGAATGCGGGCGCACAGGGCATGGAACGTGCCAATCCACAGGTGCTTGGTGACGGTTTTATAGACCTGGGATCTGAGCTTGGTCTGCTCATACTGCGGCAGGCTAGAGAGCGATTTACCGTGGCGAGCCTGGGCATCCTGCTCGGCAAACAGTACCTCAATGCGCTCCTTCATCTCCTTGGCGGCTTTGTTAGTAAAGGTCACCGCGAGGATGTTGTCGGGGTCGGTTTTGTGGGTGAGCACTAGGTTGGCGATGCGGTAGGTCAACGCCCGGGTTTTGCCCGAACCCGCCCCGGCCACCACCAGCAGCGGGCCGCAGTAGTGCTCGACAGACTGGCGTTGGGCGGGGTTGAGCAGGGCGAGAAAATCAGTCATCAGTAGCCGAGGGGTTTTGCCTATTTAGTATGACACTGGTTCAGCGTGTCACCGGCAGCAATGCAACAATGCCCGCCTCAGCTCGAAGCGCTCGAGGCGGCGGCAGCCGTCACCTGGCGCAGCATCAGCACCTTCCAGTAGGGAATGGGGGCCAGCAGCACGGTGCCGGTGCCCTCAAAGATATTGACCAAAAACTCCCCAGAGGTCATCGATCCCAGCACTGATTTGGTAGCTTTTTCGACCCGGTAGGTGAGGGGGCCGCTGCGGGCGATCGCAAAGTTACCGTCCACCACCAGTTTTTCTCGCCGTAGCTCAATGGTTTCCACCGGCCCTTGGGCCACCATCACCACCTTGCCCACGCCCTTGACCTTGGTCTGGTAAAGCCCTTCGCCACCCACTAGGCCCGTGATCAGCTTATTGCGCTCTACCGACACCTCAACGCTGCCGTCGCTGGCCAAATAAGCTCCCCGGTCTAACGTCCACTCGCTGCCCGCCAGGTCAAGAATGTGAAAGCCAGAGAGAGTAGGCTCTAGGTACAGCTCTCCAGTGCCCGTGTAGGTAGGGCGAAAGATGTTTTCTCCGGTGGCCAATGACTTGAGAAAGCCACCCGCCGAGGGCGTCTTAGACTGCATGGTGATGTCGCCACGCATATAGTGCAATGCCCCTGACTCCGTGCGCACCGTCTCATTGTTTAAGGTCACTTTGACCAGGCGCGACTCTTCTCGCTCAATAATTTCGAAGTTAGCCATAGAGACCTTTAAAACAACACCAAAACAGACGAGGCCATCAGCCATTCAACCCAGCCTGGAGGCAGCAGCCACCGACTCTAGCCATCTTAGCTTTGCCATCGATCGGCGGGCGATCGCCCCACAGCTGCATCGCTGATCGGCATTTTCTCCAACAGCCTCACGGGTACAGAGCCTCACCGTTTTAGCAGCTGCGGGGGTCACACTATCGTCACAGGGCCGTCATCTCGCTGTCATGATTGCCCCCTAGGGTGTCAACCCATGGGCACCCAACGCGGTGCCTGGTGCAAATCTCCCCAGCGAGGTTTGCGCTTGACGATATGCGAGGATCATCGCTCATGAAACCTTCCACACTGTTCAAAGGCCTGTTGGCCGCCACCCTGTTGCTGGGTGTTCCGGCCGCCGCCGTAGCCCAGGAGCAAGAGGCCCCAGCCCCAGCCCCAGCCCAAGCAGCCCCAGCAGAGGTGTCTGAAACCCAAATCGATCAGTTTGTTGATGCCTATGAGGCCATTCAAACCATTCAGCAGGCAGTGCAGGCCGACCTAGTTGCCGCTGTAGAGGCCCAGGGGCTAACGGTGGATGACTACAATGCGATCGCAGCATCGCAGCAGTCTCCCGAAGCTGCCGCCGAAGTTCCGCCGGAGCAAGCCGAGCAGTTTGCGGCGGCGGCTGAACAGGTTGCGACCCTGCGCGAAGGCGCTCGAACTGAAATGCAGGCCGCCATTGAGGCTGAATCGCTGAGCATTGAAGAGTTTGAGCTGATTATGGCCCAGGCTCAGCAAGACCCCACCCTGCAACAGGCGATTGTTGAGCGGCTGGCTGAGTAGTCAGTAGGGCAACCCAAAGCCTCAATTGATCAAGGCTTGAGCTTCTGAAGGCTGAGAGCCTAAATGCAGAACAAAACCCTCCTTCGACTCATGTTGAAGGAGGGTTTTGAACGTTTTGAACGGCTAAGCGCCTGCGGCCATCTAAGGACAGGTGATGGGCGTTATGTTGTTGCCGATGCCGTTGGTGCCAGTCCGGGCAATCCAGCCGGTACTGCCGTTATAGATAGTCACCTGCATCCAGCGACGACCGTCAGTGGCGGTTTGCTGGGTGGGTGGGTTGGCACTGGCAATTACGGTGTCGCCGATGTTGTAGCCAGCGACGGCGCTAGAGCCGACTGTGGGGCCAGATCTAACCACCATTTCACGATCGGCCCTAAAGCAGGCTTTGGGCGGAGGAGTCGGAGTGCTACCGCAAGCCGTCAAAACGCTGGCATTAATCCAGCCTACGGGCTGTGTCGAAGACAGGGCACCGCTTCTCAGAAAAACCTGTGCTCGCCCTGGGGAGGTTGCCCCGGTTAGGCTGACCTGGGTGCCAGCCTGTAGGGTGCCGATGCGGGTTGCGATCGGCCCTAGCGTGGAGTTGTCAAAAACTTCAGTGGCTCGGTTGAGCTGACGACAGCCTCGAATCAGAACTGGATTTTCGGTTAGAGTCCGGGTTTCCTGAGCGAGGGCCGGGGCTATAGACAGCGACCCCGCAGAGAGTAGCGCGATTCCCACAGGGATCGCTTTGCGAATCGCTCCGAAAGAAAATTTGCGCAACACGTTTGATGGCATGGACAGTCCTGATCCCTTTTATATAGCTTTTTAAGGTCGAATTTCAGGGTTCACCCGGCCATCCTACCACCCACAAAATTGATCCTCGCGACGGCTTTCACGAAGCTTATCGAAGGGGTTCCAGACACGTTCTATAGCCCTGGCTTGAGGAAATCCTCGACAGACTCAACCGACTGACAAATTATTGGGTTGGCAGTTGTGGGGTAAGCCCCAGGGCGATCGCGCTGGTGACCTGGGCCAGTCCTCAACCAGAGCGCGGTAACGCCGACAGACGTGGGAGAATAAACACCCTGTGCGCAAAGAGTAACAACGGTATGACGGCGGCAATGCCCTATTCTTCTGAGGTAATTGAGTCAGCGATGCAGGCCGGGGAGCTGACCTTTGCCCTTCCCGACCCCACCGACGAAAAAATCTCTGACTATGAGTTTAACCAGCAGATGGAGGCGGCCTGGCAGGTGTGCGATCGCTTCGACCTGCAAACCGATATCTGGCGGGGCAGAATCTTGCGGACGGTGCGCGATCGCGAAAAGAAGGGCGGCGACGGGCGCGGCACCGGCTTTCTCAACTGGCTCAAGGATCGTGAAATCACCAAAAGCCACGCCTACAACCTGATCGAACTCGCCGAGAGCGCCGACCAATTGCTCGATGCGGGCATGCTCACCCCCAAAGAAGTCAACCAGTTCAGCAAACGCGCTTTCGTTGAAACTGCCAAATCGGCCCCCGAAGTGCAGCAGCTCGTCAGCGACTCCGCCCGCAAAGGCGACCACATTACCCGCCGCGAAGTGCGCCAGGTCGCCAACGAATGGGCCGCCATGACCTCAGATCTCATCCCTGAATCTCTGCGAGAAAAAGCCGCCAACAACACCATCCCCACCCGCTACATCGCGCCGTTGGTCAAGGAGATGGAAAAGCTGCCCCCCGTCCACCAAAGCACCCTCAAAACCGAAGTTGAGCTGAACCCCGATCTCGATACCCTAAAACAAGTCACCGCCGAAGCCCGCTACCTCTCCAAGTATCTGGCCTCCGCCAACCAGGTGCAACTGCTTGAAGCCAGCGGCATTGACCTAGAACTCGCCCTCGAAGAAGCCCTGCGGGTAGGCTGCCTCAATTCTGCCGCCGACATGGTGGCCCAGGCCGCCCAGATCGAGCAGACCGCCGTCAAACTCTTCACCGCCTGGAAGCGCATCAACCAACTGGCAGAACGGGTGTTTGTGGACAGCGGCGAAAGCACCCCCAACCTGCGCGCTCTACTCACCGCCCTCGGCCCCGTCACCAGCGAAACCATCCAGGTGCGCCTGGGCGAAATCGACAGCGTCACCGCCCAAACCATCCGCTGGCGACTCATGGTAGAAGAGGACTAAAACAGTAACCTATTGAAGACTCGCTGGGACTCAACGGAGAAACTCGTCTGGAGTAATCTCTGCTTGTTTCAAAATGGCTCGGAGCGTTCCTTCGGGCAGATCCCCAGGATGGTTTGGAATAGTGGTGTAGCACTTAGTTTCGGGATTTTGCCAGATTTCGTGGCTACCCGCAGCCTGGCGATCAAACTTGAAGCCCAATTGTTTAAGTCGTTTTACAACTTGACGATACTTAAATCCAGCCAGGCGACCCATTAGACTCCGAGAACGAGAGGATAGTCAAAACTGTCTCCGACATTGGTGAGATTAATAGTGTTTTGTCGTTCTGACTGGGCTTCTAACAATTTTTTGGCAACATCACGCGCAATTTCAATAGTTTCAGCCACGGTACGCCCCTGAGCTACTAAGCCAGGAATATCATCGGATGTGGCTAAATAAACTCCTTCAGGGAGTTTTTCGATATGGAGATTAGCAATTTGTTCCATTAGTTCTATCCATCACGTCGCCTAGCTGAATGATAAGAAATAACAGCACAGGCTGTTAGTGTACAAAAATCTAAATATCATTAAGACTGAAATAAATCCATAAACATTACCTCCCATACCAGGCGAGGCTGTACGAAGCGGCGTAGGTAGCCCTTGGCAGCTTCGAGTTTAGGTAGCCAGTTCTGGCTTTCGGTTGGGTAGCTCTGCCAGTACCAGTTGAGTAGGTAATCGAGCAGCCAGAGTTGCGATTCGGTATCCAGCATTTTGGCTACCTGGCGGCCTTGTTCTAGGGCTTCGCGCAGGCTGCGGGGGGGCTGATGCAGAGCGGTAAGCAGGTCAGCGGGGATGGTTTGAAGCTGCTGGTAGGCCGCGATCGCCCCCCCCGGACTCCCTTGCGCCATGGCCAGAATCTGCGGCTGCTCTAGCACCTCGGGCTGCCCTACCCGTTCCAGCACCGTCGCCATATCCGCCGTGTTCAAGCGCTGAAAGGCAATCGTTTGGCAACGCGACACCAGGGTAGGCAGCAGCGATTGTGGCCCAGGGGCCAGCAAAATAATCGTCGCCTGCCCCGGTTCTTCCAGGGTTTTCAATAGAGCATTGGCGGCTCCCTCGGCCATAGTTTCTGCCGCCTCGACCACCACCACGGCACGGGAGGCTTCCAGAGGCGGACGGCTGAGAAATTGGGCAATCTGCCGCACCTGCTCTAGTCGAGTCTGGGGGGGGCTTTTGCGCGCGATCCCTTCCTCAGCCGCCTGGGAGGCCGCAATCAGCTTGCTCTGGTGAAGGTAGGTAGGCTCTACCCAGAGCAGGTCGGGGTGGTTGCGCTGGGCTAGGCGTCGTCGCAGGGTAGAAGATGGTGCCGCTCCATCGGGGAGCAACAAAATCTCGGCAAAGCGTTCAGCCGCTAACCGCCGCCCAATTCCATGGGGGCCAGCGAACAGGTAAGCGGGGGCTATCCGCTGCTGCTCCACCGCGCGGTAGAGCAGGGCAACGGCGGTGTCTTGGCCCACTAGGCCGTCAAACTGGGGGCGTACCACTGCTGCAAATACCCTTCCACAACGGCAAAAATCTCGGCGGCGACGGCATCGACAGCCCCCGTTGCATCAATGGCCACAATCCGCTCTGGATACTGGGCGGCCAAGGCCTCAAAGCCCCCTTGCACCCGCTGGTGAAAGGCCAGATCAGCCTGCTCCATACGATCGGCGGCTCCGCGCTGGTGGGTACGGGCCAGACCAGTCGCGGCATCGAGCTTGAGCCACAGAGTGAGATCGGGCACCAGGCCCCCGGTAGCGACCTGGTTGAGTTGGTCGATCAGCCCTAGGTCAAGGCCGCGCCCGTAGCCCTGATAGGCCACGGTGGAGTCGGTGTAGCGATCGCACAGCACCCAGCAGCCCTTTGCCAAAGCAGGCTTAATCAATTCTTCAACATGCTGGGCGCGATCGGCAGCGTAGAGCAGCAGCTCAGCCCGGCTGGCCATCGCCGCCCCACCGTGGTAGCCCAGCAAAAGCTGACGCAGGCCCAAGCCCAGCTCCGTGCCCCCTGGCTCGCGAGTGGCGAGAATCTGGGAAATTAGGCCCTGCTGCTGGAGCTGCTGGAGGCGATCGCTTTTCCCTAGAGCGCTATGCAGGAGCTTTAGCTGGGTCGATTTGCCGCAGCCCTCCACCCCTTCAAACACCAGCAGCTTACCCGACATAGTTCGTCTCGATATTGCCTTTCTAGCTTACAGACAAGAGGGCTATCGACCCTAGGGACAGCCCAGCCCCCTAGCAAGCTATGGTATAGACTAAGATACAAACCGGACTAGTGCATAGTAAGGTCAAGGGTGCAGCTCAGCGTGGGCTTGTCAAAACATGCCTGCCATGACCATGCGCTAACTTGTAGTTAAGATGGTCTCAGCGAGGACGCCTATGGCCCGGTATACCAACACACTTCCTATCTCAGCAACCACCGCTCGGCTGCGCGATGCCATTGTTAGCTCGCTGCAAGCCTGTGGGCTCAATATGGTTTACGAAACCAGCGACTATCTAATGGCCAAAGAACAGCCAGGACAGGTTTCACTGGCTCAGCTAACCACCATTGAGGTGCTGATCAGCCCACCTACCGTAGCTGCCGATGCAGCCTCGGTAAACCTGGTAGTCAGCAACCAAGAACTGCCTCTCCGCCACAACAATCATTGCGAGCAGGTGTTCAGCGCCGTCAACCAGGCCATTGTGGCCCTAGTCTAGGGCTTAGGCATTCAAATCCCCCCCAGGGCGATGGGCTAGATCTCGGTATCATCATCCAGACTATCTGACTCCTCGTCGCCCTCTTCCACCATGTTTGGGCTAATCAGGGTGATGTCAAACTCGTCAGGAGGCAGAGTTGACTGGCTATCGCGCTTGAGCTGGTAGTAAATGGCGCGTGCCTGGGGGCCAAACACAATCTCATCTTCGTTTTTGAGGTCGTGGGCCTGGAGCTTGCGACCGTTGATTAACATGCCGTTGGCGCTGGGTTTGCCCTTTAGGTTGCCGTCAACGATGCGGTAGTAAAACGTATCGTCGTCCTTGGGCAACTGCACCAGGGTAGCGTGGTGGCGCGACACAAACTGCGACGACAAGCGAATGTCGCACTTAGGATCTCGCCCAATGGAATATACCGACCCATCCAAGACAATTTCTCGGCGGCCTTTACTATCTTCAACAATGAGAATATGGCGTTGCTGATCAGCAGTATGATTTGCCCCCCTAATCCCCCAATTCTGGGGGAACCAGACAACCTCAAAGTCCCCCAAAATTGGGGGGTTGGGGAGCCGATGCAGCAACCGTTGCTTTTGCAGATTCATTCCTCAATTCAGCAACGCCGAGAATATTACTGAGTTTGGTGTGGAGTGGCATGCGCTGTCACTAGCAAAAACGGAGCTCAGAATCGGTTGAAAGTGGAACGACGACCTTAATCAACAGGGGAACGTGGAGCCGATCGCGTTTAACCCACCCCATCGCCGCGATCGCTCCCATGAGCCAGTCTTAACCACCGCAGATACAGCCCAACTTAAGCTTACTTACGCCAGCTTACCTTTAGCCAGGAGGGGCATAGCCATGGGAGTGCGCCCAACGGTTGCTCTATATTACCCCCTAGTTGCCTTGCCTGAATGGTAGCAGAATCTTTCTTAGGTGATAGATGTGAGCCGCATCCGTAAAAATGCTTGACCCATCGCTCCAGCCAAGGAGCTAAACGGCAAATTCCTAGAGGTTAGATGTTGGGAAGAGCCCTAGTCGGCAGAGTCCACCTCAAGTTCTTCCCAGGGGTTAGAGTTAACGTTGCGCAGACGCTTGAGCATCCAGTCAAAACGGATGTTGCCCATAGAGAGCATATCGCCCATCTCGTCGAGCCCGGCATCGTTGGGGTTAGTCACAGGACGCCAGTGTTCGCCCTGTAAATGCTTGACGGTGCTACGCAGGCGGCTAGAGAGCAAAATGGCCAAAGCTCGATAAAAGCGCGAGGCAAACCACATATCTTGCTGGAGCTTGTGGCGCAGCTGACTACAGGAAATTGCCAGCACAATGCCGGGTTCGAGGGCAGTGACCGTCGCAGAGGGCGGTTGACCGTCAACAAACGACATTTCGCCAACCACCTCACCGGTAGCCAGTTGGGCAATGGGTTGGTCGCCCATTGCCACCACCGAAACCTCCAGGCTACCGTTTAGAATGAGGAAAATATCGTCGCAGGCGGCACCCTCACGAATCAACACCTCTCCCGGTTGCAGTTCTCGACGCTGACCAGCATCAATCAGCCAGTCAACGTCTTCGTCTTCTAAAACCCCAAGAATAAATACCACACGCTTCATGGCTGCGGCCCTACGTCACAATACCCGAACCGCCCATGGCGGTGATAACAGCACCCATTAGCCTGCACCCCTAGAACAGAGGGTAGCTGAGGACATTGCCGTATCGCTACCTGATGTCAACCCATGCCAGTTTTTAACATAACCTACGATGGGATGTGAGGAACATTTCTCTAGTATCGGCGTTCTGCAACAGTTTTCAACACCAGCCGAAGGAGTGAGACTCTGTCCTTAGGCTGCCGGATATCGCCTGTTTTCTACCCTAACTTCCCATGACTACTTCTATATCAGAGACGGCTACGGCAGCCTCCGATCGCACCGACGATGTGACTGTACGCGCCTATTTTTTGGGTCAAAGTATTGATCTAGGTGCCCTGAGCAAACCTCGCAGCTCAGCGCTGGTGCCGTCTTCGCCACTGGTGGTGCCCGTTGGCGAGGGCGGGCAAGGGGTGCTGTTTAGCTACGGTGCCGTGGTGCTGTTTGGCCTTTCCGCCGCCGCAGAACAGGCTTTTATTACCAGCCTCAGACTCCACATTGCCAACCCCATTGACCACCCTGAGACCGAAGCCGCCACCATTCGCCTAGCCCCCAACAGCAGTGGCAAAGTGCAGGATGGCCTGATTTTTTTGTCGTCCCTTGATGGACTGCGGCTACACCTGGTGGCCGATGTGATGGCGAAAAGCGTGGTGCTGGCCTACTACGAAATCGGCGCGGCGGCTGTGTTTGACCACATCGAACCCTATGCTATGGAGCTGCAACACCAGCACCGCCCTAGCATTCAGGGCGACCAGTTGCTCAAGCAGATTGGCCAAACGCTGATGATTCAGCACAAAATTGTGGGTCGAGTCGAAATCGTCGACAAGCCCGAGCTGCTGTGGGAATATCCTGAGCTTGACCACCTCTACCACCGTCTGGAAGACGAGTACGAGATTCGCGATCGCCACTCGGCCCTAGAGCGCAAGCTCGACCTGGTCAGCCGCACTACCGAAACCGTGCTCGATCTCCAGCGGCACCAGACCGGCCTGCGGCTGGAGTGGTATGTGGTGCTGCTGATTGTGGTAGAAGTGCTGCTGTCGCTCTATGACCTGTTTGTTAGCCCCCGCTGAGGTATTTGATGGGACAGTCTATTGTTGTGAATCAAACCGAGTTTGAGCAAGCGGTGCTGCAACCGTCGTTTGAGCAGCCGGTGCTGGTTGATTTTTTTGCCACCTGGTGCGGCCCCTGTCAATTGCTCAAACCCATGCTCGAAAAGCTGGCCCAGGAGTATGACTTCACCCTGGCCAAGGTTGATATTGACGCCAACCCTGAGCTAGCCAAGGCATTTAAGGTGGAAGGGGTGCCCGACGTGCGCATTGTCAGCCAGGGGCAGGTGCAGGAGGGGTTTGTGGGGGTGCTACCCGAGCCGCAGCTGCGGGAACTGTTGGCTGGCCTCGGTTTGCGATCCTCCCTGGAGCAAGACCTGGCGGCCTTTGAAGCCGCCCAAGCCAGCGGCGACAAAACAGAAATTTATCCAGCCCTGGCCACGCTGCTAACCCGCTACCCCAACAACGGTCAGATTTTGCTCAAGGCGGCCCAGGTCTATCTGGTGCAGGGGGATGATGCCCTGGCCAGCCAGTATTTAGATTTGATTGACCCGAGCGATCGCGCCACCGCCGACCAAGCCGACGGCATCCGCAGCCTGCTCACCCTGCGCCAATCTTTAACCGACCTGGGCGACTCTGAGTTGGATGTCGCCTACAGGGCCGCTGGCCAGGCGGCGCTAAAGGGCGATTTTGCCGCTGCCCTGGAGGGCCTTTTGGGGGTGGTGGAGCGCGATCGCACCTACCGCAGCGACGCCGGTCGCAAGGCCATGCTCACCGTCTTTAAACTCCTGGGTGACAGCGACCCGCTTACCCTCACCTACCGCAAGCGTCTCATGCAAGCCCTTTATTGAACCAAACCTTTACTTAGGAAAGTTTGAGGAATATGGGGCCAAAAGCGTTTGGTTAAAGCTACGACAGTTATTCTAGAAGTAGTTCCCTAAGCTGATTTTTTAGCATTTTGGCCAACGCTACCTAATCGGTAACCCCCTATGTCTCTCCTGGCACGCTGGCTTGAATTTTTGCGATTTCTCGAAGGGCTGTTGGAGTTCTTAGACTTTCTCACCACCCCTCTGGGCCTGGTAGCCAGCGTCGGGCTAGGACTCTATAGCCTGCTGGTGTTTGTGGGCACCGACGCCTCAGCCGCCGCCACCCTAGCCGGGTCAGTCGCCCTGGGCCTCAGCTGCCTCATCACCCGCCCCGACTTCTAGCTACGCGCTAAAATTCAAAATCGCCAATCCAAAATTTTCTTCCCCCATGCTCCCCGCTGCCGAGGCCGAAGCCAAAATTCTCGATTTAGTGCCGCCGCCCACTGAGGTAGAGCAGGTTTCCCTAGATGACTGCCTGGGTCGCGTTCTCGCCAAAGCCATCCCCAGCCCGCTCGATTTTCCCCACTGGGATAATTCGGCGATGGATGGCTACGCCGTGCGCTATGAGGATGTGCAGGAAGCCACTGCTGAGCGGCCCAAGCTGCTGACGCTGACGGAGACAATTCCGGCGGGGCGATCGCCTACGCTCCCCGTCGGCCCCGGCCAAGCCGCCCGCATTCTCACCGGCTCCATGCTGCCTGCGGGAGCCGACACCATCGTGATTCAAGAGGTTACCCAGCGCCAGGGCGATAGTGTTTTGGTGTTAGAAACCCCAGAGCCGCAGCAGTTTGTGCGCCACCGGGGTAGCTTTTGCCGGGCGGGCGAAGCGCTCATGGCCCCCGGCCTCTCCATTGGTGGGCCAGAACTTGCGGTACTGGCCTCAGCCCAATGTCTTCAGGTGCCGGTGTTTCCCCAACCTCGGGTAGCGATTCTCTCTACGGGTGATGAGCTGGTGATGCCCGATGCGCCGCTTCAGCCAGGGCAGATTGTCGATTCTAACCAGTACGCGCTGGCGGCCCTGGTGCGGCAGGCGGGGAGGATTCCCCTACCCTTGGGTATTGTGCCCGATCAGCCCCAAGCGCTGAGGGCTGCAATTCAGTCAGCGCTGGCCCAGGCGGATGTCATCGTGTCGTCTGGGGGCGTCTCCGTCGGCGACTACGACTATGTAGATGAAATTTTGGCGGAGTTGGGGGCAACACTGCATATTCGCTCGGTGGCGGTAAAGCCCGGCAAACCCCTCACGGTGGCGACCTTTCCAGCAGAGCGGGGAACTGCGCCGCTGTACTTTGGCCTGCCGGGGAACCCGGTGTCAGCCCTGGTGACCTTTTGGCGATTTGTGGCTCCAGCGCTGCGGAAGCGATCGGGCCTGGCCAACAGTTGGGGGCCAACGTTCGTGCCCGCTACGACTCGCGATGCGCTCAAGGCCGGGGGCCAGCGAGAAACCTATCTGTGGGGCAAGCTTGAAACGACTACCCAGGGTTACGAGTTTACGTTGGCAGGGGGCGGCCACAACTCTGGAAATTTGATCAACCTAGCAGGAACGAACGCTATGGCGGTAGTGCCGGTGGGGACGAAGCTGATTGCTGCCGGGGCAACAGTCTCAGTAATGGTGGTGGGTTCATAACAGATAGTCGGCCCCAAGGATTTCGCGCCGGGCACGACCTCCGCAGAATGCTTAGTGTGGCTTTCTTTGAGCGATCGCCTCACAGACATACTCCATCGCCGCAGAGTTTAAGGGGTCGGGGGCAACGGGCATCCAGCCACTGCTGCCCACAGGGCCATCAAACTCGACATCGCGAAAGCGGCGGTGATCGCAGTCATACTCGGTCAAATAATCAGTGCGCTGGGACCGTCCAGAGCGGCGATCGACGTAGTAGCTGCCCACCCGCACATGCCCCCGTCCCAGAGGCTCTATAGAATCGATATCGACAAACTGCTGCTGCTGACCCTGGCTGGCTTCGGCCACCGCCTGCCAGGTAGCAGCCAGGGCGCAGGTCGGGTAAACAGCCCAAGTCAGAGCTAATCCTAGAACCAAAGCAACCATCCTGTCCCGCCATTGCAATGTGATCTCTAATGGCAACAGGACATGCTTAAAAAATTGCGGTCGTTGTTTCACGGTGGGCAATCGGGCTATAGGGACGAGTTTATGCACAAGATTCCCAAACTGGTTCATCATCCCCCTGATATTCAGTGGTACACCCTGGTGATGTAGACGATAGACCTTAAAGGGTAGGGAAAAACAGCGTCCGGTAAGCCCCAATTAATACCTCCCCCCAGAACACAGTGATTACGGCACCGATCGCTAAAAACGGGCCAAAGGGCATCGGCTGACGGCGGCTGATAAGTTTGAGGGCGATCGCGCCGCCCCCCACCGCCGCCCCCACCACACAGGCCAAAAAGCCGCTGAGCAGCACCCCCTGCCAGCCCAGCCACGCCCCCAGCATGGCTGCCAGTTTGGCATCGCCGCCCCCCATTGCCGTTTGGCCCAACGCCGCCGAGGCAAACAGGGTAATCAAGTCAAAAATCCAAATGCCCAAGACCGCTCCCAATATGCCGCCCAGCAGGCTTTGCATCGGGCTAGGCCAGGGTTCACCCTGAAGCAGCGGCAGCAAAAACTTCACCCCCAGACCGAGCAGCAACCCCGACTGGGTAAGGGAATTGGGCAGCGTCAGGGTATCCACATCAATAAACGTCAGCGCCACCAGCCAGCTCAGCAGCAGCCAATAACCCACCGTGAGCCAGGTGGGGCCAACCAGCCAAAACGTCGCCAAAAACAGCGCCCCTGTCAACGCCTCAATTAATGGGTAGCGAGGAGAAATAGGCGTGCGGCAGTAGCGACAGCGCCCCTTGAGCCAGAGCCAGCCCAGCACTGGCACATTGTCGTAGGGTTGGAGCTGGGTATGGCACTTGGGGCAGCGAGAGGGTGGGCGCAGCAGCGATAGCCCCGCCGGCACTCGGTAGATCACCACATTGAGAAAGCTGCCCACGGCGGCACCGAACAGAAAAACCAGGGCAGAGGTGACGAGGGCATCCATAACAAGGGTGGCAAAAGGACGATCAAGCAGGGGGAGAAGAAGGCGTGGGGGTAGGGGAGTTGGGGAGTGGATGGGAAAGGGGCTATGGAGCCACAGATGGGTGGTTGTCCCAGTCTATGGCTGATATAGCTAGGTTCAGAGTGCCCAGGATGGGGCAAATGGATAGCTGGCGGGGCGATCGCTCTATGGCAAGCCTCGGCCAACACCCCTAAAATCGAGGGCAACCCATTTTTCCTAATTCTATGTCTCCCGATGCCACGCCCTTTTCCCTAGAGACCCAGGCCATTCACAGCGGCAGCAGCATTGACCCCGCCACCGGAGCCCTAACAGCACCCATTCACCTCTCCACCACCTTTGAGCGGGATAGCGACGGCAGCTATCCCAAAGGCTATGTCTATGGCCGTAGCGGCAACCCCAACCGCGACGCCCTCGAAACCGCCCTGACTACGCTAGAGAAAGGGGCAGAAGCCGCCACCTTTGCCTCCGGGTCTGCCGCCACCTTTAGCCTGCTGCAAGCCCTCAGCCCAGCCGATCATGTGATTGCACCCCAGAGCGTCTATTTTGGGGTGCAGCAAATGCTGAGCCAGATTTTTGCCCCCTGGGGCTTGAGCTATACCCTGGTAGATACGACAGACTTGGCGGCGGTGGCCGAGGCTCTGCGCCCCAACACACGCCTGCTGCTGATCGAAACCCCCTCCAATCCTCAGTTGGCGGTCACCGACATTCAAGCGGTGGCCGACTTGGCCCACCAGGCCAATGCGTATCTAGCCTGCGACAACACCATTGCTTCCCCGGTGCTGCAAACCCCGCTTACCCTGGGGGCTGACTTTGTGATTCACGCCACGACGAAATACCTGGCGGGCCATGGGGATGTGATTGGCGGCGCAGTCGTAACCCGCGAAACCAATTCACTCTTCGATCAGCTACGGCTGGTGCAAACCATTGGCGGCGTGGTGCCCTCTCCCTTCGACTGCTGGCTAACGTTGCGCGGCCTGCAAACCCTGCCCTTGCGGGTACACGCCCAATCCCAGGCGGCCCAAACCCTTGCCACTTGGCTATCTCAACACTCCGCCATTGAGCAGGTGCTTTACCCCGGCTTGCCCGAGCATCCCGGTCACGACATTGCCCAAAAGCAAATGCAGGGCTACGGCGGCTTACTCTCGTTCTTAGTGAAAGGCGATCAGGAGACAGCGATGGCAGTTGCTGCCAAAACCAGGCTGATTGCCCGCGCCACCAGCTTTGGCAGCCCCCACAGCGCGATCGAACACCGGGCATCCATTGAGAAGGGCACGACAACCGCCCCTAACCTGCTCCGTCTCTCCGTGGGCCTAGAGCATGTCGATGACCTCATCGCTGACTTAGACCAAGCCCTAACGCTCAAGCATTGATCAGGACATCCAGTAGGGCTAGCTGGGTTAGACCAGATGCCTAGCAACAGAACGAAGATTTTTTTCTGTCCTCGCTATTGAGCAACTAGCCCCACATCCGAACCAGGCTAACGTCACCGAGGCCAGTCCACCGCTGTTCTTTCAGCGGTGGACTGGCCTGCTTTGTCTGGAGAGTAAGTGACGAAATTCCTAATGCAGCGGCGATCGCCCCGCCATGACGCAACTTTGATGCAGCTTTTCAGGATCTTGCGCTGCGATCGCATACTCTCCACAGGCACACCAGCACCTGCAATAGGCTGACGCCCCACCAAGCTAGCCTCTCACCGCGTCCAAAACTGTCTTTAGCGCAAGCGCAAAATTAATGCAAGAAATTGTTGCAGTATCGTTACATAGCTGTTACACTAGTTTACATAAAGAAACATTCAGCACCCCAGGAGGGCCTCGCAATGTTGACCACCACCCAACTCGACAACGGCATTCTCAACAACTACGCCGTAGAGCCTGAAGTGTATTTCGCCGCCTACCCCTCGCCCGAGCAGCAGAAAGGCTACGCGCTGCAAGCCGCGATCGCCACTCTCTTTGTGACAGCCCTAGTGCTAGTTACCTTGGCAGTCAGCTAATTTCGTCCAGTTTTACAAGAATTTCTAAGAGTCTTTGGAGAAGAAGCGCTATGTTTGCACCAATGGTTCTGCTCGTTCGCAATATCATGGGAACCCCAAAATTTAATAAGCTGCGGGGTCAGGCGATCGCCCTTCACTCCAAGACCATTACCAACTTCTGCAACCGCTTTGGCATCGATAGTAAAGAGCGCCAAGCGCTTATTCGCAAGGCCAAAGCCAACGGCCAACGGCTCGGTTTTCTGGCCTAGTTCATATTGAGCTAGTTTACAAAATCGCTGATATACAAACCCCCTAGCCATAGCTAGGGGGTTTTTGTTAACCCGTGAATTCAACGAGGTTAAAAATGAATTTTGCTTTGGGTGCGATCGCCAAGCACACTTATTAATCAGTACATCGAGCATTACTATTCATAAAAATTAGGGCTTTTTCCCAGCAATCCAGAAAGGGGAAGATGGGCAACAATTTCATGAAGCTTGCTGACCAGCCCATTGCTCTTGCAATTTAATCATCCAAGCCCTAGTCCCAAAACGACCGCCTAATAGACCTGGGACAGAAAAATCGGCATCAAGTTCTTTCCAGTGTAGCCCTGCTCCGGAAGGAGTTATTTCGACTGCTGCTAAATCCTCAGCTGATGCTCCAGCTAACCCTTGAGTAATGTCAGGCGAGAAGCTAAACACTGCCCCACTGTTGAGGCGAATCACGATCAAGTGGCTTGCGGCATCGTAGGAGGCTACTACTGCTTTAGGTTCTGTGGCACTAGCTTGCTTTGCTGCCGCTATAGCTCGCTGATACTGCTCTAGAAACTGACCATTATCAGGTAGCCCAACCATGAGCACTTATGAACCTATACTCTCAACTGTATTTTCCATATTTTAACTGAGCCATCAGAATGAGCACTAAGAATTGCATCATTAGACAAAGAAATTAGTTTCGAGTTGCCTGCGGTATGAGCCATTGTTTTGTGTAATATGGCTCCCAAGTCAACATCCCAAATAATGAGCTGACCGTTGTCATCCATGCCGCATAAAACTTGTCCACTGTAACAAAAGACCAAAGCATTCACTGATTGGTGGAATGATTCAAAAATGATCTTTGGCTCCCGACTGGGATATTTCCAGAGGCAAACTTCACCGGACAGACTACCAGACGCAAAAATTTGCTTTCCAGGGGAGAAGGCCAAGGCTTCAACGGGTTCATTATGTCCCCTCAAATTCATCACGCTGCCGTCTCTGGACACATAGCAGAGATTAACGGTGCCATCTTCAGCACCAAAAACAGCCCCATCTCCTGTTGAGTTTAGGAAGACTGAAGAGGTTACTGCCTTTTTACGAACTATTTGTTTAATCTTTTTATTTTGCTGAAAATCCCATATTTGAATAAATCCAGCAGCATCGGCAGTGATAATAAACTTGCGTGAATAGCAGAGATCAAAGGCTGTAACTCCGCGATCGCAGATCAGCATCGACTTGGCTAGAGAACCATTGTTGAGGCTCCAGAGGTTCACAGTCCCATCAAGGCTGCTGCTAAAAAGAAATTGATTGTCATCGCTAAAGATTAAGTTTGTGATCTCCACCCTATGACCTTTTAGGCAAAAAAAGTGCTTTCTTGCTTTGTAGTTCCAAAGATCGATATCGCCGCTATTCTTGCCCGAAGCGAGGAATTTGTGGTTTGGACTAATGGCCACTGCACAAATCGGCTCTGAGGTTTCTGCAAAGACAGACTCAAGCTGAATCGTCGCTGAGTAGCTAGGTTTCTTAACTTCAGGTGGCTTTTGTTGGGTTTTAGGATTTGCTCGGTTGGAATAGCTACTAGTCCTATCAGAAGAAGATTTTATGCTAAACATTCCAGCAACTTCTGGATCAAGGTTGTTTGCATTGAAACCTAGCTCACTTGCTCTTATGAAATCACTCGCACTTCTATGCCGAAAGCCAATTTCTGAGAAAACTAGGCTTCTAAAATAATAAGCTTCAGCAAATTTAGAATCAAGCTTGACTGCTTTGCCTAATTCTTCAGCAGCTTCTGGGTACTGCTCTTTCTTCGCAAAGAATTTGGCTTTATCAAAAGACTCTTGTGGAGTTGCCTTTCGAGTTCTTATAGTTGTGCTGGTCTGCTCATAGCTAGCCTGCCCAATTGAGCCTACTTGATGAGTTTGTAAAATTTCATAGGCGACATTAATAGCTTTAATTTTTTCCTCAGCAATTCTGGCATTGGTAGGGTCATTAGCGAACTTGTCTGGATGCCACTGCTTTGCAAGTTGCTTATAGGCTTGCTTCAGGTCTTGCTTTGAAGCGCCTGGTTTGAGAGCGAATAGCTGGTAGTAAGTGTCAAGATCTGACATGGTGCGATGAGAAAAGTCCTTTCAAACTAAAGCAGGGCAAGATATACCGTTCTCAGAATTCCCCGCAGACAAAGAAACTTTCATAAACAAAGAGCCCCGATGCATGGCACCGGGGCTCTTTGTTTTACCTAACTAGCTCAACCTAGCCGAAGCGGCTTGATGTCGAAGCTATCAGGAAGGCCGCGTAGGTGAGGATGTAACCCACCGTAAAGTGAGCTAGACCCACAACTCGACCCTGAATGATCGACATGGCAACGGGCTTGTCCTTCCAGCGAACCAGGTTCGCTAGGGGAGTGCGCTCGTGAGCCCAAACAAGAGTTTCGATCAGCTCTTGCCAGTAACCGCGCCAAGAGATCAAGAACATGAAGCCAGTGGCCCAAACCAGGTGCCCAAAGAGGAACATCCAGGCCCAGACGGCTAGGTTATTCATGCCGTAGGGGTTGTAGCCGTTAATTAGCTGAGAGCTGTTGAGCCACAGGTAGTCGCGCAGCCAGCCCATCAAGTAGTTAGATGACTCGTTGAACTGAGCCACGTTGCCCGACCAGATAGCGAGATGCTTCCAGTGCCAGTAGAAGGTCACCCAACCAAGGGTGTTCAACATCCAGAACATCGCCAGGTAGAACGAATCCCACGCGGAGATGTCGCAGGTGCCGCCACGACCAGGGCCGTCGCAGGGGAAGCTGTAGCCGAAGTCTTTTTTGTCGGGCATCAGCTTCGAACCGCGCGCATCCAGCGCACCCTTGACCAAGATCAGGGTGGTGGTGTGCAGACCCAGGGCGATCGCATGGTGAACCAGGAAGTCGCCAGGGCCAATGGTCAGAAACAGCGAGTTGTTGTTGCTGTTGATCGCCTCAAACCAGCCGGGTAGCCAAACGGCATTGGCGGTCTGAGTCACACTGTCAGGGTTTGACAGCAGGGTATCAAATCCGTAGAGCAGCTTACCAGAGCAGGCTTGCACCCACTGGGCAAACACAGGCTCCACCAGAATCTGCTTTTCGGGGGTGCCAAAGGCCACCACCACGTCGTTGTGCACGTACAGACCCAGGGTGTGGAAGCCCAGGAACAGCGATACCCAGCTCAGGTGCGAGATGATCGCTTCCTTGTGCTCCAGCACGCGGTACAGCACGTTGTTTTTGTTGGCAGCCGGATCGTAGTCGCGAATCAGGAAGATCGCGCCGTGGGCAAATGCCCCCACCATGATGAAGCCAGCGATGTACTGGTGGTGGGTATACAGAGCCGCTTGGGTGGTGTAATCCCGAGCCATGAAGGCGTAGGGGGGCAGCGCATACATGTGCTGCGCCACCAGAGAGGTGATCACACCGAGGGAAGCTAGGGCCAGAGCCAGCTGGAAGTGGAGGGAGTTGTTCAAGGTGTCGTAGAGACCCTTGTGCCCTTCACCCAAACCGCCACCGGGTGGCTTGTGAGCATTCAAGATTTCCTTGATGCTGTGGCCAATACCGAAGTTGGTGCGGTACATGTGCCCGGCGATGATGAAGATCACCGCGATCGCCAGGTGGTGGTGGGCCATATCCGTCAGCCAGAGAGACTCTGTTTGAGGATGGAAGCCGCCCAGGAAGGTCAAAATCGCAGAACCAGACCCGGTCGCCGTACCAAAGATATGGCTAGAGGTGTCAGGATTCTGGGCATAGACCCCCCAGTTACCGGTGAAGAAAGGCATCAAACCTTCGGGGTGGGGCTTCATCGAGAGGAAGTTGTCCCAACCGACGTGGACGCCGCGAGATTCGGGGATAGCCACGTGTACCAGGTGACCGGTCCAAGCCAGAGAGCTAACACCAAACAGACCAGCCAAGTGGTGGTTGAGGCGAGACTCGGCGTTTTTGAACCAAGACAAGCTGGGGCGAAACTTGGGCTGAAGGTGCAGCCAGCCTGCGAACAGGAAGACCGCCGACAGAATCAGCAGAAAGACAGCGCCACTGTACAGGTCGGTGTTGGTGCGCATGCCGATGGTGTACCACCAGTGGTACACGCCTGAAAAGGCGATGTTCACCGGGGTCGAAGACCCGGCCTGGGAGAAGGCATCTACCGCAGGCTGGCCAAAGTGAGGATCCCAAATCGCGTGGGCGATCGGTTTGATGTTGAGCGGATCTTTGATCCACTGTTCAAAGTTGCCTTGCCAGGCGACGTGGAACAGGTTGCCCGACGTCCACAGAAAGATGATTGCCAGGTGGCCAAAGTGGGAGGCGAAGATCTTTTGGTAAAGATTCTCCTCCGTCATGCCATCGTGGCTTTCAAAGTCGTGGGCGGTGGCAATCCCGTACCAGAGCCGACGCGTGGTCGGATCTTGGGCCAGGTCCTGGCTAAATTTAGGGAATTTAGTTGCCATGAATCAAAACGGATTCTAGTACGACATTTGAGTCATGAGGGCGGTATATAGGGGCGCAGCGCTTGCGCCCCCAGGAGATTCCATGACGAGAAACCTAGCCCACCGCGATAATTCGAGCCAGGAAGAAGGCCCAGGTAGTGGCAATACCCCCAAGGAGGTAGTGGGCCACACCCACTGCTCGACCCTGAGTGATGCTCAGAGCGCGAGGCTGAATAGCAGGAGCCAGCTTCAGCTTGCTGTGAGCCCAGACAATGGACTCAATCAGCTCTTGCCAGTAGCCACGGCCACTGAACAGGAACATCAGGCTAAAGGCCCACACAAAGTGAGCACCCAAGAACAGCAAACCGTAGGCCGACAGCGCCGAACCGTAGGAGCCGATTACCTGAGAGGCTTGCGCCCACAGGAAGTCGCGCAGCCAGCCGTTGATGGTGATCGCACTTTGGGCAAAGTTGCCGCCGGTGATGTGACTCACCGTGCCATCGGGGCTCACTGTGCCCCAAATGTCGGATTGCATCTTCCAGCTAAAGTGGAAAATCACAATCGAGATGGAGTTGTACATCCAGAACAGGCCCAGGAACACGTGGTCCCAACCGGAAACCTGACAGGTGCCGCCCCGACCGGGACCGTCGCAGGGGAACCGGAAACCCAGGTCGCCTTTGTCGGGAATCAGTCGAGAGCTGCGGGCGAATAAGACACCCTTCAGCAGAATCAGCGCAGTCACGTGGATGGTGAAGGCGTGGATGTGGTGCACCATGAAGTCGGCAGTGCCGAGGGTCATGGGCATCATCGCCACCTTGCCAGCCACAGCAACGACATCGCCGCCGAACACGGGGCTGACGCTGGCCATGGCGTTAGGAGCGGTGGCCCCTGCTGCCGCTGCGTGGAAGCCTTGTACCCACTGGGCAAAGACCGGTTGCAGCTTAATGGCGGTGTCAGAGAACATGTCCTGGGGACGGCCCAGGGCTCGCATGGTGTCGTTGTGGATGTATAGACCAAAGCTGTGGAAGCCGAGGAAAATACACACCCAGTTGAGGTGAGAAATAATGGCATCGCGGGAGCGCAGCATGCGATCGAGCGCGTTGTCCATGTTCACTGCCGGATCGTAGTCACGAACCATAAAGATGGACGCGTGGGCACCAGCACCCACAATCAAGAAGGCGCCAATCCACATATGGTGGGTAAACAGCGACAGCTGAGTGGGGTAATCCGTCGCGATGTACGGATAGGGAGGCATGGCGTACATGTGCTGCGCCACGATGATGGTGAGGGAACCTAGGATGGCCAGGTTAACCGCCAGCTGGGCGTGCCAGGAGGTGGTCAGGTTCTCGTACAGGCCATCGTGGCCCTTGCCACCAAATAGTAGAGGATCGCCCTTGTGGCCCTCTAGGATCTCCTTCATGCTGTGGCCGATGCCCCAGTTGGTGCGGTACATGTGGCCCGCAACAATGAAGAGCACGGCTAGCGCCAGGTGGTGGTGAGCGGTATCCGACAGCCAAAGGCCGCCGGTCACAGGGTTCAAACCGCCCTTGAAGGTGAGGAAGTCGGAATAGACACCCCAGTTGAGGGTGAAGAAAGGCTTCAGACCCTCAGCAAAGCTGGGGTACAGGTCAGCCATCAGACTCTTATTCAAGATGAACTGGTGGGGCAGGGGAATATCCTGCACGGCCACACCAGCATCCAGCATTTTGTTAATGGGCAGCGCCACGTGGATTTGGTGACCGGCCCAGCTGAGGCAGCCCAGACCGAGGAGACCCGCCAGGTGGTGGTTCATCATCGATTCCACGTTTTGGAACCACTCGAGCTTGGGCGCTCGCTTGTGGTAGTGGAACCAGCCAGCAAACAGCATCAGAGCTGCCATGACTAACGCACCAATGGCGGTGACGTAGAGCTGGAAACCGTTGGTGATGCCAGCGGCCCGCCACATCTGGAATAGGCCAGAGGTAATTTGAATACCGTGGAAACCACCACCCACGTCGCCATTGAGAATCTCTTGACCGAAGATCGGCCAAACGACCTGGGCGCTGGGCTTGATGCCCGTGGGGTTGGTCATCCAGGCTTCGAAGTTTGAGAACTTAGCGCCATGGAAATACATGCCGCTAAGCCAGATAAAGACGACGGCTAGGTGACCGAAGTGCGCACTAAAGATTTTGCGCGAAATGTCTTCTAAATCACTGGTATGACTATCGAAATCGTGAGCGTCGGCGTGAAGGTTCCAAATCCAAGTGGTGGTTTTGGGGCCCTTAGCTAAGGTCCGATCAAAGTGACCCGGCTTACCCCACTTCTCGAAGGAAGTAGGTACTGGATCCTTATCTACGATGACCTTGGCTTTCGCCTCCCGCTCCCGCGGGGTAGTTGTCATGGAGACTCTCCTCTCTCTAGACAAAAGCAAATGGAGAATCAATCGCTTTAGGTCGAACTATACCCAAGTGAGCCATAGCTCACAGGCACAACCGATACTTAGGCGGTGATTGCTCTTGAGCATTATAGTCTCGCGATTTGACGCTTTTTGACCGAGGTTTACAATAATTCAATCTGCGAAAGCCCTTGATTCATGAGGCTTCCAGAATTGCTCTGATCACAAAATTGATCTCTGAATCAGGGTTCTATTAACAAAACTCAATAAATGCGCGGGTTGATACCTCCAAATTGGCGATCGCACCCTCTTTTTATTAACTAATGTTAATTATTGCTGCCCAACGCTTGATTTTTAGCAAGTTGCAGAGACCTTAGAGTTTCCGAAATCCTAAGTACTGGCGATGTATCTGGTGGTGTGACCAATCAGGAGGCATCCCCATGACTAGAAATAGTTATTTCGACATCAATAGTGTTAAGTACAGCGTTACATTTGGTGCGTCAGCTTACTACGAAGGACGTGGATCAGGCCGGTAGAGCATGAATGATGACGCGGAATGAGGGTTTGAATGACCTGTATGTATAAGGAGTAATGAATAGAGTGAGTGATGCTCCCTATGACAGCTAAACCTGAGGTGGCGATCGCCATCCTTTACCAAGACGATCGCTTCCTGCTTCAGCTGCGCGACGATATTCCTACCATTGCCTGGCCCGGCCATTGGGCCTTCTTTGGCGGCCACCTTGAGCCGGGCGAAGACCCTGACGCGGCGGTGTACCGAGAATTAGAGGAAGAAATCGGCTACATCGCGCCTCAGCTATCGCTATTTGAGCAAGTGGAGGATGAAACTGTGGTGCGCCATGTCTACCACGGGCCGCTGGTGGTGCCGGTGGAGCAGCTGGTGCTGAGCGAAGGGTTGGACTTGGGGCTGTGGAGCGTTGACGATATTCACCGGGGTCAGCGGTTCTCAGCTCGCGCCCGTGGGGAGCGCCCGCTGGGGCCACCGCACCAGCTAATTTTGCTGTCTTTTCTAGAGCACCGTAGGATAGAACAGGCTATTTAAAATAGTGTGTTCCTGCCGCCCATGGCTGACTCGTCTGAACAGCTAGAGCTTTTCTCGCCTGAGACGGCGGCGCTGCCCGACTACCGCATTCGGGAGAGCGATCGCGCCCGCCATGTTTCGATCAAAGTGCATCTCAATGGCCAGGTAGAAGTCGTGGTGCCCCTAGGGTTTGACCAGCGCCAGGTGCCTGAGCTATTGCATCGGCGGCGCGACTGGCTGTGGCGATCGCGCCAGCGCCTGGCCCACCAAACCGCTGGGCTGACCGACGACCACTTTGAGGAGAAGCCGGGGCAGATCGAGGTGCGATCGCGCCACCAAACCTGGCAGATCCAATACCAGCCCGCCACTACCCGCACCCTGGCTATGACCCAGAGCGGCCCCCACACCCTCTTGCTGCGCGGCGCTGTAGACAACAGCGCCGCCTGCGCCGATCTGCTGCGCCAGTGGCTGAGCCGCAAGGCCCGCGCCGAATTTGCCCCCTGGCTGCGAGAGCTGAGTTTTGTGATCAACCTGCCCTTTAGCCGCGTCTCCATACGCGGACAAAAGACCCGCTGGGCCAGCTGCTCTAGCAACAAAGACATCAGCCTTAACTACAAGCTGCTGTTTTTGCCTCCGGAGCTGGTGCACTATGTCTTTGTTCACGAGCTGTGCCACACAGTGCACATGAACCATTCCGCCGCCTTTTGGCAGCTGGTGGAAGAAAAGCAGCCAGGACATCAGCAGTTTCGCGACGAAATCCGGGATGGCTGGCAGTATGTTCCCCGCTGGGTTGAAGAATAATCTATGCCCCTCCACCCCCTTCAAACTCCCCACAGCGGCTACCACTGGGATGGCAAAGATAACCGATTCTTTGAGGGCTGGTACTTTCGCCTGACGCTGCCGGAAAGTCGCCAGACCTTTGCCTTCATGTATTCCATTGAGGATCCGGTTGGGGGTCAGCCCCATAGCGGCGGTACGGCGCAAATTTTAGGCCCAGATGACGGCTACTTTTCTCGCACCTTTCCCGATGTAGGGCAGTTTTGGGCCTGGACTGAAGGCTTGGGGCTGGGGCACTGGCGAGGAGAAACCAGCATCCGGCCTCGGCTGCTATCGTCATCCGAGTTTAAGGATCAGGTACCGGAGGGCTACCAGGTGACGGCGACCTGGCACCGGGGTTATTTGAACGATCCGGTAATGGGGTCTGTGGCGTGGGAGTATCACACCGAGCCGGTCTATGGCTGGGGGAGCACCGGGCAGCCGCAGCAGTCCACCGCTGGGCTGCTCTCTAGCCTGCAAATTTTTGAGCCGGGCTGGCAGATTCTCATGGCCCACGGCCAGGCTACAGGGTGGATTGAGTGGCAGGGGCAGCGGTATAACTTTGCCAAGGCTCCGACCTACAGCGAGAAAAATTGGGGGCGATCGTTTCCGCAGAAGTGGTTTTGGCTCAACTGCAATGCGTTTGAGGGGGTGCCCGATCTGGCCCTCACGGCTGGGGGCGGTCGCCGCCAAGTGCTGACCTGGATGGAGTCGGTGGCGATGGTGGGGGTTCACCACGGCGGCAAATTTTACGAATTTGTGCCCTGGAATGCCCGCGTCACGTGGCACATCACCCCCTGGGGCTCTTGGCACATGCGGTGCGAGCGCCCTGATTACGCGGTTGAAGTGACTGGCACCACTGCTCTCCCCGGCATTCTGCTGCGGGCACCCACCCACGAGGGTATGGCCTTCTGCTGTCGCGACACCGCCCTGGGTGACCTCAGCCTCAAGCTCTGGCAGCGGCGGGGTAGCGGACTGGATCTAGTGATCGCCGCCACCAGCACCCAAGCTGGCTTAGAAGTCGGCGGTGGCCCCTGGAATGAGCCCTGGATTAAGGAGTAATGGCGCTGAAATACACCGCTCTAATGCTGAAATACACCGCTCTAATATAGATATAGAGTCAGCAGAATTTTTCGCTACCAGGGCAACACGTCTCCATTCGAGTGCCAGAAGGTGCCGGAATTCTCCAGCGTTAGCGCGTCGATGCGGGCCAGCAGTCCCTTGACCGAGGCTTCTGGGGTAATGCCGCTGGGGGTAAACCCGGTCATGCGGGTCTGCACCAAGCCGGGGTGCAAAATGGCTACGGCGATGCCCCTGGGTTTGAGGTCGTGGGCCAACGACTTACCGGCCATCGACAGAGCCACCTTTGACATGCGATAGCCGTAGGAGCCGCCGGAGGTATTGTCAGCGATCGACCCCATGCGGCTAGTCATGATCGCCACCTTTGACCCGGTGCTTAGATTGGGCAGCAGTGCCGCCGTCAGCCGCAGCGGGGCGATCGCATTCACCTCAAACTGCCGCCGCAGGCTGTCAAAATCCAGATTCTCCAGCGTGACGCGCTCGGCCATACCAGCGTTGTTGATCAGCACGTCGATGGCGATGCCATTGAGCCGCTGAGCCAAATCGGCGACGGCGGCCTCGTCGGTGAGGTCAATGCCGGTTTCCACCTGAATGTCTAGGGATTTCAGTTCATCGGAGGGCTGGCGGCAGACGGCAATGACGCGATTCTCCTCCGGGGACGCGACGCGATCGCCCCCCTGCTGAAGCTGCCGACAATATTCGTAGCCGATGCCGCGATTTGCGCCAGTGATTAAATACGTAGCCATAGGATTCAGTCCGAAGTAGAGAATTGGGGTCAATGTCTGTGGATGCAAGCGAGGGTTGGGCTGGGCAGCATTGACAGGGGCTGAGAAACCTCCATACTAAATGTCATTGGATGAGCGGCTGCCCCCTATTATTTCTGCGAAACCGTGATGATGGCCCCTAGCGATACCCACGTTTACCCGGTAGTTTGGCAGGATGACCATCTGGTATTGATTGACCAGCGGCAGCTGCCGGAGCGCTACAACATTGTCACCATTCGCCGCTGCGACGATGTGGTGCGATCGCTCCGCTCTGGCATTGTCCAGGGCGGTTCGGCCCTGGGGCTTGCCGCCGCCTACGGCTTGTATCTGGGGGCGACCGAAATTCACACCGACGACCCGATCGCCTTTTGGGAACGGCTGGAGGCGATCGGCGACCAGTTTAAGCAGACCCGGCCCGACAAGGCCCACCTCCAGTGGGCGGTGGATAGAATGCTGGCGGTGGCCCACCACTCCAGCGAGGCCATTGAGGTGGTTAGGGGTCAGCTCTTGGCTGAAGCCCAGGCCATGCAGGCTGAGGACTTTAGCCTGTGCCACGCCATCGGCGACCACGGCATGGCGGTGTTGCCAGAAAATCCGGCAAAGCTGACCCTGCTAACCCACTGCAACCACGGGGCGCTGGCCACATCGGGCTATGGCACCTCGCTGGGCATCATGCGATCGCTCTGGCAAGCGGGCCGTCTAGAGCGCATCTACGCCGCCGAGACTCGCCCCACCTTTCAGGGCTCGCGCCTCACCGCCTGGGAGTGTGTGCAGGAGGGCATTCCGGTGACGGTGGTGACCGACAGCATGGCCGCCCACTGCATGCAGCGGGGGCTGATCCACGGGGTGCTGGCCGGGGCCGATCGCATTGCCGCCAACGGCGACACCCTGAGCAAAATCGGCACCTACAGCTTGGCCCTAATGGCCAAAGCCCACAACATTCCCTTTGTGGTGGCGGCTTCGATATCGACCATTGATCTGACGATCGCCAGCGGGGAGGGTATGGCGATCGCAGAGCACCCTCCTGAGGAGATTTACCAAATGGGCGATCGCGTCACCTCTCCCAACGGCGCAGAATTTTACAACCCGGCCTCAGACGTCACCCCGGCTGGTTTAATTACGGCGATCGTGACCGAAAAAGGAGCCTTTGCCTCTCATCAACTGGAGAAAGTCAGCCAGCTCGAGCACCGTCTAGATAACTAACTTTTCTTCTCGATCAAAAGCCAGATATTGAATCATCGTTATGATTAGGGGCATTATTGCCCCCGCCCTGTTTTCGTCATTCCTAACCATGCCCATCCAGCGCCCCTCAGCCAATGTATATCGGTATTTGCTGACGGTTGTTGTCGTTACTGCGGCTGTATTGGCCGCACGGTTTTTTATTACCTGGGCAGCGGAAGCATTTTTGCACCCCATTCCCATTTTGGGCGGCTGGCTTAAAAGCCTCGAAATTGTCGAGCTGAGCGTCATTATCCTATTTGCTTTTTTGGGCTTTGGGCTGGGGGCAGCCTCGCGTCACCTAGCCGCTAAAACTCCCGTGGCGATTAAGTCAATTGTGTTGGTTGTAGTGCTACCGCTGGTGTTTTTTAGCAGCTACTGGCTGCGGCATCACCTGTGGCTGAGCCAGCTGACCGCCGAGTCAGGCATGTCTCGCCAGGAGATCACGGCGCTGGCCAACCAGGCCCTCTCTAGCGAAGGCGGCAGCCAGGGCTTTTGGGGCTACTACACGACAACGACCCGCATGCCCATTCTGCCTGCCACGGTCGCGGAGCTACAGCGCATGGTTGAAGACCAAAAGTGGTTTCGCTCCGAGCTCACCCGCTTCAGCGGCATTGAGCCAGGCGTGTTTTCAATGATTTTTGACGGGGCCGGATGGGGTATTCGTCTGTTTTATATGGTGTTGGCCTTGCTCACTGGGGTTATCTACTTCTTTAAAGGGCTGGTTTGGGCCGATGCCGCCCGGCTGCGCAAGGTTGCCCGGGGTGCTATCACTCAGGGCAAAGCATGACGGTGGTGACGGTGCGGGTTAAGCCTAACGCCAAGCAGCAAAAAGCCATCTGTCTCGACGACGGCAGCTGGCTCCTCCACCTCAAAGCCTCGCCGCAGGATGGCAAGGCCAACCAAGAGCTAGTTGTCCTGCTGGCCCAGGCATTGGGTATTTCTAAAACTCAGGTACAGATTAAGGCGGGGCACGCCGTCCGCACTAAGCGAGTCGAAATTGATGCGTAGGGTCTGGATGAGATGACCTCCCTGGCTGCCGTAATTTTGGCGGGGGGCCGCAGCTCTCGGATGGGGCGCGACAAAGCCCTGATCGCAGTTGGTGACGAAACGCTAATTCAGCGCACCTGTCGGGTCGCGCTGCAATGTACCGATGGCGTGTATGTTGTTACTCCCTGGCCCGATCGCTATCGACCGGCTTTGCCCAACACAGTCGGTTTTATTGTAGAAGCCCCAAGTCCAAGACAGGCCGGTACTTTTCATGGGCCGCTGATGGCGCTGATCACATCCCTAAGCGTTCTGCGGGCTAGGCAGGAAGATCCCCCGGCCTGGGTGCTGGCCTTAGCCTGCGATATGCCCAATCTTTCGGCGGCGGTGTTGGCCACCTGGCGCAACCAATTGGACAATCTGGAACCGCAATACTTAGCTTACTTACCCAAGCGCCAGCAGCGATGGGAACCGCTGTGCGGGTTTTATCGGGTCAGCGCACTAGATGCCCTAGAGCAGTATGCGAATACGGGCAGGCGATCGCTGCAAGCATGGCTGAATCAACAGGCGATCGCGCCCATCCCCAACATCGATGAGGCCATGTTCGCCAACGTCAACACGCCCAGCGATCTAGCCGAGTGGCAAAAAACCAGGGATTCTTAGCGCTGTCCCTCTGTGATCACTCTCCGCCTGAAGGTGAATCGTCAGAGCTTTCCGCCTCAGTTTCAGTTGGGGTGTTAGCTTCGTCGGGGGACTCGGCTTGGGGCCAGGGAATGCGGCGATCGGCGGCTAGCAGTCGAGCCATCTCTCTCGCCCCGTAGCGATTGATGTGGCTGGGGTCAGCAAACAGGTGAGATTGCCAGCGCCACTCCTCTAACCGATCCACGAGGGTAAACGCACCCTGGTTAGCCCAATTCTGCAAAAACCGCTGAAACTGGCGCTCGTAGCGCGTGCGCGTCCCGTCTAGGTAGTCGTTACTCAGGGGCAAATTCACAAACACTAATGGAATGCCTTGACTCTCCAAAAATTGGGTCATCGCCGCCAAAGACTGGGTCTGCACCCCTTCCAGGCGAAAGGCGCGGTAAGCATCGTCATACTGACCGCGCACCCGAGGAAAGCGGCGGTAGTATACCGTCGGGTTGAACTGATCGTTAATCGCCAAAAAGCCCTGGGAGTTGATTGGGGTCAGCGGTACGGTTCCGTAGCTGGCGACGGCGGTGGCAGAGGACATTTCTGAAGCGTCGTCGGGGGTTTTAGTCGATTCTTCAGCGGGCTCAGTCCCAGCTTCAACGACGGGCTCAGACACTTCAGCTTCAGAATTGTCAGCGATTTCAGGGGATGCGGCAGTTTCAGCAGACGCCTCGGCGGGATCTTCGAGGGCAGAGGCGGAAGGAGCCTGGGCTGGCAGGGTCAACTTCGCACCCTGCTGCACGGCAGCGTAGCCTGGAGACGCCAAAATTTCGGCAAAGGTGCGGTCAAACCGACCGCTGTTAAAGGCGCGGGAGCCCTCAGCCCAGACAATTAGCCGGGGCTGCAGATCGGTGGCCAACAGCTGCCGAATGACAAAGCTCACCACCTGGGCCGTGGCCCCGTTGACGCTGAAGTTATATACCCGTAGGCCAGGGTAGCCCTCTACCGCCAGCGCCTGTTGCAGTACCTGGGGGTCAATGCCCTGGAGCGATCGCGAACTGCCCACAATCAGCACATCGGGTGGGCCTTGGGCCGCGACATAGGCCCGGTAGAGACTGACCTGCTCGTCTAGCACATCGCTGCCCAGGGCCGGAAAAGCGCGGGGTAACCCCTGCAGCTCGGCCTTTTGGTAGGCCAGCAGCAAATTTTGCCGATATTCGCGGGCCTGGCGCTGACTAAAGACATGGCGGGGGTCATCGGTGGGGATAGCTTGCAGCAGGGTTAGCGATCGCCCCCAGGCTCCAGCCACCTGTTGCCACTGGTCAGCAGTAGTGGCCGTCGCCGCTAGCTGACTAGCTCGGTTGGCTTCACCAATAGCTCCATGCCAGGGGTCAGCGGGCACCGCTGCCGCCGCTTCGCCGTTGCCGGCCTGAGGAATGCCCTGGGGGCCAGGAGAGCCGATGCAGCAGGAGAGTAGCGTGCCCAACGACAGCGACACCACCAGCCCAGCGCGAGACGTGAAGAGTTTAGTCATGGCTGTTTGAGGGCGTGGTGACGAATAGTGAATCCTGGAAATAGTGCTGTGCCCCAGCCCCTCATTCCAGTGTAGAAAATTGTGTCGCCGAGCAGACAGCATTCCCCTTGGCTTTTCGGCTCCAGCCTTCGTCCCGGAGCGGATAAGGGGGAGCAGGTTTTAAACCTTGCTTAAGTCTAGCTATGTCAGTTGCCAGCGATCGCCTTCTCAAGCCCCGCATTCAAAATCCAGATTGCTCTCAGGTACGACGGCTGCTGACCACGAGCACCACATATTGAGTTCATTCTGCTGCCAGCAGGCTGCTAAACCTGAAGCAAAGGCCCACCAGAGACAGATTTTCATTTTTTGAACACTCTGCAATAGTGTCTTTGTCTCCAGCACTATTTGCGAGGTCACTGGTGGTACCCCTAAAAGACTATAATCCAGGTCAGCGGACGCCCTACGTCACCTACGGGCTGATTGCGCTCAACATCGCCATTTTTATCTACGAGCTCAGCCTGCCCGCCTACGGACTGACCGATTTTTTCCACAGCTGGGCCTTGGTGCCCGACGAGCTGTCCACCAGCTTCACCACGGGAGTCTCAGCCCCCAACGCTGAAGAATGGGTGACGATATTCACCAGCCAGTTTCTCCACGGTGGCTTTTTGCACGTGGCCGGCAACATGCTCTACCTGTGGATCTTTGGCAACAATGTCGAAGACCAGATGGGGCATGGGCGGTTTTTGGTGTTTTACCTACTGTGCGGCGTGCTGGCCAACCTGGCCCAGTGGTTCTTTGCAATGGGTTCAGAGATTCCGTCTTTGGGGGCGAGTGGGGCGATCGCAGGCGTCATGGGGGCCTATATTTTCCGCTTTCCAGAGGTGCGCATTCTCACCCTGGTGCCCCTAGGGCCGTTCCCTCTACCGCTGAGAATTCCGGCCTTGTTTTACCTGGGTATCTGGTTTGTGCAGCAAGCCTTCTACGGTTTCGCCAGCCTCGGGGCCCCGGCCATGATCGGCATGGAAAGCGGCGGCATCGCCTACTGGGCTCACGCGGGCGGCTTTGCCATTGGGGCGCTGCTCGGCCCCCTGTTTGGTCTATTTAGTCAGCCCGGTCCTATGGCAGCTGGCGCTGAGACACCCAGCGCCGAGTAGGTCACAAACGAACTGGGAGCAGTCTGGGAACCCCAGCACGCAAACTGGCTCAAAACGAGTTTTCTTAAACCGCTGGCCCAGGGTTCACCGACTCAGGATGAAGCGCCCTACCCGTGGATCCCTGTAATCTTTCCCTCAGGCCTAAGACGAGCAAAACCCTTGGCCACTTTCAAGCTGCCGACGGATGCTGTAGCCGGAGTCGGTATTTTTTGTCGCGCTTGCAACCGGAATGAGGAGTTGTTACATTAGTTTACAATTGTGTAACAATTAGCAACGTGATGAGGTCTTGATTCGCAAGCCTGTGAGAAATCAGCTGTCCCTGAGCGGCAGCATCGGTTGGAGTATTGTCTGATGGGTAAAAACAGTCCTATGGATGCTCAATCCATCACCATCACCATGGCTCAGGTGCTAGACCTGTATGCCGCTGGTCGCCGCGATTTTAGCCGCCTCGACTTCCACGAAGCCTGGATGCCTGGGCTAGAGCTGCCCGGCATCAACCTGAGCCAGGCCAACCTGGTGTCGATCAATCTCAGCGGGGCTATGCTGGCCGGAGCTAAACTGGGCGGCTGCAACCTGTGGCGCGCCAATCTAGAAGATGCCAATTTAGACGGTGCCGACCTGGCTCGGGCCGTTTTGATTCGAGCTGAACTCAGCCGGGTCAACCTGACGGGGGCCACCCTGCGCTGTGGCGACCTGCGCCTGGCCACCCTGCACTACAGCACGCTGATCGGCGCTGATCTGCGCCATGCCAACCTCAGTTACACCGATTTGCGCGGTGCCGACCTCACTGGTGCTGACCTACGCGGTGCCGATCTCACCGGCGCTAACCTGCGGAGTACGACCTTAGGGTTCACCCGGTTAGAGGGCACCTGCCTCGATCGCGCTTGGCTGGACGAAGCCGAACCGCCTCACCCCGAACTATCTTCCAGGGTTTAAACCTTCCCCTCAGGCCGATCGGCCAAAGCCTGTCGCAGCTGCCCCCGGTGCTGGGTTAAGCGCTCGGCTGCGGCCTGGGCGTCGAGGTTGCCCAGGTGCATCATTAGGGCCAGTTTGACTTGCTGGTTGCTGCGATCGAGCAGGTCGGCGGCAGCCTCGCGATCGAGGTCGGTCAGGTCGCAGAGAATGCGTAGGGCGCGATCGCGCAGTTTAGTATTGGTCACCGCCACATCGACCATGCGATTGCCATAGACCTTGCCCAAACGCACCATCACTCCCGTCGAGAGCATGTTGAGGGCCATTTTGGTGGCGGTGCCCGCCTTTAGCCGGGTCGAGCCCGCCAGCAGCTCTGGGCCGACCAGCAGACGAATGTCGATATCGGCCTCGGTGGGCACCTGGTCGGCGGGCACGCAGGCCATAAACACCGTGGTAGCTCCGCGCCCATTCGCGGCAGCGATCGCCCCCTGTACGTAGGGCGTCGTGCCCCCAGCTGTAATACCCACCACCACATCGTGGGACTGCACATTGCGCTCGGCGATCGCCGCGGCCCCGTCTGCGGCAATATCCTCCAGCCCCTCAGAGCTTTTCACCAGCGCCCCGGCCCCTCCGGCAATGATGCCCTGCACGAGATCGGGCGGGGTGCAAAAGGTGGGCGGGCATTCTGCCGCATCGAGCACCCCCAGACGACCGCTAGTGCCCGCACCCACGTAAAACAGTCGCCCCCCCTGGCGCAACGCCTCGCTAGCAGCATCGATCGCCGCCGCTAGCGCCTCCCTAGCTCCAGCGATCGCGGTTAGGGTACGTTGATCCTCGCCATTAAATAGATCGACGAGTTCCAGCGCGCTGAGCCGATCGAGCTGGGCGCTGCGGGGATTGGCTTGCTCGGTGAGCAAGTAACCGCGATCGGTCGGGTCTGCGGGGTTAGCCAGGGAAAAATCAGCGGTCACAGGCAGCATCCATAAGGCATATACACTGCCGCTAATGTAAGGGATGGTGGGTCTAGCGCACAAACCGAATCGCTACGCCATAGCGGACGGGTTTGCCCTCGGCGGCCTGAATCGTCGCCACAATGCAGCTGACGATTTCGACCAGAGTCAGGGGCACCACCAGCAAAAAGCCCACCAAAATAAACATCAGCGCAATGGTCACGACCCAGGCAATTAGCATCGTTAGCTGAAAGTTGAGGGCGGCCTTTGCCTGGCTTTGCACGAAGGCAGAATTTGGGGCAGCATTGGGAGCCGCATCGGGGTTAGATGCAGACCCCGCTCCTTTTACTAAAAGCAGCACTAGAGGCACCACCACCCGCCAAGGCAGCAAAAATGAACTGCCCCACAACAGCGGCCACCCCCCTAGCCACTGGCTGCCGATCGCCAGATAGCTCACCAGCGGCACCAGGTGAGTCAGCGCGACCAGGGTCGTTTCTGATATTCCCCCTCTGTCATTGTCTGAAATAGGGGGCGCTGGCGGCGAGTTGTCCACAGGAGAGGCAACTGCTATCCCAGCCAAGGAATCCTGAGGCAGTCCCGTTGACTCAGCATTCTCTGCGGTAGCAGGCGGATTCAATGTCGTGCCGCTAGCGTCCTCAGCCGCTCCAGCCGCCTGAGCATCCGTTGGGGTAGATGAGCCCTTGAGACTAAAGGATTCTTGCCAGTCGGCGGTGTCAGCGCCAGTTTGTCGCCCGCTGACCCACACGCCATCGATCGGGCACGTTAACCCCAGGCGCATCATGCCCCGGCGGATGTGAGGCACCACCAGATTTTGAGGGATAGCGGTATCGGCCTCTAGATCGAGGTGGAGCATGGTACCCCGCCACTGACCACGAGCGACTACACCGGCGGCTAGGGAAGGAGTCAGTAACTGGGCGATCGCCCGAGCATCGCCCTGGCGGGCTTGAGCAACCAAGGTTGAGATCGGAGTTGGCATTGTCCGTCACCCTAAAGCAATTTCTCAAGCTGCTGGCGCATGCGGTCTAGCTCAGCTTGAGAAAGTCCGTTATCGTCGGTGGGCGCAGCACTGTCGGCCAGTGGCGCAACGGCGTCGGGGTCATCGGGGTTCCAGGTAATTTGCTCAAGGGTTTGATCGGGAGGCACAGCCAGAGTACCTTCTGGCACCAGGCGATAGCCGTACCCAGCCGAGTCGCAAAATTCTTCAATTTCGCCTTGGTCAAACCCCTCTACAGCGGCCTCGGGAAAGTCTTGGGCCTCCAGCATCAGGGCATAGCGGATGGCGTCGTCCTCATGCTCAAACATCAAGATGATGTTTTGCCCGTTCATGGTTTCGGCATGAATGCCCTCGTTATCGGTGCGGGCATTGAACAACAGCACGTACACCACCATGGCCCTATCTCGCTAACAGCATTACTTGTTTACTCTACCGGGCCGGTGCCCCGCGAACAAAGCCACCTCGATGGTCGTCTACAACTTGAAGCGCTCAGTCAAGGGACTGAAGCTGGGCGATTCAGGTTTCCTCGCGATTAGGCCCCATAGTTTCACTACAGACAGCGCCGACCATTAAGTTCATCGGAAGTGGTAGGCAGAAAGCGGGGAGTTCATTACTATTGGTGGGTGTTCTGCGGTGGCGTAAACGGGTATGACCCCTTCTCAAGAACCAGAGCCTTCTCAAGAACCAGAGTCTCATCAGGAGCCGGAGCCGAGCGGCAGTGGACGCTGGCTCACGGCGGGCCTAGTGCTGGGTTCGCTGCTAGTACTGGGAGGTGCAGCAGCGCTAGGGGGCTGGCTGTGGAGCCGCAATAACCTTGTACCCTTACTGGCCAGGGAGCTATCGGAAGCCCTGGAACGCCCGGTGGAGCTAGGGCCGATAGAACGAGTCGGTCTATCAGGAGTGCGGCTGGGGCCGTCTCAAATTCCACCAACACCAACGGATCCCGATAGTCTGTCGCTGGCAGCGGTAGAGGTGCGGTTTAAGCTATGGGATTTGTGGCGGCGAGAACTGCCCCTTACGGTGACCCTAGAGCAGGGCGAGCTTTACCTGGAGCAGAATGCCGAACGCGAATGGTTTGATATAGATCTAGACCTATCCGATCGCGACCCGGAGCGCGATCCATTCATCAATGTGAATCTCGACCAGCTCTACGTCAAAGATTCTCAGTTGACCATGGTGCCCTACGTGGAGGGTGATGTTGAGCCGGTGCGGGTAGCGATCGAAAACTTGCAAGGCCAGCTAGACTTCAACGAAACGTTCATTGAGGTGCCTGAAGCTCCTAATTCACCCATTGAAACTCGGCAGCTCGACTTAAAACTCAGCGGCGAATCTACCCAGGGGGGCGACCTAGATCTCACCGGGTCAGTGCTACTGCCGCCGCCCAAAGAAACCCCCAGCGAAACCGCTGATTCTCCGGTCGACCCGACCGAGGTACCTGGCCCTGGTCTGCGGGCCAACATTAATCTGCGCACCCAGAAGGCGCGCACCACCGACGTCATGCCCCTGGTCGACTCCTTTTTAGAGGAGCCTCTGCCGGTGCAGTTTCCCGCTGGCGTGGTCAGCGGGCAGGTCGATATTGAAAGCGGTGCTGGCATCCCCACCAACGTCGTAGGCACCGCCCGAGTAGACGAGGGCAGCGTAGTCCACCCTATTCTGCCCGAGCCCCTGCAAAATGTTCAGGGCGACGTACGCTTTCGGGGCCGCACCTTCGAATTTGAGAATGTCACCGCCAGCATGAGCGACCTGACCGCCCGCGCTGGGGGCAGCCTCAATTTAGATGAAGGCTACAATCTCAGCGGCCAGGTCAACCCGTTTACCATAGCCCAAGCCTCTGAACTGCTGGACAGAAGCCTGCCGGTCGAGGCCAGCGGCACCTTTGGAGCCGACGTCACCATGACTGGGCCTCTGGGCAAGCCGGTGCTGACTACCGAGCTAATCTCCCAAGACCAAATCATCGTTGACCGGGTAGCCTTCAGCGAAGTCAGGGCCACAGGCACCCTGCGATCGCCCAACCTAGAGATTGATAACATTCTGGCGGTGCCTGTAGGGGGCGGTGCCCTGACCGGCAGCGGCGTTTTTACTTTTGGCGAACCGGGGCGGCTGGTGCTGGCGCTGAATGGCGATCGCATTCCCGCCGACACCATTGGCCAGGCCTACGGGCTGTCTGACCAGGTGGCCCTGGGGCCAGTGTTTTTTGAGGCCGAGATCACTGGCCCCGTCAGCCAGCTCGTCGGCACGGCTAGCTGGCGCGCCCCCATGGGCGACTACCCAGCCCAGGGCAATCTCAGACTGGCGGGCAGCCAATTGCGTTTCACCGATACCTTTGTGCAGGTGGCGGGGGGCACCCTAGCGGGCGATGGCCTGCTCGCCAATGGTCAGTGGAACGCTGACCTACGGGGTCAGGGGGTGCAGCTTCGCCGCCTGGGGGCTAGTGTAGATGGGGTGGCCAGCGGCACCGCTCAGCTTTCAGGCACCCTCGACAATCCTGGGCTGGCGGGGGTGCGGGGCCAGGGCAATGGCGCGATCGCCCTAGCTGGCGGCGGCACCGTGCTCACCAATGCCAGTCTGGCGGGCGGCCAGTGGAGCGCTAATGTGCAGGGCCAAGATCTGCAAATGGCGGCCTTTGCTTCCGATCTTCAGGGCACGGCTGACGGCAATTTTCGCTTTACGGGCAGCACCGACAACCTGAGCTTGGCCGGGGTAAGAGGGCAGGGGCAGCTCGTGCTCTCCGATGGGTTAGCTACCGCCGCCGCCCGCTCGCCCCAGCTCGCCCAAGTGCGCGGCCCCCTCACCGCCAACCTGGTCTGGAATGGGCAGTCGGTGCTGGTGCAGCAGGCGAGCACCACCGGGATTCAGGCCAACGGGTTTATCACCCCGTTGCTCAGTGGCCCTGGAGCGCCAGCGATCGCCAACCTCGATCTCAACCTCAACGTCGATAATTTCAGCCTAGCGGCCCTGCCCGTGCCCCAGGTGATTCCCCTAGCGGGCAACGCCTTCTTTAACGGACGGCTGCGCGGACGGCCCGGAGCGCTGGCCCTCAGCGGCGACGCCTCTCTGGTGGGGCTTCAGGCGGGCGCTCTGGCCTTTGCCTCTCCCCTCAGCGGCCCGGTCACCTACAACCAGGGCGGTGCGCTGGCGGTCGATCTGACAGGAGGAGGCGATCGCGTCTACGTCGCCAGCGCCGAGGGCGACCGCGATCTCGCCTTTGAGATTCGCAGCGGCGAAGCCCTGGCCGAGGGCTACACCCGTGGCGATAACCTCTATGCCACTATCGAAAATCTGCCCATAGATGACCTCCGCCTGCCCCAGGCTGGCGTCAATGGCATTGGCACCGTCAGTGGTCTGATCAGCCGAGCCGACATTGTCGCTAACCTACGGCAGCCTACCCTGCAAGCCACCTTCGACGTACAAGACCCCAGCATTGGCTACCTCAGACTGCCCTACGAAACCACCACCGTCGCCATTGACCCCACTGCCCCCGAGCGCCCCGCCGAGTTTACTCAATATGGTCGGCTGAGGGGCAGCGTCACCTACGCCAACAACGTCATCGGTCTGGCCGGAGTCGTGCTCGAATCGGCCTCTGGGCTCAGCCGCTACCTGGTTAGCGGCACCTACACCCTGGGCGACCAGCCCCAGATCAACGGCGAACTCGTGGTTGACAACGGCCAAATTCAAGACCTGCTCCAAACCTTTCTGATTTTTGAGCAGGCCGATTTTCGCTTTAACGTGCTCCAACCCCCCGAGTGGTTTCGCCCCGTCACCGAGGCCGATTTGGCTTCACTAGAGGAGGTGCAGCCCGTGGGCGATCGCAACGCCAGCCTGCTCGACCAGCTCCGCCGTCTAGCCGAAGTGCAAGAGCTTAAAGACATGCTGGCCGCCCAGGGCGAAACCGCTACCCTGCCGCCCCTCGATGAATTCGTCGGCAGCTTTTCAGGCAAAGTGACCGCCAGCGGTGCCGTGCCCGACAGCCTCAACATCACCTTTGACCTCGCCGGAGCCGATTGGGTCTGGGGCAACGCCGACGGCAGCAACGGTGCCACCTACCGCATTGATGAAGTGATTGCTAAGGGCAGCTATCAAGACAGCGTCATTCGTCTCGAGCCAGTCAGCCTGCGCTCCAACTTCACCGACTTTTCCGACACCACCCAGCAGGGTGTAGCGCTGGCTACCCTCAACGGCGACTTTAGCCTGCGTCCCGATGACCCCGTGGCCCGCACGCTGCGTCTGGAGGTGAGTAATGTGCCCATCAACGCGCTGCGCCAGCCTTTACGCCTGCCCGACAACCTCGACGGTCTGGTCAACCTAGGGGCCACCCTCACTGGCACCCTGGCTGCCCCCCAGGTGCGTGGTCAGCTAGCGGTCAACGAAGCCACCATCAACCGCAACGCCATCGATCTGGCCACGGCCAACTTTCGGTACGAAAATGCCCGTCTCAACCTGATCAGCCGCGTCGCCATTGACGAACAGGTCGACCCTCTACGACTGGTGGCCAGCGTGCCCCTGCCGCTGCCCGGTCTTCGTCAACAGCCTGAAACCGATACGGTCGACGTTTCCCTCAGAGTGCGCGACGAGGGCTTTGCCCTGGTCAATCTGTTCACCCGCGCCATCACCTGGGAGTCAGGCCCAGCCAGCCTCGACCTAGCCGTTCAAGGGCGCTGGCCCGTCAACAAGCCCATCCAGGAAGCCCTCACCACCCTCAATGTGACCGGCAATGCCAACCTTGAGGGCGTCACCATCAGCTCCCGCAGCCTGTCCGAGCCCCTCACCAATATCCAGGGCCGCATTGACGTGCTCGAAGGCCCTGACACCATTCGCGGCAACTCCGTCTACACCAACGGCCTAGTGCTCGCCGTCCAAAACCTAGAGGGCGACTTTAGCAACGGCAAGGTAACGGCTGAGGGCAACCTCAAGCTGCTGCCTTCAGTGCAAGACTTGGCCCCTGGACTGTTTGACACCCGCACGGCCCTAGAGGACGGCACGCCAGCACCCACGGGTGAAAACCCCTTCCGCGTTACCCTCGACAACATTGCTCTTGACCTGCGTAACCCGGCTGGTACCTATCGGGGCCGCGTCGATGGCAACGTTGTGGTCGACGGCAGTGTCTTTTTGCTGCCGCCCTTAGTCTACGGCGAAGTGAAGCTATCCGACGGGCTGCTCACCCTGCCCGATACGAGCGTCGGAGGGGGCACCGCAACTGGCTTTGCGTCGACCGCAGAGCCCAGAATCTTTGATCCCATTCCGCCGGTGCTAGAAGACTTTAAGCTGGTGCTGGCTGAGAACGTGCGGCTGGCCATCCCCGGCATTGTGGATGTGAGGGCCGAAGGAACACTAGACCTCGTGGGTACTGTTCCCAACATCAGACCCGATGGCCGAATCAATCTACCTTCAGGCCGCATTAACCTACTGACCACTGAGTTTCGCCTCACAGGTGATGAAAACTACGCCGAGTTTAGCGATCTTGACGAAACCATCGATCCTTACTTAGTGGCCAACCTATCAGCGGCAGTGCCCGATAGTGCTGCCGCTGGCAATACCCTGGCGGTAGCCACTCCCTTCCCCCGCAACGAAATTAGCGTGTCTCGCATCGACCAGCTAGGTCTGACCCAGGCTGGGGTGCAAACCGTGCGCATCCGCGCCAGCGTCAACGGCCGCGCTAGCCGCGTGGTGAATTTGCAGGGGGTAGAGCTATCCAGCACCCCACCGCGCTCCGAGGGTGAGATTGTGGCCCTGCTCAGCGGTGGGCTACTGGCAGCGCTAGAATCCACCTTGGGCAGCGTATCAGGCGGCGGCGATGGGTTCCAGGGTCTGCTGGCGTTTGCGGGGTCAGCCCTGCTCAATAACCTGCAAAATCTGCTGGGGTCGGGGCTAGATCGCACCGAGCTACGCCTGTTTTCTGCCTCGCCACCAGGGCAGCAGGCCGGTGCTCTCGACATTGGCGGCGAGATTGGCTTTAACTTTTCTCCGAGTATCTCGGTGTCAGTGCAGAAAGTATTTACGAATGTTACTCCCGCCGTATTTAGCGTGCGCTATCGCATCAACGACCAGATCACCATCCGGGGTATCACCAGCTACGAGCAGTTCAATGAAAATACCGGCGCAGTTGTAGAATTTCGATTTCAGCCCTGAGTTTAGGGGCCACGTCCCTAGGCCTGTAAGGTGAAGGGGAAGATCGCTGCCCATATTTTGACAACGAAAGCCGATGGATCCTAAGCTACCGCAATCTGCCCCGCCCAATCGCCCCGCCGACGAAAAAGCACCGCCAGCGGAGGTTTCAGCTTGGGATCGCTGGCGATCGCTCTGGGCCGGGCAGTGGAGCAATATCCGAGTGCTGGCGATCGCTCTAGCAATAGCTCTCACGGTACGGGTGCTGATTGCTGAACCTCGCTACATTCCCTCCAACTCGATGGATCCGACGCTGCACATCGGCGATCGCCTGCTGGTCGAAAAAATTAGCTACCGCTGGCAGCCCCCCCACCGGGGCGATATCGTAGTGTTTGCGCCACCGCCACAGCTAGCTCGCCTGGGATACGAAACCCGTCAGGCCTTCATTAAACGAGTGATTGGCGAGCCCGGCCAAACCATCGCCGTTCGCCAAGGACAGGTGATCGTTGACGGTGAACCGCTGCAAGAGAGCTATACCCTCGAAGATCCTGCCTACACGTTAGAGCCCGTCACCGTCCCTCCAGGGCAGGTGTTTGTTATGGGTGACAACCGCAACGACAGCAACGACTCCCACGTGTGGGGCGGGCTCCCTCAGCAAAACATCATTGGCCGCGCCCGGTTTCGGTTCTGGCCCCTCGATCGCCTCGGCCCCGTCGGTTAAGCATCAAAGATTCAGTCGTGGGCGATCGCCGTCTCAGCTGTCCTGGGTCAAGCAGAAGGCTTAACTAACACAACGGGAATTGCCTTAAATCCCTATTTACTGACCCAGGGCGCTATGGGCTGGGGCCACAACCCCAAATCTTTGGCTAACTGCCCAATCGCGTACTGCATTACCACCACAGCCCAAGGGGTTGTGTAAGATCAAAGCGACTTCAGATCACGCGATCGCGAGGAAAGCTTCATGCTTGTACAGCTTGTTCGCCCCCTGGTGCGTACCCAAGTGCAAATGCTGGCCCAGGCCCAGTCGGCCAGCAGCAAGCTGGTGGGCATGGTATCGCAGTGGCTCGGCTATCTGGGCATTCACGCCGAAGTGACTCAGCTGCAAACCACCGGCAATCGCATTCAGGTATCGCTCTGTGTGGGCAAGCCGGAGCAGTGTACTGAGGCTGAGTGGCAGCAAATTCTCGATAACCTCAACCGAGATGTCAACGCTGCCCCCGCCGTCGACACCCTCGCCTACAGCGCTATGCCCCCAGCTCATCAAAGCAAGGTGCAGCGACTTTTGGCCGCCATTCTCCACGCCAGCGGACAAGACCCCCTCGCAGATTGGCCCGCCCTGCGTCCCCGACTAGTGTCCATGGGCATGGAAGAATCGTTGCTGATGGGCATTCACGCAGCCCTAAAGGTACCCATGCCAATGGCTCTTTTAGTGGAGCAACTCGAACCTGAGGTAGCCGCCTTTGTGCTGTCAAAAGCCATTCACATTGCCCTGCTAGACCAGCAAATTAGCCAAGCTGAAGATACTGCCCTCAAAGCCCTGCTCAATGCCGTCGATTCCGGCACGGATCCTCATGCTGAGTCGGTTTCCGTCTCTGGGATACCGTAAGCGTGACGCTGCGCGAATGGCGCAGCCGCAACTTAAGACTAGGGCGATCGCGGCCCATCATCATCAAATTGCAACCGCTAGCCCTATGGACTCTGCTGCCGTTCTATTTCACCTTGCTTTTCCTGTGGCCGACATTTCCACAGCGAAAGACTTTTACGTCACCGGGCTGGGCTGTAAGTCAGGACGGGAAACGGCCAGCTCTCTCATTCTCAACCTCTGTGGCCATCAGCTCGTGGCCCACACCACCGCCAACTTAGCCCCGCAAAAGGGAATTTACCCCCGCCACTTTGGCCTAGTGTTTTTGGTCGAGACCGACTGGGAAGCCCTACTGCACCGGGCCAAGGACAAGCAACTCAATTTCTACCAGGGCGAAAAGCGACGCTTTATGGGCAATATCCTAGAACATCGCACTTTCTTTCTGCAGGATCCATTTTTTAATCTGCTGGAGTTTAAGTATTACTGTCATCCCAGCGCCATCTTTGGTGAGGTAGACGAGGCTCGAGTGGGAGATGCCGAATAAGCTACTCCACCGCTGAGTCGCAGTAGAAGTTGTTCTCTCTCCCCGGCTGTCGCCGTGATAGGTTGAGGATCAGCGCAATAGAAAGGCTATGCATAAAATTCCAGTCACTATCATTACCGGCTTTTTGGGGGCGGGTAAAACTACCTTGATTCGCCAGCTGCTGCAAAACCCAGAGGGTCGGCGCATTGCCGTGTTGGTCAACGAGTTTGGCGAAGTCGGCATCGATGGCGACCTGCTGCGTAGCTGCCAGGTGTGTGACGAAGATGGGGAGGCGATCGCCTCCGAAACCAACATTCTCGAACTCACCAACGGCTGCCTCTGTTGCACCGTGCAGGAGGAGTTTTTGCCCACCATGCAGCAGCTCATGACCCGCCGCGAGCAAATAGACTGCATTGTGATCGAAACCTCTGGCCTCGCCCTGCCTAAGCCTTTGGTACAAGCCTTTCGCTGGCCTGAAATTCGCACCGCCGCCACCGTTGACAGCGTCATTACCTTAGTTGACTGCGAAGCACTGGCCGCAGGCGACCTGGTGTGCGACCTGCCCGCGCTGGAGGCCCAGCGCCAAGCCGACGACAGCCTCGACCACGAAACACCCCTCGAAGAACTGTTTGAGGACCAGCTCAACTGCGCCGACCTGGTGCTATTGACCAAGGTAGATAAGGTAAGCGCAGGCGATCGCACCCGCATCGAAACCTGGCTCACCCAGCAGCTGCCCCACCCGGTCAAAGTACTGAGCCTGGCCGGGGGTGAGGGCAGCAACCCCATCAGCCCCGACCTGCTGCTGGGCTTTAACGCCGCCGTCGAAGACAACCTCGACAGCCGCCCCAGCCACCACGACCATGAGCATGACCACGACCATGACGACGACATCGTCGCTATCCCCATCGTGCTCGATCAAGGTTTTGAACCAAAGGCTCTGGTCAAGCGGTTAGAAATCCTTGCTGCCAACCACGAAATCTACCGCATCAAGGGCTTCGTTGATGTTCCCAACAAAGCCATGCGCCTAGTGGTTCACGGCGTTGGCCAGCGGTTTGACTCCTTCTTTGACCGAGCCTGGCAACCCAGCGAGCCTCGCCAGACGAGACTGGTCGTGATTGGTAAGGATTTGGATCAAGCGGTGATTCGGGCGGCGATCGCTGCCTAGCCCCTACCCATACAGCCCCGCCACATACTCCCCATAGCCGTTGTAGATCACCGTGGGCTGCTGCTCCCAGGAAAACATCGCCGTCGATTCTCCGATCAATCGCTCTTTAGCCTGCGACCAGCGCGGGTGAGGCACATCGGGCTCCACATTGGCCTCAAATTTATACTCATTGGGGGCTAGCGTATTCCAGTAGGTGGCGGGCTGCTCGGCCACAAACTCAATTTTGACAATTGACTTAGCCCCCTTAAAGCCATACTTCCAGGGCACCACCATGCGAATCGGGGCACCGTGTTGTTTCGGCAGGGTGCGCCCGTAAACGCCTACCGCAAAAAAGGCCAGGTCATTGGCCATTTCTTCTACAGTCAGCCCCTCGGTGTAGGGCCAGGGCAGGTTGCGGGCAAAACCCAGACTGGGGCCAGGGCACACCGCCGCATCATAGTAGGAGATAAACCGAACATACTTAGCCGCTGAGTTCGGCTCCACTGCCGCCATCAGCGATCGCATGGGGAAACCAATCCACGGCACAACCATAGCCCAGGCTTCTACACAGCGAAACCGGTAGATACGCTCCTCCAGAGCAAAGCGCTGGGTTAAGTCATTTAAGCTAAAGGTCTGAGGATTTTTGACCAACCCTGTCACCTCTACGCTCCAAGGGTCAGTCGGCAGAGCCTGGGCGCTCGCCCAAATATCTTTGCTGCCACCAAACTCGTAGAAATTGTTGTAGCGGCTGGCATACATTTGCGGCGTCGGCTCTCGCCCAGCATCGGCAAAGGCACCGTTGAGCTTCGCCCCGCTCAGGGGTTCTCCTAGGGTATTTGCCAGGTCTGCGTCCATCGTGGGCGATCGCTGACAGGCCCCCACGGAAGCCGCCGCGAAACCAACTCCGGCTCCAATCAGCGACTTCATAAACCGTCGCCGCTGCCAAAACACCCCCTCGGCAGTCACACGAGACTCTGGCAGCTGCCAGCCGGAGCGAGAGTGAAAGAAAACCATAGCGATCAGTCCTAGGATGACAAACTGGCGATCGCCAGCCTAAAGTCCATTTTGGCATCGCCTCTCTGACCGTAGATTAATTTAGGGTGAGCAAGGTACAGCTACACCGACCCTAAACTAGGTATTGACTCCGAACTTATGTAACGGTTCTGAACCCACCCCAGGGAAAATACGGGACTTTGTTCTAGTCACCCAAGCAGAGGTTAAAGACTTAATTTCAATCAAAAGCCAGGCTTGCCCAGCCGCCTCCGTAAGAATCGGCAGACTTCGCCAAAAGTTTACAGAGCCATAGAAATTATGTAAACAAGGCCAAACCGATTGGGGTGCAAGGCCTGGCGATTCACAAATTTTGAGAGGGAGCCCCCAAATCAGCCCTCTCAGGCCTTAGCAAGCAGGAGCTGAGTTGGAAGACTTTAGAACAGAATCGCCAGCTCTTATACTAATGAGGCGAGTCCATAGGTATCCGTAGTTACGCCATTGTGGTCGCCTCCGTCGGCCCTTAGTCTTAATATCACGAGCACACGATCCTGTGATGCACTGCTTTGTCGTTAACAGAGAGTAGCTGAGCGAGGGCAGCGAGGTTTTCTCTACCGCCTATTCCCCCAACTATCTTTGCTACCGTTTAAGGCCCCACCGTCAGGCAGCATAGTTCTCGGTTTACCCGATTGGATTCACCACTTCCTGAGATCGCCATGGTCGCTACTTCCCGGTTTCAAGCTAAAGGCAGCACCCTAGAACTGCTGCGGCTCTATCAGAGCAATCCCGATCTCAACTTGCGCAATCAGCTGGTGCAGCTCAACATTGGATTAGTCCGGCGCGAGGCCTACCGCTGGCTGCAACAATCTAACGAAACCTTTGACGACCTCATGCAGGTGGGTAGCTTGGGGTTGATTCGCGCCATCGAGCGCTTTGATATGGGCAAGGGCTATGCCTTTAGTTCCTTTGCGATTCCCTACATTCGCGGCGAGATTCAGCACTACCTGCGCGACAAAAGCACCTCTATGCGCATCCCACGGCGATGGCAGGCGCTGCAAAGCCAGTCGGCCCGGGTGATTCGCCAGCTACAAGCCGATCTGGGCCGGCTGCCCAACGATGCCGAAATTTCTGCGGCCCTTGATATCTCTACAGCCGAATGGCAAGAGGTCAAGCTGGCCACTCGCAACCGATCGCTGCTGAGCCTTGACGCCCCAGTGCAAGATGAAGAATCAGGCTGTCTAGGCGACCTGCTGCCCGACCTGAAATATAAAAGCTTTCAGCTGGCTCAGGAAGATCAACTTCGCCTCCAACAGGCTCTGCACCAACTTGAGCATCGCACCCGTGAAGTGCTGGAGTTTGTCTTTCTCTACGACCTCACCCAAAAAGAAACCGCCGAACGCATGGGGATTAGCGCCGTTACCGTATCGCGCCGAGTGAAGCAAGGGCTAAAGCATCTTCAGGTGCTGATGGTGTCTAACGAAGACGAAACCGCCTAAAACGCTCTGCATCCTCAGAATTGAGCTATCGTTTAGGAACATCGGCTCAGGAAGCAAGGAGGCTAAGCCATGGGGGCGATCGCGTTTTTAGTCTTATTTATTCTCGGCTTTTTGCTGGCTACTGTGGGCAGCATCGTTGGCATTGTAGACGCGTTTAAGGTTAGCCCTGTCTGGGGTTTGCTGTCGCTGCTTGTCCCCTTTGCTCTCCTGGTCTATTGGATTAAGTTTCGAGGCCGCAAGTGGGCTCGCAACAGCTTCCTGATATCCGTAGGCGGGCTGCTGTCCATGCTGGCGTCGGTGCCTTTCTTAGGCGGGTTTATTGCCCAGAGAGCCCAGCAGGCCGGTGCCCCCATTGAAGAGAGCATTCCTGCGGAAGAAGTTCCGGTAGAGTCGGTGCCAGTACCTGACGAGCCAGTGGCGACCCAAGAGGACTTTGCCGAGCCTCTGGTGCCCATTGCACCTCAGTTCTCTCCCATTGCTCGGGCCGATCTAATTCAGTCTACAGACCCCAACGAGCGGCTTCAGCAAATTAACAACAGCCGTACCGATCCCTTCGCCATAGTGCCCATTCCCCCGCCGCCGCCCCGGGTGATTGCTCCACCGCCGCCCCCAGGAGGCACGTCCCCTGGCACGGCTACGGCTGGTAACACCGCGGGGGGTGGCAGAGCAGGTGCAGGTGGTGGCGCTGGATCCGCTGTGGCTAGGGCTGGTGGCAGTGGCGCTGGTGCAGCTAGATCTGGTGGTACTACTGGCGCTGCGGGTAGTACATCGGGTGGGTCAGGGGCCGCTGCGGGCAACGCTGGTGCTGGACGACCCACAGCCCCGCCGCCATTAGCACCGCTACCCCAGCTCCCGCAGCCCACTCTGGCGCAGGCCGTGCAGGTGACCGGGGTGATGACCATTGGCAACGAGAACTTTGCTGTGGTAGAGACCTCTGCTGGGAGTCAATACGTCAAGGCGGGTCAGCGGGTCTCGAACGGCCAGGTATTGGTTAAGCGCATCGATATGCGCGGTAGCGATCCGGTGGTGGTGCTAGAAGAGAACGGTATTGAGGTATCGCGCCCAGTGGGTGCGCCTTCTACAGCCGAAGAGCCCGCGGCTTAGCTGTTTCTGTTTGGCTAAATCCTGAGCAATAGCAAAGCCCGGAGGATCACCTCTGGGCTTTGCTATTGTTGTGAGCCCTGCACCCCGCAGCAAGTCGTGTCAGAATGTGAATTGCTCGATGTGGTGTGGATTTTTATATGCCGCTTGAAACGGTTGTTTGGCAGGGATTGTGGGGCGCGATCGCGATCCTAGTAGCAGAGGCGGTGCGCGATATTTATCATATGGTCAGCCACTACTGGCCGCCCCTCATGCGCCTTCACAACTGGCATCATCGGGCCTATAAAAAAGACTTTACCCCCGTTAGCTCCGACCTCTATCGCCAGGCTCAGCTCTATAACGACACCCCCGAAGCCATTGTCATGACTGGGGCACTGGCGGGTCTAGCGATTTCTACTGGCATCGCTGGGCTGTGGCTGGGGTCACTATATGGGTTGGGGTTTTTGCTGGCTGCGATCGCCCGCTCCCAGGGCTGGTTGCTGACCACCGACCTCACCCACGAACCCGGCGAACTCACCACAATCCCCGGCAACTGGCGCGTGAACCGCACCTACCACTGGCGGCACCACTTCGACGACACCAACGCCTACTTTGCTGGCTACTTTACGGGTCTGGACAAGCTGATGGGCACCGCTGTTTCTCTCAAGGGCAAAACCGTGGCGGTTACTGGCGCGTCGGGCACGATGGGCCGCGCCCTGCTCAAGGAGTTGGTTCGCCAAAAGGCTCGCCCGATCGCCCTGACAACTTCCCCCAATGCCACCTTTGAGGAGGGCATTCCCTGCTGGCAGTGGCAGCCTGGGGCTGAAGCCGATCTGCGCGAGGCGCTCAAGAAGGTGGATATTTTGATTTTGAACCACGGGCTGAATGTGCATGGCGATCGCACCCCTGAAGCCATTCAAACCTCGCTGGAGGCCAACGCCCTTTCAGGCCACCGTTGGATGGAAGTCTTTTTTAGCACCGTAGAAACCTCACCCCAGCGGGCTACCAAAGAAGTCTGGGTCAACACCTCCGAAGCCGAGGTAAACCCGGCTTTTAGCCCGCTATACGAATTGTCTAAACGACTGATGGGCGATTTGGTGAGTCTGCGGCGGCTCGATGCACCCTGCGTAGTGCGCAAGGTGGTCTTGGGGCCATTTAAGAGCAACCTCAACCCAGTGGGGGTAATGTCTGCCGATTGGGTAGCCTGGGCGGTGGTAGCGTTGGCCAAGCGCAACGTGCGCAACATCATCGTCACCATCAACCCGCTGACCTATTTGTTATTTCCGATCAAAGAACTGAGTCAGGGGATCTATTTCAGGCTCTTTACTCGCTCCAGTGAGAGCTGATGATCATAGGTTCACAACTCTCGCTGCTAAATTTTGCCCAACTAGCTACGGTTAAAGAACTCGACTTGGGGCAGACGGGGGTCGTTGACCATGCCCAAACCCTGGAAATCCCAGCGGTTGATTAAGGGTTTGAGGCTAGAGGCGGTGATGGTCTCGATCGCAAATTTGTCGCTCAGCTCGGGGGCGTGGGCGTTGAGGTAGCTGAGGGCATCGTAGTCGGCAGTAAACACCAGCAGAAACCCCGTAGGAAGAGGTTGATCGGGGCTAGCACCGTGGGGGCGGGCGACCAAATAGCTGCCGTCGGCGCGCGATCGCAGCAAATAATAGAGTTGAGAAACCATAGTTCAACGTTAAGATTTAAGGCTCGATAGGGCCGAGATGGGGTCAGGCGTTGCCCGGCTACGGGTTAGCTGGGTAATCAGAATATAGATGGCCACCACTAGATCAAAGCTGATGCAGCTAATGGCATACCCCTGAGGGGCAAAGGCTGAGCCACGGCCTAGCACGTGTAGCCCGACATCCCATAGGGGATGCGCTAGCCATCCCAGCATTAGCCACCAGCGCGATCGGTACAGACCCAGGCCAGCCGCTACCCCATAGCCAAGAGCCCCGCCCATTTCAGTGACCACCCATGCCGCTGAGGCCTGCCCAATCCAGGCAAAGGCAATATAGAGAACTGCGGCTATCCCCAGCCCGAGGGCCAGAATGCGATTTTCCTGCGGTGACTGCGCGGCGAGCCCCAAGAAAACAACCGCGCCCAAAGCGCCCAACAGTAGATAGGTTAAGGCGATCATAGGCCACTAGTTGATGTCTGAGAGGCGAATGCGCGGGTCAGCAAAGCTCAGCGCTAGATCCGCCAGCAGGTTGCCCACAATCAGCAGCACCGCCCCCGTAATCAAGCTGGCCATCACCAGATACAAGTCCTGAGCTTGCACCGCTTCAAGGGTCAGTTTCCCTAAACCAGGCCAGTTGAAATAGGTTTCGGTAATGAATGAGCCGCCCAGCAAACCCGCAAACTCAAAGCCCAGAAGCGTGATCAGCGGGTTCACCGCATTGCGCAGGGCATGGACGTAAACCACGCGATTTTCTGACAAGCCTTTGGCGCGGGCGGTTTGAATGTAGTTTTGGCGCAGCACGTCGAGCAGTTGCCCTCGGGTCACCCGCTGGAGCCCGGCAAAGCTGGTGATGCTCAGGGCCAGGGTCGGCAAGATCAGGTGCCAGCCCACATCCACGAGCTTGCCAAACCAGTTGAGGTCGTCGTGGATAATGCTGGTGCGTCCGCCGATGGGGAACAGCGGGGCCACGCTCTGAGCAAAAAACAGCAGCAGCAGGCCGGTGACAATGCTGGGCATGCCCTGCCCCAGATAGCTCAGCACCCGCAACACGCGATCGGTAGGGCGGTTTTGGTTGACAGCACTCACAATGCCCATAGGAATGGCGATTAGCCAGGTAACCAAAAAGGCTGCAAAGGCGAGCAACAGGGTATTAGGCACCCGCTCCCAGAGCAGGTCGATCACTGGGCGCTGGTAGGCAAAGCTGAGGCCAAAGTTGCCGTGGAAGATCACCTGGTAGAGCCAGTTGAGGTACTGCCGCCAGGCGGGCTGGTCGAGGCCAAACTGGGCTTCTAGCTGTGCCAGGGTCTCGGGCGAAAACTGCGGGCTTTGCCGATACTGATCGAGAAAATTGCCCGGCGCGAGCTGAATTACAAAGAAGCTGAGGGCCGAGGCCAGCAGCAGCGTCAGGGCGGCCTGCAAGATACGCTTCAGCACATAGAGGACGGTTTCGCTGTTGGCCAAGACCACCAGGCGTTCCCAGGGGCTGACTGAAGGGCGGCGAGGAGTAGAAGACTGAGCCATTCCCAAATGCACAGAGATTAAAGGGCTATCTGTGGTGATTCTAAACCAATCGCGCCCAGCCTATTGATATTGATGCTGATGGCGGTGGGGGCGATCGCACCTAACAAAACCGATACTTACCCGACTACTTTGCAACGTTAGATTGCTGAATTGAACCCACTAGGGTAGCCATCATCTTTGATGTTTATATTCCCCCCAAAAGGCAACGCTCAACACCACGCCTTTGCCTGACTCAGACTGAACTTTGTCATACCCCAAAGTCATTTGACGGTTCCCTAATAAACCCCGCATCACATTTTCTCCAGGATCTACCTATGACAGCCCTTGAAGCCCCCCCCACCAAAACCAACCGTCTGGTTTTAACGGCCCCGCTGTCGGGGCTAGTAGTTCCGATAGAAACCGTGCCTGACCCAGTATTTGCGCAAAAAATGGTGGGCGATGGTGTGTCTATCGACCCAACCAGTCAGGTGCTGCTAGCCCCCTGCGATGGGGATATTGTGCAAATCCACAGCGCTAGCCATGCAGTCACCGTGAAGACCACCGAGGGCATTGAAATTTTGATGCACATTGGTCTGGATACCGTAGCTTTAAAGGGTGAGGGGTTTACGGCCAGGGTAAAGGTGGGCGATCGCGTTAAATCTGGCGACACCTTAATTGAGTTTGACGCCGACTATGTGGCGCTGCACGCCCGCAGCTTGCTGACTCAGATTGTGGTGACCAACAGCGATCGCGTCGCCCAGTTCAAACCCACCAGCGGTATGGTCAACGCCGCCCGCGACACTATCTTGGAACTGGTGCTGGTTGGAGAGACTACCGAAAGTGTTCAGGAATCGGGGTCAACGGTGACCTCTGAGGCTATTGTCATTCCCAATCCGGTGGGGCTGCACGCTCGACCAGCGGCGGTGCTGGCCCAATTAGCGAAAAAATATCAGTCGGCCATCCGCCTGCATCGGGGCAGCGACAGCGCCAACGTTCGCAGCGTGGTGGCGATCATGGGGCTGGAAATTGGCCGAGGCGAGACGGTGACGCTGGCGGCCACTGGAGCCGATGCCGAGGCAGCGATCGCAGAACTCTCCACCGCCCTGCACGATGGCCTGGGCGAAGAGGGGGCCGTTCCTGTGACTGCCGCCGCCAGCATTGCCCAAGCCGAGATCTCGGCCCCGGCTCCTCGGCCCAAGAGCGACGACCCCAACATGATCTTGGGCGTAGCCGCTTCACCAGGGGTGGCCGTGGGCAACACCTACCGCCAGCGACGGCAGGAGATTCGCGTCGAGGAAACCGCCGATAGCCCCCAGGTCGAGCGCCGCAAGCTCGACAGAGCGATCGACCAAGCTGCCCTTGAGATCGAGAGCCTGCGGGCCAAGGTGCACGGCCAGGGCGACCCCAGCAAAGCCGCCATCTTTGCGGCCCACCAGGAGCTACTGGCAGACCCAGAGCTGATGGATATGGCCAGTAGTGCGATCGACCAGGGCAAGAGCGCCGCCTTTGCCTGGCAGCAGACCTACACCGCCCAGGCCGATACCCTGGCTCGGCTCAAGAGCGAGCTGCTGGCCCAGCGGGCGAATGATCTGCGGGATGTGGGCGATCGCGTGCTCCGCATTCTCACAGGCGTCAAGGCAGAAGCCCTGGTTTTGCCCGCCGAGAGCATTTTGCTGGCCGAAGACCTCACTCCCTCGGATATGGCCAACCTTGACCCAGCCCGAGTGGTGGGCTTTGCTACGGTGGCGGGGGGAGCTACCTCTCACGTAGCGATCTTGGCTAGGTCGATGGGCATACCGGCGATCGCGGGCATCGAACCCCGCATTCTAGACTTTGCTGACGGCACCCCGGTGATTCTCGACGGCACCAAGGGGCGGGTGAGGCTCAACGCCTCCGTAGACGAGCTAGAAGCCACCCAAGACCGTATCACTCGCCAAAAGGCCAGGCAGGCAGAGGATCTGGAGCACGCTTTCGAACCCGCCATCACCCAGGATGGGCGGCAGATCGAGGTGGTCGCCAACATTGGCAGCCAAAAAGACGCTGAGGCCTCCCTCAAGGTGGGTGGCGAAGGGGTCGGTCTGCTCAGAACCGAGTTTGTGTTTATGGAGGCCAGCTCGGCCCCCACTGAGGACGAGCAGGAGGTGATTTACTCAAGTATTTTGAGGGTGTTGGGCGATCGCCCCATGATTATTCGCACCCTGGATGTGGGCGGCGACAAACCCCTGCCCTACCTGCCTATGGCCCACGAGGAGAATCCCTTCCTCGGTGAACGGGGCATTCGCCTGGGCTTCGATCGCCCCGAGCTGATGCGCACCCAGTTTCGCGCCATTCTCAGAGCCTCTACCGCTGGCAAAGCGCGGGTCATGTTCCCCATGATTGCCCGCATGGAGGAGTTAGAGATGGCCAAGGCAGTGATGGAAGAGGAGCGCCAAAAGCTGGGCGTGCCGCCTATCGAAATCGGCATCATGGTCGAGGTGCCCGCTGCCGCTGTGTCCGCTGAGCGGTTTGCAGAACAGGTGGACTTTTTTTCCATTGGCACTAATGACCTAACCCAATACACCCTGGCGATGGATCGCGGCCACCCCAAGCTGGCCCCCTACGTCGATGCCCTCAACCCCAGCGTGCTGCGCATGATTGACCTGACGGTGCGCGGGGCCGACAAGCACGGCAAATGGGTCGGTGTCTGCGGCGGTATGGCGGGCGACCCCCAGGCGGTTCCCATTCTGCTGGGATTGGGTGTGAAAGAACTCAGCGTCAGCGTGCCGGTGATTCCGGCGGTGAAAGCTCAGGTGCGGGGCTTGACCCTAGCTCAGTGCCAAGATTTAGCGCAGCAGGCATTGAATTTAGACTCTGCCGCCCAGGTGCGCGATCTGGTGCCGCTAGAAGAAGCGTAGGGTGCATTCGGCGGTATGAGGTTGCGATCGGTGTCATTCCACTTTGCCCCGCCAATGCGCCATCCTCGAAAACCCAAAGCCCCGTAGGGTGGGCACGGCCCACCATGAGCTACGCAGTATTCAAATCGATAGCTTGCAGGAAAGCGTGGCGCACGATTGACGGCAAAAGCCAAGCCTGCCGCTGGGGCCATTTCGCTGGCCCCAGCCCCCCTTCTCAAAGGGCATTCCGCCGCCCTTCACCCCACGGCAAGGATTAGCTGATCATCGGTTTAAACCTCTGTTCTGCTAACGAATCGATGAGAGACATAAACTCCGCTGTGTAGGCCCCTTTGATTCACTCCATCGCCCATCCACCCCATCACCCCCTACCCCTTGACCCTCTATGAAAATTAAAGAAACCTGGAACCACACCTTCGGGCTGCTGCAAAAAATGGGGAAGTCGCTGATGCTTCCCGTGTCAGTGCTGCCGGTGGCGGGCCTGCTGCTGGGCCTGGGCAGCGCTCGGCTGATCGAGCTTCAGCAGATTGAGCAGGGCGTGCTCAGCGATCCGAAGTTTTGGTGGCTGCCGGAGTGGCTGGCCGCCATTATGAAAACGTCTGGGGACGCTATTTTTGCCAGTCTGCCGCTGATTTTTGCGATCGCCGTGGCGATCGGCTACACCGGCAACGATGGGGTCTCGGCCCTGGCTGCCACCGTCGGCTTCGTAGTATTTCTCGCCACCTTGGGCACCGTCGCCCTCGGCATGGGCTTAGAAACCAAGACAGTGCTGGGCATCCCCACGCTGGATACGGGGGTGTTTGGCGGCCTGATTATGGGCTGCATCGCGGCCTATATGTTCAACAAATTCTTTCGCATCAGCCTGCCCCGCTACCTGGGCTTTTTTGCCGGTAAGCGGTTTGTGCCAATTATCACGGCCTTTGCCGCCATTCTGACGGGCTTAGTGATGAGCGTGATTTGGCCGCCCATTGGGGCTGGCATCAACAGCTTTGCCCAGGCGGCAGCGGAGGGCGGCAACGTGCCGCTGACCGTGGCCCTCTATGGCTTTATTGAGCGCTTGCTCATTCCCTTTGGGCTGCACCACGTCTGGAACGTGCCGTTCTTCTTTGAGATTGGTTCATTCCAAGACCCAATTACCGGGGAGACTGTGCGGGGTGATATTGCGCGTTTCTTTGCGGGCGACCCCACCGCAGGGATTTTGGGTGGAGCCTACTGGTTCAAGATGTTTGGGCTGCCAGCAGCGGCGATCGCCATTTGGCACAGCGCCAAACCCAAAAACCGCAGGCAGGTCGGCGGTCTGATGATTTCTGCCGCTCTGACCTCGTTTTTGACCGGCATCACTGAACCAATTGAGTTCTCGTTCTTGTTCGTTGCCCCTCAGCTGTTCGCCATTCACGCCGTGCTGGCCGGGTTTGCCGACTGGCTATTTGTCACCCTGGGCGGACGTATGGGCTTTACCTTCTCCCACGGACTGATCGACTTTGTGCTGTTCAACAGCTTGGGGACGCGGGTTTGGCTGATTCCGGCCCTGGCTCCGGTGTTTGTAGCGCTGTATTACTTCATCTTCCGCTTTGCCATTCGCCAGTTCAACCTCATGACTCCAGGCCGCGAAGAGGATGTGGATGCAGATGAATCCACCGCCGCCATCACAGGCGACAAAGCTGAAATGGCTAAGGCCCTGGTGCTGGCCTTTGGCGGTCGCAGCAACATCAAAAACCTAGATGCCTGTATTACCCGTCTGCGGATTAGCGTAGACGATATGGCAAAGGTCAACGTCCCCCGCCTAAAGGCGCTGGGAGCCTCTGGGGTGTTACAGATGGGGCAAAATGCCCAGGCTATTTTTGGCCCCCAGTCTGACAACCTCAAGACCGATATGGCCGACTACCTCAAAACCGCTGGCCCTGAAGCCGATGTAGTAGAGGTACCTGCCACAGGCTTTGTGAATGAGACCACCCCCGATCCGATCGCAATTCCCTCTGACCCCCAAGTGGCCCAAAAAGCCGAGGCTGCGATCGCGGCTCTAGGCGGTGCCAACAACATTCGCACCGTTGACTCCGTCGCCCTGACCCGCCTGCGAGTAGAAGTCACCGACCCCGCCGCCATTGATGAAACCGCGCTCCAGGCTGCTGGGGTTCAAGGCATCATGCGGCTACAGAATGACGTGCTGCACCTGGTGACTGGGCTCAACGCCGATCAGTACGCTGATGAAATCGCCCAGCGACTCGCAGCCAAGGTATAGGTTGGTCTGCTGAGCGTCCGGTTCCATGGGTCTGTTAGGGCGTAGGGGATGCGATCGCCCCTACCGCCCTACAAAATTCATAGCAAATTAGCGTTTCATCAATTCAGTGTTGATAGCCGATGTGACCCTGGTTCATCTCTCCACCCGTGCCGCTCAGGTAGGCAATCAGGTATTAGTGGGCTACGACGGGCCGGGGGGCCGTGGCACCTGCGCCCGTTCTGCCATATCGCTGTAGTGTCGTTAGCGCTTATCGCTAACCACAAAAAACCCCAGCCGTCCAAAGCTGGGGTTGTCAGGTTAAATGGCTGATTCAACGATTTGATTTAAGGTTTTGATTTAAAGGTTTGATTTATGAAAATGCGTTAGTGGTGCTTTTGTTCTAGCTGCTAACGTTATCTTTTGGGCTGAGCCCGCCAGCATCGGTCAGTGAACTATGACATTGTCAACACTGCATAAAGCTTATGTTAGCTCAACATTGTCCGCCGTCACACAGACTACGTTTAAGTAAATGTGTGCGGCAGCGCTGCATGCTTTATCTAACCTCAACCAAGCGCGGAGAACTAAGCCTATCTCCCTTTTGCCCTAGGGCTATGGCAACGGCCTACCGATTTTTCGGCGATAAAGTATTACAGCTTAGAGTTAGAGAAACTTCTGGCATTGCTGACTACAGGTACGAATCAAAACTGCCACGTCTCTTGTGAGGGCAAACGGCTGTAAAGCCTTTGGCTTGGCTGCACCTATGCCCTACCCACATTCATGCTTCAATTCAGCGACACCAAACTTCTAACCAATTTCGCGGGCGGCATTGTAAATCGCTTCGTTGGCCTGCACCGACTTGTGCAAATCTACCACCGGGCGCGGATAGTCAACCCCGAGGATAACCCCAAAGCGCTTTTGCTCCACCGGCTGAAGTTTCCATAGCTCATGCACCTTAGCAGCAGGAACATCTGTTAGTTCTGGCAACCAGTGCTTCACGTAGAGGCCGTCGGGGTCATAATCCTTCGACTGCTTGGGAATGTTGAAATAGCGGAAGCCCCGCGCGTCGTTGCCAACTCCAGCGGTGTAATTCCAGTTGCCGTAGTTACTACATGGGTCGTGGTCGACCAGCAGCGACTCAAACCACTCAGCCCCCATGCGCCAGTCAATACCCAAGTTTTTGGTGAGAAAGCTGGCCACATTCTGCCGCCCTCGGTTCGACATAAACCCCGAGTGGGACAGCTCGCGCATGTTGGCATCCACCAACGGAAAGCCGGTTTCGCCGTTGCGCCAGGCATCGAAGCGTTGCCAGTCCTGTTTCCAGTCGATCAACAGCCCCCGCAGACCAGAGGGGTAAAACACTTTGTTGCCGTGCTTGGCACAGATAAAGCGAAAGTAGTCGCGCCACAGCAGCTCAAAAACCAGCCAGTAGGTGGAGTCGTTGCGGATGCGCTCAGCTTCGTAATCTCGCACGGTCTCGTATACCCGCCGGGGCGAGAGGCAACCCATCGCTAACCAGGCCGACAGCTTTGAGGAATAGTCGGCCCCCACCATGCCGTTGCGGGTCTGCTTGTAGGTCTTGAGGCAGTCAGCCTCCCACACATAGTGGTTGAGGCGAGCCAGGCCAGCCGTTTCGCCCCCCTCAAAGGTGAGTACAGCACGGCTGTCGAGGTTTGGGGCTTCCAAGCCGAAGTCTGTCAGGGCAGGCATGGTGCCAGGATTGACCTGAGGCAGGGGCAGAATTTTTTGGGGCGTGGGTAGAGCCACATCCACCGTGCTGTGCTGCTCCACTTTTTTACGAAACTGGGTAAACACCTCTGGCAAGCGGCTAATAGCAAAGGGCAGGTTGTCGGGATGGTAGAGAGTGGCCCCCCAGTACACCTCCGTTTTGCAGCCCATAGTCGCTAGTTTGGTTTCCACCGCCTGCTCCACTCGCAGTTCTTCAGCGGTGACTTCCTCGTGCCAGTAGACCGCCTCAACGCTGTGGGCTTTGACCAGCTCTGGGATGATGTCTTCGGGCTGACCCAGTCGCACGACGAGGTCGCTGCCCAGGGCTTGGAGCGATCGCCGCAAATCCGCCACACTCTCTAGCAAAAACTGCGCCCGATAGGCTCCCGTTTTAGGAAAACCAAAGGCGGTTTGGCCAAACTGACGCGGGTCAAAACAGTAGAGGGGAATAATCGGCTGACCGGCCCGCAGCGCCTCGTCAAGGGGCTGGTGGTCGTGAAGGCGGAGGTCGTTGCGAAACCAGACGAGAGTAGTCATGGAGGGAAGAGAAGAATGATGGGGGTGGGGAGGGTGAGGGGGGTGAGGATAGAGGCTCTGTCTGGGGTTATTCGCTGATCAGAGGGTTGGTTTATTAAGTATTCTAAAGAACTATCCATCCCCGTGCAGGAGATTTGCGTCTATGGCAATCAACGTAGGTGACCTAGCCCCCGACTTTACGCTGCCCAACCAGGCGGGCGAGACCGTTACCCTAAGCAGCTTTCGGGGGCAGCGGGCGGTGGTGCTGTACTTTTATCCCAAAGATGACACTCCTGGCTGCACGGTAGAGTCATGCTCGTTTCGCGACAGCTACGAAGACTTTGTGGCGGTAGGGGCCGAGGTGATCGGCATCAGCAGCGACTCGACTGACTCCCACAAAGCTTTTGCCCAGAAGCACAATCTGCCCTTTACTCTAGTCAGCGATCGCGACTCTGCCGTGCGCAAGGCCTACGGCGTGCCCGCCACCCTGGGGCTACTGCCGGGTCGAGTCACCTACATCATCGACAAAGAGGGCAAGGTACGGCATATTTTTAATTCCCAATTTAACCCCAAGGGCCACGTAGAGCAGGCCATGGGCATTCTCAAAACCCTACAACCCGCCTGATATGGAACTTCAACCCGAGCACTATGAACTGGCGATCGCCCTATCGGCCATCGAAGGGGCGATGGCCGGTCTCTGGTATCCCAGCGAAAGCGACGCCCTGGTCTCCCTGGTGATCTACGCCGACCCCCTGCCCGATACGGAGGCCCTGGCCCACAAGCTAGGGGCTGGCGAGGAGCACCTCGAAATTCGACCCGCCGAAACGTTTTTTCGGCCTGTGCTCAACAACCCCTACTGGGCCAGCGAACAGGGCGGTCACCTGGCGCAGAAATTTGCTAATCTCCGCGATGTGCTAGAGACTCACCTGGAAGACATCCACAGCATTCGCGTAGGTGTGGTCAATGTAACGGTATACCTGCTGGGGCGGCATTCTAGCGGCTGCTTTCTGGGGGCCTGCACCCACGTTGTCGAGACGTAGCCACCCCGGTCAGATAACGGTAGCCTGACGGTAGCAACCGAGGCAGTGTATCTATGGCTTTTCAAACCCCAGACTGGGTGAAGCACGCGGTCTTCTACCAGATTTTTCCCGACCGATTTGCCCGTACCCAGCAGCATCTCAATGACCCGGCGATGGCGGTGACGCTAGAACCTTGGGAGTCGCCGCCGACGCCCTTTGGCTACAAGGGTGGCGACCTCTGGGGCGTAGCTGAAAAACTCGACTATCTGGCCGATCTAGGGGTTACAGCTATCTACATGACGCCGATTTTTCAGTCGGCCTGCAATCACCGCTATCACACCCACGACTATTACCAGGTTGACCCACTACTGGGGGGCAATCCGGCTTTTTTTGATCTGCTAGAGGCCGCCCACGCCAAAGATATCAAAGTGGTGCTGGACGGGGTGTTTAACCACTGTAGCCGGGGCTTTTTCTTCTTTAACGACATTCTCGAAAACGGCCCCAACTCACCCTGGCTGGAATGGTTTGAGGTGGGGGGTTGGCCCCTGTCGGCCTACGACGGGTCGCAGCCCGCCAACTATCGCAGTTGGATCGACAACCGGGCTCTGCCGGCCTTTAAGCACGACCACCCAGCGGTGCGCGAATACCTGATGCGGGTGGGTGAGTATTGGGTGCGCCAGGGCATTGATGGCTGGCGGCTGGATGTGCCCTTTGAGATCAAAACCGAGGGCTTTTGGCAAGAATTTCGCGATCGCATCAAAGCCATCAACCCCGAGGCCTACATTGTGGGCGAGGTGTGGACCGATGCCAGCCAGTGGCTTGACGGCACTCAGTTTGACGGGGTGATGAATTACATGTTCACCGGGCCAACGATGGCGTTTACGGCGGGCGATCGCATCCGCATGGATCTAGTCGAAAAGCCCCACTATTACCCCTACCCTGCCCTAGATGCGGCGGGCTATGGCGAAAACATTCAACAGCTGCTGGCGCTCTACCCCTGGGAGATTCAACTCACCCAGCTTAACCTGCTCTCTAGCCACGATGTCGCCCGCATCTACTCGGTGGTGAATGGGGATGACGCCAGCATGGTGCTGTCTACCCTGCTGCTGTTGACCTTTCCGGGCGCGCCGAGCATTTACTACGGCGATGAGGTGGGGCTACCGGGCGAGCTAGACCCCGACTGCCGCCGCACCTTTCCCCCTGAAAAAGAGTGGCACCTCGATCTGCTGACCGTTCACCGAGAGCTGATTGCGCTGCGTCACCGGCACCCGGCCCTGCGCATCGGCACCTACGACGTACTGCACGCCGAGGGCCAGGTCTATGGGTTTAGCCGCACGCTGGGGAGTGATCGCATCCTCGTTTTCCTCAACGCTGGCGAAGGGAGCGCGCCCGCGATCGCGACCGATACCCTAATCTCTGAGGGGCAGACCGTCCACGAAGTCTTTAGCTACCACGGGGCCACCTGGAACCAGAACAGCCTGACACTGCCCTCGCGATCGGCGGTGGTGGTGACAGTAGAGTAAGGCAAAGGACATCCCATCGGCCCTAGATAGGGCCAATTGCCTTATCCAGGGCCACCGCCCCGAGCGTTTATCCACCCCGACGCTGGCGAATTTGAGCGATAAAAAACTCTTCTAGCGTTGGGCGAGTCTGCTGTAGGGCAATCAGGTGCCCGCCCACTAGAGAGATCTGCTTAGCAAACTCGTAAGGGTCACCTTTGACATGGCCTTGCCAGAGATCGCCCTGCACCGTCATCGGCTCAAGCCAGGGCTCTAGCTCGGCGATGCGACCGCCGCGACCTTTGGCCACGTATTGATCGGCGGTGCCCAGCAGCTGGTCTAGGCTGCCGCTGGCAATCAGCTCACCCTGGTCGAGAATAGCAATGCGATCGCAAATCACCTCCACATCGGACAAAATGTGGCTGTTAAAAAAGATCGTCTTGCCCTCCCGCTTCAGGGCCAAAATAATTTCCCGCACCTGAAAGCGCCCGGTGGGGTCAAGCCCCGACATCGGCTCATCGAGAAACACCACGTCGGGGTCATTCATCAACGCCTGGGCCATGCCCACGCGCTGGAGCATGCCTTTTGAGTACTGGCGCAGCTGCTTTTTCTTTGCCGCCTCCTGGGACAGGCCCACCAGATCAAGCAGCTCCACAATGCGGCGTTGCTGAGCCGCCCGCGACAGGCCAAACAGACCGGCGGTGTACTGCAAAAACTCCCAACCGGTCAAAAAGTCGTAGAAGTAGGCATTCTCAGGCAGGTAGCCAATGCGCTGTTTGACCGCACTGTCGCCCAAAGCATGACCCAGCAGCGTAGCCTGGCCCGCCGTTGGGCGAATAATGCCTAACAAAATCTTCAGTAGCGTCGTCTTACCCGCCCCGTTAGGGCCTAGCAGACCAAAGGTTTCACCCTGATAAACCGTAAGAGAACACTGTTTGAGGGAAGTAACCTGCTGGTTGAGCCAAAACCCAGTGCGATAGGCTTTACCTAGCCCCTCGGTCTGCACTACCGGCACCTGATCTAACGGTGTGGTAAGCCCATTTTGTGACAATACAGCGCCCATACCCGTGCTCGCAAAACCGTGATAGAACCGTATTAAGACGTTAGGCAACGTCAGCACATCTCTGTTTAGGGTACCCGCCCCGTGGCACTATGGTACCGACCTATTGCTAGTCCCGGCTGGGCTTGGCCTTGGTATAGGTTCAGCCCCAAACGACTCTCTTCACCGTTATCCCATCCCCCCAAATGCTGCCATGGATCGCTCTAAGCTCGTTGCTATCGTTACCGGCGTTATTTCTCTGCTGCTGGCCGTTGGCTATTTGGTGCTAGTACAACTTCTCGATTTTCGCGGCGATATGGTGCCAGCGCCTCTGTCAACTCTGTTTAATTTGCCGGTTTGAGCTGTGAATTTCAACCTTAATTCTATGGCAAGCCAAGATTGTTTTTAGGGTTCAGGGCGCGCCATTAAAAGTTTTTGATTTAAACGGTTGCAGTTCTTTTTATTTTCTTGAGAGAAAGGGAAGCTTGAGCCTGTGCATTCCTCTTTAAAAGGAAGTAGGGGAGAGCAACGGAGGGGGGAGACCGTGTGTCAAAGTCTGTTTCCAAATAGCGCTAAGGCCTTTGGAGTAGCTATTCTACTCAGCATCAAAGCCACCGAGATCTAGAGCGAACTTTAAGACAAGACCTTTCCTAACCGATGGCGATCGCCTGTTTAAGGATTTCCTTCCCCCGCAAACCATTCATTAGCAATACTTATAAAATTTTGCCATCGGCTCCATTTTCGCTATGAGGCTGATGGATTGGTAGCAGGATTGAATTAGGCTTGGGGCAAGATAGCTCCATATCTGTCCACTGAGTGCCCCCATAAGCCCGTTGACTTTGGCATAGTATTATTGCGATTAATCCCTAAAACATTTATCCGCTATCCAGCAGGTACCCATGGCCATGCAACAGCTTGAGACAACTTCGACCCTTGACTACCAGTCAGCGCAGTACAAAGATGCTTACAGCCGCATCAATGCCATCGTGATTGAGGGCGAGCAAGAAGCCTACGACAACTACTGCAAGCTGGCGGAGTCAATCCCTGACTCGAAGGATGACCTGCTGCGCCTAGCGAAAATGGAGAGCCGCCACATGAAAGGGTTTCAGGCCTGTGGCAAGAATTTGGCCGTGACTCCCGACATGGAGTTTGCCGCCAAGTTTTTCTCCCAGCTGCACGAAAATTTTCAGCAGGCTTGGGCCGAGGGCAAAATTGTCACCTGCTTGCTAATTCAGTCGCTGATCATTGAGACCTTTGCGATCGCGGCCTACAACATTTACATTCCCGTAGCCGATGACTTTGCGCGCAAAGTTACCGAGGGCGTGGTCAAAGACGAATACAGCCACCTCAATTTCGGTGAAGAATGGCTCAAGGCCAACTTTGAGTCGGCCAAGGCCGAGCTAGAAGTGGCCAATCGCCAAAACCTACCCATCATCTGGGCCATGCTCAACCAGGTCGCTGACGATGCCCAAGTGCTCGGCATGGAAAAAGACGCCCTGGTTGAAGATTTCATGATTACCTATGGTGAGGCGTTAGCCAACATCGGCTTCTCCAGCCGCGAAGTGATGAAACTCTCAGCCCAAGGTCTGGCTGCTGTCTAGACCCCTATCCGGCAGCCGCTAACAGCCTAAGCGTCAGCGGCCCGGCCATTTCAAACCTCCCTGACCTGCCCAGTGTGCTATTCAATCCAGCACTGGGCAGTTTATCGTAGGTAAATTGTTAACCTGCACCATAACCTTTTGGCGCACTTCCCCTCCTCAATACCCTAGACCCTCCCCAGTACCCTAGATACGCGATGTTTGGCCTAATCGGACATTTAACCAGCCTTGACCACGCCCAGCTTGTAGCCCGAGACCTGGGATACCCAGAATATGCTGACCAGGGGCTCGATTTTTGGTGCAGCGCCCCACCCCAAATTGTCGATACGATCAAAGTCACTAGCGCCACCGGCCAGCAAATCGAAGGCCGCTACGTTGAGTCGTGCTTTTTACCTGAGATGCTGGCCGCCAAGCGCATTAAAGCGGCCACCCGCAAAATCATCAACGCCATGGCCCATGCCCAGAAGCACGGCATCGACATCACAGCCCTAGGCGGTTTCTCGTCAATTATTTTTGAGAATTTTAACCTCAACCAGATTCAGCAGGTGCGCAACGTCACCCTGGAGTTTGAGCGGTTTACCACGGGCAATACCCACACGGCCTACATTATTTGCCAACAGGTGGTAGCCGCTGCCGAAAAGCTCGGCATCAACCTCTCTGACGCCACCGTGGCGGTGTGCGGTGCCACGGGGGATATTGGCAGTGCCGTCTGTCGCTGGCTGATTGCCCGCACCGACATCAAAGAGCTGCTGCTAATTGCCCGCAACCAAGAGCGGATTCAGCAGCTGCAAGAAGAATTGGGCTGCGGTGTGGCTATGGATCTCGATACCGCTCTGCCCAAGGCCGACATTGTGGTGTGGGTGGCCAGCATGGCCAAGGGGGTTGAAGTTGACCCCAATAGCTTGAAGCGCCCCTGCCTGATGATTGACGGTGGCTATCCCAAAAATCTCGACCAGCACTTTAATTTTGATGGCGTCCATGTGCTGAAGGGCGGCATTGTCGAGCACTCCCTCGACATCGACTGGCGGATTATGCAAATTGTGAATATGGATGTGCCCGGACGCCAGCTATTTGCCTGTTTTGCAGAAGCCATGCTGCTGGAGTTTGAAAAGTGGTACACCAATTTTTCGTGGGGGCGCAACCAAATCACCCTTGAAAAAATGGACATGATCGGTCAGGCATCGCGGCGGCACGGGTTTCGTCCCTTGCTCGACCTCAATACGGCTCTTTTAGTCACTGAGCCCTCCTGAGCAGGTAGGTTTTCTACCCTCAGCAGAGGGGCTGTGGCTTGGTATCCTAGATAGCAAACGGGCAAGAATTTTCTGGGTTAACCAGGGCATTCCTAGCTCCTTTGGCCGGTTAAATAATTTGTTTCTCCCCTGGCTATGGCCCCACCTGAGCGCAAGTCGATTTTGTTGTCCTTTGAAAAGCCCCTGGTCGAACTAGAGGCCCGCATTACCCAGATTCGAGAACTGGCGGAAGAAAACGATGTGGATGTGTCGGCCCAACTACGGCAGCTAGAGGCCCGCGCCACCCACCTGCGCCAGGAGATTTTTTCTAACCTAACGCCAGCCCAGCGGCTCCAGGTGGCCCGCCATCCCCGCCGCCCCAGCACCCTCGACTATATTCAGGCGATTACTGACGACTGGCTGGAGCTGCACGGCGATCGCGGCTCGGGCAAAGACGACCCGGCCCTGGTGGGGGGCGTCGCCCGGCTGGAGGGCCGACCCGTGGTGATCTTGGGTCACCAGAAGGGGCGCGATACCAAAGACAACGTGGTGCGCAACTTTGGCATGGCCTCTCCCGGCGGCTACCGCAAGGCCATGCGGCTAATGCGCCATGCCGATCGCTTCTCAATGCCGATCATTACCTTTATTGATACCCCCGGTGCTTACCCCGGCTACGAGGCTGAGGAAATGGGGCAGGGCGAGGCGATCGCCTACAACCTGCGAGAAATGTTTGGCCTCACAGTACCGATTGTCTGCACCATCATTGGCGAAGGCGGATCGGGTGGTGCTCTGGGAATTGGCGTGGGCGATCGCCTGATGATGTTTGAGCATTCGGTCTACACCGTAGCCAGTCCCGAAGCCTGCGCCGCCATTCTATGGAAAGACGCGGGTCGCTCCGGCGAGGCCGCCGAAGCCCTCAAAATCACCTCCTGGGATCTCAAGCAGTTAGGCATACTAGACGAGCTGCTACCCGAGCCTGTGGGGGGTGCCCACGCCAACCCCATTCAGGCGGCAGACATTCTCAAGCAGGCGCTGGTGGAGCAAATCACCGAGCTGTCTCAGCTCGCGCCCGCCACCCTCCAGCAGTTGCGCTATCAGAAGTATCGCCAGATTGGAGTCTTTGCCGAAGCCGCCTAGGGCGCTTTGGCTGGGCAGCCAATGGTGGCTCGTTCTGCTTTACCAAATCGGTGCTCTAGGTTTCAAGCCCTGTTTCCCCAGGAAGGAGTTAATGCTCGGTTCATAGGCTCGGCCACGGTCAGCGCCAGGGTAGGCAAAGACTGCACCGCTTACCCACGATACCGGCGCTCATAAACTGTTTACATTTGTTAACATAGGAAAAGTGTCTAGCCCACGGGCCGTTCCCGGGGGGCAGTTTGCTCTGATTCTCTGGCGATCCTGGGGTGTTAGCTGTCCTGAGTTCTTTGTTGATTGGTAACTACCATTGCAGAATTCTGTATCTTCTGACCTGCCGCGCCGCGCCCTGGTAACGGGGGCGAGTCGTGGCATCGGCAAGGCGATCGCCCAAGCCCTTGCCTTGGCTGGGTATGACGTTGCTCTGCTGGGTCGCTCCCTAGAGACCTTGCAGCCGGTGCAGGAGGAGCTGAGCAGCCACGGTGTTTTGGCTAAAGCCTACGCCGTTGACCTGGCCCAGATAGAGGGCTTGCAGCCCCGCCTGGCCGAGGTGCTGGCCGACTTTGGCCCCCTCAACGTCGTGGTCAACAATGCTGGCATGGGCTATACCGGGCCGCTGGCCACCATGCCCCTAGCTGACTGGCAGCAGGTGATGGATTTGAACGTTACCAGCGTTTTTCAATGCATTCAGGCGGTGCTGCCGGTGCTGCGGCAGGGCGGTGGCGGCACCATCGTCAACATTGCCTCCATTGCGGCCCGGTCGGCTTTTCCCGATTGGGGTGCCTATACCGTGAGCAAGGCCGCGATTGTGGCTCTGTCGCGGGTACTGGCCGCCGAAGAGCGCTCCCACGGCATTCGGGTGGTGACGGTGTCACCGGGGGCGGTCAACACGCCGATTTGGGATACCGACACGGTGCAGGCCGATTTTGATCGGTCGTCCATGCTCACGCCAGAGATTGTCGCTCAGACCGTTTTGCACACCATTCTCTTACCCCCTGAGGCGGTGATCGAAGACCTCACGCTCATGCCCGCAGGCGGTGCCCTGTAAACCAGTTTTCTTGCCGATCGCGCCCTGGCCAACTCAGCGAGTGGCCTCATTTCTGTTGAACCTCTGGAGTGTTTAGAAACCCTATGACTATCGCATCCTCAAACAGCCTGAACGACAAAACCACCAACGGTGCTGGCCTCAAGGGCAAAGCCCCTGAAATTCGGCCCGATCGCACCCACAGCTACCGAGAGGAAGCCGAGCAGTATCCCATCCCCGAGACCAGCCAAGAAGACATGAGCGACGCGGTGCGCACCATGCTGCTGTCGGTGGGCGAAGATCCTGAGCGCGAGGGGCTGCTCAAAACTCCCAAGCGCGTCGCCGAAGCCATGCGCTTTCTCACCAGCGGATACCAGCAGTCGTTAGAAGAACTGGTGAATGGGGCCATCTTTGACGAAGGCCACAACGAAATGGTGCTGGTGCGCGACATCAATCTGTTCAGCCTGTGTGAGCACCACATGCTGCCGTTTATGGGCCGTGCCCATGTGGCCTATATTCCCAACCAGCGGGTGGTAGGGCTGAGCAAGCTGGCCCGCATTGTTGAAATGTATTCGCGCCGCCTTCAGGTGCAGGAGCGCCTCAACCGCCAAATTGCCGAAGCGGTGCAGGAAATTTTGGATCCTAAGGGCGTGGCCGTGGTGGTGGAAGCCAGCCACATGTGCATGGTGATGCGCGGCGTGCAAAAACCCGGCTCTTGGACCGTCACCAGCGCCATGCTGGGGGTATTTCAGGAGGATTCTAAGACGCGCGAGGAGTTCCTCAGCCTGATTCGCCACCAGCCCTCGTTCTTCTAAGCTGAAGGCTGCTAGCCCACGGATCGAGCCGAGGCGATAGTTCCTAAAAAAAGGGTTTCTGTAGGCTAATTCCAACGCTTGGATGTCGCCCAGAAACCCTTTTTTTGATGCCTACGAGGGTGAGCGCCCCGCCAAGTAGCCCCAGGCGTAGGCCGCATCGCCCATGCTCTGCATCACCGTGAACTCGTTGAGGTTGGGCACATAGTAGATGTCGAAGTAGGTCTCGACCGACGGCCACTGCCGGGCCGGGGGAACGGCCACCGATTCCAGTTCATCAAAAAACCATTCAGAGCCGTAGAAGTCGGTGTCGATGGGGCCGTAGAGGGTGATGCCCGGCAGCAGGTCGCCGGTAATGCGCTGATCGACGATCAGAGGATTTTGGGGCGACTTATGGCCCAGGCCAGTGGTGTAGGTCATGTTGTCGGGGTTGGCCCCAGCGGAGAACTGGCAGGCCAGCAGGGCGGCGTTGAGATAGCGATCGCCACCGGTCAGCGAGTGGGCCCGCAGCAAAATCCGCACCTTGGGAGCGCCCAGCCCATCGCCCCAGCCGACGGGGGTTGAGGGGTGCACCTTAGTCCAGCCAAAGGCGGTAGTTTGCCCCGTTTTCACAGCGGCATCGGCTTCGGCCAGCAGCGCGGCTCGCAGTTCGGCCTGGAGTTTGGCATCAACCTGGTCAGCGGGAAGGCGGCTGTAGAGAAAATTGAATTCTCGTTCGGGGGCGGCGATGCGGTAGTCGCCGCGCGCCTCGGCGGGAATGGCCGATCGCGCGACCACAAAGCGATCGTGCCAGAGGCGATCGTTCGTCAGGTCATACAGCTCCAGGGCTGCCAGGGCGCGATCGGCCTCAATGCGGTGGCCGGGCCATTCCTGAGCCTGAATGCCGACTTGATGCTGGGCCTCGGCCCAAGCCATGGCCGCCAGGGCGCTGTCGCGGTAGCCCCCCGCTTGGTCGGGGGTGTAGGTCTCCAGCAGGCGGGCCGTGCGGGCCGCGACCCCGGCGTAGATGTAGCTGCTCCAGGGGTCGGGGGCGTAGGCCATCACCGGCAGTGTCTCTTGCCAGCTAGTTTCGCCCCGCTTGGGGTGCTCTGCCGACTCAATGCCGCCGCGCACGCCGCCCTCAGGGGTTTGCAACCGGCGAAAGAAATCGACGCCCCACAGGGCCTCATCGAGCAGATCGGGGCGATCGTTGGCGGATTCTGGAATGTTGAGCGCCAGATCGCCTAGGGGCTCAGGGAAGAGTTCGAGCAGTTCGAGCAGCCAGCGGGCCACATCTAGGTGCTGAATGCGGCGATCCCAGTCGCCCGCATCGAAGTAGCCGCCCCAGGCGTTGGCCACCAGTTCATCGGTCTTGCCCTTGACCAGGTTGGCAAAGTTGCCCTCGTCAGTGCCCTGGGCATTGAGGCCGTTGCCCGTATCCATTAGCCCCGTGGTGGATTGGTAAACCTTGACCCCATCGTCGGGGTGAAAGGGCCGGGGGCGCGAAATATCGGTATAGGGCTGCCCTAGGGCAATGCCGCTGCGCTGGTGATAGAAGCCGCGGGCCGCTATATAAAAGGCCTGTTGCCAGGCGTTTTCGGCCACCGCAAAGGAGTTGGAGCAGCCGACGGTGTCTACACAGAGCCGGTACTGACCGGGCTGGTTGAGGGCACTAAAGTCGAGCTGGTCAACGTCGGTGAGGGTGTAGGTGCGATCGCGGCCATCCTCCGCCGTTCCATCCCGATAGCGACGGCTGGCCTGTCCCCGCAACACCACCTGATCGGTCGCCTCGTCAATCACCTGAAAAGACAGCCCCTCGGGATAGCTCAGCCCGCCGCCCGTACCCATCCAGGTGGACAAAAACCCGACTTTAAGAGCATCGTCGGGGCGAAACCCCAGGGCCGATACGTGCACCGCCTCACTGATCTGGCGATCGGGCTGGTAAGCCAGCGTCACAGGCGGTAGCGCCTGCCCCGTGACCTGCACCTGGTAGGTCTGCCCTGGAGTGAGGGGGGTGGGCAACCGCAGATAGAAGCGATGCTCCATCACCCAGCGGCGATCGCCTCGGCTGACCTGGGCCATGTCTATAGGCTTGCTTTTGCGATAGACCTCCGTCGGCGTTACGGGCTGCCGGTAGCTGGGGTCATCCTCAGACTGAATGCGGTAGCCGCGCGGCTGGCTAGCCCGATTGGCGTTAAACGGCTCCTCACTGTAGCGGTCAAAGCCGTAGAGCACCGATTGATCGGGGCTGACCAAGGTGCCCAGCGCCTGCCCCTGCCGCAGCACCCAGGTGTCGTTGCCCGAAGTTTCTAGCTTGTCCTGGGGCTGGGGACGGTAGGGTTCCTGACGAGCGTGGGTGATCGTTCCCTGGCGCAGGGAGACCACGATCACCTCTGGGCTAACCGCCGCCACCGTCACCGCAGGCTGCGCCGAGCTGGCATTGGGCAGCCGCAGGGTACCGGCTGTGCAGGCCATTAAAAAGGTCAGTAGCCCCAGCAAAAACGCAGTCCGGCGGGGCCAGCGGCGGGCAGTAGCAAACAACATTCTCAGCAACTCTCCTGGACAATTGACCAAAGGCAGCAGGGCGGGCGCTCACGATGCCCTCTCCAGCTCTGGGGCTATAGTACAAACTGCGCCGGTAGGTGTGGAGCCCTGTTCCCACGCTGTACCAAAGTTTTACCCCAGCTAAACAATTGGGCTATTGCTTCATTAAAAGTGAGCTAATATCTAAGCCGATTCAGCCTTTCCTTTCTGAACGGTCGCTGCTCGCGGGCTGGGGTATACAGCTCGGCTTGCGGTTTGCGATCGCCAGAAACCCGGCTAAATTTTGTGGTGTGTGGGGAGATCGGCCCGATTGCGGCTAAGGCAGCTTTTTACTGGAGTAGTTGGGGTGGCTGGGGTATGCCTGTTTGGCAGCCTACCGGCCAAAGCCAGCGCACGGCTTCAGGCCTGGGAATTTGACAGTGGCCAAAACCGCCTGGTGTTCTCCACCGAAAATGCGGTAGAGCCGCAGGTCAGCTGGCTCAGCGATCCGCAGCGGTTGGTCATCGATCTGCCGGGCATTTTGACAGAAGAAGCCCTAGGCGACCAGTTCGTTGGCGGTGCAGTCGCGGCGGTACGAGTCACCCAGGCCGATGCCCAAACCACCCGCATGGTGCTAGAACTCAATCCTAACTACAGTCTCGACCCCAGACAGGTGAAGGTGTGGGGCCTGACCAGCCAGCAGTGGGTGGTGCAGCTACCGGGTTCGACAGCGGCGATCGCCCCCGATGACGGCTTGAGCATGCCAGATTTTTCTAAAGCAGCCAGACCGCGATCGCTGACAGCGGCTGGGGCCGAACCGCTGCCGCCGCTGATCAGCCGCAACCAAGTCAGTACCGTCGCCGTCAGGGCAACGGCCACCGTACTGCGCGGCGTTCAAACTACCGCAGAGGGCTTTTTCATTCCTACCGCTGGGGCCGCACCTCAGGTGCGTGTGTACCGCACTCGCGATGCCAGTCAGGCGCGACAGATTGTCATTGACCTGCTAGATGCGGCCATTGCCCCTGGCCTTATCCCCGAGGCCCTGCCTCAGGGGCGCTACGGCATTCATCGCTGGAGCATCAACCAGTTTGCCACCTCCCCGCCTGCCATTCGCCTTACCCTCACCCTCGATGGCTTTAGCCCCGACTGGCAAATCACTCCCTTACCCAGCGGCGGCATTTGGGTCACCCCCATCGGCGTCGCCCCAAGCCAAATTACGGCCCCGCCCACCACAGTCGTGTTGCCTGTGCTTAACCCGGTGACAACGCCACCGCCGATCGCCCAATCCCGTCCCCCCGCTGCGGCAGTTCCGGCATCGGTCGTCGCTTCAACACCTGCCCCCCGCCCTGCCCAGGGCCAGGTGCTCGTCATGCTCGACCCAGGGCACGGCGGCGTTGACCCCGGCGCGGTGGGCATTGGCGGCCTGCAAGAAAAAGGAGTGGTGCTGGCGGTGGCCCAGTACACAGCTGCCGCGCTGCAAGCCCAGGGTATTGCCGTACAGATGACCCGCCAGAGCGATCAAACCGTCGATTTGCAGCCCCGGGCCGATATGGCCACAACGGCTCGGGCCACGGTGTTTGTCAGCATCCACGCCAACGCGGTAAATATGCAGCGCCCCGAGGTCAATGGGTTAGAGACCTACTACTATTCCGATGCTGGGCAGGTGCTAGCTGCCGCCCTTCAACGCCAGGTACTCAGCACCATGGCCATGAACGATCGCGGCGTTCGCCAAGCGCGGTTTTTGGTGCTGCGCCGCACCGCAATGCCTGCTGCCCTAATCGAAATTGGCTTTGTGACCGGTGCCACCGATGCCCCCAAGCTCCGCGATCCGCGCTGGCAGGCGCAGATGGGGCAGTCCATTGCCCAGGGAATTCTTAACTACTTGGGTAGCCAACCTTAGGCCGACTGTGAATGACGCCCGGTAGGTGCAGCCGCTCAACCAGCCAAAGTTGCCCTAAACGTAGGGTAGACCCAAGCAAGGGCTCCAAAAAGGGCAACGGGGAACCTAGAGCATTAACCTCAGACCAAACTCCTTATTTGTTCAGAGATATAGGGCGCGGACCCTCGAGGGGTAGCGATAGAATCCTATTTTTCGAGTCGGTTCCCGTTTTTGGCATGCGGTAAGACTTGATGCTCTGCAAATCGCTCGATCGCCACAGCCGCAACGTCTACTGCTTAATTTTGCTGAGGCTACCCCTGAGTGCCCAGCGATCGCCTCAACTATGCCCAAACGCTAGTCGCCTACCTAAACTCCCCCCACATCAGCTAACCGGAGCTTCGGCTAATTCGGCCCTGTTAGCCTTGACAGAGACAGCTTCCAGCAGGGCGAGTAGCTCGCGTTCAAAGGCCACCTGGGCGCGGTTTGTTCTGCCACCCACATACACCGTGCCCCCCTGAGCCAGTGCCCACACCTGCGAGTGCGACACATAGCTCATGATCACCCCCAACATCAGCAGGCCAAACCCTCCGTAAACCAGAGGAATACCCGGATCAGCCTTAATTTGAAGACCCGTGCTACCTACTACATCTACCAGCGAGAGCCTAACGCCATTCACCTCTGCCGCCATGCCTTTACGCACGGTGGAGATGAGCTGGCCGGCGTTGTCGTAGATCAGCACAGAACCCTGAAGATCGCTGGCCAGCAAAGTCACGCCTTCGCTCATATCAGGTTTGGTCGGTAGCCAGGTACCCCAGAAGCGGGGGCCGTCGTTCTCGAGCTGCTGCATGGGCAGTTGCAGCACCGGGCTGTTGTTGAGCTTCACCTGCACCGCCGCTACGCCCCAGTCGGCTTGGTATAGGGTTACGCCCTTATGGCGTAGGGGCTGATTAACAAAGATGGTCTTGCGATCGACCTCATCCCCGGCCCGATCTAGCACCGATAGATCAGAATAGAACTGGTCAATATTGCCCTCGGGGGTATAGTCAATCCAAAATCGGTTCACCCGCACCGACCAGTCTTTAGGAATTTGGGCCTCAGCCCAAGGGCCAGCATCAAAAATGTTGCGAATTTGAAAGGTCTCGCCGCTGGGCACGATCTCCTGGGCAAAAAAGCCGGTCATCGCCCCCAAAATAGCCCCCGCCAAAATCAGCAGCATGCTGGCATGCACCACAATGGGGCCGATGCGACCCACAATGCCCTTGCGTCCGTAGAGCTGGTTGCCGTCTTGAAACACCCTATAGCGGCGTTGGGCCAATCCCCGCGATAGGGAGTCTAGGTTGGTCTCAGACAGCTCCGCGCTCAAGGCCAGCTTTTGAAACTGACGGGGCTGAGTATAGTACTTCCACTTTTGAGCCGCCCCCAGCGCCGGGAACTGGCGGGTAAAGGTGCAGGCAGTCAGGCTAGCGCCAAACACAATTAGCAGCGCCAGAAACCACCAGGTGCGGTAGACGTGATCTAACCCCAGGGTGAGAATTACCTTCCAGCTCAAGAACCCAAACAGGGCCGGATCTTGGGGATAGTTGGTCTGGTAAAACTCTAGGGTTTGGCCCTGCTCGATGACGGTGCCGCTGATGCTAAAGGCCGCGATCGCCAGCAGCAGCACAATTGCCAGCCGCAGATCGGCCAGCAGCGGCAGCAGATCCTGTCTAAAGTAGTCGCGCACCCCGTCCCAAAGGGTTGGTTGAGGAGCTTCAGACGGGGCCATAGTATCCCTCAGAAACGGATGACGTATTCAGACGATTACACCAAGCTGGTTGGCAGCAGCCGAGACAGCAGCGAAAATACTCCAAACCCCAGCAGCAGAGCACCGCTTGCCGGAGTCACCCAACTCGACCACTGTCGCAAATTCAGCAGTCGCTTGAGAGACGCGGTGAAGGTGCCAGCCAGCACCAATGGCGTTACATAGCCCACGGCATAGGCCAGCAGCAGGGCACCGCCCAGCACCGGATCTTTTGTGGTTGAAATCCAGGCTAGGAGGGTAGCGAGCACTGGGGTGCTGCAGGGCGACGCCACAATGCCAAAGGTGAGACCTAGAGCATAGGCCCGCAGCCAGGGGGGTAAGTTCAAATTTTCAAAGGTGGGGCCAACCCCAGCGGGCAAGGCTAAGGGAATGACTCCTAGCAGATTTAGCCCCATCACGATCGCTACCAGGCTCACCACGATCGGTAGCCCCCAGGCCACCTGGCCATAGACGTAGCCAAAGAGCCCGGCAATCAGGCCCAACAGAGCCAGGGTGGTGGCCAGGCCAAGGGCAAAGGAGAGCGATCGCGCGATCGCACCACCTCGCTCTTCATAGCCGCCCATATAGCCCACCATAATCGGCAGCATCGACAGCAGACAAGGAGAGAGACTGGTTAAAAGCCCCGCCAGCCCCACCACTGATAGGCTCACCCAAGACACCTGAGTGAGCTGTTCACTCACCAGTTGATTGGCCCACTGGGCAATCTCGTATAGATAAATTTGCAGGCTCTCAGACATCAGCGAAGTAGTGAGACGCAAAGGCACTCACCATTGTAACAATCCTGCAACCCGCTCTCAGATTTTTGCGTCAAGAAAGCATACTGCTGCCATTAAGCACTCACAGGGACAGAGACTCCTGACGGCTTGCCTTAGACCATCGTTGCCGCAAGGGTACCGGCGTATCCAGATTAATCTCCCGCGCCGCCCGCACCAGCAGCGCCGCCGTTGCCAAACTAGCCATCATCGAGCTACCGCCATAGCTCAGCAGCGGAAAGGGGAGTCCTGTCGTCGGCAAAAGCCCTGTAGCCACACCCATATTCAGCAGTGCTTGCCCCACTAGCAGCACCATCGCACCCACCGCTACCAGACGGTGCAGGGGTTGCTTTAGACGTAGCGCCACCAAAAGAGCTAAAGAAGCGTAAACGCCTAAGACCGTCAGCAACACTAAGCAACCCACAAAGCCAAATTCCTCGGCAAACACTGAAAAAATAAAGTCCGTGTATTGAATAGGTAACGAGTACAGCTTTTGCTGAGACAGCCCAAAACCCTGGCCCCAAAACCCGCCTGAGCCAACCGCTAACAAACTTTGCACTAGCTGATACCCCTGATCGCCTGCATCAGCCCAGGGGTCTAAAAACGAGACAATGCGCTGGCGCTGATAAGTCTTGAGACTGACACTGACCGTCGCAGTCAGCAACCCCCCTCCCGCCGTTAGCAACAGATACAGGTAGGGCAGCCCCGCCGCTAAAGCAATTAGCCAAAGCGTTAAGCCACAGATAGCCGCTGTACTCAAGTTAGGCTGCAATAAAATCAGCCCCAAAATAGCGACAAAAATGCCCAGCCAAGTCAACCGTGTTTGCCAAGTGAGCTGCGGCCACCGCCCAAACAGTCGCGCCCCCTGCAACACCAAGCAGGGCTTGAGTAGCTCCGAAGGCTGAATCATGAACGGGCCCAAAGGTAACCAGCGAGTAGCTCCATTCACCGTTACCCCTAGGGAAGGCACCAGCGTTAGGCTCACCAAACCGACCAACACCAGCAGCACAATACCCGACCCCTGAATGAGCCGATCCAGCGAGGTGTGGACAATGCGGTTAAAAATCACCAAACCAATTGCAACCCACAGTAGCTGCACCATCACATAATGCAGCCCATAGCCATGCTCAGCCACAGACACAGCATAGGAAGCTGAAAACAGTACCAGTAAACCGCTGCCCAGCCAGACAAACGTCAACCAGCGCAGCCAGCGCGCTTCCGCGGACCAATGGCTCACTGTAGGGTCAATCCATGGAACCAATCGAGCAATGTTCACCCTAGTTAACCCCACGTGCCTAAGAGCCAGATCTTTCAAGGGCTTAGTATAGCTGAGGGGGCCGAAAGCCGCTCAAGATTCTGGCCGCATTTTCACGGCTGTGGAGCGTATTCCAGAAACGTGAAAGTATCCCTAAAAACACAACGGCAGGGCTGACCCCTAGGCCGACCCTGCACGTATCGCAGCATGAAAAAAAGCAGTAAAAATTTTTATCAGACGCTTAGCTGAAGTAGGCGCGTTAGAGCAAACCGGTATTGGCACCCTGCCGACCAGTCGCCAGCTCAACCTTAACGATTTTGCCGCCCATTTTTTGAATCCGCTGCTGCTCTTTGAACCAGTTCTCGTAGGGCACCAGCTTGGTAAAGAACGTATTTTGCAGCTCCCGTTGAGTGCGAATCCTAGTTTGACTGGGAACGCAAGCGGTGATCTTAAACATGCGCATGGCCGAAAACTCTCCTGCTATATCACTGGACAGATGTAAACCAAAGCCAAGTCCAAAAATGAAGCTTTACCGTTAGGAAAACACAGCTTCCAAGCTGGACTTGGTCTGAACACTGAAAAGCCAGAGTCGAAAGCCAATGCTATGGACAGCAGGAAGACAATACAGCACAACCTAGTGTCCTTAACACTCACCCCTGACTCTGGCCTAGGTTCGCTCTGGCCTGCGGCCAAAGCGCAATGGATGAGCCTGGACTAGCTCAAGCCAGAGGAGATGTAGTCGAAGTAAACGCCCATTTCCTTACCAGCATCAGCACCCACTAGGCTAGCGGTCACTTCTTTCATGGCTTGGATGGAGTTGACGGTAGCGCCGATGGGTACACCCAGGGAGTTGTAGGTCTCCTTGAGGCCATTGAGCACCCGCTCATCCAGGATGGAGGGATCCCCAGCCAGCATGGCGTAGGTGGCATAGCGCAGGTAGTAGTCGAGGTCGCGGATGCAGGCTGCATAGCGACGGGTGGTGTACATGTTGCCGCCGGGACGGGTGATGTCGGAGTACAGCAGGGACTTAGCCACAGCTTCTTTCACGATTTCAGCAGCGTTGGCGCTGATGGTGCTAGCGGCACGAACGCGCAGCTCACCGGTTTGGAAGTAAGCCTTGAGCTTGTCGAGGGCGGAACCGTCCAGGTACTTGCCCTGCACGTCGGAGGAATTGATAACAGAAGTAATTGCGTCTTGCATTGGTGAAGCTTCCTTAGAACTGACGTAATCTCAACAACGAATCGACGGAGTAGCGCAGCTGCGACTACTGCATAGCGCCGACAACATAGTCGAAGTAGGATGCGGCTTCAGCAGCATCTTCGCTGGACAGCAGACCGGTTGCGACACCCTTCATGGAGCGCACAGACTCAGCCACAGCGGGGATAGGAGTGCCCAGGGAGTTGTACATTTCACGCACACCCACTAGACCGATTTCTTCGATGGGGGTAACGTCACCAGCAACCACGCCGTAGGTAATGAGACGCAGGTAGTAATCCATGTCGCGCAGGCAGGTAGCGGTCATCTCTTCACCGTAGGCATTGCCACCGGGAGAAACAATGTCAGGGCGCTTTTGGAATAGCTGATTGCCAGCTTCCTTGACGATGCGCTCGCGGGATTCAGTTAGCACCTGAGCAATCCGCAGGCGACGCTCACCAGAGGTGACAAAGCCCTTGATGCGATCCAGCTCACCGGGGCTAAGGTAACGGGCCTCAGCATCGGCATTCACGATTGACTTCGTGACAATACTCATTGATGGATTCCTCCGAAAAGTATGACCAGATATATGAAACTGGCATTTAAGGGTGCGGAGCCAGAGCTAACTCTATTAAAGAACCTCAGTTCTGGCGGCCTTCCCGATTAATTGTCCGGTATTGCGTAAGCCTTCTTCAAAGCAGCGAAATATTTTGTAACAGTTTTCCTCAGTTTCTTGAAGGCTAGACAGCAACGCCACTGTAGAGGCTCAGGGAAACCCCTAAATCCTCAAAAAACTATAAACCGGGTGCAATTTAGCATCCGGTTTTAACATTTCGTAACAGAGTGAAGAAGGGCTATTAGCGAGACAATGTCTTTGCTAAAAAACTGCTGGTTAGCAGGTTGTTGGATCAACAGATGGGGATGATTTAGGCCACCCCCATCTGTCATCACGGCCTAGACGCGACGGTAGGGTACCCCCTGCTCGCCAAAGTAGCGCAGGTACTCAGCCGAGCTGAGCATAGCTTCGGCAACAGCCATAGCGCCCTGTTGGGCTGCAATAGCACCGTATTCGGCGGCATCCTCTAAGTTTCGCCCCAGCAGCTGGCGGCCCATAATGGCTACGAGCTTGGGTGCTGGGTAGGCAGCGACGAACCGGGTTTGATAGGCAGGGGACTGAATTAGCTGGCGAATGAACTCTCGCAGGGTAATGCGATCGCTCTTCACCAACGCCTCAGCCTCAGTCAATCGCCAATCAGTTGGGATCTCTCCCTCAGGCAGCACCATCACCTGACGGTAGACAGCGGTGAGCACCTGGTCTACCTGCTCAGGGCTAGCTCCAGGCTGTAAACGATAGAACCGCGTCGTCGGGGCAACAGCAACCACATCAACCTCTACGGAAGAGCGCCCTACCGTTGCGGCCAGTTCCGCAGCAGCAGCAGCCTGGGAAGCCACCGCATCAGCCATCAAAGGCATATCGGCCACATTGACAGCGTTTTGGGAACTGACAAAGCTAGGCACGATCAGATCGCGGTTTTGCTTGGTGAGCCGGTTGTACAGCTTCTCCGTATTGGGGAAGTTGGCCGCAGGCAGAGTGGGATAGCGGCGATAGGGCACGGTATCTTCCCCAAAGCTTTCGGCATACTCAGGGGTGTTGAGCATCGAGCGAATAAACCCACGAATGCCCTCGCTAGCCAACACCTGGTTGTACTTGCGAATTTCTGCCTGATCCTGCGGAGCGCGACCCAAGAAGTGCTTAGTACCGAACTCAATCACTTGGGTATTGGGGTAGGGCGCGTAGAACTCTTTGATATATAGAGTCGAGGTACCTAACCCTTCAATAAACTCCTTCAGGTTGATTTCGCCGTTGCCCAGCTTGCTCTCCAGGGCGGTGAACTCGCTCTTAACGATGTAAGGAGCAATGTCTCGCTCAAAGATCTGCCGGTAAGCCGCAGCAGTGACCAGCTTGAGGTTGGGCTTGTCGGCTAGAGAGGTGAGTTTGAACACCTTAGTCTGCTGACGCTGGCGGTTCACACCTTGGTTGAGACGGCGCTGCACCTCAGGGATGGCGCGATCCTCGGTGACGGTACCCAGTTCCACAAAGCGGGGAATACTGGTATCGGCCACAGGCACCATGCCTTTCTCGGCCAGAGAACCAGCTCGCATACTGCGTAAAGCCAGACCCTTGGGAGTCAGGTAGCGCTCATAGGGTACAGTATCGTCTCCAAAAGCTTCGACATATTCCTGGCTGTCGATGATCGAGTCGACCAGAGCATAGAAGCCCTTCTTGGCGCAGATGTCGAAGTAGGCGTTGGTTTCCTTACGGCCATAGGTGGGGCGACCCAGCAGGCGACGGTGAATGTACTCCACCGCCTTCATCACGTACAGCGACGACCAATAGGTCTTGCGGAACGCCTCAGACTTGGCGATCGCCCGAATGAACTCCTTCATGGAGATTTCGCCGTTCTCCAGCTTGATCTCAGCGACCTTTGACCGCTGACCCGAGTACACCTCACGACCAAAAACCTGCCGGTAAGCCGCGCTAATGATCGTCTGAGTCGAGCTTTCGGAGTAGCGTACGCTGTTTTGGGTGTTGCCGGTTCTAGGAACTTGATCCAGCTTGAACACCTTGGCCCCCAGTGAACCTGGATTCTCAGGGCGGGCGGCGGGATTGCTCAACTGGTTGTTGATGCCCGCACCACGGTGAATCAGAATGCGGCGGGTGTCTTTGTTGAAGAACGCAGGAGTAGCGCTGACATTGCGGGTCTCTTTCGGAAAGATCGCCCCAAACTGAATCTCCAGCGGGTCATTGCCAGAACCGTAGGGGTGCTGATCGGGCAGGGGCTGCTCGTAGGCCGCAAACAGCGTGATGAACTGCGGCTTCTTGCGGAAGGGAGCGCTGTAGTTAAACAGGTCAAACTGAGGTCCCCAGTTGCGGCATTCCTGAGCTTCTTGACCCAAACCGCGCAGGTAGGGAACGGTTTCCTCGCCGAAGTAGTCGCCGTACTCTTTTGAATCGACCAGAGCATCAACTAGAGCCGCCAGACCGCCGCTGGAGACGATGGAGAAGTAGTTGCGCACCTCTTCGCGAGAGCTAGGTGCCCGACCGAGAATGTGGCGGAAGGCCAGTTCTAGCGCACGGCTGTTGATATAGGGGTCGAAAAAGTTCTTGCGATACAGGGGCGACTTGGCCAGGCGACGCACAAACTCCTTCATGGAGATTTCGCCGTTCTTCACCTTCGACTCTAGGTCGGAAACCGACAGGGAGTAGGCACGGGTGATATCGCGCTCGAAGATCTGACGGTACGCAGCCTTCACAACATCGTTCTTTTCGCCCGCCGACAGCCCTGGCTTCATAGCGTACTTGGGTCGACGCTCAGCAGCGTTGAAATAGATCTGAGGTAGCTGTAGACCTTGCAGATCGCTAGAAGGACGCTGTCGTACCTTATTTGACGGGGTAGGCGCCTTAAACTCGCTCAGCAGCACGTCAAAATACTGATCGACAATGGCCTGAGCTTCAGGATCGCCATTCAGGTAGCGCAGAGACCCGGCCTTCATGGTTTGAATGGCGACGATCGTTGCCGCTGAAGAACAGGCCGTCTCAATGATTTCGCGGAGACCGCGGACGTTGACCGCGATGATGTTGGGGTCACCCGCCACAATGGCGTAGGTCACATAGCGCAGGAACCAGCTCATATCGCGCAGAGACTTCTGCATGTTGCTGGGGCCATAGCGAGACACGCTAATGGGGCGAAACCCAGCGGGCACAGGCCCAGTGGGAGTAGAGCTGAATAGGTTTTGGAACAGACCGCCACCACCGCTGCTCTCGATAAAGGTCGAGGTGCCCAGCCGAGAAGCCTCTGTTTCGTCTAAAACGGTGCCAGCCCGAGTTTTTTCGACGGGTGATTCGCTATCAACTCGCTCCAGGTAGGCCAGAGGAGACCCTCCGGTAAAGATGCGGTTGGCCGCCTGGGAGACAATCAACTCGGAGTAACGGGTCAAGGTTTCGGCAATCTGAACCCGCTTAAGACCAGAACTAAAAAAGCCCGATAGCTCATCTAGCTCTCCGCGGCCCATGTAGCGGTCTTGCTGCTCGGCCTGGGAAATCGTGGCCACCGGCAGAGTTTGGTAGAGCTGGGGCCGCGCCGGTGCACTTCCACCACTTGCTTTAACACTCATGCGTTTTCAAAGGCTCCCTATGCGGACAATGACGGCATCAAAAAAGAATCTATCAATCGGGTTGGAGGGCGTAGGACTCGGCAATGCTCAGGAACGCTCCCTGAACTAGCGCAAAATCACTGAACCCATTTGAAGGTAAAGCGTTGTTAACCTCACCTGCCATGCATTCAAGCAGGGCACCGAATGCGGTATCTATGAATGGCGGGCTGTTCGCTGAACCTGGAATCAGATTAAACCGTTTCAGGACAGCAACACAGATTATTAAAAAGTGTGTAACATCCAACCGGGCAAATGCCTTTGGTCATCATAGAGGATGGCCACGACACCCCTGAGAAGGCGGATAAGTTTTGTAACGTTTCGTGATAAAGCTGAGGCGACTGAGGCTCTAAAGCCGCTTCTGGAGAGGGACTTGCTTGGCTGGCCAACTGTAACGATCGCCCGTCATGCAGCCCCAGCCCCCAGAGCGAGTTTTTTCTAAACCCCCCATCGCAGGGCAGCGCTTTTCTAATGTTTGACCCAACTACGTGAATTGAACCGACAAAATTAGCTATGGACGACTCGATAACAACCCAGGCAGTCAGCGATGCAGTAGCCAGCCTATACAACACCTACCCTTTTCCTCCAGAACCCATTTTGGACGAAGCGCCGCCAGGGTACAACTGGCGCTGGTACTGGCCAACGGTGCACAGCTTTTGCACGGGGGCAGCCCCAGCCAGCAGCAAGGTGCGGGTACTGGATGCGGGATGCGGCACTGGGGTGAGTACTGAATATATCAGCCACCTAAACCCGGAGGCTGAGGTGCTGGGGATTGATCTCAGTGAGCGGGCGATCGCCACTGCCACAGAGCGCTGTCGCCGATCAGGTGCCAACAATGTTCAGTTTCGCCAGCTCAGTATCTATGACGTCGATAAAATCGAAGGCGAGTTCGACTGGATTAATTGCGTCGGCGTCATCCACCACATGCCCGACCCGCTAAAAGGGCTACAGGCTCTGGCTACCAAGCTGGCCCCCGGCGGCTTTATTCATCTATTTGTGTACGCCGCTATTGGTCGGGCCGAAATCTCGCTGATGCAGCGGGCGATCGCCCTGGTTCAAGGCAGCCAGCGCGGCGACTACCGCGACGGCGTGCAGGTGGGGCGGCAGATCTTCGCTAGCTTGCCTGAGGGGAATCGGCTGAAGCAGCGAGAGCGCGATCGCTGGGCCATGGAGAACCACCGAGACGAATGCTTCGCCGACATGTACGTCCACCCGCAAGAAGTGGATTACACCTTAGATAGCCTATTTGAACTCATTGATGCCTCGGGTCTAGAATTCATCGGCTTTTCCAACCCTCAGGTCTGGCAGCTCGATCGCCTACTAGCCTCAGACCCAGAGCTGCTCGATCGCGCCAAGCAGCTACCTGAGAAAGATCAGTATCGCCTAGTAGAACTACTGGATCCTGAGATCACTCACTTCGAGTGGTTCCTAGCTCGCCCCCCCTACCCACAATTCAGCTGGGACGAGGACGCCGCTCTGCTATCCGCCATTCCTACCCGCAACCCCTGCATGGAAGGCTGGCCTAGCCAAAGCATCTTCGACCACAACTATCAGATCATCTCTTTAGATCAGACAGAGTTTGAGTTTTTACAGGCCTGCGATCGCCACAATGGCCCCGCTGCCGATCAGTCCCAAGCCAGCGTTGCCGATCTGCTATCCCAAAGCGGAGGAAGCCTTGAGGCGGTGCGACAGATGCAGCAGCGGCAGCTCATTTTAGTAAAACCATCCCAGCAGACTTGATCAAGATTGGCTGAGGAAAGCGGATTTACTTTTGAGAAGCGTCTATTAAGTATTATTGCCGTGATATTATCGTCTATGGCTCGTTTAGGCGGGCGAAACCCTTTAACGGCTAAGGATTAGGCGCTTTCGTGGCCCCATTGCCCTCCGAACCCACTGACCCTGTTGAGCAGGTCGAGGCAGAAGTAGACCCCGGTAAAACCGAAGGTCAAAGTCTTCCTCCGGCTTCAACGACAGCGATGGAAGAGTATTACCAGCTACAGCAAAATCTGCTGCTGACCACGCTGGCATTTACCGGCGTCATCTTTTTTAGCGTCTGGTTAGCCTACTCTCTTGCAATTGCTCTGAATTATTTAATAGGAGCGTGCGGCGGTGTGGTTTACTTGAGGATGTTGGCAAAAAGCGTGGCCAACATTGGGCGCGGAAGCTCAAGGCTAGGCAGCGGCCGACTGGCCCTAGTGGTTGGTCTGGTTTTAGTGGCTACTGAGTGGCAGCAGCTTCAGGTCGTACCCGTTTTTCTAGGGTTTTTGACCTACAAGGGGGCGTTAATTGCTTACACCCTCTGGACTGCGGTGCTGCCAAAATCACCATCGGGATCTTCCCAGGCGTCTGGTTAACCTAGATCGGTGGTTCCCAAGCATAGCATGCTTTTTCCTGGCAGGTCTTAAGGAGAAGTTGATTTAAGAGATGGCGCTCAATATGCTAATGATTCATCCCTTAGTCCTGGCAAAGCTAGAGGTTGGCCAGCATTTGTACTGGCAGCTCGGCGGCCTTAAACTCCACGGCCAGGTCTTTTTGACCTCCTGGTTTGTAATTGGCGCTCTGCTGTTGGTTTCATTTTTGGCCACCCGCAACATTCAGCGGATACCTTCTGGCCTCCAGAACTTTATGGAGTACGCCCTAGAGTTTATCCGTGACCTCGCCAAAAACCAGATTGGTGAAAAAGAGTACAGGCCCTGGGTTCCCTTTGTAGGCACTCTGTTCCTGTTTATCTTCGTCTCTAACTGGTCGGGGGCGCTGATTCCCTGGAAGCTCATTCATCTGCCGTCGGGTGAGTTAGCCGCTCCAACTAACGACATCAATACCACCGTAGCCCTGGCGCTGTTGACGTCCTTAGCTTACTTTTACGCCGGGTTTAGCAATCGCGGGCTGGGGTACTTTGCCAAGTACATCGAACCCACTCCCATTCTGCTGCCCATCAACATTTTGGAAGATTTCACCAAGCCCCTCTCCCTAAGTTTCCGTCTGTTTGGAAACATCCTCGCTGATGAGCTGGTAGTTGCTGTGCTGGTTTTGCTGGTGCCTCTCTTCGTGCCGCTACCAGTCATGGTCCTAGGTTTGTTTACCAGTGCCATTCAGGCACTGATCTTCGCAACCCTAGCAGCGGCCTACATCGGCGAGGCGATCGAGGGGCATGGTGGTGAAGAGCATGGATGACCCTCAGTAGGGGCATTCAGTTTGATATTGGCTGGTAGGGCAGGTGCTGCCAGCCGACGTGGTCCTAGGGCCGCAGTATAAGAAACGCCTATCGAGCGTTGTCTACGACCTGTTTAACGAGTTGTTGATTGTCCAAATCGAGGTAAAGACATGGATCCTATTATCGCTGCCGCTTCCGTAATTGCAGCTGCTCTAGCCGTTGGCCTAGCAGCTATCGGCCCTGGTATTGGTCAAGGTAATGCAGCTGGTCAAGCGGTAGAAGGTATTGCTCGCCAACCCGAAGCTGAAGGCAAGATTCGCGGCACCCTGCTGCTGAGCTTGGCATTCATGGAAGCACTGACCATCTACGGTCTGGTGGTAGCTCTAGTGCTGCTGTTTGCCAACCCCTTCGCGTAGATTCGAAATCGACAGGCAGGGAAAGGTTCAATACTTTTCCCTGCCTGTCGAAAACCACATTCGCGATGTCACCTTGTAGTGCTGGCCCTGGGCCGAGTGAAAGGGCATACCCACAATGATGAATTTTGTTTGGTTACTGGCGGTTGAAACCGCCGAGGCAGTTGAGGAAGGCGGCGGTCTTTTTGACCTGGATGCTACTCTGCCGCTGATGGCTGTACAGTTCGTGCTGCTAGCGGTGGCGCTCAACGCATTGTTTTATAAGCCCTTGGGCAAAGTCTTAGACGAGCGCGACGGCTACATTAGTTCCAATCAGGTTGATGCAGCAGAGCGCTTGGCTAAAGCTGAGCAAATTGCCAAGCAGTATCAGCAAGAACTGGCTGAAACCCGCCGCCAGGCCCAAGCAGTGATTGCCGAAGCCCAGGAAGAAGCGCAAAAGATTGCGGCTCAAACCGTTTCTACGGCTCAGCAAGAGGCTCAAGCCCAGCGAGAGCAGGTGCAGCGGGAACTGGATGAGCAGAAGAATCAGGCCATGGCTACCCTGGAGCAGCAGGTAGATGGGCTGAGCCAACAGATTTTAGACAAGCTGCTGGGTTCTTTAGCGGCCTAAGCTATCGGTGATGACGGGGTGATTTAGCCCCTGGAGTTGCCCGCGTCGTTGACGGAAAGTAGGGATATGACTATTGGTTGGTTACTAGCGGCGGAAGAAGGCGGGTTTGGTGTGGATTTCAACATCCTAGAAACCAACCTGATTAATCTGGTCATTATTATTGGTGTGCTGTATTACTTTGGCGGCAAGTTTTTAGGGAAGACTCTATCAACTCGCCAATCGGCCATTCAAACAGCGATCACAGAGGCCGAGCAGCGCAAGAAAGAAGCCGCCGCCGCTTTGGCAGAACAGCAGCAAAAGCTGGCTCAGGCGCAGGCAGAAGCCAAGAAAATTTTGTCTGAGGCTCAAACCTCGGCAGAGCGTACTCGCGAGGCCATTTTAGCTCAGTCTCAGACTGATGTAGAACGCATGCGGGCCACCGCTGCCCAGGATCTAACTTCCCAAGAGGCGCGGGTGATGCGAGAGCTACAGCAGCGGATTGCGGCCCTGGCCATTGAGCGCAGTGAAGCCGCTCTACCAGGCCAGCTCAATGACGACTTGCAGCGGCGTCTGGTTGATTCCAGCATCGCCCTGCTCCAAGGAGAATAGCCATGAACGACACAACGCTAAATTCTGAGATTGCGGCTCCCTACGCCAAGGCACTGATGTCGGTTGCCGCCGACAACAACGCAGTTGACCAGGTGGGTGTCGAGGTGGCTGACCTGCTGGAGGTGCTGGACAGCTCCAAAGAGCTCACCGGCTTTTTGATGAGCCCTCTTATGTCTGCCGACGCCAAAAAAGGCGTGCTGCGCCAGATTTCGGAAGGCAAAGTGAGCGGCTTTCTGCTGAGTTTTTTGCTGCTGCTGGTTGATCGCAGCCGCGTGGCGTTCTTAAAGCCCATTCTTCAGCAGTACCAAGCCCTGCTGCGGGAGCGGAACAACACGATTTTGGCCGATGTTACGGCGGCAGTTGAGCTGTCTGAGGATCAGCAAAACGCCATCCGCGATCGCGTTAAGTCCATGACCGGTGCCAATAGTGTTGAGCTGTCTGTCACCGTTGATCCTTCCTTGATTGGCGGCTTGATCATCAAGGTTGGCTCTCAGGTAATTGACGCTAGCCTGCGGGGCCAGCTGCGCCGCATTGGTATGCAGCTAGCGGCAACCGCCTAGCACCTAAGCTTGCCCCCTGATTGGGCAGTTTCTCTGACGTCTCGTGTTTATGTAGGTTTATCCAGAGCAAGTCCTATGGTTAGTATCAGACCTGACGAAATTAGCAGCATTATTAAGCAGCAGATTGAGCAGTACAACCAGGAGGTCAAGGTCTCCAACGTGGGTACGGTGCTGCAGGTGGGCGACGGTATCGCCCGCATCTACGGCCTCGAAAACGCCATGTCTGGCGAGCTGCTGGAGTTTGAAGACGGCACCGTAGGTATCGCCCTCAACCTGGAAGAGGACAACGTGGGCGCGGTGCTGATGGGCGACGGCATCAACATCCGTGAGGGTAGTGCTGTTACCGCCACCGGCAAAATTGCCTCGGTTCCCGTCGGTGAGGCCATGCTAGGCCGCGTAGTCGATGCCCTGGGTCGCCCCATTGACGGCAAGGGCGATGTGCAGACCACCGAAACCCGCCTGATTGAGTCTCCGGCCCCTGGCATCATTGCCCGGAAGTCGGTGTACGAGCCGATGCAGACCGGCATTACCGCCATCGACGCCATGATTCCCATTGGCCGGGGCCAGCGCGAGCTGATCATTGGCGACCGTCAGACCGGCAAGACCGCGATCGCCATCGACACCATCCTCAACCAAAAGTCTGAGGACGTTGTCTGCGTCTACGTGGCGATTGGTCAGAAGGCCTCTTCTGTGGCTCAGATTGTGGACGTGCTGCGCGATCGCGGTGCCCTTGACTACACCATTGTGGTCACCGCCAGCGCCAACGACCCCGCTCCGCTTCAGTACCTGGCCCCTTACACTGGCGCTAGCCTAGCTGAGTACTTCATGTACAAGGGCAAAGCGACTCTGATCATCTACGATGACCTCACCAAGCAGGCCCAAGCCTACCGCCAGATGTCGCTGCTGCTGCGTCGTCCGCCCGGTCGTGAAGCCTACCCTGGCGACGTGTTCTACCTGCACTCTCGCCTGCTAGAGCGGGCCGCTAAGCTCAGCCCCGAGCTGGGCGAGGGCAGCATGACCGCCCTACCCGTGATTGAGACCCAGGCGGGTGACGTTTCGGCCTACATTCCCACCAACGTGATTTCGATCACCGACGGTCAAATCTTCCTATCTTCTGACTTGTTCAACTCGGGTCTGCGCCCCGCTATCAACGCCGGTATTTCGGTATCTCGGGTAGGCTCGGCGGCTCAGATCAAGGCCATGAAGCAGGTGGCCGGTAAGGTGAAGCTAGAGCTGGCCCAGTTCGACGAACTTCAGGCCTTCTCCCAGTTTGCCTCCGACCTGGATGCCGCTACTCAGAAGCAGCTGGCCCGTGGTACTCGCCTGCGGGAACTGCTGAAGCAGCCCCAGTATTCTCCTCTACCAGTGGAAGAGCAGGTGGCGATTATCTATGCCGGCATCAACGGCTTTATGGATGAGGTTCCCGTGGATCAGGTGGTGGCCTTCTCGAAGGCGTTGCGTGACTACATCCGCAACAATAAGCCCAGGTTTGCGGAACTGGTTCGCAGCGAGAAGAAGCTGGGTGACGAAAGCGAAACCCTGCTTAAGGAAGCGATCGCTGAAACCAAGCAAGCCTTTTTGGCGGCAGTCTAACCTCCTGTTCTAGCCGGGGTGTGGCTTAAGTCAACGCCCCGGCTCTCGACGACCCCTTAGGGATCCACTATGCCTAACTTAAAAGCGATTCGAGACCGCATTAAGTCTGTAAAAAATACCCGCAAGATTACCGAGGCGATGCGCCTGGTGGCGGCGGCAAAGGTGCGCCGTGCCCAGGAGCAGGTGATCGCTACCCGCCCCTTTGCCGATCGCCTGGCCCAGGTGCTCTACGGCCTGCAAAGCCGCCTCAAGTTTGAGGAGACCGACCTGCCCCTGCTGAAGCAGCGTGAGGTCAAGACCGTGGCGCTGCTGGTGATCTCCGGCGATCGCGGCCTCTGCGGCGGCTACAACACCAACGTCATTCGCAAGGCCGAGATTCGCTCCCAGGAGCTGGCCGCCGAGGGCTTGAACTACCGCTTTATTTTGGTAGGACGCAAAGCCAGCCAGTACTTTAAGCGCCGCGACCAGCCCATTGAAGCCAGCTTCACCGGGCTAGAGCAAATTCCCATCGCGTCTGAAGCATCTGCTATTGCCGACGAGCTGCTGTCGTTATTTCTGTCTGATGAAGTCGATCGCGTTGAGCTGGTCTACACCCGCTTTGTATCCCTGGTCAGCTCTCGTCCGGTGATTCAAACCTTGCTACCCCTCGACCCCCAGGGTCTAGAGGTACCTGACGACGAGATTTTTCGCCTCACCACCAAAGGTGGCGTCTTTCAGGTAGAGCGGGAGAAGATGGCCGGGCCAGCCCCAGCAGAGTTTCCCCAGGACATGATCTTCGAGCAAGATCCAGTACAAATTCTGGATGCGCTGCTGCCGCTGTACTTGAACAATCAAATTCTGCGGGCGCTGCAAGAGTCTGCGGCCAGCGAACTAGCGGCCCGTATGACCGCCATGAACAACGCCAGCGACAACGCCAAGGAGTTGGCCAAGACCCTGAACCTGACCTACAACAAAGCCCGTCAGGCTGCCATTACCCAGGAAATTCTGGAAGTAGTTGCCGGTGCTAACTCTCTGAACTAAGTCAGTAAAACCTACATTCACGATTCTAGGCCCCTCACAATGGTGAGGGGCTTTTTTGTGCGCCCGGCACTTTCGCCTTGATCGACACTGAGTGAACGACTTCGCGCAGCTATTGAGGCAGAAATTCCCTAGCCGTGGCGCTTTTGGTGCCAGGCCCAGGCGTGGGTCAAGATAGTGTCAATGTCGGCATACTGCGGGTTCCAGCCCAAGGTAGTGCGGGCGCGATCGCTGCTGCCCACCAGCGCTGGCGGATCGCCGAGACGACGTTCCACCTCAACCACCGGGATGGACTTGCCGGTGATGCGCTCTGCCGCATCGATCACCTCTCGCACTGAGAAACCGCTGCCGTTGCCGAGATTAAAGACAGCACTCTCGCCGCCCTTCAGCAGGTACTCCAACCCCAGAATGTGGGCATCGGCCAAATCGCAGACGTGGATATAGTCGCGCACACAAGTGCCATCGGGAGTGGGATAGTCGGTACCAAAAACGCTGATCGACTCCCGCTTACCCAGGGCCGTTTGCAGCACTAGCGGAATCAGGTGGGTTTCAGGATTGTGGTCTTCGCCCAGTAGACCGTTGGGGTGGGCACCAGCGGCATTGAAGTAGCGAAACCGCACCGACCTGAAATCGTAGGCCTTGTCGTAGTCGGCGAGAATGCGCTCCACCATCAGTTTGGTTGCCCCGTAGGGGTTGATGGGATTTTGGGGATGGGTCTCAGTGATGGGCATCTCCTGGGGTACCCCATAGGTCGCGCAGGTGGATGAGAAGACAAACGTTTTGACATCTGCTTCTACCATGGCATCGAGCAGCGACAGGGTGCCCACTACATTGTTCTCGTAGTATTTGCTCGGATCGCTTACCGACTCTCCGACATAGGCATAGGCCGAGAAATGCATAACTGCACTAATGTCGTAGCGGCTAAAGACATCCTTGAGCAGCGACTTGTCCAGCGTGCTGCCAACAATCAGCTCGGCCTTTAAAGCTGTCTCCACGATGTCGCGATGGCCATAGACTAGGTTGTCTAAAATCAGCACTCTGTAGCCAGCCTGCTGTAGCGCCATGACCGCATGGCTGCCAATATAGCCAGCCCCCCCTGTAACCAAAATGGTTTTTAGATCAGTTGTCATAGGAAATTTCTCTAGAGTGTTTAGTGCCGCTAGGGCATTAGCGTAACTGGGATACCCGGTTGAAGCCCATTCTAAAGCGTGGTCTGATACCTGACCTTAGCTCTAGGACTGGGTCATTAACTTTTCATCTCTGACGGTGGCTTCCTCATGGGAATTCAGCTCAGATCGATGGCTAGAACCGCCAGTTAAGCAACTTTTAATCAAAGCTTACCGGCCAGTTAGCCCGGCCATTAAGTGCTGCTGTGAGTAATGGCCGAAGATAACTCCGTAGCATTGGCTACCCGATGTGACCCCCAAGTGTTATCCATGGCTGACTTCACGCTCCAACTCTTCCACGCCGCTGACCAGGAGGGCAATATCACTGCCCTTGACGATGCCCCTCGGTTTTCAGCCGTATTGAATGCTCTCAAAAACCAGGATATTGACGGTGATGGCGTAGCAGGCTTTGCCAATACGCTGATTTTGTCTTCTGGGGATGCGTACATTCCCGGCGTATTTTTCAATGCCAGTGCTGGCGCGTTTGGCGGTGCCGGGCGCGGCGATATTTCAATTCAAAACGCTCTGGGCTTTCAGGCGATCGCCTTTGGCAACCACGAGTTTGACCAGGGTACTGCCCTAGTGGCCGACCTGATTGGCGGTAGCGAAGACGATCCAACTACAGACGTTGACGAATCATTTGCGGGTACCACTTTCCCTTACCTGAGCAGCAACCTCGACTTCAGCACCGACGCCAACCTGGCCGATCTAGTCGTACCCGATGCCGCCGCTCCCCAACCCAACGGCATTGCGGCCTCTACCGTGATTGAGGTCAATGGCGAAAGAATTGGCGTGGTCGGAGCTACCACACCCACCATCAGCAACGTCAACGTGCGCATCTCTAGCCCTGGCACTGTCACGGTGCTGCCCCAGCCGTTTGACAGCAGCCCCACTCCAGACCAGCTCGATGCCCTGGCCGCCGAAATTCAGGCCGATGTCGATGCGCTGCTGGCCGCTAACCCCGACATCGATAAAGTGGTGCTGCTAGCCCACATGCAGCAGATCGCCATTGAGCAAGAGCTGGCCCAGCGGCTATCGAACGTCGATATTATCGTTGCGGGCGGATCTAACACTCGCCTCTTCGACGCGGACGATCGCCCCCGCGCAGGCGATACCAACCAGGGTATTTATCCCATTATTCAAACCGGGGCTGACGGTAACCCCGTCGCCGTGGTCAACACCGACGGCAACTACAAGTATGTCGGTCGCCTGGTGATCGACTTTGACGAAAACGGTGTGCTTTTGCCCGAGAGCTACGACCCAACCATCAGCGGAGCCTACGCCACCGACGATGAGGGCGTTGCTGCCGTCGGTGGTACAGGGCTGGCGGATCCGGCGATCGCCGCCATCACCGCCGCTCTGCGCGAGGCCGTGATCGCTACCGAGAGCAACGTGTTTGGCGTCAGCGAGGTGTTTCTCAACGGCAACCGGGGCGCGGTGCGGACCCAGGAAACCAACCTGGGCAACCTCACCGCCGATGCTAACCTGGCGATCGCCAAGGAGATTGACCCGACGGCAGTCATTTCGCTCAAAAACGGCGGCGGGATTCGCAACAACATTGGCCAAACCTTAGTGCCCGCGGGGGGTACGGGGGAGGCAGAACTGCTGCCCAACGAAGCCATTCCTGGTGTGAAACCCGCTGGCGGCATCTCTCAAAACGACATCGCCAATGCCCTGTCGTTTAACAACGCGCTCTCATTGATCACCGTCACCGCTGAGGAACTGCTGGCGCTGGTTGAACACGGCGTTTCGGCCAGCAGCCTCGATGACAGCGTGTCTCCCGGTCAGTTTCCTCAAATCGGCGGGTTTTCCTTTAGCTTTGATGCTACGGCTGAGCCTGGCAACCGCGTGCAGTCTCTGGCGATCGAGGCCGAAGACGGCACCGACATCGACGTGGTGGTGCAGAACGGCGCAATTGTCGGCGACCCCAGCCGCACCTTCCGCATGGTAACCCTGAGCTTTTTGGCCGACGGCGGCGATGGCTATCCCTTCCCCACGGGTGCAGCAACCAACCGCCTTGACTTGGTAGATGAAACCGCACCTGCCACGGGCAATGCCACCTTCGCTCCCAATTTCAGCGAGCAGGATGCCCTAGCGGAATATCTGTTCGACAACTTTGATACCGACACGCCTTTTACCGCCGCTGAAACGGGGCGCGAGCTAGATAGCCGCATTCAAAACCTGGCCTTCCGCAGCGATGGCGTGATTGATGCCCTTGGCCCCGTTAACCCAACGGATCCTACCGACCCCACGGAACCTGGCGTCGATCCGGCATCGTTGCTGGCACCCTTGGGCACCTATGAAACTGAAGTGTTTGACACCAGCGCCGCTGAAATTGTGGTTTACGATCCGGCTACCCGGCGGCTGTTTGTGGTCAACGCCCAAGTTCCGGCGGTGGAGGTGCTGGATATTAGCGATCCCAGCAACCCCACCAAGCTGTTTGACATTGACCCCTCGGCCTACGGGGCTGGGGCTAACAGCGTGGCCATTAGCAATGGCATCGTAGCTGTAGCCATTGAAAGCACCGAAAAAACCGACCCCGGCAGCGTTGTCTTCTTCGACATCGACGGCAATTTTTTGAATGCCGTTACCGTGGGCGCTCTGCCCGACATGCTCACCTTTACCCCCGACGGCACCAAGGTGCTGGTGGCCAACGAAGGCGAACCCAACGCCGACTACAGCATCGACCCCGAGGGTTCGATCAGCATTATTGACCTTTCCGGGGGCGTAGAAAACCTCACCCAGGCCAACGTCACCACCGCTGGTTTCACTGCCTTTAACGACCAGCGCGACGCCCTGATCGCCGACGGAGTGCGCATCTTTGGCCCCAACGCCACCGCAGCTCAAGACGTTGAGCCAGAATACATTGCGGTAACGGACGACTCTCGCACGGCCTATGTGGCCCTGCAAGAGAACAATGCCCTGGCCGTAGTGGATATTGCCTCCGGGGCCGTCACCGACATTCTGCCGCTGGGGTATAAAGATCACTCGGTGGTGCCGCTGGATGCCAGCGATCGCGACAACGCCATCAACATCACCACTTACCCCAATCTGTTTGGCCTATATCTGCCCGACGCAATCTCGCTCTACGAAGCCGGTGGTGCGACCTACATCGTCACCGCCAACGAAGGAGATGCCCGCGAGTACGACACCTTTGCCGAAGAAGCGCGGGTGAAGGACTTAGTGCTAGACCCTGTGGCGTTCCCCAACGCCACAGCGCTTCAGGCTGACGAAGCCCTAGGTCGTCTAACAGTGACCACTACCCTGGGCGATGCCAACGGCGACGGGCTCTACGAAGAGCTCTATGCCCTGGGTGGGCGCTCCTTCTCGATTTGGGATACCCAGGGCAACCTGGTCTACGACAGCGGCGCGGAGTTTGAGCAGACGATCGCCGAGCTGTTCCCCACCGAATTTAATGCCGACAACAGCGAGAATGGCTCCTTCGACAGCCGCAGCGACGCCAAGGGGCCTGAGCCTGAAGGCGTGACCATCGGTGAAGTCAATGGGCGCACCTATGCCTTCATCGGGCTAGAGCGGTTTGGCGGCGTCATGACCTACGACATCACCAACCCCACCGAGGCGTTCTTCGTCGATTTCGTCAACAACCGCGATTTTGGAGGCAATGCTGAAGACGGTACCGCTGGCGATCTAGGGGCTGAAGGGCTGACATTTATCCCGGCTGCCGATAGCCCTAACGGCAATCCTTTGGTGGTGGTGGCCAACGAAGTGAGCGGCAGCACCACGGTATTCGATGCCAGCGCCCTTGAGGCTCTCGCACCCGACGGTAGCGACCCATCTGACCTATTCCTCGACTTGCGCGACCTGACCGGCGAAGTAGCCACCACCTTCACCGTCAATCGAGAGGCAGCCTTCGATAACTTCGTGGGCTTCTACCGCATTGCCGATCGCAACGGCGGCATTGACCTCAACGGCGACGGTATTGCCGATGTGACCCCCGGCCAATCAGGGTATACCGAGGCAGCGTTGGCAAACCGCGCCAGGGCTGTGGCGCTGACCACCGCCAACCTCACCACGTCGGTTTTTGAGTCAACGGTAGCGGGGGGTAGTCTCTACGCCCCCTTCCTCATCGCCAATGGCAATTTGGACAGATTTAACTCTGACGAGGTGTACTTTGCCTTTGGCAGCGCCAACACCGATGGGGTTGAGCACATTCGCATGAGCGAGGGCGCGATCGGATTTGAGGATCTGTTTGGCGGCGGCGACAATGACTTTAACGACATCGTTGTGAAGGTTGCCGTGTCCGTCTAAGGTCGGCAGCAACCCAGTGTCAACCAACAGCTAAACGCTAATTGGCCTCTGGCTAAATAAACCGCGTACAAAAGCAGGCTCAAAATTTGAGCCTGCTTTTGTGTTATCAGCACAACACAATCTTCATAGCCTTTATCAGTTAGATTAGGAGGGCTTAGCACAAGCTGTAGCAGCCCTAAAATTCTGCGATCGCAACAAATCATTACGTCATTATCAAAATATGAACCGCAAGGATAATAGTTCTTTAATCTAGTCGATCCATCTTGGGCTTAAGCCATTGTTTTTACCATTAAACAGCAAAATTTTGTCGGCGATCGCCTCATCTTTGACGACAGTTTTTACACTGCTTCTCAAAACTAAAACGGCGTCAATACATTAGTCTCAATCCCTCTTGCTCAGACATTACAGACCGCAAAATACCTATATTTGCGCCTCAGCTACTCATTTTTGCTCTCGGAAAGGTTTGCCCAAAGGATGCTGCTCTTTGTAGCTTATTGAAATAATGAGCAATATTTTTATAAAAACATTGCTTTGAAAACTGACTTTAAAAGCACCATTAATGACACCTATACCTACTATTGATGCTAGTCAGCTGCTTGACTTCAATAGCGCAGCCCTAGCCGTTTTAACCCATCTTCACGAGCGGCTTGGATTTGACCTGTGGATGGTAACGCGTACCGAGGGTGAAGACTGGATTGTCTTACAAGCCAACGACACAGGCTATGGTGTCAAAGCCGGAGACGTTTTTCGCTGGTCTGACTCCTTCTGCTCTCGCATGATCAAAGGAGAAGGCCCTCGCATTGCTCCCTCCTCTGAAACGGTAGTGGCCTACGCCGAAGCCCCCATCGGGCAACAAGTCAAAATCGGGGCCTACGTGGGCGTCCCCCTTCTGAAGGAAGATGGCACCCTATTTGGCACCCTTTGCGCCATCGACCCACTGCCCCAGCCCCAGGTCATTCAGCAGGAGCTGCCCTTAATTGAGCTTTTAGCCCGGCTGCTCAGCCGTATTCTCCACGCCGATCTAAAATTTGCAGAGCAGGCACGATTAGCCGAACATCTGCAAACAGAAGCCTTAACCGACGGCCTGACTGGGCTCTACAACCGTCGCGGTTGGGATCAACTTTTAGACAGCGAAGAAGAACGCTGCGCCATCTACGGCTACCCTGCCAGCATCATCGTCATTGACATTGATGGTCTCCAGGCAATCAACGACAGCCAGGGCCAAGCCGCTGGAGACCAGATTTTGCGGCGCACTAGGGATCTGCTTAGGCAAATAACCCGCAAACAGGATACCGTCGCCCGCACTGGTGGCAATGAATTTGCCATGCTCTGTGTGGAGTGCCCCCTAGTCGAAGGAGAGTTGATTAAACACCAACTCGAGAAAGTCCTAGGCGAAAGCCAACTTCACGCCACGGTGGGAATTGCGGGCCGCCACCCTAGCCAAGGACTGCGGTGGGCTTGGGCCAATGCCGATCGCGCCATGTACAGCCACAGGTCGACTAGCCAACAAAAAAACCATTAACTGCGTGATTAAAAGTGCTCACAGGCAGTTATAGTAATATTCAGTTGGTCACCACCGTTGGCCACAGCAACACAAATCAGTTTGACAAGGGTACACCTGTTATCTATACTGAGGAGTGTTGAAAAATAGGCCCCCATCGTCTAGAGGCCTAGGACACCTCCCTTTCACGGAGGCGACGGGGATTCGAATTCCCCTGGGGGTATAGCTTTAATAGCGCTAGAGCCTTGCAATTTTTGTTGCAAGGCTTTGTTTTTCTCACGGTGCAGACCTAACTCTAGGTCAGGTGACAAGCTCTGTCACTTCCAGTACTGTAAGAATCACCCAACGGGTTCAACCTTTTGCAGAGGGGAATCTATGACCTTCATTACGCTATTAGCAACCGCAGTCGGTATTGTCTCGGCGATCGTGCTAATCATCGTGGGATTAGTAGAGGCTCCTTGGCAGCTACTGCTGTTTGGTCTCCTGGCCGCCCTCTATGGATTGCAGCGGCAGATTTGGGCCTGTGAATCAGTCATTGAAATTGACGGTGCCATAGTGCCAACCGATGTGATTGCCCAGAAAACCACGGCTATGCCCCAGCCAAAACAGGCGGCGGAGGCAAGCGTCACAGACAATTCCTCAGCCCCCGCATCTGAGAGTTCTGAGAGCAAGGAGCTGATTTACCGAGGCATTCGCTATCGCGCTAGCCAGCCCGAGAATCCGTCATCGCCGCCCGATCAGAAACTCGAAGGCATCTATCGAGGGCAACCCTGGGAGCGCTAGATCTGGCATCAACGAGCTGTAATATTCCCCTGTTTTACAACACCTCCGCTGGAGCAAAAATACTTTCGTCTCGGGCAAAAGCTTTGAATTCTAGGGCGTTACCGCTTGGGTCAGTGATAAACAACGTGAACTGCTCTCCGACCTCGCCCACAAACCGCTGGTATGGCTCAATTAGAAACTCTACCTGGGCCTGACGCAGGCGATCGGCCAAGGCGTGCCATTCAACCGGGGTAAGAATGACTCCCCAGTGGCTAACCGGCACGTTATGACCATCCACCGCATTAGTCGGCACGATGGATTGGGGCTCAGCCCGATGAGCCGTAATCTGGTGACCAAACAGATTAAAGTCAATCCAGGTCGATGACGTGCGCCCCACCGAGCAGCCCAGCACGGTTTCATAGAAGTGACGCGTGCTGTTCAAGTCGTACACTGGAAACGCCACATGAAAGGGGCGAAGCATTGCCATGTCCTCTAGGTTTACGACGGGGTTTAGCGCCGATAGTTCTAGGCTCGCTACAGAAGCCATTTACTCTCGCTATGCCCTCAACCACTGTACCCTCTACACTGGTCGTAGGGTGCTACAAAACCACGCACTGGTTATAGACGGTAGCCGTATTTTAGACCTTGTCCCTGAGGCCCAACTTCCGTCAGACTTGCCTTGTCTCGATGGTCAGGGCTGGACGGCGGCTCCCGGCTTTATTGATCTACAGCTCAACGGCTGCGGTGGCGTGATGTTCAATGACGACATTACCGCTGGCACCCTTGAAACCATGCACCGCACCAACCTCCAAAGCGGCACTACGAGTTTTTTGCCCACGTTAATTACCACTACCGACCAGGCGATGAACGACGCTATGGCCCTAGTTGCTAGGTACCGTCAGCAGCAGCCACATCAAGTCTTGGGGCTCCATTTAGAAGGCCCCTACCTCAACGCCAAGCGAGGGGGAATTCATAGTCAAGCCTATATTCGCTCTGCCGACGGGGCCATGATCGATCGCATAGCCCAGGCTGGGCCAGAAGTGGTCAAGCTGGTCACATTAGCCCCAGAAGTTGTTGCCCCAGAATACATTCGGCAGCTCGCTGAAGCAGGCATTTTGGTTTCTGCTGGACACTCTGAGGCTAGCTTTGAGGAAGCAGTAGTCGGCTTTGAAGCCGGGGTTAGCATGGTCACACACCTGTTTAACGCTATGTCTGGATGGCAAGGGCGTAGTCCTGGGCTGGTTGGGGCGGTGTTAAACCAGGCCGATGTCTATGCCGGCGTCATTGTGGATGGACACCACGTTCACTACAGTTCTGTTGGCCTAGCGCATCGGGTAAAACAAGACCATCTGGTGCTCGTTACTGACGCTACACCCCCGGTGGGCACCACGCTAGAATCCTTTGTCATTGGTGGCCAGGAGGTGTTTTATCGAGACGGCAAGTGCGTCTCTGCCGACGGCACCCTTGGGGGGGCAGCACTGACCTTAATCGCTGCGATCGAGAACTGCGTGCGTCGAGTGGGCATTCCTCTAGCAGAAGCCCTACGGATGGCGACTCTGTACCCAGCCCGAGCCATCGGCGTCGATCACTATCTAGGGATGTTGTCTCCGGGCCACCAGGCCACCATCACCCTGTTTGACGCTGACACATTCACTGTCAAAGGGGTAATCGACCAAGGCGTGCTGGCTTGGTCTACAACAGACCTGGGATAAACGGTCAGACTCCTTAGATGTGAGGACGAGGTAGGCCTGCTACTCGCTGCTGAAGCAATTGCGCGGCTATTTTCTGGCTACGCAAACTAATCCACAGGCTGCACTGATCCTCGGCAACAGACACTAGTGCTCCAGCTCGCTGCTCTGAAAATTTACAGGCTAGGTGATACAGCCTTGTCCGCTTGTCGGCTTCGACAGTTAAGGCCCGATAATACAGTTCGTTATAGTGATGGGTGCCGTCCTGTAGGGCGCCATTAAACCAAAACTTAAATACCTGAACTCGACTTTCGGGCAAAACTTTTGGCAGCATTGAGGCTCTCTCTTGACCTAGTTTCAGCATACCCAGTTGGTCTAGGGAATGCTGAAACCAGGTCAAGGTAGGGCTGTGGGCTAAGATATGGCAACTCAATTTACTGGCAGGTCGTGCGGGCAAAGGCAGACTCAACTAGCGATCGCAAGATGTCCATGCTGAGGGGCTGAACCAGCAACCCATCGAGTCCTGGAATATCTTCGCTGTAGTTCCATTGGGGGCTGGTCGAGTCTGTTAGGGCCACGATGGTCATATCGGGAGCCTGCCCATGCTGTCGCAGGTGATTGACTAACGGCGGTGACCAATCGTGAAAATCATTGCCGACCAGAATCACCAGACAGGGGGCTCCCTGGCTAACACGAGTAACCGCTTGCTCGGTGGAACTGGCCACAAACACGGGGTACTGCAGGTCAGTCTCTAAAGGATGGGCGTCGTCATGGTGATCACATTCTGGATCGAGCACAAGGATATAGTCACGAGTTAAGGTCATGGCTGAAAACGACGCAATTGCTTTCATCTTACCTAGAACAAAAATAGCGTTTTACCACCATAAAGCCGCTTTTTTGGACTGTAGACTAGGGTTTTCATGCCTTTTTAGAAACTTATACTTATTTCAATCTTCCGTTTTTTTTAGTCTGTCTAAAGGTATGCCAAAGCCTTAGCGTTGCAAAAGCAAAACTATAATTAAGTTATGCAAATAATCAATCTAAAACTCGCCAGTTGTTCAGCTATTGATAACGTTTTGTACGATTAGCCCGCGATCGCGCCCGCAGACCCTAGCTCAGAGTTGGGTAACTCTAGCTACAAAAACCCCCAGGGGCTTTTGCTATGTTTAGCAAATAAAATTTGCCGTTTATAACGAAACCCAGTGGGCGCTGTATCCGTACAGATTATTGAGGGCAACCCCCATTTGCGATCGCTTCTGGGCTGGCATCTTCAGCAAGCTGGCTACAGGGTTTTTCAGGCGGCAGACCTAGTTCGCACTCGCGACCTTTTTCAGAGCCGCCAGCCAGACTTAGTGATCTTAGACTCGCAGTTACCCGACGGGGACGGCGTGGAGCTGTGTAAGTGGTTGCACAGCCAGGGGCAGCCCCTGATCATGATTCTCTCAGCCTGCAACACAGAGACCGATATCGTGACCGGACTACGGGCCGGGGCCGACGACTACATGACCAAGCCCTTCGGCATGCAGGAATTTTTGGCCCGAGTCGAGGCGCTAACTCGGCGCGTACGGCTTATGAGCGCGCCAGCGTCGCTCACCTATGGCGACTTAAACATTGACCTAGTGCAGCGGCGCGTCAACTTTCGCGGCGACTATATCGATCTAACGCCCCAAGAATTTAGCCTGCTATACGTGCTGACCCAAGCGGCTGGGTCACCTTTGAGCCGGACCGATTTACTGCGGCGGGCCTGGCCCGATGCGATCGACAATCCCAGAACCGTTGATACCCACATCCTCTCCCTACGCAAAAAAATCGAGGTTGACCCGAGGCAGCCCAACATTATTCAAACCGTGCGCAATGTAGGCTATCGCTTCAATATTGAGCGGGTTTCCGCTGAGTCTAACGGCCATAGCCCTCGGATGAGCGCACCCCTAGCCTCTTCCTCCCTGATCTAAGGCAGCTTAGATTGGCCATCGCGCTAATTCAACCAAAGGTAGCCGGGTAAAGCGTTTAGCCGAGCTATGGCGGAAGCTTGATGGCGATCGCCCTAGAGCGCCAGAGGTTCAGTTCAACAGAAGTTGTCTCAGATGATCAGGGGCCTAACGAAGTTGGCTCCTGCCATAGTCCCAGGCTTAAGAACCGTACCGCAGCCTAAATAGATAGGCCCAAAACCAGCCGTGGCTAGTTTTGGTGAATTAGACTATAATTCAGAAATCCTTTCATGCTGCCTTGCCAACCCTGTGTTTACAACTCTCTCGCCCGTTGTCGCTTCCCCAACTCACGATTTGGTCAACGCCATCAGCGCTCTCAAACAAGAGCTAAATGCCGTTGTTTTAGCGCACTATTACCAAGAGTCTGATATTCAAGATGTAGCCGACTACATTGGCGATTCTTTGGGATTATCTCGCCAAGCAGCAGATACCTCTGCCGATGTGATTGTGTTTGCGGGAGTACATTTCATGGCTGAAACGGCCAAGATTTTAAATCCCCACAAGCAAGTCCTGCTGCCCGACCTCAATGCTGGCTGCTCTTTGGCTGATAGCTGCCCTCCCGATGCCTTCGCGGCATTCAAGGCTGCACACCCCGATCACATTGTGATTTCATACATCAACTGCACGGCTGCCATCAAGGCCATGAGCGACATCATTTGCACCAGCTCCAACGCGGTCAGCATTGTGCAACAGCTGCCGCCTGAGCAAAAGATTATTTTTGCCCCCGACCAAAATCTGGGCCGCTACGTCATGCAGCAGACCGGACGGGAGATGGTGCTGTGGCAGGGTAGCTGCATGGTGCACGAAACGTTTTCCGAGAAAAAGCTGGTACAGCTTCAGATGAATCACCCCCAGGCTGAGGTGATTGCCCACCCCGAGTGCGAAGCGGCGGTGCTGCGCCATGCCCATTTTGTTGGGTCAACAACGGCCTTGCTGAAGTACGCCCAGCAGAGCCCTAAGACTGAGTTCATTGTGGTGACAGAACCAGGTATTATTCACCAGATGGAGAAACAGGCCCCGGGTAAGGTCTTTATCCCGGCACCGCCCACAGCGTCCTGTGCCTGCAACGAATGCCCCCATATGCGCCTTAACACCTTAGAAAAGCTTTACCTGGCGATGAAGAATCGCCAGCCTGAGATTGTTTTAGACCCAGAGCTACAGCACCAGGCACTGAAGCCAATCCAACGGATGCTAGAGCTCAGTGCACCTTAAATTTAGCTAACCCTAAGATCCTTGAACAAAGCTCTTCAACTCGGCAGCAAGCTGATCAATTAAGCTGTCGTGGTCTATATCTAATGAGCTGCTGTCTTGCTCAATGCGCTGCACGACCTCATCGGGCAGGTTAAGCAATGACACCAAACGGTTGTAGGCATCTGCTTCCTCTTGGTTGATTAGCTCTTCACCGGGAGTACGGGCGCTAGCGCTGATTACCTGGCGACCCAGTTTAAGCACTAGCTCTCGCTCAGCGGGGCGGGTCAGCTTGGGCACCAGTTCTTCGAGGGGCAGGTTTTGCATTAAGTAGTCGCGCAACTCAGCTCGCAGCGCAGCCTGCTGACCAGCATCGCTGGCAAACAGACGGCTGAACTGATCGAGCATAAGACCCACTTCTTCATCGGCCAGGTGGCCGTCGCTCCAGGCCATAGTCGACGCGATGCGCAGCAGAGTCATCTGGCTGGGGGTGATGGACGGAGGCAGGGGAGGTTGAATAGGCATAGCAATCTCCGGGGTAGTGAACTACGTCGGGCAGCTGATGATGACAACCTACCACGGGGATTTAGAGAGGCTGGCTAACTTTAGCAATCTCTACAAATTCAGGAGGATGAGGGGCAGATTGCTATAGCCGCCCGGCCAAATGGGCTAGCTGGCGAGTATTTTTGAGGCGCAGCACCGAGCGATCGCTGTCTTCAACAATCCAGCCTTTTTCAACTAGCTTGGCCATAATTTTGTCGGCTTCGTCAGGGGAGATGTCGGCCAAGTCGGCGAGGTCTTTGCGGGGAATGTTGAACAGGTCAACACCATCATCGACTGGCTCACCATAGGCTTCCTGAATCGCCGTTAGGGTGGCAGCCAGTTTAACCGCAGGGGGCTGATGACGCAGTTGAAAACGTAAGTTGGTCTGGCGCAACCGCTGCACCATGATTTGCAGCAGCCGATGGTGTAGCTGAGGGTCTTTAAATAGAGTTTGAAGAAATCGCTGCGCTGAAATGCTCATCAGCTTAACAGCGGTCAGAGCAACGACGTCAGTGGAGCGGGGCGACTCGTCTAGGATGGCCATCTCGCCAAAGAAGTCGCCTCGACCCAGCACCGCCAGCGTCATAGAACTCTCTTCAGCATGGCGGCGAACCTTAACCCAACCAGCTTCTATGAAGTAAACAGCATTGCCCCAGGCATCTTCCATCACTACAGCTCGGTCAGCCGGGTAGTCATGGTGAGTAGCCACAGACAACAACCACTCTACGGTTTCGGGGCTCGCCGCTTGAAACAGAGGATATTGTTCGCTCAGCGTATCGGCTTGCATAAAAGGCATAGTGAAGGGGTGACGGCTCAGGATCAACAAAGCAGGCCACGATCGGCCCATACCTGTTCATGGTACCCAGAATTTTAAATCGACCGAAATAGCTGCACTACCTGGGCAGGCCGATCGCACTGACAACGTCATTCAGGGGCGATCGCAGCGCCTCTACGTAGCGGGGCCAGCCCACCACAATGGGCTGATGGTGAGCTAGGGTATGGGGAGCCACATCAGGCTCCGTAAATCGAATTGGTTCCCCCGCCAGATCGCAGCAAACCAAGCCCGCCGCCTCGGCCAGGGCCAGTGGCCCCGTGGTATCCCACAGCTTGACGCGACCGTTGAGGTAGATATATAGGCCCGCCTGGCCAGTGATTACCGCCAGCACCTTCAGGCCAAAGCTGCCCAAAGAGAGAAATTGAACCGTGGGAAAACGGCGGGCGATCGCAGCGCCAAACCGACGCTCATCCTTGTCGCCAATTACCATAGACCAGGCCTGAGCCGGGTCAAAAACCGGCTCTTTAGGCTTTAAGGGCTGGGGCGCGCCACCATCCGTTTGCTCAAATAAGCCCCAGCCGGGGCCGCCCCACACCAAATGCCTTGACACCGGCGCATAGATCCAGCCCGCTTGGGGTATGCCATCCACGACTTGCCCTACCATCACCGCGTAGTGGTCTCCGCCTTGAATAAATTCGTCGGTGCCATCAATAGGATCCACGAACCACAAGGGGCGATCGCCGTTAGAAGACAGCCTTTGACCATTGCCCTGCCGAAACTGCTGCACCGTGGCCCGGTTTTCTTCAGTAATAATGCCGTCTTCCGGAAAGATCGCCTGCATACCCGTTAGCAGCTTTTGATCTAGCAGCTGATCGACCGTAGTGACATAGTCATCCACGCCTTTTTCAAACACCTGAAACGAATGTTTAGGCTGCTGGCTGGCATAGTCGCCACAGACAATCAAGAGCTGATGCAAGGCCGACAGATCGGCGGGGCAGATGGGCGGCATACCAGACTAGACCACAGAACCCCGATGCTGGGGAGATAGAGATAGATCAGGGGCGATCGCCCAGTACAAAGATCTGATCACTCCGTTAGTGTAATCTGGCCCGGTAGCAGAACACTACCGACCATAGACACAAAAAATGGGCCGATCAGCACGTGCTGATCAGCCCACTTCGGGAACGCGATGCAGACTTACTGGAGCACCAGCTTAACGTTGGCGTTTTGCAGGCCAGGACGCTTAACCTCAGCCAGGGTCTTGTTGACCGCGTACTTTTGGTTGATGGAGTTGATCAACTCAGTCTGGTTGTGCTTTTTGGCCACACCCCAGAGGTCAGCGATCAGATCAAAGGAGCCATCGGCATTACGAGACCAACCCAGATCGTACTCACCATCCAGAACGGCGACAAGGTCGGCGCGCACACGCTGGCCGTTGTAACCGCGAACATCAGCTTCGGTCTTGGTAGCAATACCCAAGTCAGACAGCGACTGCTTGAGAATCTCAGCATCGGTCACTTTCGTGCGAAGGGTGCTGAAGTGAGACATGGTGTTTCCTCCTGTAGGGAAATTGAGAGAGACAACGAGGTTTGAGAGAGACAAAACCAGTTAGCCACGGGCTATCTGGATACTAACTGCTAGCAAACGCTAGCCCTTCCCCCGGATACCGCCGGGAGGAAAGCCTTTAAAACTCCATCCGCTGATATTCAGCGACGGAGGCTGCCGCCGGACGTGCCCGCTGGCGGGCCCAGTCCCGCAGGGCGGTCACCTGCTCACTCATCGTCTTCGACAGCGGCATCGTGGCGCGAATGGCCGCAATAATGTCGAGCTGAGTGAACTCACGTCCTTGGGCAAACGCTTCATACATAGCCGAAATCAGCCCCTGCTCGATTTCAGCTCCCGAAAATCCATCGCAGACCTTGGTTAACTGGTCGAGGTCAAAGCGCTCAATGTCGCGACGGCGCTTTTGCAGATGGATTTGAAAAATATCCTTGCGCTCTTCTGCGTTGGGCAAGTCGACAAAGAAGATCTCGTCAAACCGGCCCTTGCGTAGAAACTCACCAGGTAGTTTTTCGACCCGGTTGGCTGTAGCCATGACAAACACAGGGGAGGTTTTCTCCTGCATCCAAGTTAGGAAGGTGCCAAAGATGCGGCTTGAGGTACCACCGTCAGAGTCAGAGGAACCACCTGCTCCACCAAAGGCTTTATCAATTTCATCGATAAAGAGAATAGCGGGAGAAATCGACTCAGCGGTGCGCAGGGCGTTGCGTAGGTTGGCCTCAGAGCGGCCCACTGTAGAACCGTCGTACACTCGGCCCAAGTCTAGGCGCAGCAGAGGCAAGCCCCAGAGTCGAGAGGTAGTTTTAGCGATCAGCGACTTACCGCAGCCTGGCACTCCCAAAATGAGCATGCCCTTAGGCTGGGGTAGGCCGTACTCCCGCGCCCGCTCGGTGAAAGCATCGGAGCGTTGCTGAAGCCAGTGCTTAAGTTCTTCGAGACCACCTACGGAATCTAGAGTTTCATCCACATCCATGAACTCGAGAATACCGTTGCGGCGAATCAGCTGCTTTTTCTCAGAGAGAACAATATCAACCTCTTCGGCAGTGAGGCGCTTAGCCATCACCCGAGCCTTGCGGTAGACTTTCTCAGCTTCGTCACGGGTTAGGCCCAAGGCAGCCTTTAGAAGCTTTTCGCGCTCTTCGGTAGAGATGCTGTTGCCGCGAGCGCGGTTCATCTCTGTAGAGAGCACTTCGTCGAGCTCCGCCATATCGGGCAGGGGAAAGTCGAGCAGGACAACCTCTTTCTCAAGCTCAATGGGAATTTCCTGCACCGGCGACATCAACACAATGGTTTTGCGGGTGCCTTTGAGCGCCACAATGGAGTCACGCAGACAGCGAGTTACCGCTGGGGAATCTTTGAAGGGGTGCAGATCTTTGAAGATGAAAATGCCGGGTTCCCGCTGCCGGATGACCCACTCCACAGCCGCCTCAGGGGAAACCGTGTTGTTATTCTGGGTACCTGTGCCCTGGGCACCAACCTCGACCATGCCTCGGGTCATTGTCCAGGTAAAGACTCGCATAGGAGCCTTAATCTCGGGGTCCCTAGCAAGATGACGCGCCACGGCGGCGATGGTCTGCTCAGCCCGCTCTTCCTCGAAGGTGACCAAATAGATCAGAGGATATTGGGCTTGTACCAGTACATTCAGATCCTCTCGCATGACCATATCCCTTCTCAGGCGTGTGGGGCAATGAAACTGCTGTCTAGCTAACTACAGCTAGAGCAGCCAAATCTGTACCTAGCAAACAACCAGCTCTCCTTCCTCACGGGAACCGGGACTGGCAACAACCTCAGGCACAATGGCATCACTCAGAGGGCTACCCTGAGCCGCACCTACGCTGGCAATCTCAACCAGCTCACCCTCACGCAGCACCACAGGGGATGCACAGCTCGGACAGCTGTGGATACGATGGGTCTGACCAAAGGAAGACTCTAAGCTCTCAGCAACCATGTCACCGTGAGCCAGGTAAAAATCAATGGCGCGCTTAGCAAGGGAAGACATCGCTTCGCCCTCGACAGCAGAGCGAATCTTTAACTGACGGTGCAGGTCGGGGGGTAAATACAGCGTGACCTTGGTAGCTTTCTGCTCTTCCATAGCGCTTTTCTAAATAGGTGTGACCCGGGTATGTAGTCACCTTAAGCGGGCTGCCCCATGCTGTCAAGCCAGCATACTGTCATGACGTCATTCTTGTAATATTGCTTTACATACAACAATGTTCCTTAATCTCTGTTGCCTAACCAACTGGGTGTGCCCGTGGCTCTAAACCCAGACAGAGATAGGGTTTGGCTAAAGCGATAAAGTTACTCTAGCGAGAGAATCGCCCTTTGGGCAGGGACGTAAACTTATACGACAGCCAGAGAATTCTCCTTGGACAGGCCGATATGCTCGTTAAAGTGGCCAAGCCGAAGCGATTTACAGGGTAAAGGTTCCCGCAGTTGTCGCTATGGTCATGGCTTGAAATCGGTTCTCACAGTGGGCTATGCCGCTGAGAGTAGGGAATGCTGTGGTTGTTCTGTATCTGTGTCTCCGCTGACTATGAAATCTACTGCCGCCCAAGGTATGCCCTCTACCTTAAACTCTCAGGTAGTAACGCCATCTTCACCCCAGGATGGTGGCTTTCAACAGTGGTATGGGGAGGGGGAAAGGCTGGCTGACGCTGGGGCCTACGATCGCGCCCTGCGGTGCTTTGAAGAGGCCGCCATTCTTATCCCTGGCCAGGTGACGGCTCTGGTTTATCAAGCGGTGTGTTTGATTCATTTGGGGCAGCCGCAGCAGGCTTTGGCAGTCGCTGAGCGCGTTTTGGCGATCGCTCCCGATCATTCCCAGGGCTGGCTTTACCGAGGTGTAGCCTTACATCGGCTGGGCCAGTACAAAGAGGCCTATGCCAGCTACGCCCAGGTTAAGCCATCCTAATTAATTCAGGCTTCATTAAGGGTATCCCATCCCCCTAAAAGAGTACACTTGAACGCACGAAGATCATTCTCTGAGCGTTGGCTATGGTTGGGGTCGCATCACCCACAGCGGCGTTTCCCTCGTTGGAAACGGCCCTAAAACATCATTTTGGCTACGACCAATTTCGCCCAGGGCAGCGATCGGTGATCGAGGCGGTGCTCAAGAACCAGGATGCCCTGGTAATTATGCCCACTGGGGGCGGCAAGTCGCTGTGCTACCAGCTGCCTGCTCTGCTCAAGCTAGGGGTAATGGTGGTCATCTCGCCGCTGATTGCCCTGATGCAAGACCAGGTCGATAGCTTGACTGACAACGGCGTAGCCGCCACCTGTCTAAACAGTTCTCTCGACTTCGCCACTATTCGCCAGCGAGAAGCCGACCTGCTAGCGGGCAAAATTAAGCTGCTCTATGTGTCGCCTGAGCGGTTGATGAGTCCGGGCTTTTTTGGACTGCTGGGTCAGCTGCTCCAGACTGTAGGGGTAAGCGGCTTTGCCATTGATGAAGCCCATTGCGTGTCGGAGTGGGGGCATGACTTTCGCCCCGAATACCGGCAGATGTCGGTGCTGCGGGAGAAGTTTCCCCAGATTGGGGTGATGGGGCTAACGGCCACTGCGACTGAGCGGGTGCGGGTCGATATTGCCCAGCAGTTGCGGCTGCGCGACCCGCTGGTGCAGGTGTCAAGCTTTAACCGGCCCAATCTATTTTACGAAGTGCGCCCCAAGAGCCGCGACGGCTATCTGGAGCTGAGGCAGCAGGTTAAGCAGCACCAAGGATCTGGGATTATTTACTGCCTCAGCCGCAAGCGGGTCGATGAGTTGGCCCAGCGACTGACGGCGGATGGGGAGTCGGTGCTGCCCTACCACGCTGGGCTGGCAGACGATGTGCGACGGGAGAACCAAACGCGGTTCATTCGCGACGATGTGCGCCTGATGGTGGCGACGGTGGCCTTTGGCATGGGTATTAACAAGCCTGATGTGCGGTTTGTGATCCACTACGACATTCCCCGCAACATTGAGGGCTACTACCAAGAGAGCGGGCGAGCAGGGCGCGACGGCGAACCGGCTCACTGTACGCTATACCTGGCCTACGGTGACGTAGCTACGGCAGACTATCTAATTAGCCAAAAGCCCGATGAAGCCGAGCAGCGCATTGCCCGCCAGCAACTTAGGCAGATGGTGGACTACGCCGAAACCACGGTGTGTCGACGCCGAGTGCAGCTGAGCTATTTTGGCGAATCCCTAGGCGAACACATAGAAGGGCTGTGTCACCAGTGCGATAACTGCACCAATCCGCCGCCGGTGGAGGACTGGACTGTTGAGGCGCAGAAGTTTCTCTCCTGCGTGGCCCGCTGCCAGGAGCGGTTTGGCATGGCCCACATCATTGATGTGCTGCGGGGCTCAAAAAAACAGAAGATTGTGGATCTGCGCCACGATCAGCTCTCGACCCACGGCATCGGAAAAGATCGATCGGTAGACGAGTGGCGGTTGCTGGGGCGATCGCTCCTCCACCAGCGACTAGTCGATGAAACCACCGATGGCTACCCGGTGCTCAAACTCAATGCCGCCAGTTGGCAGGTCTTGCGTAAGCAAATTTCTGTAGAGGTAGCCGTACCGAAGGATCTTACCCCTGGCCCCGCCGAAGCGTCCACGCTTGAAGACACTCCTGAGGTGGCCCAGCTCTTAACTGTGCTCAAAGCCCTGCGCAAAAAGCTAGCGGATCAGCAGAGTGTGCCCCCCTACGTCGTTTTCCCAGAGTCGGCCCTGCGGCAAATGGCCCAAACCCGCCCCCAGACCATGGAGGCTTTTGGTCAGGTTTCGGGGGTGGGCAGCCGCAAATTGGCTCAGTATGGCGAGGTGTTTACCGATGCCATTCGCCAATTTTGCGCCGACTACGGGCTAGAGTCTGACCCCGGAGCCGCCAAAGGCAGGTCTCGCCCAGCCCGAGAACGCCGTCAAACCGTGGGCGACACCCACCGTCAAACGCTGGAGCTTCACCGCCAGGGGCTATCTATCCAAGAGGTTGCCGCCCAGCGCGGGCTCAAAGTTACCACCGTCGCCAGTCATCTAGAGCAGCTAATTCGCCAGGGTGAAACGGTGGATATCGATCAGTTGGTCAACGCCGATCGCCAGCGGGCCATTGTTGATGTGCTAACAGAAATGGAAAATGCGTCGCTGACAGCAATGCGCGATCGCCTCGGCCCCACCTTTAGCTACGAAGATATTCGCCTGGTACGCGCTGCTTGGCAGATGGAACAACAGCCATAGATCAAAACACTCTCAACCAGGTGGGATATCTGAGGCAGATTGGGTAGAAGGCGTAACTGACAGCTCTAGGGTGCTGAGCAGCTCTGCGAGACGGTTTTGATCGGTGAGATAGAGATAGCCGATCAGAGCCTCAAATGCAGTGGACTGCTGATAAATTTGGCTATCTACCCGTCGGGGACCACGAGACGAAGCGTTGCGTCCCCGGCGCAGTAGGTCTTGTTCAGCAGCGGTGAGCAGCGGCAAGAGCTGCTGTACTTGACGGGCCTGTTGCTCAGCTCGAACCTGGTTGACAACCTGCTGATGAAAGGCCTGAATACGTTTGGGAGGCAGCAAAAAACTGCCCCGCACAAAGAGTTCATAGACCGCATCACCGATGTAGGCAAGGGCCACGGGGGATAAGGCATTGACCTGCTCTAGGGTAAGAGACCCAGCAGGACTATGAGCACCAAACTGTCGCAGCCCCAGCAGGCTGGCCGAAGGCTCGGGAGTTAGGTCAGCCACAGCTACCTCTGGCTAAGCCAATAGAGACCTGGGGCTATTCACTGGGCGGGTTTTCGAGGTGGGCGATCGCATCTTCTACTGAGGGCTGTAGCGACAGAAACTTTTCTAGCCGCACCAGCTTCACAGTTTGGGTAACGCGGGGGTTGGTCACCACCTGCACGGTGCCACCTTCGGTGGTTGCTTTTTTGACAAGCTGCACCAGTGCACCAAGACCGGAGCTATCGACAAAATCGATAGTTGCCAAATCTAAAATGATGTTGTTCGGCCCCGCTTCGACGTACTTGGTCATTACCTTGCGAAACGCAGGTTCTGAGAAAGCGTCTAACAAGCCCGTGAGGCGAAAAAGTTGATAGGTTCCCCTGACATCGCGGGTGCCTCGCAAGCTTACGGTCAGGGTTAGAGATTCAGCGATGGGAAACCTCCTTGTGCTCCAATTCGACGTTAAATATAGGCCAGGATACTGCTGACCGCAAGGGGTGAAACCGTACCCCAGCCAATTGGCTGCCAGGTCTGTAGCCCGAGCAAGACCTAAACCAGAGTTACTGCCCTACTGTAGACAGATAGCATATAGCGGTTTGGCTAGATTGTGCCAACCTGATCGAGAAACCGCTCAACTGGCGCTGCGCTAGGCACCGTTAGACGGGTAACTGTTGCTGACGATGGCTGCGCATGGAGTCAACAAACTTAGCAAAGAGGTAGTCGGCATCGTGGGGACCAGGGCTGGCCTCAGGGTGATACTGCACCGAGAACAGGGGTAGAGTCTTGTGGGCTAGCCCGGCCACGGTCTGATCGTTGAGATTGAGATGGGTCACCCTAACCGTGTCTTCAGGAATTGAGGCGGCGTCGAGGGCAAAGCCGTGATTTTGACTGGTGATTTCCACCTGACGTTCTAAACCGCACGGCTGGTTTAACCCCCGATGGCCAAATCGCAGCTTAAACGTCGATGCCCCCAGCGAGAGCCCCAAAATCTGATGGCCCATGCAAATACCAAAGGTGGGGAGCGAGTAGTTTAAGAGCGCCTGCACCAGCTCTGGGGCCTTGGTCACCGCTGCCGGGTCGCCAGGGCCATTGGACAGGAAAATACCGTCGGGCTGATAGCTCATAATTTGCTCTGCCGTCGCGCTGGCGGGCACCACAATCACCCGACACCCATAGCTGGCCAGGCGGCGCAGGATGTTGCGCTTTACGCCAAAATCAACGGCAACTACGGTCAGCGGAGCGCCTTCACCTGGGTCTGAAACGGTGGGGCCAAAGGCCCAGGCCTCGTCGGTCACCTCAGTCCACTCATAGATTTGATCGGTGGTCACCTGATCGACCAGGTTGAGTCCAGCCATAGAGGGCGCGTCTTGCAACTGGCGCAGCAGCTCTTCGGGATCGAGCACAGTGGTAGAAATAGCCCCATTCATCGCCCCTGCCGTACGCAGTTTGCGAGTCAGGGCACGGGTGTCGATGCCAAAAATGCCGGGAATTTTGTGGGTCTTGAGGTAGTTGGGCAACGACTGGGTGGAGCGCCAATTGCTGGGAATTTCACAGATATTGCGGGCGATCGCACCCCTAATATGGGGCCGACTCGACTCCTCATCGTCGGGGTTAACGCCGGTATTGCCCAGCTCGGGGTAGGTAAACGTGACAATCTGGCCACAGTAGCTAGGGTCGGTCATGACTTCTTGATATCCCGTCATGCCGGTGTTGAAGACCACCTCTCCCATCACGGTGCCCGGTGCCCCAAACGACCAGCCTCGAAACACCGAGCCATCGGCCAACACAAGCACTGCGGGAGGGGCATCAGGGAAAACCATGGCGAGTTGCTCAGCGCTAAGAATCGCTATTATCCTAAGGCCAAAGGCCAACTTTCAGCTATTCCATCACAGACTAAATCGTTCTCCAGCTTCCCAGTCTGGCGCGGTTCTCGATCCGCTTTGGTGCAGACCCAGATCAACCGTGACGGTCACAGGATGTGAATGGGGCATCTTATGTTTTAAGACTAAGCACTTAAGCGACTGGAGCAGCAGCTATGGAAAGAGCCGGGGCGATCGCTAATCGGTTGGTGCTGGCAACGATGGCCCTGGGCTTAGCAGGCTGCGACCTGTTGGCCAGTACGATAGTGCCGAGCATTCCCAACGAGGATGCTATGGGAACCTCTCAGGCCGCGATCGCCGAACCAGTCGTTTTACCGATCACGGCTGAGCCAGCCCCAGTGCCGTCCCCCGCTCCAGATTCCTTTCGTGAGGCGGTGAATCGGGCGACCAGCGCCGTGGCGATTGGCCAGTCGGCCCAGTCAAAGGCCGATTGGCAACTGGCTGCCAGCCGCTGGCAGCAGGCGATCGCCCTGATGGAGCAGGTGCCGAGCAGCAGCCCCAACCAAGCCCAGGCCAAGACTAAAGCCCAGGAGTATAAGCAACACCTGGCCAGCGCCCAGCGTCGGGCCACGGGCAGCATCGTGCCAGCCTCAGCTGCGATCGCTGCCGCCCCAGCCCTCCCCGCTGGCCTGGCCGCCCAAATTCCCATTCAGCGGCGGCAGGGGGGCACGCCGGTCGTCGCTGTTACCCTCAGGGCAACCACCGGTAGCCAGACGTTTCCGATGCTGTTTGACACGGGGGCAACCGGCACCCTAATCACCGCTGAAATGGCCCAGGCCGTGGGCGTCACTGTAGTCGGCGAAACCCAGGCTAGAATCGCTGACGGCAGCGTAGTCACACTTCCCGTTGGCCTTGTGAACGCGGTGGAACTGGGCGGCCTACGGCGGGAGCAGGTCGTGGTGGCGATCGGCGGCAGTTACGGTCTGCTGGGCCAAGATATCTACGGCGAGTACGGCATCGCCATTGGCTCTCACATGATTCACCTGCATCAGTAGGTTCAGGAGCCTATGCCAGCCCAGTTTGTGAGAATATGCAGCAGGTTTTGATCGTTTTCGGTGCCCTATGACTGCTTCTGTGCTGCCTGTTGCCTCTACCGCTTTAAGCGAAGCTACCTCCATTGAGCTGGCGGCAAATGTGCGTATAGCTGCGGTCAACACCCCGCTTCTGGCAGCCCCAATTCCCACCGCCTACGTGGCCGCTGGGGAAGACTCAGGCACACCACCCCTGCTCCTCATCCACGGCTTTGACAGCTCACTGTTTGAGTTTCGTCGCCTGCTGCCTCTGCTAGAATCCCGCACCTGGGCTGTGGATCTGCTGGGGTTTGGGTTTAGCGATCGCGCCCTCGTTCCCGACCTCTCCCCTGGGGCCATCAAGCTACACCTGCACAGCTTTTGGCAGCAGCAGATTGGCCGTCCGGTGGTGCTCGTCGGAGCCTCCATGGGCGGGGCCGCCGCCATCGACTTTGCCCTCACCTATCCCGATGCGGTAGCTGGCCTGGTGCTGATCGATGCCGCTGGCTTTGCCGCTGGCCCGGCCATGGGCAACCTGATGGTGCCACCATTAGATAGCTGGGCCACAGCCTTTTTGCGCAACCCCAGGGTGCGGCGCAGCATTAGCCGTCAGGCCTACTTCGACAAAACCTTGGTCACCGCCGATGCCGAACTGTGCGCCGCCCTGCACCTCCAGTGTCCCGGCTGGCAGGAGGCTCTGATTGCTTTTACCAAAAGCGGCGGCTACAACTTTCTGACCACCAAAGTTCCTAAAATCGCCTGCCCCACCCTGGTGATCTGGGGCGAGCAGGACAGAATTTTAGGCACGAAGGACGCGCGACGGTTTGAGCGCGCGATTCCTCACAGTAAGCTGGTCTGGATTGCCAACTGCGGCCATGTGCCCCACTTAGAGAAGCCCCAAGAGACGGCGGCGGCGATCGCCCCCTTCATCGCCCAACTGGCCCCAACCGCCTGAGCATTCCTTGTAGATGGTGCCAACGGGGCAGCAAATTTATCGCCAATGTTTCAAGATATGTAATGAAGAGTCGCGCAGCCTTGGGGCGCGATCGAGGCAATCCTAACCATTTTGGAGCCATCCGCAAACGGGTATGACGCAACTTTTTCCCCAGACCAGCACCGTTGATGCCGAAACCGTCATGCCAATGAGCAACGGCACCGCCCCTGCTGCCCCCCTCAGCCCCTTTGCGGCGCGCCATTTAGGGCCGATCGCTGACGACACCGAGGCGATGCTCACCGCCCTGGGCTACACCACCTTAGATGAGCTAATCGATGCCACTGTGCCTGCGGCGATTCGGCTACCCCATGCCCTCAAGCTGCCCCAGGGGCTAGACGAGGCCACGGCTCTCGCCCAGCTAAAAACCCTGGCCAATCAAAATCAGGTGTGGCGATCGTACCTGGGCCTGGGCTACGCCAACACCCTGACCCCGGCGGTGATTCAGCGCAACGTGCTTGAAAATCCCGGCTGGTATACCCAATACACCCCCTACCAGCCCGAAATTTCCCAGGGGCGGCTAGAGGCACTGCTCAACTTCCAAACCCTGGTGAGCGATCTCACGGGGATGGAAATTGCCAACGCCTCCCTGCTCGACGAAGGCACCGCCGCCGCCGAGGCCATGACCTTGGCCTTCAACGCCCGCAAGCAAAAAGACGCCAAAACCTTTTGGGTTTCGTCCGCCTGCCATCCCCAGACCATCGACGTGGTGAGAACCCGCGCCCTGCCCCTGGGCATTGAGCTCGTCGTGGGCGATCATCAAACCTTTAGCTTCGACACCCCAGTATTTGGCGTGCTGCTGCAATACCCCGCCACCGATGGGGCCGTCTACAGCTACGAAGACTTTGTCACCCAGGCCCACAACCACCACACCCTCGTCACCGTTGCCGCCGACCTGCTCAGCCTCACCCTGCTGCGCCCCCCCGGCGAATTTGGTGCTGACATTGTGGTCGGCAACACCCAGCGCTTTGGCGTGCCCCTGGGCTTTGGCGGACCCCACGCTGCCTTCTTTGCCACCCGCAACAGCTTTGCCCGCAAGTTGCCCGGTCGCCTAGTGGGCGTCTCCAAAGACACCTACGGCAACCCCGCCCTGCGCCTCACCCTGCAAACCCGCGAACAGCACATTCGCCGCGATGCCGCCACCAGCAATATTTGCACCGCTCAGGTGCTGCTGGCGATCATGGCCAGCATGTACGCGGTGTATCACGGGCCGGAGGGGTTGAGGGCGATCGCATCCCGCATCCACCACCAGGCCCAGACCCTCGCTGTCGCCCTCACCGAGGCTGGCTTTGACCTAGGCACAGAGCCTGTGTTCGATACACTGCGAGTGACAGTGGGCAATGCCCAGGCCGCCATCCTCGACCGCGCCGCCGCGCACCACATCAACCTGCGCGTGCTCGATGCCCAAACACTGATCGTCGCCCTCGACGAAACCGTCACCGACGCCGATCTTCAAGACCTGATTACCGTTTTTACCGACGAGCCCAATTCAGAATTCAAAATTCAAAATTCAAAACTTCCCCATTCCCCACTCCCTCACCCCCTCACTCGCACCACCCCCTACCTCACCCACCCCACCTTTAACCGCTACCACTCCGAAACGGAGATGCTGCGGTACCTCTATCGCCTACAAAACAAAGATCTCTCCCTGGCGACGGCAATGATTCCGTTGGGCTCCTGCACCATGAAACTCAACGCTACCGCCGAGATGGTGCCTGTCACCTGGCCCGAGTTTGGCCAGATTCACCCCTTTGCCCCCGCCGAGCAGACCGCAGGCTACCGGCAGTTGTTTGCTGACTTAGAAACCTGGCTGGCCGAAATCACTGGGTTTGACGGCGTTTCGCTCCAGCCCAACGCGGGTGCCCAGGGCGAATACGCGGGCCTGTTAGTGATTCGTGAGTATCACCAACAACGGGGCGACCACCACCGCAACGTCTGCCTGATTCCCCAGTCGGCCCACGGCACCAACCCCGCCAGCGCCGTCATGGCCGGCATGAAGGTCGTCCCCGTCGCCTGTGATGAGGATGGCAACATTGATGTGACCGACCTGCAAGCCAAAGCCGAAAAGCACAGCGAGAATCTGTCAGCGCTGATGGTCACCTACCCCTCCACCCACGGGGTGTTTGAGGCGGGCATTGCCGAAATCTGCGCCATCATCCACACCCACGGTGGTCAGGTCTATATGGATGGAGCCAATATGAATGCTCAGGTGGGTCTCTGCCGCCCCGCTGACTTTGGAGCCGATGTCTGCCACCTCAACCTGCACAAAACCTTCTGCATTCCCCACGGTGGGGGCGGGCCAGGGGTCGGGCCGATTGGGGTGAAAAGCCACCTGGTACCCTACCTGCCGGGGCACAGCCTGGTGAATGAAGTCGGCGGCGACCGGGGCATTGGCGCAGTAACCTCGGCCCCCTGGGGTAGCGCCAGCATTCTGCCAATTTCATGGATGTACATCGCTATGATGGGCGGTGCGGGGCTGACAAGAGCCACAGAAATCGCCATTCTCAACGCTAACTACATTGCCCAGAGATTAGCGGGGCACTACGACATTCTCTACACCGGGCAGAACGGACGAGTAGCCCACGAGTGTATTCTCGATGTGCGCCCCTTCAAAAAATCGGCGGATATTGGGGTAGAAGATGTGGCCAAACGGCTGATTGACTACGGCTTTCACCCACCAACGATGTCGTGGCCGGTGGCGGGCACGCTAATGGTCGAGCCTACCGAAAGTGAAGCAAAGGCAGAGCTCGATCGCTTCTGCGATGCGATGATCGCCATTCGTGAGGAGATTCGCGCTATTGAGGCTGGGGAGAGCGATCGCGACAACAACCTGCTCAAAAACGCGCCCCATACGGCGATCGATCTGGTCTCTGACTGGAATCGTCCCTACAGCCGAGAGCAGGCGGTGTTTCCGACACCGTTTACCCGCAGCGCCAAGTTTTGGCCAGCGGTGAACCGCATTGATCAGGCCTACGGCGATCGCAACCTGATTTGCTCCTGCATCGGCATGGATGCCTACAGCGAAGCCTAGGGGGTTTCTCTCTGGAAATTCTTCAAATTCGCTGCAAGCCACGGCTTTGCCTTTAAGCTAAAGCTGTTAAGTTGCTAGACGTTCAACGTAATGGCTAATTCTCCGCAACCTCGGGTGATTTTTTTAGATGCGGTTGGCACGCTGTTTGGGGTGGCGGGCAGCGTTGGCGCAGCCTACGCCGATATGGCCCAGCACCACGGCATTGAGGTCGATGCTGCGACCTTAAATCAGGCATTTTTTCGAGCCTTTAGAGCTGCCCCAGAAATGGCTTTCCCCGGTAGCGAGCCAACCACAATACCCGAGCAGGAGTATCGCTGGTGGCGGGTGATTGCCCAGCAGACCTTTAGCAGTGCCGGGGTGCTCGATCGCTTCGTCGATTTCGACAGCTTTTTTGCCGACCTCTACGCCCACTTTGCGACCGCCGCCCCCTGGGAACTCTACCCCGACGTGCCCCCGGCCCTCGATCGCTGGCGGCGACGCGGCATCACCCTGGGGGTGATCTCAAACTTCGACACCCGGCTCTATCAAGTGCTCGAAGAACTCAACCTGGCCACCTATTTCAGCTCAGTCACACTGTCGTCTGAGGCCGGGGCCGCCAAGCCCGACCCGCTCATTTTTGCCACCGCCCTGCAAAAGCACCGCTGCGACGCCAGCCAAGCCTGGCACGTCGGCGACAGCAAAACCGACGATTACGAAGGAGCCAAAGCCGCTGGGCTGCACGGCATCTTGGTCAAACGACCTGTGAATGGGTAGGTTCCTCGGCGTTACCTACCCACCCTCGCCATCTAGCAACCTAAGCTCTGGTGCCCCTAAAGGCCAACTCCGCCGGGCCAGTCATATAAACGCGATTATCGGCGGCTGACCACTCAATATAGAGGGGGCCACCGGGGAGTTCTACTGTGGCAGCGCGATCGCACACCCCATTCAGCACCCCCGCCACCAGCGAGGCACAGGCCCCGGTGCCACAGGCCAGGGTGACACCTGCTCCCCGTTCCCACACCCGCATTTTGAGGTAGTCGGGCCGCACGACTTGAATAAACTCGGTATTGATGCGCTGGGGAAAGACCTCATGGTGTTCAAACTGGGGGCCAATAGACTCCAGCGCGATCGCCGCCACATCCTCCACAAACGTGATGCAGTGCGGGTTGCCCATACTGACGCAGGTCACGTCCCAGGTCTGTCCAGCTACCGTCAGCGGTACAGCCACCACCTTGTCCTCAGCCGCCGCCAGGGTAGTCGGAATCTCCCGTGCCAGCAGGTAGGGCGGCCCCATATCCACCGTCACCTGGCCATCGGGTTGCAGGGTGGGCGAAATCAGTCCCGCCAGGGTATGAATTCGGTAGGTGTGGGGTGCCTGGGGTGCCTTGCCATCAGCGGTTTCTAAGGTTTCTAAGAACTTGGCCATACAGCGGATGCCGTTGCCGCACATCTCCGGCTCAGAGCCATCGGAGTTGTAGATGCGCATGGTGTAATCGGTGCCCCCCTGCCCCGGCAGCGCAAAGATCACTCCATCAGCGCCAATGCCAAAATGGCGATCGCACCACTGCACCGCCATCTCAGGGCTGATCACCGGCTCCACCTGGTGACGGTTATCCACCAAAACAAAGTCGTTGCCCAAGCCGTGGTACTTGCTGAATTCCATAGTGCGCTGTTGCTGAATAAGTGAGCCTTAATTATCGACCAAAGTGGGGAGTAAGGAGTGGGGGGTAGGGAGTAGGGATTTATGGGTTTATCACTCTAGCTATCCCTTACCCCTCGCCCCTCACCTTCCTTAATAAATTCCCTCCCCTTGTCACCTAGCCTCGCTAAACGGGGTACCGTAAGACCAGCATAAGTTCAGTGGCCTAGCACCATGTCTCAAGAATTTGCCACCGGGTTGCCGAGCGTTCGCCAGGTTCAAAATCTAATTCGCGATCACGCTCCGATTGAGGTCAAGCTCATCACCGGCGACGTTATTACTGGTCGTGTCGTATGGCAAGACCCCCAATGCATCTGCATACAAACCGAAGACCAGAGCAAGCACCAAATCTGGAAGCAGGCCATTGGCTTCCTAAAATATTCTTAATTCATCGCTGCCCCCTAAGCAGTCTTCACATGTTCCTGTGGTCTGCCGAATTGATTGGGGCAAACTAAACCCAGGTGGATGCCTACCCCTATTGATATTTCGGTCCCCTAATTTCCAGTAAAAGCCGTTAATCCGCCAGTTTCATGGAGCTTTTGACTAAATGACTATCGAAAAAATTGTTGAACAAGCCTTGCAAGACGGCTACCTCACCCCCGCCATGGAGGCCGAGGTAGGTCGCATTTGCGACACCGCTGCCGAGCTTTCAATCGAAGAATATATGGCGCTCGATCGCCTGATGGGAGCCCTGCTCACCGGCGAAGTCGTAGCCGTGCCCCGCAAGCAGTTCATCAACGTGATGGAAGAACTGGTGCTGACCGAAGCGATTTCACGGGTGGCCGAGATCGAGTCTACCTCTGACAAAACCTTGGATCTGGGCGATATTGCCGCCTACGCCCTCAACCGGCTGCCGCCCCTCTACGCCACCACCGAAGAAGGTGCTAACTTTCAGCGGGAAAGTGCTCGAGGTGAGCTGTCTGCCCTAATTGCCGACCAGGTACAGCAGGCGATTTCCCGCAACCTCGACAAGCCCGACTTTTACCCCGAGCGCCAGATCATCCAGAAGAAAACTGGCGACAACGTGCTCAGCCAGGTCAGCTCGCTGCTGCAAGATCACGCCCACAAGTTTGAGCCAGCACCCAAGGCGTAGCGATCGCCCCAAGGCAGGTGGCCATTCTCATTCCACAGTTCTTTGCCCAGGGCCTAGATCGCGCCAAACCGCAGATCTAGGCCCTGGTTTGTTTTTGCAGATTAAAACGGGTACACCCGTGGGGTGATTAGCACCGTCAGTAGCCAAAAGGCTAGGTTAAAGGGAATGCCCACCCGCATGAAGTCGGTGAACTTATAGCCACCGGGGCCGTAGACCATGAGATTGGTCTGATAGCCAATCGGGGTGCTAAAGCTGGCCGAAGCCGCAATCATCAGCGCCACCACAAAGGGAATGAAGCTCACCCCTAAACTCTGGGACAGCGACAGTGCAATGGGAAACACCACCGCCGCCGCCGCATTGTTAGTAATCACCTCGGTAAGGACGGTGGTCACACCGTAGACAATGGCCAGGGCCACCCAGGGGTTGTCGCCAGCCAGGCCCAGCACCCCACCGGCCAACACAGCGGCGGCCCCGGTGACCTCCAGCGCCTTGCCCAGCCCCAGGGCGGCGGCCACCACCAGCAGCACCGACCAGTCAATGGCGCGCACCCCCTGCTGAAACGAACAGCAGCCGGTGATCACAATCAGCAGAGCAGCTAGGGTGGCCGCATTGAGCATCTCCATCCAGCCGGAGGTGGCCAGGGCCACCATTAGCACTAAAACAACCAGGGCTATAGGGGCGCGATCGTGACGCAGCGGGTCAGAGTTGGGCACCTCGCTGACCAGATAGAAATCACGGGAGGCTCGACGCTCCTCTAAGAACGAGGGATTGGCTTCTAAAAGTAAGGTATCGCCCGTCTGAAGCCGAATATCACCAATTTTGCCCGACAAACGTTCACCATTGCGGCCCACCGCCAGCACCACCGCCCCATAGCGGCTGCGGAATTTGCCCTGGCGAATGGTAATCCCCACCAGCGGACAGGTGTTCGACACCACCGCTTCCACCAGGGTGCGCTCGGTGCGAGGGGTATCGAGCTTAAACACCTGGTCGGTGGCGGGCTGCAACCCCCGAATTTGGTTGAGGTCGACAATCGAGTCGACCATGCCCACAAACACCAGTTGATCTTGCTCTTGCAGCATCTCCTGGGGGCCAATGGCGGTCAGCAACCGCCCCCCTCGCTGAATTTCAGTTAGGTACAGCCCCGGCAGATGGCGCAGACCGGCCTGCTCTACAGTTTTACCCGCCAGGGGGCTGTGGTTTTCGACCACCATTTCGACGGTGTACTCTCGCGGATCGTCGGTGTCGGTAATGGCGGGTTTGCGCTGGGGCAGCAGCCAGCGCTGAGCTAAAACTAGCATCAGGGTACCGGCGATCGCACAGGGCACCCCCACCGGCACCAGATCAAACAGCTTGAGGCCGGGGTAGTCGGTTTCAGACACCAACAGCCCGTTGACCACCAGGTTGGTACTGGTGCCAATCAGCGTACACATGCCCCCCATAATCGCCGCATAGCTGAGCGGAATCATGAGCTTAGAAGGGCTAATGCGCAGTTTGCGGCACCAGTCGCTGACTACCGGGATAAACATCGCCACAATGGGCGTGTTGTTGAGAAAGGCACTCATGCCCAGTACCGGCAGAATGAGCCGCAGTAGCGCTGTGGTTTGCCCCTTAGGCAGTCCCAACACCGTGCGCGAAATTATATCTAACCCGCCGGTTTGCTGTAGCCCAGCGACAACGACGTAGAGCACGCCCACCGTCATCATGCCGGGGTTGCTAAACCCAGCCAGAGCAGTAGCCGTATCGAGCACCCCAGTCAGCAACAAAATAGCCAGGGCCGCCAAAAAAATAGCGTCAGCGGGTAGGGCGGTGAGAGCATTGAGCAAAAAAGCGCCCAGCGTCACTCCAATCGTCAACCAGCCCCCCCAGGTGAGTTGCTCCGGCAGCGTCACCAGCCCTAGGGCCAGGGCACCCCCCCCAACGATGGCTAACCCAGTGATCAGAGTAGCGGCAAGGACGCCCCTGTGAACCGTGTTTTTTACCAAAAATGTATCGTGCCGTTGCTTATCCTGGAGCGGGTCGTATTCCATAAAAAGCTAACCGGGGATACCGCTTTAATGATGTGGGAATGAAGCTATAGCGCTAGCTCAATAGCTGAAGCTGTTAGCTGCCCTGATCGACGCCTGTGAGTCACCACTGCGAGAGCCCACCCAGAGTTAACTAAACCGAGGGTAATTGCGGTGAAATTCATTTTGAAATGAAATGAGCTTCTAATTCCGTTTATTTTAACAGCGCGATCACTGCGAATTCACTCGGGTTGGTATAGCCTTAATCAAAGACCGAACAACAGCGACAGCAGAACCTTCTTTTGCAATCTGAGCGGCGTCTCTGGGTTAGGTGCCGCCAACTTTTGTGGCAAACGCAGGGCGCTGGTGACTCCAAGGGCTAACCTGCTCAAGCTGGGCGGCCAGGGCTAGCAAAGTAGCTTCATCGGCGGGGCGACCCACCAGCTGCACACCAATGGGCAAACCGTTGGGGGCAAAGCCCCGGGGAATCGCCAGGGCGGGTTGTCCGCTGGCGTTGAAGGGGGGACAGGGAGCCACCCAGTTAATGACGTTGTCGAGCACTTGGGGCGATCGCAGCCTCTTCCACTCGCCAACCTTGATCGTGGGGTGCATATACACCGGCAAAATCAGCACATCATAGGGCTGACAAAATTTCACGATCTGGCGGGCCACTTGCTGGAGCTTAGCCACCGATCGCAGGTAGGCACCGCTGTTAATCCGCCAGGCTCGCCAGTAGAGCCAGCGATTCATCTTTTCCATCACCACCCAGGGCACGTCCACCTCGGTCAGCACCGATTGCCACACCACCACAAAGGGATCGATCAAATCTTTCAGGTTGGGGAAGACAACCTCCTCAGCCCTGTGGCCCAGATCTTCGACCTGCTGCACGGTTTCATAGATCGCCTGGCGGCAGATGGGGTCAACCTCGCCGATGGGGTCAAGCCGGGTAGCGTAACCAATTCGCAGCGGTCTAGGCGGCGTATCTAGCCCAGCCAGGAATGACGGCTCTGGATCGGGCAGCCAGTAGGGGTCGCCCGCTTCATAGCCGCTGAGCACATCCAACAGGGCAGCCGTGTCTGCCACCGTACGCCCCAGGGGGCCATTGACGGCCAGCCCGTTGAGCCGCTCCCCTGCGGGTGAAAAACTGATCCGCCCCCGAGCGGCTTTCATGCCCACAAGACCGCAGCAAAAGGCCGGGCCGCGCAGCGAACCGCCACCGTCAGAGCCCTGGGAAATCGCGCACAGCCCCGCCGCTAGGGCCGCCGCGCCGCCGCCGCTGGAGCCCCCCGGCGTGTAGTCTAAATTCCACGGGTTGCGGGCGGGGGGAAAGCCCGGTGGCTCGGTGTAGGGCAGCGACCCGAGTTGGGAAGTAGCGGTTTTGCCCAAAATAATCAGCCCCGACTGGCGCAGCTTGCTGACGATGTAGTCGTCTTCGGGGGCGATCAGATTGCAGGCGGCCTTGAGCCCATAGGCACAGGGCACCCCCCCGACCGGGTTCAGGTCTTTGACCGAGACGGTGACCCCAAACAGCGGCGGCAAATTCTCAGGATTGCTCGCCAAGTGCTCGGTTTTAGCCCTGGCATCGGCCAGAGCCTGCTCCGCCATCACCGTCACGTAGGCTCCCAGAGCTGGGTTGAGCCGCTCGATGCGCTCTAGATAAATTTCCGCTAGCTCTAGGGGGGAGATGTCTTTGTTGCGAATCAGCCGAGCTTGTTCGAGGGCGGGCAAGAAGGCAAGATCGACTGAATTCATAGCTACAGGGTTAAGGACTGGGGATTGTTTTCAATCACGTTGGCCAGATCCTTGAGGAAAGCGGCGGCATCGGCCCCATAGATGATGCGGTGATCGCAGGTAATGTTGACCTGCATCTGGCGCTTGACGCCCATTAGGCCCTCAGCGGTGGCGACCACGGTGGGGCGAGAGGCCCCGATCGCCAAAATTGACCCCTGCCCCGGCGGCAAAATCGCGTCAAAGCGATCGACTCCAAACATGCCCAGGTTTGACAGGGTGAAGGTGCCGGAGGTGTATTCGTCGGGCTGGAGCTGCTTGGAGCGCGATCGCGCCACCAGGTCAGCCCAGGTGCGCGACAGCGAATAGATATCGGCCTGGTCAGCATGCTTCAGCACCGGGGTAATCAGACCGCCCCCTTCCATCGCCACCGCCACGGCGATGTTGATGCCCGAGTGGTACTGCACGCCCTGGTCAGTAAAGCCCGCGTTGAGCAGCGGGTGCTTTTGCAGGGTGACGGCTACGGCCTTGGCCAGCAGCGCCGTCATGGTCACCCCCTTAGACTTGATCTGCTTGTAGAGAGCATCCAAACTGTCGGTGGTGATGGTGTAGCCCACGTGGTAAGTGGGTACCGCCAGGCTGGCCACCATGTTGCGAGTAACGGCCTGCTGGAGGGTGTTGAAGGGCACAACCTGTCCCAGGGGGGCGGCGCTGGGGGCCGGAGCGGCTGGGGCAGCAGATGCTGCGGGAGCCACAGGGGCGGCAGACACTGGTGGCACCACCGCTGCCAAGGGCGTTGCCACCGGCCCGGTAACGGTAGGATTTTTGCCTGCGGCCAGCTCCACATCTTGGGCGACAATGCGACCGTGGGGGCCGCTGCCCTGGAGGGTGCCAAGGTCTACCTTGAGGTCTTTGGCCAGCTTGCGAGCGCGGGGAGAAATCACCACTCGACCGCTGCGGCTGCCAGAGGAAGCCCCGTTTTGGGCGGCAGAGGACGGGGCCTCGACCACGGCCACCGGGGCAGCGGCTTCAGGACTGGGGCTAGAGTCGCCCCCAGCGGCACCGGCCTTGGCGGCGGCCTGCTGTTTGGCGGCCTCAACTTCGGCTTCGGTTTCGGCCAGCAGGGCGATCGCCTCACCCACCGGGGCCGTGCCCCCCGCTTCCACCACAATCGCGGCCAAAATCCCTTCGTGGAACGACTCCACATCCATGTCGGCCTTGTCAGACTCGACAATCACCACCGTTTCGCCTTTTTCTACCCTGTCGCCGGGGGCTTTGACCCAAGACACAATCTTGCCTTCGGTCATGGTTGAGCTGAGGGCAGGCATAAAGACTTCGCGAATCATGGAGGTGACTTCCGAAACAAAGTTAAAACGACAGAGCAGCAGAGATGCCAAGGATTTATTCTATCCCCAAGGCTGAACCGTTCGAGCGTTTAAACGGTCAACCGAGGGCGAGCTAAGACGCGCCTAGACTAAAGTTCGCCGCGAATCTCTTGAATCACGCCATCCTTAATCAAAATTTCGACCTGGAGCTTGCGCACCAGATTGTCGCCCACTGAGACATTGAAAAAGCTCTCGACCTTGCCCTGCTCAACCTCAGCATCGATCGCGATGGTCTGCACTTCCTGGAGCTGTTGCAGGCTCTGGTTTTTTTGCTGGAGCAGCTTGCTCTTGTCTTGATTGAGCTGGTTTTGAATATTGCCCATCTGCTGCTGAATGGTGCCGCTGTTGGGCTGCCCTTCAGCCTGTTTTTGCAGCTCGGCCACCATGCGCTGGCCCTGCATTTCGAGCTGTTGCAAACGACCGTCAACCTGGTTAATTTGGGCCTGGAGCTGCTTCTGCGCCTCTTCTTTCCACAGGGGAGTCACAATGGCTTTAATGTTGACCACCCGCTTGAGCAGCAGCGTTTGATTCTCATCCATAATCTTTGACGTAATAAAGAAATTACCAATACCGACTACGGCCATCGAGCACCGTGGCCGGACTATTTCACCGCATGCGGCTGAGGTTAGTGAAGTCTTTACACCACCCGCAGCTACACAAACATCGCGTCAATCATATCGCGATACCGAGTCGTAACCACGGGACGGCGGACTTTTAGGGTCTGGGTGAGCAGGCCGTTGTCAATGGAGAAGGGTTCGAGCACCAGGCGAAAGGGGCCAACGCGATCGTCGGGACGGTAGCCGGGGCGATCTTTCACCTCGCGGCCCAGCTCATCGCGAAACAGCCTCTGCACGCGCTCGTCGTCGAGGGTGATGGCGGTGCAGTCGGCGGGGGCGGGGGTGTCATCGCCCGGCACCGCCACAAACAGGGAGTGAGTGGCCGCCCAGGCCTGCAAAGCCTCTAGGTTAGGGACGATTAGGGCACCGAGCGATCGCTGATCTTGCCCCACCAGCATGATCTGGTCGATGTATTTGCTGCGAATGCAGGCGTCTTCGATAGGTTGCGGCTCAATGTTTTCGCCGTTGGTGAGCACGATGGTGTCTTTAGCTCGCCCGGTGAGCACTACATTGCCGTCGCGGCTAATCCAGCCCAGGTCGCCCGTGTCAAACCAGCCCTCGGGGTCAATTGCCTTTTGGGTGGCCTCAGGGTTGCGGTAGTAGCCCTCCATGATCTGCGGCCCCCGCGCCAGCACCAGCCCCTGCCCGCCCTGGGGCAATTCCTGCCGGGTTTCCAGATCCACCACCTTGATTTCGGTAAAGGGGATGGGCTGCCCCGCTGCCCCCCGCAAATTCCGCCAGGGGCGGCGAGCCGAGAGCACCGGGGCCGTTTCGGTGAGACCATAGCCCACGATGAGTTGGACGCCGATGATTTCAAAGAAGATATCAATGTGTCGAGCCAACGAACCGCCGCCGCTGATTAGCTGCTTGACCTGTCCCCCAGTGGCTTCACTGACTTTGCCGTAGACCAGCTTTTTGCCCAGCTGGTGCAGGGGCCACAGAGCCAGGGCGACCAGTCCCGAACTGAGGCGCTTCGGAGAGGGCAGGTCAGGCTCGTCGATTTTCATATCCTGGTAGCGCCAGAGGTTTTCGACGTAGCGCTGGCTGAGGCCAAAGAAGGTGAAGATCAGCTTTTGCTTGCCGGGACTCTGTTCGCGAAACTGCTTTTGTGCCCCCTCGTAGATCGACTCCCACAGGCGGGGCACCCCCACCATGTATTGCGGTTTGGTGGCCTTGAGGTCGGCCTTGAGGTGGCGAATGCTGCTGTAGGTCTGGGTGCAGCCCCGCGAAAACAAGAAATATTCGGCGGTGCGCTCAAAGCTGTGCCAGGAGGGCAAAATGCCCACCACGCGATCGCCCGGCTGCGGCTGCACCACCGCCTCCAGGGTGTTGATCTGGTGGAGCAGGTTGCGGTGGCTGAGCATCACCCCCTTGGGCTGGCCGGTGGTGCCGGAGGTATAGATCAGCGTGGCCAAATCTTCGGGCTTGATGGGCACGGGGGTGTAGGGACGCTCAGACCCCAGGGCCATTAGCTGACCAAAATTGAGAATCTTAAGGCGATCGCCCTCGGGCGGCGCTTCGTCCGACAGCAAAATCACCAGGGAAATGGGCAGAGTCTCGATGCGATCGCGCAGTCGAGTCAACAGCGCCAAGGTCTCGACCACCAGCACCGTGCTCTCGCTGTGCTCGGCAATGTAGGCCAGCTCTTCGGTTTCGGCGGTGGCGCTGCGGACGGCGTTCATGCCGCCAGCGGTCATGATGCCCTGGTCGGCAATAAACCAGCGGTGGCTGTTGTCGGCAAACAGGGCCACATGGGCGCGGTTTTCGACCCCGAGGGCCTGCAACCCGCTGGCAAAGGTGCGAATCGCCTCGGCCATTTGGCGATAGGTGAGGTTGGCGGCGGGCTTGTAGTGGGGGTCGTTGAGGGCCACCGTATCGCCGTATTTCTCCGCTACAATCGGCCAAATTTCGTGCAGAGCCTGGAGCCGTTCGTAGGGATTGTGGGCTTCTAGGCAGGCGCGATCGCGCTGTCGCACCGCTTGCAATGCAGTTGTAGATACGGGCATAGCGGCCACCAAGAGTTTAGAAAAAACCTGCGGTAATCCTACCGCAGCCTGACTCAAGGCTATCCCTAAAGCTGATGAGCCTTAACATTACCCCTTCCAGAAATTCAACTGGCCAAAGTTGAATTGGCCAAAAGTTGAACTAGGAAGAGCGGGAGTGCGATCGCAGACCTTCAGACTAGACTCAGTTGATCAAAACTACGTTTCGCCCAGCCCTTTGGAAGCACCTGGATCTACAGTCACGCTAGCTAGTCCGCTTCAAACACCGTCTCGTCTTCCTGTCGCCAAGCGGGGTCGACCAAACAGATAAACACCAACGGGCCATCTCCCGTATTGCGAAGGTGCTGGCGGGCATGGGGCGGAATGTACACCGCATCCCCCGGCTCGACCGGGCTAGTTTCACCGTCAATAGTCATTTCTCCCTGACCCGCCAGAATGTAGTACACCTCAGAGGTGATCAGGGCATGGGGGGTAGACACCTGCCCGACTGGCAAAACGGCGTGGGCCAAACTGTAGCGCAGCGCCAGGTCTTGCTTGTCGGGGTGCAATAGCTCTCGCAGCTGGGTACCGTCACCCGCAACAAATTCAGGGCAGTCAAACAGTTTACGAATCAGCATGGCAGCAGCAGTTACAGTAACCCTTCTGCCATCTGCACCCCTTAGGTGGGGTGGGTGACAGTGGGCAGGTCAGACAAGAGGGCAGTCTTCTTCGCCATCATAGCCTCCACGGCGGCAGGCGCTAGGGGACGCGAGAACAGATAGCCCTGGCCCAGCTCACACCGCAGCGCCTTGAGCTGAGCATGGTGGCGCGGTGTCTCGACCCCTTCAGCCACCACATCGAGGCCCAGGTTCCAGGCCAAGCGCACCACCGACTGCAAAATCTCTAGCTTTTCAAAGTCTTGGTCAGCGTTTTCAATGAAGGAGCGATCGATCTTGAGGCAGTCAAAGGGGAAACGGTGCAGATAGCTCAGGGAAGAATAGCCCGTGCCAAAGTCATCCACCAGCAGTTTAATGCCTAGGGATTTGATCTGCTGGAGGGTGGCAATAATGCTGTCGGAGTGGTCGATCAGCACCCCTTCGGTCAGTTCGATTTTGAGCCGATTGGCTACAAGGCCGGTGTCGTTCAAAATTTTCTGCATTCTTTCGACGATGTGCTGCTGCGAAAACTGTTTACTCGACATGTTGACGCTGACCGTAAACTCAGCCATGGCCGGGTACTGCTCAGTCCACACCTGCATTTGCCGACAGGCTTCGGTCAGCACCCACCAGCCCAGGGGAATAATCAGCCCGCTGGCCTCGGCAATGTGGATAAACTCCCCTGGCATCAGCAGTCCCCGGGTGGGATGCTGCCATCGCACCAGGGCCTCAAAGCCGCAAATTTCTTCGTTGCTGAGGGTGACAATGGGCTGGTAGTGCAGCCGGAGTTCGCCGCGATCGATGCCCTGGCGGAGGTCAACTTCGGTTTGCAGGCGCAGGTCTTGTTGCACCCTGAGAGAACTGTCAAACACCTGCCAGCCCAGGTCAGGATGGTCTTTAACTTGATCCATGGCCGCATCGGCATCGCGCAGCCAGTCGAAGGCGCTTTGGTAGGTCTTGGGACCAAAGGCAACCCCAATGCTGGCATTGACAGAAACCTGCTGCTGATGCCCAAAGGGTTGCTGCACCACCGCGTGAATGGTTTCAGTCAGCGCGATCGCGCTAGCGTGGGTGGTCAGATCGTCTACAAATACAGCAAACTCGTCTCTCCCCAACCGCGCAACGGTGTCGTTGGGGCCAACCTGGGCCTGGAGCCGGGTTCCTAGCTCGACTAGCAGCTCGTCGCCCACCTGGTGTCCTAAGGTGTCGTTGATCAGCTTAAACTGCTTTAGACCGATGACCAGCAGCGCCATCACCCGTTGCGGGTTCGGTTCATCCTGGGCGCAAGCTAGGGCCTGGCCCAGACGATCGATCAACAAATGGCGGTTGGGCAGGCCTGTGAGCAGGTCATAGTAAGCCTGCTGTACCAGACTGGCTTCCTGCTGTTTGGCGGCGGAAATATCGCGCAGAGTCAGCAGCGCCATACCAGAAGATCGTTCACCGCTACAGGCCACCCAGTGGGTCTGGGGGGGCAGCCCCACGGCCAGCATCAACTCTTCGTTGTGCAGGCGCTGGCCGGCGAGCACTCGATTTAAGGGCAGCTCAGGCGCGGCTAGGGGCTGCTGCTGCGGATCGAGCACCTGATAGTTTGGCTGATTACCGCTGCCTCCTAACCCGGCAATCCCTCCTGGGAGCAAGGCCTCGGCTGCCGCATTGCAAAACAGCAGCGCCCCGCCCAGGTCAACCACAACGACCGCATCGGGCAGGGCGCTCAGCACGGCCAGGTACATCTCGGCATCGAGGCAAGGGGGCTGTGACATAGGGCCAGAGGTGAACGAAGGGAAGGTTAGCGAAAATCTAGAACGGTCTATCGACAGGGGCGATCGCAGCGGGTAGATTTAGCTTGCCCAAAATACCAGCGTGGGCTCGCCTGGGGCGATCGCTCCCTTAAGCGTAAAGCCCGGACCTAGCTTGAGAAACTTAAGATAAAGTGCTGTAAAGGATGTGTAAGGTCGCCAGGGGCTACCTCTGGGGCCAGCTCAAGGAAGCCAGTCAAGCCCTAAACTAAAGCTGGTGCATCGGTGGCGAGATTGATGCGACAGTTCAACAAAGCAGACTGACCTTGGGGTTCAAAAAATTCCTAAGTCGGCCCGATCGCCTGGGGCTCTGCTGCTGCTATGGGCAACCAGCCAGCTGGCCTACCACTGGGCACCAGGCTATTGAGTCTGTGGTTAAATGACCAGGCTGACAAAGACATTCTGGGCAGCATGGAGCAAACACTACTGGGAGGACGGTACCAAGTTGTCCGACGGCTGGGGTCAGGGGGATTCAGCCGCACCTTTTTGGTGACCGACATCCACCTGCCGAACCACCCTCGGTGTGTGATCAAGCAGCTCAAGGTACAAGACAAAGACACAGGCACCCTCGACATGGCTCGACGGCTGTTTGACACCGAAGCGCGGGTGCTCTATCAGCTGGGCAACCATCCCCAAATTCCGTCGCTGATGGCCCACTTTGAAGAGGATCAAGAGTTTTATCTGGCTCAAGAATATATTGAGGGCAGCCGCCTCAACCGCCAGGTTGAGGAGGGCAAACCCTGGTCTGAGACGCGAGTAGTGCTGCTGCTGCAAGAGGTGCTGGAGATTCTCTCCTTTGTGCACCGCCAGCAGGTGATCCACCGCGATATTAAGCCCTCTAACCTGATCCGTCGCCACCGCGACGGGAAGTTAGTACTCATTGACTTTGGGGCGGTCAAGCAGGTGACCTCATCCCCGTTGCTCGACGCCGAAACTGGGGCCACCAACATCACTGTGGCCATTGGCACCCACGGCTACATGCCCAACGAACAGTATGCGGGCAAGCCGCGCTTTAGCAGCGATGTTTATGCCGTCGGCATTCTCGGCATTCGAGCTTTGACCGGCATCCATCCCCAAAAAATTGAAGAAGACCCCATTACCAGCGAGTTGTCCTGGCGCCACCATGCTCCGACAGTGTCATCGTCGCTGGCAGCCGTGCTCGACAAAATGGTGCGCTACGACTTTCGCGATCGCTACCCCACGGCCCAAGAAGCCCTCGAAGCCCTGCAAAATCTGCCCAACCCTCTGCACGGCTTGCTGGGTACCCAAATCTACCAAACCTGGATGAAGGGAGCCAACGGTCGGGGGCCAACCTTTCCGGGGGACGACAGCGACACCGCCATCGGGCCCACCGAGACTTCAGAGCCCACAGCCTTTGCCGACGACCAAGACTCCACGTCACTGTTTCCAGTCGATTTTGCCTATGGTGCTAGTGAAGCAGTGCCGCCAGTGTCTTCAAACTTGGCGATAGAGGAGCTAAAACCCTATGCCCGCCGGCGCTCGATAGTGGTCGGCAGCCTGATGGGAACGCTCAGTCTGCTAGTACTCTGGCGCAGCAGCCTCACCATTGCCTTTGAGCCCAGTCCGGGGGCTGTCGTGCCGTTTCAGGCAGCGGCGATTCCTACTTTGACCACCGACTTTGGCCTGCTGCTGCCCCCGGAAGAAAAAGCAGCCTACCTGACCCGCCAGGGCGATCGCCTGCGCTACCAGGGCCGCTACCCCGACGCCCTGGCCACCTACAACCAAGCCGTCGAGAGCCAGTCGGATTATGCACCAGCCTACCTGGGGCGCTGCCGAGCCCTGATTGCCCTCAAGCGTCCCCTGGAAGCCATTGTGGCTTGCGACGATGCCCTAGCCTACAGCACCTACTATCCCGAGGCCGTGCGCAGCAAGGGCAATGCCGAAGAACAGCAGGGAAAGCTGCTGGCCGCCCTAGCGCTCTACGAGAGCACCAACCGCCTCATGCCCGCCATGTTTGAGGCCTGGCTCGACCGGGGCCGCGTGCTGCAAAAGCTAGGCCGCTCCGCCGAGGCCATTGCCGCCATCGACCAGGCGATCGCCCGCAACCGAGAGTCAGCCGAAGCCTGGACCGTGCGCGGCGAAGCCACCTGGGCCCTCCAGCGCTACGACCAGTCGATCATCGCCCTCGAAAAGGCCTTGCAGATCAACCCGGACTACGGCCCGGCCAAGGAGTTGCGGAAGCGTGCCCAGCAGACTTTGGGGAGATAGAGGTGATGGGGAGTAAGTGTTGAGGGTTGAGGGACAAAATTCAAAATTCAACACTCTCCTCCCACCGTTCCCACCCTCCTCACCTCCTACTCCTCTAACACCTCCACCCGAATCTCGGTCTCCAAACTAGACCCCACCTGGCTCCCCTCTTGAGTCGTGCCGCTGATAGGCAGGGTTTGTGCTGGAAAGGGGCTGGCCACTAGGGCAATGTGGCGATCGCTCACCGCTAGCCCGTGGGTGGGATCAAAGGCGCGCCAGCCCCCGCCGGGCACGTAGGCCTCGGCCCAAGCGTGCAGGTCGCGATCGCGACTTGCGCTGTCGCCCTGCTCATAACCACTGACAAAGCGAGCGGCTATCCCCACCGCCTGGCAGGCCTCCATAAACAGCACAGCAAAGTCACGGCAGCTACCCAGCTTTTTGCCCCAGGTAATGCTCCCCGGCCAGGGAGCGCCCGTTGGCCGGTTGGTATACTTACAGGTTTCGTAGATGCGGCCCACCAAAGCGGTCAAGAAAAGACCCACGTTGCCCTCTACCTGGTGGGCCAGCGCCTGGGCCAGGTCAACCACTCCAGGCCCAAGGGCAGGGGCACTGGCTGACGCCAAGTAGGGCAATAGCGTGGTTCTTAGGCTAGTGGGATAGTCGAGGGGCAGGGTGGTGGCCCAGGGCTCCGCCAGGTAATCAAAGGGGTTGGTGCGGTAGGTTTCTACCTCAGCAGTGGTGATAATTTCAAACTGCTCTATAGAGTGAGGCGCAAACCACAGACCGACAGTGCTGTTGCCATCGGTATCGGCGATCGCGCTCTGCTGAGTTGGTTTTGGGGTGACCTCAAGGGTAAAATGCCGCAGCTGCTGAGCGCCGTCACTCCGGGGTCGCAGGCGCAGAGTGTGGGGCCGCAGGGTAACGGGCTGCTGATAGCAGTAGCGAGTTAGGTGGCGAATTTGATAGCGCATAGCCGAGTAAGAATTGAGCAGAACCGAGCAGAGCACAGATAGACAATAACGTCACAGCAAGCTCGAAAAACCTAATTTCTGTTTCCTGAGCCTAACGACAAGAGTTAACAAAAAATAGCGATCCCCAAAATCAGAACAAAAAGACGGGATCCCAAGCCAGAGATCAAAGATAAGCACGATAGCCGGTCGCCATCCATCGATTTAGAATTGTAAACATCGGGATCAATCTCCAGTCTGCCAGCTCTATCTAAAGGCGGGGATCATTGCTCCAGGCTTGATCCCAAGATTAAGGATTTATAAAATAGAGTTGCGCCTCTCAATAAACAAGGCGATAATAAACACCAGGGAAGATAAGATTTTGGCCCACGACTTTTGAGGGTCGCCCAAGTAATTCTCGTGATGTTTTGTCCATTACGAGAATTCTTTTTAATAAGATCTAACCCAAATAATATCCCTTAATTGTTCTGCCAAAAAGCTGCCGGAGTTACAAAATGATTGGTCATTCTCAACAAGTACACTGCCCAAACTGTGGACATCTAGCCGAAAGGCACCACACTTACCCCGAGCAGCAGGTGCAAACTCAGTGCGCCGCTTGCGACTACCTCATGATCACCTGCGCCGTCACCGGCAATGTGATCGAGGCCCACGCACCGGGTATATTCGCCGCTTCAGCTTGCTAGCTTAGGCTTGACCAATCGACCGGCAACCCCTGGGGTTCTTCCCCCCTAGGTCGTCTCAAATTCGTTATCCCCGGCCTTGCCTCAGCGGCAGCGTCGGGGATTTTTAATTGGTGATCGCCGCTGGAAATGTCTTTGGCTGGGACGAAGTTGGTATAGTCGAGGCCGTAACGACAGGGCAAACTGCGCCAAAGGGGCTAGCCATGGACATGATTTTGCGAAACGGTCAGCTACCCAACGGCGAGCCAGTCGATATCGGCTTAGCAAATGGCCGCATACAGGCAATAGAACCCCACTTAGCTATCTCAGCCACCCAGGAACTTGCCCTGGGCAGTAGGCTAGTAAGCCCGCCCTTCGTAGAATCGCATATTCACCTTGACTCGGCACTGACGGCGGGACAGCCCCGCTGGAACCAGAGTGGCACCCTGTTTGAGGGCATTGAGATCTGGCGCGATCGCAAACAGTCCCTCACCCTAGAGGACGTCAAAGCACGGGCGATCGCCACCCTCAAACTCCAGGCCCAGCAGGGAGTGCTCTTGGTGCGTACCCATGCCGACGTCAGCGAAACCAGCCTCACCGCCCTCAAAGCCCTGCTCGAAGTCCGCGACACCGTCAGAGACTGGATCACCGTGCAAGTCGTTGCCTTTCCCCAAGACGGCCTCTACGGCAGCCCCAGCAATCTTGAACTGATGGAAGAAGCCCTAAAATTGGGCGCTGACGCTGTCGGCGGCATCCCCCACTACGAGATGACCCGCGAAGACGGCGTGCAGTCAGTACACCGCATTTTTGAGCTAGCCCAGCAGTACGATCGCCTGATCGACATTCACTGCGACGAAATTGACGACGACCAGTCGCGCTTTTTAGAAGTGGTCGCCGCCTGCGCCGTGCGATCGGGCCTTGGGCCACGGGTCACCGCCAGCCACACCACCGCCTTTGCCAGCTACAACAACGCCTACGCCTTCAAGCTCATGGGTCTGCTGGCGCGATCGCAGATCAACTTCATCGCCAACCCCCTGATCAACATCACCCTCCAGGGCCGCACCGACACCTACCCCAAACGCCGCGGCGTCACCCGTGTCAAAGAACTCTGGCAGCAGGGCATCAACGTCAGCCTCGGCCACGACTGCGTCCAAGACCCCTGGTACAACCTGGGCACCGGCAACATGCTCGACGTCGCCTCCATGGCCGTCCACATCTGCCAAATGACCGGCCAGGAAGAAATCGCCGCCTGCTATGACATGATCACCACCAACGGCGCTAAAACCCTGGCCCTACAGGATTCCTACGGACTTGAAGTCGGCAAACCCGCCAGCTTCATTGTTCTTGATGCTGACAGCCCCTACGACGCCATTCGCCGCCGCGCTACCGTCACCCACGTCTTCTCTCAAGGCAAACTGCTGGTGCAGACATCGCCCGCTGAGGTGAACTGGCATGGATAGGAAGATAAAGTAGCTCTGGATTCTGTAGTTATAGAGCCAGCCTGGAAACCTTCTCTGATCGCTGATGTTTCTAGCGGTGCTCAGGAAGTCTACGGCATTTCTAAAAGTAGACTTTTGCGGAATCTAAATTTTTTGGCGGGGATGATAGCCCTAGCTATATCATGCTGGTAACGCTTGACGGTTAAGATCCATGAGATTACAAGACTTAGCAGTTGTAGTGCCAGCGATTGGATTGACTGTTCTTGTAGGATGCACAGCCCCAAATCCTAGCCCAGAATCCGAGCCGACTCCTAGCCCAAGCCCAGTTCCTACCAGTAGCTCACGGTCAGACAGCCTACTGGAAGCTCACAACCTTTATCGTTTTGAAGTCGGGGTGCCACCTCTAGAGTGGTCAGAAAGCCTAGCCAACTCTTCTCAAGCCTGGGCCGATCGCTTGGCGGCTACCAATACCTTTGCCCATAGTGATAGCAATGAATATGGGGAAAATCTGTGGAAGGGTACTGCAGGGGCTTATTCTTTAGCTGACATGGTGAAGTTCTGGGGAGACGAGAAGCAGTACTTTATTCCAGACACAGCCTTTCCAAACCTCTCAACAACCGGCAACTGGGCTGACGTAGGGCATTACACCCAAATTATCTGGAGAGATACTACTGAGGTTGGTTGTGGATTAGCTACCGGCAACGGCCAGGATGTATTGGTATGCCGTTATTCACCTCCTGGCAATTACCAAGGGCAAAAGCCTTTCTAAGGCAAAATCATCTCTAGGCCTAAGTCTAGCCACGAGAATGTTTGAGTTGAGAATTTTGGGCGTTGCGTAAGCAAGTATGATTTGCCCCTCCACCCCCATTGTGGGGAGAGACTGAGTTTCAAAGTCCCCCAGAATTGAGGGAATAGGGGGGCGTGCAGAGCCTAAGGTTTTGCCAGTTCATTCCCCGATTCAGCAACGCCTAATTGAGCTTCTCCTAAAAACAGAAGCGCCATGCTCCTGTCTGGCATATTTTCTTTTAGCCTGATGTGCTGATCGGTGCGCTGGCTAGTGAAAATACGACGCCCCATTGACATCAAACGTTGCCCCCGTCGCATGGGGCGCTAACCCCGCCACCAAAAACGCCACCAAATTAGCAATATCCTGCGGCTCCGCCGGAGCCCCCATGGGAATATCTCGCGTCACATAATCCGCCCCCCGCTCCGCCATCACCTGCTCAATGCGATCGGTACGCACAAACCCCGGTGCGATCGCATAGGCCCGCACCCCATCCGCCGCAAACCCCTTCGCGATCGTGCGGGTCAGCCCAATCACCCCGCCCTTCGACGCCGCATAGGCCATAAATTCTGGCCCATCCCCCCGAAACGCCGCCCGGCTGGCCAGATTAACCAACGTGCCACCCCCCTGAGCCTGAAAGTGGCAAATCGCCTCTCGACACAGATCAGCCATGGCTACAAGGTTGACCTGAAGCGTCTCTTGCCAAGCGATCGCCCACTGATCCCACTCAGCGGTCACTGAGGCGGCGGGCATCGTCGCGGCATTGTTGATCACAGCATTCACGCTGCCTCGCCAAGCTAGAGACTGTGCCCATAATGCTAGGGCCGCCCCCGGCACCGCCAAATCAGCCTGAACCAAGTGAGTGCGCTCATGCCCTAAGTCAGCGGCGAGCTGTTTCGTCTCGGCCTCACCTTGACTGTAGTGAAGAATAACCGCCGCTCCAGCCCCGTGCAGGGTTCGGGCGATCGCCGCCCCAATCCCCCGCGACGCTCCCGTCACCAACACCGTGCTGCCTTGCAAATCAATCAAAGTCATGCCCTTTGCCGTTAGTAGTTGAGTGCCCAACGTTCTGCCACCGACTCACTCCCGCACTCGGAAAGCCAAGACAGCCATCGCCAATGTATAGCGCAGCTTAATTCCTCAAAAATGTAAAAATGTAAATAAGATTGCAATATTTGTTTACATTGCGTTACAATAGAACCACAGAAGCAACGGAGAACATCCTATGACCACTAACGGTTACACCACCGAAGAAGGCGGTCGTCTGAACAACTTTGCCGTTGAACCCAAAGTTTACGTCGATGACAGCCAGCAGTTCGGCTTCAATGAATACGCCGAAAAACTCAACGGTCGCCTAGCGATGCTGGGCTTCGTCTCAGCAGTGCTGTTTGAAGCCGCTACAGGCCATGGCATTGTCACCTGGTTGACCAGCTTATAGCTCCGGCTGTTGCTGGGCTTGAGCCTCAAGCTTAGTGACTTGAACGATTAAATTTTCACCACAGAAAAGTCATCGTTCCCACACCCAAACTTCAAAGAACTTGTGTTACGTTAAGTGACAGGATATTGATTTCGCACCTCTAATCATTTAGGAGATATCCACCATGGAAACCAAAGAGACCAAGTTCGGCTTTGTAGACTTTGCAGAAACCTGGAATGGTCGTCTGGCTATGCTGGGCTTCGTGATTGGTGTAGCTACCGAGTTTCTGACTGGGCAAGGCATTCTGTCCCAAATTGGCATCATGTAGGGTTTTATCGCCCTCCGAGTTAAAAAATTAAATACCAAACGGAAGGGGAGGTGCTGGTTCTAGCGCCTCCCCTTCCGTTTGCGGGTTCCCAAATTCACCTAAAAGCAACCCAATTTTAACGCTGCAAACCCACCTAGAACATGCGGGTGAGAGCAGTAATTTTCGACAGCTTGGCGGCATCTAGCCCCTCTAGCTCATCCAAACTCAACCAGCCTTCTTTCACCAAACTCGAAAAGACAAACAGTAAAGCTGACTCGCGATCGTCATATTTGCCGTCGAGTTCGTGGCGGCGGGCACTGAGAAAGTCGTGGAGTTGCCAAAGGTCATCCATGCTATTGAGGCTGCTGGCGCGATCGCGCACGACCTGAACCAAGCCGCTAATCTCGCGGCTGTAGGCGGTGGCGATCGCCTCCTTAGCAATGGCTTTTTCTTCAGTTGACCACTGGAGTTCGCTGGTATGCATTACGACTTAAAAAAGGAACCTTAGAAAAAGACCTGCGAAAAGCTCGATGGCCGCCAATCGGCTAACCCAGTTACTCGGCCAATGATGGTGTTTAACATTTCTCTATATTAGAGACATGTTGCAAAACTTTGCAATGTGGCATTGAGGCTAAGCAAGCCTCAGCCGCCGCTACCCCCCTTCTTAGCCAAGCTCAAAACAATACTGACTGTTAGATCTTACGTCTAGGGCAAGACCCAACAGTCAGACAAGGAATATAGGTAGCCAGCGATGAATCAATGGCCTCAAGTGGGCCTGGTTCAGATTAGATTCTCAGGCTGGCGATCGCCCAGCCACCCTCCACAACCATCGACCTAGCGCACCAGGTTAAGCAGTTCCTTGGGTGAGGCCAGCAGGTCAATGGCAACAAAGAAAATTTTGCCATCGGGGTTGATCAAAAACCGCCAGGCAATATTCATGCCGACGCCCGCGCCAAACCAAGGGGTCTGCACCTTACCGGTCACTTTGATTTGCGTAAAGCCATCTTCAGCCTGCTCAGTCACCCCCCTCTCTGGAATCAGCTTGAGATTCTGACAATCTTCTTGAAAGAAGCGGAGAATTGCCTCTTTGCCGGTAATCGGGCGCTGGAAGGGAGGCTGTAGCGCACCGTCGGGGGTGAAGAGTTCGATCAACGCGTCGAAGTCATTGGCGTTGAGGTTATTCATGTAGGCCAGCACCGTGGGGTTGGTGACCCCCTCAATGGTGACCTGGCTGCGCTTAGCCATATCCTGGGGTGGCGCAACGGGTTCAGAGACGCGGGTATAGCTGCCCATCTGCTTGGCGTCAAATCCCATATCGACCACCGCATTGCGCAGCACTGTAATCTGCTGCCCAGACTCCAGGGTACGAATCGACTGCAACACGGCGGCGGCATTGGCCGACAGCTTATATCCTTCAGGGATAGGTGCCACAGAGCCTTCTTCCATCCACTGGCCCAGGCGGTACCAAAAGCCGAGCTTGATATTGGGTGACCAGGTCGAGTAGGTGCGACCAATCGGGGTGTCGGCCCGGTTCGCCAGATCGCACATCGTCTGAGACTGCTCCTGAAAGGGCATTTTGCGAATTTGCTCCATGGTGGCTTCAGCAAATTGCATACTGGCCGCACCGGGGGCCGCGATGGTAATGCTGCTTCCCATTTCCAGGTAGGCGAACCAGATCAGCGCTAGTTGGTCTTCGGCGCTGAGTTGGGTAAAGCGGGCAATGGTTGCGGGTACAGAATCCGCCGTTAAAGTATTGGGGAAAATATTACGAGCTGAATCGATCGTAAAAGGCATATGGAGTTTCCTGAGGAAAGGCGGGGGTTGTCAATGATTTCAGGCATTTTTCTCATCAAAGCTTGACCCCTCAAGGCCCAGTCTACGCAGGTACGAGACATAGCCCCATAAAGAAATGAGAACCGATGGGGCTTCCCATAGAGGTTGATCTAGATAAGAGATAGCGTTTATCACCGGGAAAATCGTCGATCGATCAGGTTGATGGCTCTGGTTTGGGGCCAAAATCCTTAGAATGGAGATGGCCTCTCAATATTTTTGGTAGCTATAGCCCATGGAAACGCTTGCCCTTACCCCTCCCAATGTGGAACAGGTTTTAGATGAACTGCGTCCTTACCTGCTGGCCGATGGCGGCAACGTAGAGCTAGTTGAAATCGATGGCCCAGTGGTCAAACTCCGCCTCCAGGGAGCCTGCGGCTCTTGCCCCAGCTCTGCTATGACGCTGCGCATGGGCATTGAGCGTCGCCTGCGCGAGTTTATTCCTGAAATTGCCGAGATTGAGCAGGTATTTTAGGAATGCTGATATTCTGATCTATTGGCAAGGGGTTTTTTGTCAAAACATCAGATTTCAGATTGTAGAGGGCTGCTGTGCTAGATCTAAAACAAATCCGAGAAAACCCGGAGCGGGTAAAGTCTGCTCTGGGCAAGCGGGGCAAGTATGATTTGACCCCGCTGCTAGAGCTAGACCAGCAGCAGCGCCAGCTAGAGACGGTGCGATCGCAGCTCCAGGCCCGCAGCAACGAGATCGGCAAGCAGGTGGGCCAAACCATCAAAGCCGGGGCCACCCCCAACGGCCCAGAAGTCACCGCCCTCAAAGACGAAGGCAACCAGGTCAAGGCCGAGCTGCAAACCCTGGAACCCCAGGAGCGCGAGATTAAAGCCCAGATCGAGGCCATTCTGCTAGGCCTACCCAACCTGCCCAGTGACACCACCCCCATTGGCAAAGACGAAACCGAAAACGTCGAAGTGCGCCGCTGGGGCGACGAGTACCTGCCCACCACTGCCGCCAAACCCCACTGGGAGATCGGCGAAACTCTGGGCATTCTCGACTTTAAGCGCGCCGCCGAAAAGATTGCCCAAAGCCGCTTCGTTGTCCTCAAGGGCGCAGGTGCTGCGCTAGAAAGGGCACTGATCTCCTTCATGCTCGATCGCCATACCAAGGCGGGCTACGACGAGATCATTCCCCCCTACCTAATTAACTCGGCTGCGCTCACCGCCTCGGGTCAGCTGCCCAAGTTTGCCGAAGAAAGCTTCCAGTGCCGCAACGACGACCTGTGGCTGACCCCCACTGCCGAGGTGCCTCTCACCAACCTGCACCGCGACGACATCCTTGCCGCTGACCAGTTGCCCATTCACTACTGCGCGTACACGCCCTGCTTTCGCCGTGAGGCAGGCAGCTACGGCAAAGATACCCGTGGCCTCATTCGCCTCCACCAGTTCAACAAGGTGGAGATGTACAAATTCGTGCATCCCGACACCTCCTTTGACGAGCTAGAGGCGCTGGTGGGCGATGCCGAAAACATTCTGCAACAGCTCAAGCTGCCCTACCGAGTGCTGGCGCTTTGCACGGGCGACCTGGGCTTCTCAAGCTGCAAAACCTATGACCTTGAGGTGTGGATGCCGTCTTCTGAGACCTACCGCGAGATTTCTAGCTGCTCAAATTGCTTGGATTTTCAAGCCCGCCGCGCCAATATCCGCTTTAAATCGACGGGGCAAAAGGGTACTCAGTACGTTCACACCTTAAACGGATCGGGCTTAGCCATTGGCCGCACCATGGCCGCCATTCTGGAGAATTACCAAGAGGCCAATGGTTCAGTGCGGGTGCCTGAGGTGCTGCAACCCTACCTCAACCGCGAGTATCTGTAGACGCCTACAGAGGAAAGCGATAGACGATCGCCCCAGTATCTTTGACATCAAAGGACGCGTTGAGCACCTGAGCTTTTTGATCGAGAAACGCTTTGGCCTGCTCAACCGGCATCTGCGCCGCCGCCGCAAACTGGACAATGGTGAGATCACCGGCCTGACTTTGAAGCAGCTGTAAAAAAAGCTGCTCCTGTTGGATTGATACTGCCTGGATTGATACTGCCTGAGATAACTGCTGGTGGTTAGATCGCAAATGCCATGCCAGCCAGGTGCCTAGGGCCATGGGAGCGACACCAAACATGACCAACGCTAACCCAGTCTCGGCTCGATCTTCCCAGTCATCATCGTCGGAACCCATCAGTTGGGTTGTTGCTAAAAGCGTGATGGATAGCCCAAATAGCAAACAGGCTCCAGCCAAGGCCTTTTGTAACTTCCGCATAGCCGTCTCCTCTACCGGTCGCTCTCGGTTTTGACGGTTATCGTAACCCTTATATCTCCAGCTCGCCCATGGAGATTGGCCACGTCTAACCCTCTTTATCATAAGAAGCAACTCAGTTGCCCTGGCGACTTATTTCAGCGAATACTTCATTGGGCAGACCAATCCACCTGGCTCGTAGACGCCTATAGGGGAAAGCGATAGACTACGGCCCCATTGTCTAAAACGTCGAACGAGGCATTTAGCTGCTGCGCTTTTTCGTCGAGGTAGACTTTGGATTCTTCCAGCGACAGTTGGGTGGCGGTGGCAAACTGAATTACTGTCAGGTCGCCTTTTTGGTCTTGAAGGAGCTGGAGAAACTGCTGCTCTTGCTGGTCAGCTAGGTCTTCTAGCGATCGCTCGTGTTGCTGGCGCAGGTTCCAGATTAACCAGCCGCCCAAGGCCGTTGGCGGCAGGCCAAAGAATGCCAGGGCAGCCATCAACCCCGATCGATCTTCAGGGGAAGTATTGGGGTTGAGGCTCTCAACCGTTGCCATCATGATGATGGGCAGCCCAATGATCAAGCAAACCCCAGCCGACACTTTTTGTAGCAGCCGCATAGACATCCTCTACAGATCTAGATCGATTGTGGCAGTAATGTTGCCCATCAATGCCCCTAGCTTACCCGCAGATATTCAGCCCGTTGAGGCTCCATTCAAGTTGCTTAACTCGATGTTCAGCAATTTAAACGGAGTTTAAGACTTAGGCACGCCAAGCAAACAACTGCTTGAGCACCGACAGCCGAGAACAATCCCAATAGTCAATATGAGAAATCACCTTGCCATCGTCCCCTAGCCCTAGCTCGCTGCGACCGGGGATCCTCATGCGCGGCTGCCATGGTACCGGAGCTATCCAACTCAGCGTCCAGCGGGTGTCAATTTGGCTAGGGCTAGAGTAGTCGATCCCGTGCAGTTGCAGGTCAACATCTTTGAACCAGTGGCTGATGAAACTAATCATGCGCCGATAGCGATCGACGCCGCGAAATTGGTTTAGCGGATCTTTAAAGTAGACATCCTCAGCGTAGAGGTGGTAGCTCTGATCGTAGGGGAACCGCTCGTAGTCGAGGCGAATCTGTTCGAGAATATCCACCTAGAGAATCTGGGAGAGAAACTTCTGGGTGCGATCTTCGCGAGGATTGCTGAAAAACTCTTGGGGGGTGTTTTCTTCAATTAGATAACCACCGTCCATGAGCACGACGCGATCGGCCACCTCGCGGGCAAAGCCAACTTCGTGGGTCACGCACACCATGGTCATACCCGAGTCGGCCAGGCCGCGCATCACATCCAGCACTTCCCGCACCATCTCAGGGTCGAGGGCGGAGGTGGGTTCGTCGAACAGCATGACTTTGGGCTGCATGGCGAGGGAGCGGGCGATCGCCACCCGCTGCTGCTGCCCACCCGACAACTGACCGGGGAACTTGTGGGCCTGCTCTAAAATCCCCACCCGCTCTAGCAGCTGCATGGCAACTTCTTGGGCCTTAGCCTTGGGCCAGCGGCGCACCCAGATCGGGGCCAGAGTCACGTTTTGCAGCACAGTCAGGTGGGGGAACAGGTTGAACTGCTGAAACACCATGCCCACCTCACGGCGGATAGCCTCAATATTTTTTAGGTCGTGGGAAATAGTGATGCCATCGACCTCAATGGAGCCCTTCTGATAGGGTTCGAGGGCATTGAAGGTGCGAATAAAGGTTGATTTGCCTGACCCAGACGGCCCCATTACCACCAGCACTTCGCCCTTATAGACCGTCATGCTGACGCCCTTGAGCACGTGAAAGCCGTTGTCATACCACTTTTCCACGTCGCGGGCGACGATCACGGGTTCGGTGCTCATGGCATGGGCCGATGGGTGCTCCGTCTGAAACTGTGTCATGAAAGGGTTCCTCTTTATCGCGCCCTCGGGGCTGCTAACAACTCATGAATTGAACGTTTTCACCATAGCTCAACCCGACAGGCGGGGACGCTAGCGCAAGATAATGCTATTTTGCCTTAACCCTAGGAGGTTTCTGGATTCCAGACTGTCAACTGTTACACGGAGAGATATTTTGCCGGGGGCATCTAGTGTTCGGTGTTGAGCTTCTCCTCAATTTTGCGGCTGGCCAACGACATGGCGTAGCAGAAGAACCAGTAAATCACCGCTAAGAACAGGTAAACCTCGGCGTAGCGCCCCAGATAGGCCGGGTTGGCCAAGATAGATTTACCGATGCCCAGCAGTTCTGCTAGGCCCACAATCGACAGCAGCGTCGTGTCTTGAAATAGGCTAATAAACTGCCCCACGATCGCCGGAATCGCGATCTTGAGCGCTTGGGGCAGAATGATCAGGCCCAGGGTAGCGGGGGTATTGAGCCCCAAAGACATAGCGGCCTCGCGCTGGCCGCGAGGCACCGCCTGCAAACCGGCGCGCACGTTTTCGGCCAGGTAGGCGGCGCTAAACAGAGCCAGCGCAATGACCGCCCGCAAAATGCGATCGGGCCGCGACCCAATCGGCAAAAACAGCGGAATCATCACCTGACCCATAAACAGGAAGGCCACCAGAGGCACCCCTCGCACCAGCTCAATGTAGGCCGTAGCCAACCAGCGCACCACCGGCAGGGCGCTGCGCCGCCCCAAAGCCAGCAGCAGCCCCAGCGGAAAGCACAGCACAATGCCACTCACCGCCGTAAACAGGGTTAGAACTAAACCGCCCCAGTCGTTAGTTGAAACTTTGGTCAGCCCAAAGCCGCCGCCTAGCAGCCAGAGAGCAACAAAATACGACAAAAACCAGGCTAGCGAGATCCCCTTGCCCACCCCAGGAAACTTGCGCCCAATCTGCCGCCCCGCCGCCGCTGCTCCAGCTACTAGAGCAACCATTGGCAACAGCTGTAGCGAGCTGGGTCGAGTCGGCGGAAACAGCACAATGAATGCACAAATGCTCCCTAGACCGATTAGCACATTCCGGCTAAACAGGGTGGAGACATTGCGCCCCAGCACGCCCCATGACAACCCTGCTAACCCACAAATCACGGCCAACAAGGCCCAAATACGAGGATAGAGACCCGAGGGAAAGGTTCCGGTCATAAACAGACCAAAATTATTGGGTATGACCTGCCATTGGGCGACGGTCAAGGCCCAAAAAACAAGGCGAAAAATACCCCAGCCAAAGATACCGACAATGACAATGGTCAGTAGGCTGTTGAACCAGTCGCTAAACAGATTTTTTTTGGCCCAAGCCACTGGCCCTAGGGCCAGCACATCAGGACGTGCAGAGGAGAGAGAGTCGGGTGTTGCGGAGGTCATAGCTTAGCGCTCCTTAAACTGCACAGATCGGTTGAACTGGTTCATCACTACAGTTATGAGTAGACACAGGGTTAAATAGGTGGCCATCATGACCACAAAGACTTCAACCGGTCGGCCAGTTTGGTTGTAGGTAGTGGTGGCGATCGAATAAATTTCGGGAAAGGCGATCGCAAAAGCTAGGCTAGAGTTTTTAGTCAGGTTCATGTACTGACTGTTCATCGGTGGAATAATCACCCGCAGCGCCTGGGGAAACACCACCAGCCGCATCACCATACCGGCATTTAGCCCGAGGGTGCGGGCAGCTTCCCACTGCCCCTTCGACACCGACTGAATGCCCGCCCGCACAATCTCTGCCACAAAAGCAGAGGTATAGAACACCAGGGCCGTGAGAGAGGCCACATATTCCCGCGACAGACGCAGACCGCCGGTTACGCCACCTCCTTCAACGCCCTCCGGTATAGTCCAATCCATACCCAGGGTAATAATGGCCAGCCAGACCAACCCCACTACCGCCAGAGCAATGGACTGAGCTTGGCCCCCAACCCCAGTTTCAATGCGAATTTTGGTGCGCCAGCGCCAGAGATAGAGGGCGGCGATCGCCGCCCCAACCGTAGCCGCAATGCCCAATACCGCCAGCAGCGCACTACTGGCCCAGGGAATATAAACCCCCCGGTTATTCAAGAAGGCAAGACCCAGGACCCCGATCTGCGCTTCGGGCCGGGGCAGCGCGCCAAAGATGGCAAAGTACCAAAAAAACAGCTGAAGCAGCAGCGGAATATTTTGCACCAGCCCCACATAGAGACGGCTGAGCTTTTGCAACAGCCAATTCTTAGAAAAGCTCGCCACCCCAGCCACTACGCCCAGCAGAGTGGTCAAAACAATACCGCCTACTACCAGGGTCAAGGTATTGCCCAGGCCCACCATCAGCGCCCGCCAGTAGGGATCGTTAGGGCGGTATTGAATCAAACTTTCGCCAATGCTAAAGCCAGCCGGGTTCCGCAAAAAGCTAAAGCCAAAGGCCCGCCCCTGCTGAATCAGGTTGCGGTTCAAATTGCCCAGGAAAAAGCTCAACAAGAGCAGGACAACGATCAGCGTAATTACCTGGAAGGCGATCTTCCAAAAGCGCTCATCTCGCAGCATTGCCTTAAGGTCAAAGGTTTTGCTGCCGCTATCGTGGGCCATTTACGTCACCTGTGGTGTATCAGTGCAAGGTATATCAGTGCAAAGGGAGCAGTTCTGGCGCTGTAAGCAAAATAATCTAAGAGCGATGTCAAGAAAAGTTCAATTTGTTACAAGGATTTATGAAAAAGGCGCAGTCGAGCTGCGCCTTTTGACAGGGTTAATCGGGAGTAGAGGGTTTCGGTGAGAGCTAAAGACTCCCACCGAGCAGCGGGCGTTCCCTAGCGGAAGGGGGGAGAGTACATCAGGCCACCCTCGCTCCACAACGCATTTTGGCCACGCTCTAGGGCAAACTCAGAGTCAGCGCCGACGTTGCGATCGTAGACTTCGCCGTAGTTACCCACTTGGGTAATCACCTGCACCATGAAGTCGTTGGGCAGCCCCATATCGGTGCCCAGAGTGCCCTCTTGTCCCAGGAAGCGGGCAATGTCAGGGTTTTCAGTAGCTTCAAAGGTGGCAATATTCTCAGAGGTAATGCCAAACTCTTCGGCCTGGATCAACCCATAGGTGACCCATTTGACAACGTCATACCACGCAGAATCGTTGTTGGTGGTTACAGGCCCCAGGGGCTCTTTAGACATCGTGACTTCGAGCAGGGTGTGCTCGTCGGGGTTGGGTAGGGTGCTGCGGCGAGCCACTAGCTGCGATTTGTCAGAGGTCATGCCCTCGCAGCGGCCTTCGTCGTAGGCCGCGTAGGCGGCATCGGCATCCTGAAACACCACCGGCTCAAAATCAACATTGAGCTGGCGCATTTGGTCAGTTAGGTTGAGCTCAGTGGTGGTACCGGTCTCCACGCAGATGGCCTTACCGGCAAAATCTTCCAGGCCAGCGATGCCGCTGTCTGCACGCACCAACATGCCCTGGCCATCGAAGAAGGTAGTAGGCGCAAACTCAAGGCCCACGCTGGTGTCCCGGCTGATGGTCCAGGTGGTGTTGCGCGAAAGCATATCAACTTCACCGCCCGAGAGAGCCGTAAAGCGCTCAGTCGAGTCTAACCGGCGATATTCTACGGCTTCGGCATCGCCCAAAACGGCAGCGGCTACGGCCTTACAGATATCGACATCAAGACCGGTGTAGGTGCCGCTTTCATCCACAAAGCTAAAGCCCGGAATACCACCATCCACGCCACAGATCAGCTGTCCACGCCCTTTGACGACATCGAGACGGCCCCCACCTGCGGGAGCGGCTTCCCCATCGCCTGTGGCGGTAGTGGTTCCGCCACCACAGGCGGCCAGCGTTAGCCCGAGGGCAGCTGCGAGTAAACCCCACTTGCGCATGAATTAATCCTCACTCACAAAAGACACTGCAAAACTTATACCCAAACCGTTGGAGTGTTGCACTGGGTTAACACTCCAACGGTTTGGGTTTTCATTTTGCATCAAAGATAACAATATACTGGCGGGGAGTCCAAACCCATCTGGATCCGTCTGGCTTGACGGTCTAACTTACGCCGCGTGATACTAATTTAGTGCTCCTGCGCCAGGTCGCGAATTAGGGGGATTTTGTCGCGAATGTAGTGATGAAGCTGATCGGCTTCGGATTGATTGATTGGCTGCTGCCCAACAAATTGCTCTAACAGCCAGCACACTAAACCATGGTCATCTAGAGCGAGAAGATGACTGCTCTGGGACCGTTCTACCAAAGACCACAGGTGTCTCAGAAGCTGAGGGTTCATAGCAGCTGTTAATAATTTCTTTAGATTTATACTAGAGCATTGACTCACTGGCGCAACAGGGTCAATAGATTATTAATATTTCCTAAGGAAGCTATAGCCATCTATCTTGGGTTCGAAGTTTTTTTAGTCTCGGTGGAAGCTGCCCAGGCCGTGGGACGAGCGACGGTGCAGATGCCCTCTACAGCGATGCCGCTGCGCCGCAGAGCCTGGGCTGCCGATTGAGCAGTGGCTCCGGTGGTGAAGATATCGTCGAGCAGCCAGACCGTAGATCGTTGGAGCGCCTTGACTTGGGCTGAGTTAACGGCAAAGGCCTGATCCAGATTTTGCTGGCGGCTGCAACGGTCGAGGCTGTGCTGGGCCTGGGTAGCCTGCACGCGCACTAGGCCATGGCTGTAGAGCGGCAGCCCAGTCAGCCGACAAAACCACTGGCCGATCAGGTCGGCTTGGTTAAAGCCCCGTTGCTGCAATCGGGTGGGGTGGAGGGGAATGGGGACGATCGCCACCGGACGAGCCTGTTCCCTAGAATGAGGGTTGTGATCGAGCCAAGTTTGCCCTAGCTCGGTGCCCAAAAACTGCGCTAGTCCCGTGTGGCCATTGTATTTGAGGCTGCCGATCGCCTGACGCAGGCTGTCTTCGTAGCGCCCCCAGCTCAGTACTGTCAAATCTGGAATACTGCGATCGCAGGGTGTTGGCGACTGGCACTGACGCACCTGGCGGCAGCAGCCGGAGCAGAGCACGGCCGCTGTTGATCGCTGACACAGGGGGCAAGGCTCGGCCAAAAACAGGCTGAGCAGCTGGCGTTTGCCCTGGCCGAGCCAGGTCTGAATAGAGGAGCGGCTGTGCATGCGATCTGCCCTAATAGCTAATGGCCGAGATGGCGCTGGATCTATTGTCAGAGCCACAGCGGGCAGAGACGAGGGTAGAAATAGGGATCTCTGGTGGGAAAGCACCCTATCCCACTAGCAGGGTAGAGGGCGAAGACGATGGCCATCGCGTAAACTCATAGATATAAGATATTGACTTCAATAAAGCGCTTCGTTGCGATCGCCCCTGGGCACTGCCAGTCGAGAGTTGGGGCAGGCTAAGCAGCCGCAGGGGCTAGCGGTGCTGGCGTTATAAAACCGAATACCTTGGCCACCTCCCTCACGCGACCGCTGAGGACTAGCCCTGTACCCCAGAATGACCTGGCTTCGACAACTGCACACGCTGGACATCGCTGATCTGCGGGCCGTCGGGCAGAAAGCATATTATCTGGGCTTGCTCAAGCAGCAGGGGCTGCCTGTGGCTCAAGGTTGCGTACTGACGGCAGCGGCCTGGCACCACAGTCTAGAGCAGATGGCCTGGCCCAACGGCGATGGTGATCGGCTGGCTTCAGTGTGTCAAAACGGATTCAGAACCCTCCAGCAGAGCAGCCAGCAATGGCAAAAAGCTCTGCGAGACATTCCTGCGATCGCGGCGATCGCAGACAGTGGGTTAGATTGTCCCGAGCCCGATGGGTTTATTCCTGCCGCCTGGATGCTGCGCGCATCGCTTTGGGTAGACACGCTGGGTTTGAACCAGGCAAAGGCGTCTAGACTGCTAAGCCCAGGCCTGTTGTCGGCCCAGATTGAATCTGACTGGGCAAATCTAGCCGGGGCGCTGCCACAGTTTTGGAGCCAAGCGCTAACGGCTCGCTGTCTACCCGTCTGGGATCTCCACTGCAAGCGGCTGCGTGATCTCAGCCTGGCTACGCTGATTATGCCGGTATATCCAGCCCTGGTGTCAGGCACGCTCATTCTGAGCCAAGAGCAAATTACTGTGACGGCGGTAGTGGGGCTAGGCATGGCCCTCACCCAGGGAGAAGCCATTCCAGCCTGCTGCTGGATCAGCCCCGGCCAAGTAGCCTCAGCGACTTGGCTACCAGGGTTTCAGGAGCGCATTTACCAGCTCAGGCCCGCCTCTAAGTACCGCCCCCGCCCATTGGCCAGTGCCCAACCCATTCAGGTGATCGATCGCGATCGCCCCGAGCTGACCGCCCCCCTCACCCAAGACCAGCTCGTCCGTCTAGTGCAGGTTGCAGAACGGGCTCAAACGGCTCTGGGTGGAATTGGGGCACGTCTAGAATGGCTGCTACACCCCAGCGCCAACCCCGACCAGCCCACCTTGATCATCACCGAAGCCGCCCCTTGGCCCGCCCCGTCGGTGACGGCCCCCGCCCCAGAGCGACCACCCCCAACCCGGGCTCGGTCGCAGCCCCCGCTACTGCCCTTGGCCAGCACGGTCGTACGCGGTATTGGGGCGGCAGCGGGGTGCATTCAAGGGGTTGCCGTAGTCGCCCAACGGCCCCAAGACTTACCGAAACCCCTCCCTGAGGGCTGCATCGTGGTGCTACCCGACCTGCAGCCCGATGTCTTCTTTCAGCTGCCGTCGGTGGCGGGCATTGTCACCGAGCGCGGCGGTGCCACTTGCCACGCGGCTATTTTGGCGAGAGAGGTCGGCATTCCGGCGGTAGTGGGTGCGCCCCAAGCCACCCAGCTGCTCGACAACGGCATGGTGCTCTGGCTCGACGGCGATCGCGGTGTAGTCTATGGCCTCACCGATGAGGCAGCGGCCTCGTTTCGCCCCCCGGTGGCCCCGGTGCCTGAACCGCTACCCACCAATCAACCGGGCCGCTACCATCGGCTACGTACCCAGGTCATGGTCAACCTCAGCCAGCGCCAGGGCTTAGCCAACCTGTCTCTCAACCATGTAGCGGGCATTGGCCTACTGCGATCGGAATGGCTCTTGCTGGAGGTGTTAGAGGGCCGCCACCCCTGGGATTGGGTCAACCGGGGCCAGGAAGCAGAGCTGCAAAGTCGACTGGTGCAGCAGTTAGAGCCAATTTTGCAGACCCTAGGGCCTAGAACCCTGCGCTATCGCAGCCTCGATCTGCGATCGCACGAATGGCAGGCCCTCCGAGGCAGCCCTCCGGTAGAACCCAACCCAATGCTGGGGCTGCGCGGCACCCTGAGCTACGACATTGACGATCGCCTATTTCAGGTCGAGCTAGGGGCATTAGCCACTCTGCAACGGGCTGGCCATGGCAACCTACAGCTAATTTTGCCCTTTGTGCGCAGCGTCGAAGAAGCCATTACCTGTCGCCAGCGGGTCGAGCGGGCCGGCCTCACCGACGTCACCGGCTTTGCCCTGTGGATTATGGCCGAGGTGCCCTCGGTGTTATTTTTGCTGCCCGCCTACGCCCAGGCCGGTATTCAGGGCATTGCCATTGGATCTAACGACCTTACCCAACTGCTGCTGGCCATCGATCGCGACCAGCCCACCATGGCTTCCGCCTATGACGAGCGCCACCCGGTCGTGCGCCTGGCCATGGCCCACCTGGTGCAGGAGGCCCGCCGCAACGGCTTGCTCTGCTCGATCTGCGGCCAGGCTCCAGTGCGTCACCCTGAACTGATTGCCGATCTAGTCGGCTGGGGAATTAACTCCATTTCGGTAGAAGCGGCGGCGCTGCCGTTTACGCTGGAGGCGATTTGGCAGGCGGAGAATGGTGGAGGGAGTGGGGGGTGAGGGAGTTGGGGGGGTGGGGGAGTTGTTTTTTTTAGAGAATAGGAGGGATAGGGAAGTGTCATCTTGGCTTGGGGGATTGGCCCAACAACCGGACAGATGACCGATAATAACAACGTTGTGCAGACCATTACCCCCTATGTCTCTTCCTTCTAACCTCGCCACCCTAGACGGTGCCCCTTTAGCCCCCGACGTGCTAGCCGACAAGGTGATTCTCTTTGTGAATGTGGCTAGCAAATGTGGCCTGACGCCCCAGTACAGTGGTCTAGTGGAGCTGGATAAGGCCTATGGCGATCGCGGCCTTGTGATCGTGGGCGTGCCCTGCAACCAGTTTGGCAAGCAAGAGCCCGGCAGCCCTGAGGAAATCAAAGACTTCACCAAAACCAAGTACGACGTTGACTTTACCCTGCTCGAAAAGCAGGATGTCAACGGCCCCGATCGCAGCCCCCTCTACCAGTTTCTCGTTGGCGACGGCCCCGACATCGGCTGGAACTTTGGCAAGTTTTTGGTCGGTCGCGACGGCCAGGTAATCGAGCGCTTTGAGCCTCAAACCCCTCCCAACGACCCGGCTCTCAAAGCTGCGATCGAGCAGGCGTTGGGCTAGAGTGCGATCGCGTTCAAACAGCATTTCTAGGCCAAAGCAATTCAGCGCAGGTTTACAGGTTGAACCACTCAAACGGTTCAACCTGTAAACCTCAACGGCAAAGTCAGGGCTTTGCGATCGGCTCAAACCTTCGCCGAGGCCAGAATCACGACGACAGCACGTCCCGCAGCAGGTCTTGGTGCATGAGGGCGCGATCCACCCGCGAACTGATTTGTTCGGGCGACAGCGGGTCGCCGTTGGCATAGACCTCCAGCCAGGTTTGGGTCATCTGCTCGGGACTATCTGGCCAGCGATGGCTCACCGCTTGGGGGTTAAGGTCAAACCCCGGCAGATCGAGATCGGTCATCAGATGGCTAACCTTGGGGTCATAGCTGAGCCCAAAGCAGCGACAGCCCTCAGCCGCCGCCATAATTAGCGCATGCAGCCGCATGCCCAAAGTCATCTCGACACCTCTAAACAGCCCCTTGAGCTGGTGTGGGTCAGCCAAGGCATAAATATGGCTAGGGCCAGGCAGCCGGGGCTGGATATATTCGGCAATGGGCAAGTCTTTGATCGGCTGAAAGGGCACCAGCAGCAAGCAGGTCTGGGTCGCCTTTTGAAACGAGGCCAGAGCCTGAGTGAATTGATCTAGGCGACTTTCGGTCAACCAGGGATGGGGTCGCAGGGCAACGGCCACCCGAGGAGCAGGCAGATCCCACAGTCCGTCTACTGGCGTAGATTCCAAGGCCCACACTGGGTCTGGGGCCTGCATACCCGGCACCTGCCAGCGAGCCAGCCACGCCGCCGACCCATTGTCCCTCACGCTGACGGCATTGCAGTGGCCCAGGGCGTAGCGACCTAGTCCCTGACTGAGAGGGTGACTGAGGGGGCCAATGCCCTGTCCCCAGGCGATGGTTTTGAGCCCCAACCACTGGGCGAGCACCATCAGCCCGCCATAGTAAACCGGGTTTTGCAGACTGGTGGCGTCTTGCAGCAGACTGCCGCCTCCCCAAATCAGCACATCGGCCCCCCGCAGCGCACGAATGACTGGGCCTAAGGCCTTGCGGGGCACAGTTTCTACGCCGTAGCGCTGGGCGGTTTCGACGGGGTTGCCAGACAGCACCACGGGCGTTACCCCCGCAGGCAGCATTTGCAGCAGGGTAGCTAGCAGGGCTTCATCACCGCCGTTGCCCATGCCATAGTAGCCACACAAAACCGCTCGCATTCTTACCTGCCTCTAGCTAACCCGTGGGTCAAACCGCTATACGCCATACGCCGACCTCTCTACAATAGAGGCTGTTGTTACGCCCTGAACTCCATGCACGCCCTCTCGCTGCCCACCTGGATGATCCATATTTCAAGTGTGCTGGAGTGGATGGCGGCGATGTGGTTTATTTGGCAATTTGCCACTGTGACTCAGCGGCTAGTGTGGCGCTGGCTGGCGATCGGCATGCTTCCCGCCCTGGTGAGCGCCATGGCCGCCTGCACCTGGCACCTATTCGACAATGCCCCTGGGCTCGCCTGGCTAGTCACCCTACAGGCCGCCATGACCGTGATCGGCAACGGCACCCTCTGCCTCGCCGCCTGGTGGATCTGGCGACAAAGCAGTATCTCGACCGCTAGCCCCAAGTGAACCCAAACTTAGTACCTGAGAACGCTAAACGTGGCAAGGTCTAGCGGTCTAGGGTTCAGAGTTTGAGGTATACGGTTTAAGGACTGCTGTGAACCTTAGCCCCCATTAACTTCGGCTTGGCAAACTACTAACGAATTTTAGAACTGCGGATTTGAATAAAAGATTGTCTGCCTAAATTCTCTTCCCTCCACTCTCCTACCCATCCACCCCCTACCCATCCACTCCCTACCCATCCACTCCCCACCCATCCACTCCCCACACCCAACCATGCTCGACAAAAACACCCTCTTCGCCATGTCCCTCTTCCCCTACCTGGGGTTTCTCTGGTTTATGACCCGTACCCAGGAGACGCCGCGGCTGGCACTAACTGGCTTCTACGCGCTGCTGGTATTTGTGGCAGTAACTATTCCAGCAGGCATTTATGCCAAGGTGGGGCTTGGGGAAGAGCTAGCTAACGTGGATTGGCTCCACGGCAGTGCAGAGGCGTTTTTGACGCTGTCAAACATTCTTGTGGTGCTGGGGTTTCGCCAAGCGGTTGTGCAGCATCGGGCTGAGGCACAGGGGGAGAGTGATTAGTGGGGAGGGAGGGTGACGTTTAGGCGGATGGAAGATGAGGGGAATAGGGGGGATGGAGGTGGAATTCATGCTTTAGCGCCTCATCACCTTCCCCACCTTCCTCTCCCTCCCCGTCTTGCGAACCTTCCTCATGCTCATTCCAGGCCAATAAACTCCTCTGCGGTAGTGGGATGAATCGCCAGGGTGGTATCAAAATCGGCTTTGGTGGCACCCATGGTCACGGCGATCGCAACTCCCTGCATCAGCTCTGCGGCGTGGTTGCCAACCATGTGCGCCCCTAGCACTCGGTCGGTGGATTTTTGCACCACTAGCTTGATTAGGCCCTGGGTCTCTTGATCAGAGGGTCTGTAGTACAAAGGCTGAAACCGGGAGCAATAGGTTTGAATATCGTCTTTGCCAAACTTTTTGGCGGCTTCTGCTTCGGTGAAGCCAACGGTGCCCATTTCAGGCGTGGTAAACACAGCGGTGGGGATGGTGTCGTAGTCGAGGGTGACGGGTTGGTGGTCAAATTCGGCATCGGCGAATAGGCGGCCCTCCCGGATCGCTACGGGGGTGAGGCTGACGCGATCGATGACGTCCCCGATCGCAAAGATGTGGGGGACGGTGGTGCGATAGTGAGCGTCGACGGCGATCGCCCCCTTCTTCACGGTCACACCGGTATTCTCTAGCCCGAGGCCCTTCACGTTGGGGTTGCGTCCGGTGGCCGCCAAACTGACCGCATCGCTGAGCACGGTCTTTTGCCCCTGCTCAGTGGTTACGGTCAGGGTTAAGCCTGACTCGCCGGGGGCGATCGCAATCTGATCGCTATTGGTCACCATGGTGATGCCCTGTCGCTGCATCGCCCCATGAATTTCACGGCGCAGGTCGTCATCAAAGCCGCTCAGTACTCTGTCACCCTGAATGATTTGGGTAACTTCGGTGCCCAACCCATTGAGAATGCTGGCAAATTCGCAGCCGATATAGCCACCGCCAATAATCACCATGCGCTTTGGCTGCTGGGGCAGATGAAAGATATCGTCGGAGGTAATGGCGTGCTCAATACCATCAATATTGTTGGGCCGGGTGGGCTGACCGCCAGCAGCAATCAAAATTTTGGCAGCGGTGACGGTGGTTTCGCCCACGGCGAGGGTGTGCTCATCGACGAACTGCGCCCGATGGCGAAACATCTCTACGCCTGATTTGTCGAGCAGGTCTTGATAGACACCCCTGAGGCGATGCACTTCCCGATCGATGGCGGCAATTAGGGTGGGCCAGTCAAACCGGCGCTCCCCAACGGCCCAGCCGTAGCTGGTAGCCACGTCAGACTGTTCTGCAAACTGAGCGGCATAGACCATCAACTTTTTGGGTAAGCAACCGCGATTGACGCAGGTGCCGCCTATCTGCCTCGCCTCCGCTAGACCCACCCGGGCACCGTGGCTGGCAGCTCGCCGGGCTGCCGCTATACCGCCAGAGCCGCCACCAATTACTAGTAAATCAAAGTCGTAGGTCACGGCATTCCCCAGGGTAGTATCGCTCTCTAGGATTGACCGCAATCTATCTTAAAAACATCCTCAGTTAGGCACAGTTTGGGGCAATCGCGCTCCTGAAGGCGATCGCCAGGTCAACCGCTCACCCTGAACCATGAGACCAAACACCTTATTGAGCAGCCTCAGCAGCGGTAAAGGCCATTTGCCAGAAGTTCGCTTCGAGGTCGGCCACCTGCAAAAAGGCAGCTTCGGCCTGGGCCTGAACCTCTGGGCTAGCTATAGCTAGGGCGGCATCGGCCTGGGCGGCCAGCAGGTGCACGTAGTCGGTAAAGCCGGGGTTGCCCCAGCGATCGGCGAACTCGGTGTAGGGCTCAGGCATGGGGCCAGGTAACTGCCAGCCCTGGTTGTAGGCGTACTCGATCGCCCACAAAGCAGTAGCCTGTACCGAGTAGGGCCGCGCGGCCAGGCTGGCCATAAACTCGCAGTAGCGCTGGCAGGTGAGCTGGGGAGACGTGGATAGGTTGAGCGATCGCTCGGCGGCCTTAGCCTCAAACCACAGCAACTCATCCTTCAGGGCACCAAGCCCCGCCAACAGCCCATCGATATGGTCATCGGGGGCCGCCCCCAGCACCCGCCCCACCATGCGGGTAAAGTCTTTGACAAACAAAAAATCCTGCACCAGCCAGGTGTTGAACTGGGCGGGGTGCAGAGTGCCGCTCTGGCAGCCAGCTAGAAATGGGTGGGTGGTGGCGCTGTCCCAGGGAGCGGGGTGGGCTTGCAAGAGGGATTGACAGGTCAGAGGCATGGAAATCTTCCTCCTAATTCGGCACGATCTCGGTCACGACGCGGCCCCCGTCAACCACTATGGTCTGATCATCAATGCGGCCTACAGCGCGCGCGCCGTTGAGGTTGACGTTAGGGTTGACCTGGCGATAGTTAACGCCACCCTCGGCGACTAGGGTTTGGGTCTCTACGTTCCAGTCGAGGCGATCGCTGGTCATGCGGGCCTGGTTAGCTTCGCCCACGGCCACCACATCTTGGGAGAGAAAAATTTGCTGCGCCGCCAAATCCATGCGGCCCTGGCGGGCGGTAACCCTGATTTTATTTTCGGGATGGATCAGGGTGAGGGGCTGGTTGACGGTTACCTGCTCTTCGGCCACCTGCCAATCTAGAGCTTCGCTGGCCATATTGAGTGGAATATCTAGCATCTGCATGGCCACCTGCCCGCGTAGGTTCACTAGCTGCGTAGCCAGGTTTACCGTGCCGCGCTGGCCCACTACCACATCGGAAATCGCGTTTTGCTTAAACTGCTCTACCCGCAGGGGCTGAGCACTGTCGATGCGCTCCTCATCCCAAAACCAGGCGAGTTCCTGGGCCTGAAGCTTCAGCCAGGGCTCGGTTTTAGGGTCGGCAACCACCGTACTGGCCACCACATTACCGGCTAGCTCCATACGGTTTTCGCGGTTAAACACCCGCGCCTCGTCGGCTACAGCCCGCAGTTGCGGATGAGTACCGGTAATTTGGTCGCGCATAATCAGCACATCGTTCTCGGGACGCCACTCCATTTCGTTGCCCCGCAGCACGGAGCCATTCTTAACGCCAGTGGCCACAATATTGCCGCGCAGCAAAATTACGCTGCCGTTTTCGCGCACCTCGCCAGTGTCAGCCACCACTTGATAGATAACTTCGCCGTCTTGAAACAGGTCGCCATCGGGCCGGGTGATAAACGCCACCTGCTGGTCAGGGCTGTAGGTCACCTCCTTACCCTTAACCCGCCAGAGCAGCTGTCCCTGTTCGTTGGGCTGCTCTAGGGTGACATCTCGCAGTGTCAGTCCTGGGGGTGGATCTCCAGCAGCCGGGCCATCGGCACCCGGCTCTGAACCAGGTCGCCCAAGCAGGCTATACAGCCCCAGGCCCAGAGCTGCGATCGCAGCCCCACCAATCATCAACTGCCGCCATCGTGCCATGGTGCTGCGCCTGTAACACTACTCGCTGATTGTCACGCCGTCGTCTACCGCATCGCCGGCAGCCGCTAGGTTAGACAGAGGGCGGTAGGTGTAGCTGTGACTTGCAGAGGTGCGGGGCATTTTTCTAATGTCGTCTTTGATCCCTTCAAGATCGATGTAGCGATCGGCCACATTGATCAGGCTGTCGCTGGTCATCGATCGCAGACTCACCACCTCAACCCTCGCCCCCCGATAACTAGCAGCATCGGCAGCGTAGGCTAGATCGCCGTCACCGCTGACCAGCACAGCAGTGTCGTAGTAGCCGACCAAGGCCACCAAATCTACCGCTATTTCGACATCTAGATTGGCTTTTTTAGAGCCATCGGGCAGTTGCACCAGGTCTTTGGCAATCACTCGATAGCCGTTGCGCCGCATCCACAGCAAAAAGCCCTGCTGCTTTTCGTTCGTGCGGTCTACTCCAGTGTAGAAAAACGAGCGAAACAGCCGCGAGCCAGCCGTGAGCTTACACAGCAGCTTGGTATAGTCAATCTCAATGCCCAATTGCAGGGCCGCATAGAACAGATTCGAACCATCAATAAAAATGGCTACCCGGCCCCGATTTTCGAGCACTTGCTCAGGGGTGAAGATGCCGTCTTCGCCAAGTAAAGAGTGGTTGTTTAAGGAATGGCTGTGAGTATCTAACATGGTTTTTTATTAAGGTGTTAAATCGAGCTGAAAGAACAAGCTAAAAACAAACGTGAAACGAACTGGAGCGGTTTTAGGCTAAGGGCTGCTCACGGGTTCGGGCAGCTCTAGGCGCTGAAATACGGGGGAGGCTTCTCCCAAAACCTGAGCAGGGGGTAAATAGCCCCAGGCAGCATGGTCGGCATAGCTAATCTGCTGGCCGATGGCTTTGTCGTCAAAATCGATGGCAAAGCCTAGCTGAGCATAAATTTGGTTGCTAATGCCGGGGATGATCGGCGACAGCAGATAGGCAGCCTGCCGCACCGACTCCAGTACGGCGTATAAAACGGCCTCGGTTTCGGCCTGTTTGCCCTGTTTGTAGAGACTCCAGGGAGCTTGCTCATCAAGGAACTTGTTGCTGGCCTGCACTAGCGCCAAAATCGCGGTACAGGCTTGGCTAAAGGCCAGGTGAGTATAGGCCTCAAAGACGGTTTTAGGCAGCGCTGTGCCGATCGCCCGCAGAGAATGGTCAGTTGCAATGCTCTGAGGATCAACATCGGGCACATGGCCATCGCAGTAGCGCCCGGCCATCTTCAGAGTGCGGTTGAGCAGATTGCCCAAATCATTGGCCAGATCGGCATTCAGCACATTGATGAAGCGAGTTTCGTTAAAGTCGCCATCTTTGCCAAACTCGATTTCGCGCAAAAAGTAGTAGCGCACCGCATCAGGACCGTAGGTTTCCACCAGCGCCACCGGATCGAGGGTATTGCCCTGGCTCTTGCCCATCTTTTGGCCGTCTTTCGTTAAAAAGCCGTGGCCATAGACTCGTTTGGGCATCGGCAACCCCGCCGACATCAGCATGGCGGGCCAGTACACGGCATGAAACCGCAAAATGTCTTTGCCAATCAGGTGAGTATTAATGGGCCACCAGTGGGCGATCGCCTGCTCCAGGCTGGGCGGGTCGCTGGGATCTTGAAGGGCGGTAATGTAGCCCAGCAGCGCGTCAAACCACACGTAAAGGGTGTGATCGGGGTCGGTGGGAACTGGAAAGCCCCAGTCGAGGTTAACGCGCGAAATCGAGAAGTCTTGCAACCCCCGTTTCACAAAGCTGAGCACCTCGTTGCGACGGGCCTCTGGCTGAATAAAGTCGGGCTGCTCAGCGTAGAGCTGCTCAAGCTGCTCTTGGTATTTCGACAGTTTGAAGAAATAGTTTGACTCGTCGCGCCACTCCACCGGCTTGTTGGTGTGAATGGCGCAGTGCTGATTGGGCAGCAGATCACGCTCTTCTTTAAATTCTTCGCAGGACACACAGTACCAGCCCTGCTGCTGGCCTTTATAGATATCTCCCTGTTCCCACACCCGCTGAAAAAACTCGTTGACGATGGCGTTGTGGCGAGCAGAAGTAGTGCGAATGAAGCGATCGCAATCAATATTTAGCAGCCCCCACAGACGCTCAAACCCAGCCACAAATTCGTCGCAATGTTCCTGGGGTGAGACACCGCGATCTTCGGCAGTGCGCTGAATTTTTTGGCCGTGCTCATCGGTGCCAGTAATCATTAGCACCGGATGCCCCATCAGCCGATAAAATCGGGCCACTACATCGGCGGCAATGGTGGTATAGGCGCTGCCAATGTGGGGTAAGCCATTGACGTAATACAGCGGCGTAGTAATAGCAAAGGGCGGTTGGTCTACAGGGGTAAAAGTCATACAAAAACTGAAACATCAGCCCACTAAAAGGCCCATGAGATAACAGCAACAATCGGCGCGCTAGCCTCTAGACAAAAGGCTTTAAACTAACCCGACAAATACTAAGGATAGCAGCGCCAGGAAAAAGCTAGACCGAGGCCCCTTGCAAAACCCACAGGCCCAAGCTAGTATCCTAGACTGCTATGTTAGGGTTCCCTGAATAAGCCCCAGAAGTTTTAAGCATCTGGCTTAACCCCGCCCTAAAAATTGCCAATCAATCGTCAAGCAGGCCCAGGCGATCGGGTGGCCAAAATCGCACCACGGCTTTGCCAATGATATTTTCTTGGGGCACAAATCCCCAGGCGTGGCTGTCATAGCTGCTGTTGCGGTTATCGCCCAGCACCAGGTAAGAGGCATCTGGCACGGTCTCTGGGCCCCATTGGTAGTCAGGCGCAGCTTTGATGTAGGGCTCAGTCAGCACCTCGCCATTGCGAATCACCTCACCATCACGCACCTCGACCACGTCGCCCGGCAGACCAATAATGCGCTTGATATACGCGTCTCGGCGCTTTCCAGGGGGCGTGAGGCTGTCGGGCGGCCAAAACACGACAACATCCCCGTGCTCAGGGGGGTTGAGGTAATAGCTGATCTTTTCAATCACGAGGCGATCGTTAATTTGCAGCGTGGGTTCCATAGAGCCCGAGGGAATGTAGCGTGCCTCTGCCACAAAATGTCGAATGCCCAGGGCCAACACAACGCTCAGCCCGATGGTTTGCAGCCCTTCTACCCAGGGATTAGGCTGGGGTGCCTGCTGCTTTTGAGTCGGGCCTGGCGTTAGGGATGACTCGGGCGGCAGCGAAGATTTATTAGACTGGTCGGTCACAGGTGTGTCCCCGAAGATACAGAGAAAGATTAGCCCCAGTAGCTTCCAGGGCAAAGTCGCCCCAAACGTACCCGCTAGGCCTGTCCTAGTGTAGTCGATCTACTTTGCAACCATTCGTCTCCAGTGGACGGTTGGTTACAGAGATAACAGACAGCGGATTTAGTTATCCCCAGAGCGTTCCTTTAGGGAGTAGCAGGAGCCAAATCCTCAGACCACAGCCCTTTTTCTTCGAGCCAGGGACGGCTGTAGATGCGCGACTGGTAGCGGGAGCCGCCATCGCACAGCACGGTGACGATTTTGTGGCCGGGGCCGAGCTGCTGAGCCAACTTTACCGCCGCCGCCACGTTGATGCCCACCGAGCCACCCATAAACAGCCCGTCGTTGTAGAGCAGTTGATAGATGGTGCGCAGCGCCTCAGGATCCTCAATTTGGATGGCGTCGTCGATGGGCGCCCCCTCCATGTTGGCGGTGATGCGGCTATTGCCAATGCCCTCGGTAATGGAGTTGCCTTCAATGTGAACTTCGCCGGTTTTGACGTAGCTGTAAAGGCCGCTACCCATGGGGTCAGCCACCACACAACGAATGCTGGGGTTCTTCTCTTTGAGAAACATGGCTACGCCAGCGTAGGTGCCGCCAGTGCCCGTAGCTGCCACCCAGCCATCGACAGTGCCCTCGGTCTGCGCCCAGATCTCGGGGCCGGTGGTTTCGTAGTGAGCTAGGCGATTGGCCAAATTGTCGAACTGGTTGGCCCAGACAGCGTTGTCAAGCTCCGCCGCTAAGCGACCTGAGAGCTTCACATAGTTGTTGGGGTCGCGGTAGGGCACGGCGGGTACGGTGCGAACCTCGGCGCCGAGGGTGCGCAGCAGGTCAATTTTTTCCTGCGACTGAGTATCGGGGATAACGATGAGGCAGCGGTAGCCTTTTGCATTGCAGATATGGGCCATGCCAATGCCGGTGTTGCCAGCGGTACCCTCAACCACCGTGCCACCGGGCTGGAGCAACCCCTTTCTCTCGGCATCTTCGACAATGTAGAGCGCGGCCCGATCTTTGACCGAGCCACCGGGGTTAAGAAACTCTGCTTTACCCAGAATGTCGCAGCCGGTGGCCTCGCTCACGCTGTTGAGGCGAATGAGGGGAGTGTTGCCAATTGTGGCGACAAAACCTTGTTTGATATCCATGCCTTCCGTAACCGTTGACAACAGTCTGTTCGGGGCCAGGCGATCGCCCAACCTAGCGCCTGCCCAAGGCAATATCCCCAGCGCAGGTCGCCTCTTCATCCTACGGTGAAACGGCTGGCTTCTCGGCTATATCGGTCAGTTTTCTGGGGTTCGCTCGACAAGTTCAGCTTATAGGTAGAGTTTTCTAACCGGCAAAATTCCCCTGCTGGACTTCGCCTTTCTGAGCGTAGATTTGGGTTATCGTTGCGATCGCTTACTCTATTATCCTTGCCCCCTGTCTTGTGCCACGATGAAAACCCTTGAGGCGCTAATTTTTGATGTCGATGGCACCCTGGCCGAAACTGAGCGCGACGGCCACCGCGTGGCCTTTAACCAGGCGTTTCAGGAGTTTGGTCTGCGCTGGCACTGGCCGGTGGGTCTCTACGGTCAGCTGCTGCGGGTGGCGGGGGGCAAAGAGCGCATTCGCTACTACATTCAGCGCTACCAGCCCAAGTTTGAAGCGGAGGATATCGATGGGCTGGTGGTAGCCCTGCACCAGGCTAAGGCCCGGCACTTTCAGGCTCTTGTGGAAAGCAATGTGATACCGCTGCGGCCAGGGGTGCGGCGGCTGATCGAGGCGGCCCGGCGGGAGGGGGTGCGGTTGGCGATCGCCACCACCAGCGCCAAAGACAGCGTTATTCCCCTACTTGAGCGCCTGCTGGGGCCAGACTCACCCAGCTGGTTTGAGGTAATCGCTGCCGGAGACATGGTGCCCGCCAAAAAGCCCGCCCCCGACATCTACAATTTGGTGATCGACGCGATGAATCTCAGCCCCGCCACCTGCTTGGTGATTGAAGATAGCCCCCAAGGATTAGAAGCGGCAGTTGCCGCCGGACTCCCCACCGTGGTTACGGTCAACGACTACACCCGAAGCCATGCTATGCCCGGTGCTCGCCTGGTCATCAGTCATCTGGGCGAACCCAGCCTGCCCTTTGAAGTCCTTTGGGGCAAGGCCAGCAACGCCTACTATTTCTCTCTAGATCTGGCCCAGACGCTGTTGTCAGATTCAGCAGCCCAGGGGTAAGGACTTTTGGTGACCACATCATTACTCTAGCAATTGAGTCCCCCCAGGACACGCGCTGTGCGCTCCTGCCTTGGGCATACCAATCATCTTCCTACCCATTCACCTATCCACCCACTCTCCATGTCCCTATCCCTAGCCCTCTGGCACGCCAATGATGACCTGGCCCAGGACTGCCTCAACCACCCCTTCGTCCAGGGCATTGGCGATGGCACTCTGCCAGTAGAAAAATTCGCCTACTACGTGGGACAAGACGCCTTTTTTCTCGAAGCCTTTGCCCGCGCCTACAGCATCGCCGCCGCCAAAGCGTCTACTTGGGAAGACTTTCAAGTGTTCCACCAGCTGGCCGATGGGGTGCTGGCCGAGCTAAATCTGCACGGCGGCTACGCTCAGGAATGGGGAGTAAACTTAACCACCATTACCCCCGGCGCCGCCACCCGTCGCTACACAGATTTTTTACTCAGCACCGCCTGGGGGCAAACGCCTGGCGCGACGGCGGTAGCAATGGCCCCCTGCATGCGGCTCTACGCCTTTTTGGGTCAGTCTTTGGTGCAGCTTAACCCACCGCCCCATCGCTACAGTCCCTGGATTGACACCTACAGCAGCGACCAGTTTGAACCTCTGGCCGCTCAGCTCGAAGCGCTGATTGATAATTCGGCAGCAGACAGCCCCAACAACCAGACGGCCTACCGCTACGCCATGGAGTGCGAACTCGCCTTTTTTGAGGCCGCATGGCAGATAGACAGCTTCCAAAAGGATGACCTCAAGGATGGGTTAAGAGATGAACGTAGGTAGGACAGGGATTTAGTGTGTTGACCAGTGCCTGATCAGCTGTCCAAAACTCCGCTGACTCCAGATCGGCAACCGCGAGAAAAGCGGCATCGTAAAGGGTGGCTAGGTCGAAGGTCTCTGCCAGTTGCCAGGTTTTTGTGTGCAGGCGATCGCTGTCTAAATAGTTGATAGGCATCTGACAAAAGTCGTCATAGAAGCCTGCGGCCTGAGCTGCTGTAATTAGCCCTAGGCGAACTTTTTTGCGCAGTACTGAGCCCACCTCAGCCCACGCGAACCCCGGAGCAACTAGATATTCGCCCGATAGCAACAGAGGGGTAATCAAGCTTCTTGCTTCGCTTTGCAGGGGCTCAGGCACAAGGTAAGGAATCCACAGGCTGGTATCAATGCACTTAGCCACGTCGTCCCTCGCCGCCCCGCAACTGGCGAATCAAATCAACAGAACTGGGCTGAATGCCGGTTTGCCCTTCAACCTCGGCACTGCGAGCCAGAATGCGCTGATGGGCCGCAAGGGTTTTGCGCCGCTGTACTTCGCGAGCGATCGCCTCAATCACCAGCTCATTCAGCGATTCGCGACTTGCCTGAAAATGCTTTGCCTGCTCCAACAGGTCAGTGGGCAGCCGAATAGTTACCGCTTGGCGTTCCATACTTTTACCTATGACATCACGATGTGATGTCATCTAGTGTAACCATTGCCCTGTTTACTAGTGGTGAAATCGCCTTGGCCGGAGATAATAGACGCGGAACCCTCTACTGGCCGACCCCATGACTGCGGACATTCGTCTACTCGTGCTCGATATCGATGGCACCCTGGCTGGCGTGTCTAACCAGATCAGCGAGCCGGTGCTGGAGGCGGTGCGCGAGGTGCAGCAGCGGGGGATTGCGGTGGCGATCGCCACTGGGCGCATGTATCAATCGGCCCTGCGGTTCTACGAGGTGGTGGGCTCTACCCTGCCGCTGATGGCCTACCAGGGGGCGTTCATCAAAGACCCCGCCACGCAGAAACTGCACCGCCACACGCCGCTGCCCCGGCGGCTGGCCCTCGAAATTCTCGCCTACCTGGCCCCGATGGAGGCCAACAACGACCTGTCGATTCACCTCTATATCGACGATCAGCTCCACGTGCGGGCGATTATTGAAGACACCAAGGCCTACGCCGTGCGATCGGGTGTGCAGCCGATCGCAGCGGGAGACTTGGCCGCTCTGCTATCCGGTAACGTCGTCATCGAAACCACCAAGCTGCTGACCCTGAGCGAAAACGTGGACTTATTGAGCGACATTCTCAGCGATTTGGGGCAGCGCTACCCGCTGGATGATCTGTACCTGACGCGATCGGTGGAATATTTCGTCGAAGCCACTCATCCCAAGGCTAACAAGGGCGAAGCGGTGCGGTTTTTGGCCGAAGACCTGCTGGGCCTGAAGCCTGACCAGGTGATGACCGTGGGCGACAACTACAACGACCTCGAAATGCTGCGCTATGCGGGCATTGGCGTGGCCATGGGCGATGCCCCAGAGCCGGTTAAGCAGGGGGCTGACTGGGTGGCACCGGGGGTTGAGGCGGATGGGGTGGCGGCGGCGCTGCGGGAGTTTCTGCTGTAGGTTTGGCCGAGCTGTCGATTAGCAGGCTGTCGTACAGCTCAGAGAGGGTGACGGCGCGGTAGCCCTGTCGATCGATCAGCGCCAGCAGGGTGGGCAGAGCGTAGGCGGTCTGCACGCAGCGCTCCATTGAACCGCCGTGTATGACAAAAATCGCCCCCGGAAAAATGAACTGCGCCAGGTACCAGGTGTTGAGGTGGGGAGTACTCAGGCTGCGCATGGTGTCGAAGGGAACCATCGAGGCCAGGGCCACCAGCGACTCGTAGCCGGGAGCGAGGCGAATATGCTCGACCATGGCTCGGTTGTAAAGGCCGCGCCCAGGACGATACCAGCGCAGGGGCTGCTGAATCAGGTCGGTGATGCGATCGTGGGCCTCTTGAAAATGGCGGGCAAACTGGGCGGGCTGCAAAATGGCCGGGGTGGTGTCGGTGGTGCCGTGGTTGGCGATTTCGTGGCCGCTGGCCAGAATGTCTTGCAGAATGGTGCTGCCGGGGTTGAGGTGGTCGGTAATGACAAAGAATGTGGCATGTACCGGCTGTTTGGCGGTGCGGTTATAGGTATCCAACGCGTCGAGAATCATCCGGGTGGAACGATCGTCGCGATCGCCCGGCGTCGGCACATCATCAATGGTCAGCGCCACCAGGGGAGCTTTGGTCGGCGCATAGAACAGCGCATCCGGAAACATCCGGGCGACCTGGGTCAGCAGTTGGTGATGGGGAGGAGCCATAGCATTGGCGGCCATAGCCTTAACGACTGGTGGGATCTAGACTATCGCGGAGGCGATCGCCCAGCGTGTTAATGCAGAGTACTGTGAGAAAAATTGCCATGCCGGGAGACAGCACCAGATAGGGAGCACTCTCGATGTAGTTTTGGGCGTCGTAGAGCATGCGCCCCCAGGTGGGCACATCGGGCGGAAATCCAACCCCGAGAAAGCTGAGAGTAGACTCGGCCAAGAGGGCATTACCCACACCGATGGTCGCCGCCACAATCACTGGCCCTAAAATATTGGGCAGCAGGTGGGTTTTGACAATGCCCCAAGGGCGTGCCCCCAACGCCACGGCTGCCTGCACAAAGGTGCGCTGCCTCAGGCTCAAGAACCCGGCCCGCACCAGGCGGGCCACCGACATCCAGCTCAGACCGCCAATCAGCAGCACAATCAGCAAAAAAATGCCCCGCTCTGGCCCCAAAGTGCGGCGCACCGGGTCGCCCAGCAGGTAGACCACCAGCAGCACCAGCGGCAGCTGCGGTAGGGCCAGAAACAGATCGGTGACGCGCATCAACACGACATCTACCCAGCCGCCGCAAAACCCGGCCAGAGCCCCGATCGCCACCCCCAAGCTAATGCCCACCAAGGTTGCCGCCAGCCCCACCGCTAGCGAAATACGTCCGCCGATCAGCAGGCGGGCCAGCTGGTCTTGCCCCAGGTCGTTGGTGCCCAGGGGCTGCCCCACGCCGGGCGGCAAAAAGGCACGAGCAAAATCGATGGTGCTGGGAGAGCCGGAGTAGAGGATGGGGCCGAGGGCGATCGCCAGCATCAAAATTCCCAGCACTACTAGGGCAAGTTGAGCAGTGCGATCGCCCCACAGCCGCTCCCAAACCCGATTTTTGCTGCCGGTAGGAGCCACGACTCCCGGAGCAAGGTCGGTATTAATGGCCATAGCGCACCCGGGGGTCAATGATGCCGTAGAGCAAGTCGGCCACCAGGTTAAACGCCACCACTAGCACTGCGTAGATAAACGCAATCCCCATCACCACGGGCGTATCGCTGCGGTAGATCGACTCGATCAGCAGCGCCCCAATTCCCGGCACCCGAAACACCTGCTCTGTCACCAGCGCCCCCGTAAAAATCGTCGGAATATCCAGCGCCACCAGCGTCACCACCGGAATCAGCGCGTTGCGCAGCATGTGCAACGTGACGATACGCCAGCGGCCCAGCCCCTTCGCCCGCGCCGTTTTCACATAGTTCTGCGGAATTTCTTCGAGCATAGCGGCCCGCACAAACCGCAGCAGCACCGCCGTTTGAAACAACACCAACGTTGCGATCGGCATGATTGACTGCTTCAGCCACCGCCCCAGGGTCGCGGCATCGCTCACCACCAGCTGATTGTCGTAGATAAAAGGCAGCCACCCCAGCCGCACACTCAGCACAATGATCAGCACCAGCCCCGAAAAAAAAGGCGGCGTCGAAAACCCCATAAACGCCAGCGTCGTAATCGCTCGGTCAATCCAGGTGTTGTGCCGCAGCGCCGCCACCATCCCTAGGGGCAGCGCCAGGGTCACGCTCAGCAGGTAGGCCACCCCAATCACCCACAGGGTGACCGGCAACCGCTGGGCAATTAGCTCCACCACCGGCAGACGGCTGGTAAACGAATAGCCCAAATTGCCGCTAAACAGCGCCACCGTCCATTTCAAATAGCGAATGGGAATCGGCTGGTCAAGGCCGAGCGATCGCACAATGTTCTCCCGCACCTCCGGCGTAACCGCCGGATTCGTCGCCAGATCGCCCAGGGGATTGCTCGGTGCCAGCGCCAGGATGAAGAAGATCACCGCGCTAATAGCCAGCAGCGTGGGGATGGCAATCAGCAGACGTTTGAGCAGGTAGCCGAGCATAGGGGAGAGATGGGGAAGGTGAGGGGGGTGGAGAGAAGTTTTGAGTTTTGGATTTTGAGTTTTGAATTGTTTTGGCCAGAATTTAACTCAAAACTCAAAATTTAACACTCATAACTTATTCACTTCCCTACCCCGCCTTCGGAGCCAGCGCCGCCTTCGGGTAAGCAATTCGCTTGTGGTTGTACTGCTGCCACACCTGAACGAAAATTTCGGCAATCAGGGTCATGTGGTCGCGGGTGAGGCCCGATTCTACCAGTTGGTTATCTTTCCAGCGGGCGCGCAGAATGCGATTGACCATGGCCAGGGCTTCATCGGGGGTGGCATTGGTGAGCGATCGCAGCGCTGCCTCACAGGAGTCGGCCAACATGACAATACCGGTCTCGGGCGACTGGGGAATGGGGCCATCGTAGCGGAAGTCAGCTTCTTGCACCGTCAGGTTCGGTTCATTCTTGGCCAACTCCTGGGCTTGGTGGTAGAAGTAGCTGATCAGCATCGTGCCCTGGTGCTCAGGAATAAACGATCGCACCGCCTTGGGCAGGCGGCACTTACGGGCCATCACAATGCCCTCGGTGACGTGCTTTTTGATGATGGCGGCGCTGAGCCAGGGGTCGTTAAGTTCGTCGTGCTTGTTGGGGCCGCCCATCTGATTTTCGATAAAGCCTTGGGGGTCGTGCATTTTGCCGATGTCGTGGTAGAGCGTACCGGCCCGCACCAGCTCGACGTTGCACCCCAGGGCGCGGGCAGCGGCCTCGGCCAGGCTCGACACAAACACCGTGTGCTGAAAGGTGCCCGGCGCTTCGGAGGCCAGCCGCTTTAGCATGGGGCGGTTGGGGCTCGACAGCTCGGCCAGGCGAATCGGGGTGACCAGGTCAAACAGGTGCTCTAGGTAGGGGCTCAGGCCCTGGGCGGCAATGCTAGAGATCACCCCATAGATGCCCTGGAGCGCCGCGCCGGTGAGCATCCCCGACCAGGCAGAAATTAGCGAAACCGGGCTCACCACCAGGGTCAGCAGCAGGTAAACCACCCCCTGGGTGAGGCCGACACCACCGCCCAGCAGGGCCAGCTCTTCGCGCGATCGCATGCGGCTGGCTAGCAGGCTGCACACCAGCGCCCCCGCCGCCCCCGCTATAAACGAAATGCTGCTCACCGCAGAACCCACCGGCAGCAACACCGCCACCAGCACCACCAACGTGCCGCCCAGCACCGGGCCGTAGAAGCTGCCTGCCAACAGACCAATAGCCGGTAGCCCGTAGGCTGCTATCCCAAAAATTTGCATCACCCCGGTGCTGACCACCATCGCCGACAGCAGCAGATAGTCTTTTTGGCGCAGCCGCTGGGGCACCCAGTGCTCGACCAGCAAAAACAGGCCTACCCCGCCCGCCACCAGCCCACCAAACATGGCCAGCCCCCAGTAGTTAAAGCGGCGCTGGCTAAGATTAAAGGTGTCGAGCAGCACAAACTGTTCCTGACTGATGGCTTCTCCAGCGGACACAATCAGCGCGCCCTGCTGCGCCTCGACAATCACCGGCTTCACCGACTCTGCAGCCATGTCGGCCTGCTGCCGGGTGCGATCGCTATCTTCGACCAGGTTGGGCTCTAGGGACGAAAGCAAGAGCTGACGGGCAAGGGGCTCGATGGGGCGGGGCAGATTGTCTTTGAGCTGAAGGTAGGCGGCCCGATCGAGCATCTCGGGCGGCAGCCCAGCATGAATGCCCTGGGCCAGCATGCGCTCGGCAGCTTGGCGAATCTCGGCCTGGGCGCTGACCCAGTCTTGCACCGGCAGATCAAACAGCGGAGGAGCCTCAGTAACACCTTCGGCCTGGGCGGCCAGCAGGGTTAAATTGGCCATCGCCTCTTGATAGCTCTGCCGAGACTTTTCTACCGCTGTCAGCAGTTTTGCCAGCTCTTGGCTACTCGATCGCTGGCCGTAGGCCCACAGCTCGCCCAGGGCCGTCTGCTGGTCAGGGGTAATGGTTTGCTTGCGCAGCAGTGTCTCCAGGGGCACCTGCTCACCCCTGGCGCTGTCGTCGGCCAGGGGGTCGATCAGGCTGCGCAGCTTTAGCCAGGTGGCGTCGTCGGAGCGGCGCAGGTAGATCTGTACCTGAGTTGACAGTTTGCTGGTCGCCACAAAGGGCACCCCACCGGCCTGGCGGCGAATATCGCCCACTTGATCCATCAAGGCGTTCAGCGATCGCAGCACCGAGTCATCGACGGTGGGGTCAACTCGAAGCACCCGTAGGGCACCATTGCGGGCATCACGGCGGCGCTCTTCGGTGGTTTCTTCATCTTCTACGCGCACCGTGCTTGGAGCCAGCACGGTGTTAGGGGCAATGCTGCCCACCTGTAACTCTGGCTGATTGTAGAAACGCTGCCCCAGAATAGTTGTCAGCCCTAGCGTGGCGACCGCAAAGGCAAAATGGGGATGGCGAATATTTTTGCGCCGTCGGAGCGGGCGGCAGGGCTGTGGCCAGCCTTCCACGCGGCGCTGGGCTGAGGTAGCGATCACCCCGGCATCCACCGATTCCACAGTCAGAGATAGCGATCGCGGTGACAGCGTAGAACGTGGGGGAGTCGGCTTTGTAGCCCGCTGCTCTAGAGCCCACCAGCGCTCGACCGCAGCCACAATGTCCTGAATTGCCTTCATAAATTGAGACATTTAAAGGGGGCGGGCAGAGGCCGAGGAACTCCAGACTAAAGGTTTGAGCGCGCCGCTTCCCCGAACCACCAGGGCTTTGAGCCCAACGAAGACCTCTCAAACGCTATTATAGGCGGCGGCTATGGTCAACGCCTGTGCCCACCGCGTCAACCCCTCAGCCCCAAAGGAAAACTGGGCGCTAGGTTGGGCGGCGCTACCCCTGCCCAACGGCGATGCAGTGCCGCCGCCAGGACCGCCAGAGCACCGGCATCTAACCCTTGCCAGGGATCGGGCAGAGCAGGGCAATAGTCAATCAGCCAGCGCTGGCGCAGCGCGGTCCCTAGCCCAGCACGTCCGCCTGTTAGCCCCGTCAGCAGACCTACCAGGGCAATCGCCGCCGCCGACCATTCTCGATGACGAGCCAGGCCCAAGGCCACCGCCAACTGCCCCTGGCTCTGAACCACTAGGCTAAGGGCCTGCACCACCGGGCCATTGTCATGCCAAGCACTCACTCCACTGGGCAGGACAGGGGCTAGAGCACTTAGGCTATAAACCGATCCCATCCGCCGACAGAGGATGGCAAACAACTGCTCGCAGGCCACAGCCGCCGCCGGAGACAGTTCCAGGTCTTTTATCCAGCGATACACAGCGCCTCGGTGGTGGCCATGGGCATCAGCCATGACCCACAGATAGGGTAAAGCGTTCAGCGCCACCGCCGGACTAGTCAGCGATTGAAAGTGGGCTTGCCAATGCGGCCCCAGCAGCCGCTCTCCCCTAGCGCAGGCGGCAGCCGTTTGCAGCAGGCCCGCTTGCCACCCCAGGTCTGCGGTGACGTTAGGAAGGCAAGCGCTGCGATCGCTAATCACGACAGCCTCTAGGGCCGCCGCCAGACGATCGTGCTGTGTACTGGCTTGAACCATGGCGTATTTCGCTTATCCATCGACCCGAATGAAGTCCCGGTTGAATTTTAAGGGGTGTAGTAGTCTATTTGCTGACAGCAATCCTATAATGCTTGCTGTCAAGCCCTTGGGGTTCTCTTGCGTTCTGTCACCCTGCCTGGAGCCAAGTCTATGTTTTGTGTCTCCCCTTTTATACAACGGCTGACTCCAGGGGGAGGCCGCCGCGTCCGGGGAGCAGTCGCGGCGATTCCCCTTTGGGGAGGCTGCGCCATCGCCCTAGGCTTAAGCCTGACCACGTCCGTGAGCTGGGCTCAAACCCCAACCGAGGAGACGCCCCCGGCTAGCCAACCCGCTACGCCCACGGTGAGCGGCGGTCGCATTGTCCGGCCAACCCTTCAGCTAGGCAGCCAGGGGGAGTCAGTACGAGAACTACAGTCGATGCTGATGCTACTGGGCTACTACCCTGGCCCGGTCACCGGCATTTACCAAGAAGACACCGCCGCCGCCGCCCGCCGGTTTCAAACCGCTACAGGCATTACCGCCGACGGCATTGTTGGCCCTGCCACCTGGAGCCGCCTGTTTCCAACCCCGCCGGGGGAGGCCAACCCGCCGACGGCCACAACTGGCAGTACAACTTCATCGGCGACTGCGGCCCCTAGCGGTACAAGACCACCGGCAACCAATCCTCCAGCCACGACCAACCCTCCGGCCACGACTACTCCCTCAGCCACGACCACGCCCGCAAACCCTAGCAGCAGCACCCCAGCGGCTCTCCCCGTGCTGCGCCCCGGCATGGAGGGCGACGCTGTGCGGCAGCTCCAGCAGCGCCTGCGCACCAAGAAATTTTACAGCGGTGCCATTGATGGGGTATTTGGCAGCCAAACCGAGGCCGCCGTGCGTGCTGCCCAAGCCGCCAATGACCTGACCGTAGACGGCATTGTTGGCCCTGCCACCTGGCGAGCGCTCAACTAAAAGCACGACTGCCTACCGCAAACAACCAAAATAAAGCCGCCTAAGACACTTCTCGGCGGCTTAAATATATTTGTGTTGGGCGAAATCTTAGTCTGGCTGAATAAACCAGTCGTTTAAAGCGTTGGCCGACTCAGGCAGAGTAGCGCTGGCGTAGGTAAAGTAGGGGATATCTAGCGCTTCCATGGTAGACATCTGCTGGCTAGCGTGATCCATATAGAGCATGTAGTTGCCCATCAGAAAGTAAACCCCCATCAGGGCGGCAGCAGAGGAGGCCACCAAGAAACCCGCCAGCATCAGGGAAAATTCCTGACCCTTAACGGCCTGCTCCATTAAGCGGAGCGCCCAAGCCACCAAGGCAATAACAATAGTCAGGATAAGCAGCAGCATGGAACAATAACTGTTGTAACGATATGAATAGTCAGATTAATGACTAAGTCTATATGTTACACATCGTAACAGGCATTCATAAAACTGGCGTGGCTTCCACAGAATGTCTTTAGGTTTGACCTAGGGAGAGGAAACTTTAGGTCATGCGCACGGCCACCTGGCGATCGCGCAAATGCTCCTTCACCTGCTGCACCGTCAACTGTCCGTAGTGCAGTAGTGAGGCCAGCAGGGCCGCCTCGGCCTTCCCATCGGTGAGAGCCTGGTGAATATGGTCGCAGTTGCCCGCCCCGCCGGAGGCAATCACCGGCACCGGCACGCGATCGGCAATGGCGCGGGTGAGGTCGAGGTCGTAGCCCGCCTGGGTACCATCGGCATCCATGCTGGTGACCAGCAGCTCGCCCGCTCCTTGGTTGACGACTTCCTCGGCCCAGGCGAGGGCATCAAGCCCCGTATTCTCGCGCCCGCCACGCACGTAGACATCCCACCCCGGATTGGCAGGATCGAGGCGACGGCGGGCATCGATCGCCACCACAATGCACTGCGCTCCAAAGCGATCGCTGGCCGCTTTGATCAGCTCTGGCTGCTTAACCGCCGCCGAGTTGATGCTGACCTTGTCGGCCCCGGCCCGTAACAATTTTTTAATGGTCTCTAAGGATTGCACACCTCCCCCCACCGTGAGGGGAATGAACACCTGCTCCGCCGTGCGGTAGACCACGTCGTAGATAATGTCGCGGTCTTCGTGGGTGGCCGTGATATCGAGAAACACCAGTTCATCGGCTCCCGCCTGGTTGTAGGCCTGGGCTAGCTCCACCGGATCACCCGCATCGCGCAGGTCAACAAAATTGACCCCTTTTACCACCCGGCCAGCTTTGACATCTAGACAGGGCACAATCCGTTTGGCCAGCATTGCGTTCTCCTTACCAATGGCAAATTAACCCATTCCCCGGTTCCACAATAGAGGATTATGACGATCATCAGAGGCCAAGACGCTGATACACTGTCTCTTGGTTTTATCGTTGGAAACGCAGTTGGAGCCCTTAGTAGACATGGCTTTAGAGATTGGCCAGAAGGTGAAAGTATCCCGTCTTCGCGATCGGGTTTCTAAGAATGTGGCAGCTTACCTCGGCAAGCGCGGTGTCGTGAGCCAGTTTAAAATGGTGGACGGCAGCGACGTTGGCGTCGTGGTCGAGTTTGAGGATAGCTACACCACCTGGTTCTTTGAAGATGAGCTGTCTGCCGTTCAGTAGCGAACGGCCTCGCTGAGGCACGCTTGAGAGCTGCTAGGTGCTTGGCATGATGTCTCTGCCCCCGTCATCAAGGGGGCAGACGCGAGGCTTCTAACTATCGGCTTCTGAACGCGAAAGAGAAAGAATCTGAAGCCAATCTCCTCTTTTAGAGAGATTTCATCGCTATCAGACCCCGAGATGATCGATGTGGATTCCCCTGGTTTGGGATGCAGAGTCGATTGGCTCCAGGCGGCCTTGGCCCCCGTGGCAGCGGCAACAACTTGACCAACGCAAAGGCCCCGTTTTTCCTATGGCATTAATTCTCACCTATTTGGGTAAGGGCGGCAGCGGCAGCACAACTGTGGCGATCGCCGCCGCTAAGCAGCGGGCGCGGGCCGGTCAGCGGGTGCTGTTGGCCATTCAGGATGTAACGCCAGCTCCAGCACTGCTGCTGGGTCAGGCCCTGAGCGTCGAACCCCAGGAGCTAGAGCCCAAGCTGTGGGTCATGCAGTTTCAAACCGCAGCGCTGCTAGAAAAAAGCTGGGACGAAGTCAAAGCGCTGGAATCGCAGTATCTGCGGACGCCCTTTCTCAAGGCGGTCTATGGTCAAGAGCTGGGGGTGATGCCGGGCATCGATAGCGCCCTAGCGCTAAACACCTTGAGACAGCTCGATGGCAGCGATCGCTACGACGTGATCATTTATGACGGTAGCGAAGCTCTGGCCACCCTGCGCATGCTGGGTATGCCCGAAATTCTCGATTGGTACCTGCGGCGGTTTCGCGGCGTGTTTCAGCAGTCCGATGTGGGCCGGGTAATCTCACCCTTTTTGCAGCCTATGGCCTCGGCGGTGCTTGCCGTTGACTGGTCGGGGGATGTGCTCGATCAGCCCACCGGGCAGGTGCGATCGCAGCTCGAAGAGGGCCGCCAGGCCGTCACTAACCCCAGCCGCATGGCCGCCTTCTTAGTCACCACGCCCACGGCGGGGTCGGTGGCGACGGCTCGCTACCTGTGGGGCAGCGCCCAGCAGATTGGGCTGACAGTGGGCGGTGTTTTGGTCAACCACGGCGTGCTCGATGCCGAGCAGATCCACGCCTTTGCGCCCCTGCCCCAGGTGCCCCTGCCCTCAGTCATCGACCAGGGATGGGATGCAGCGGTGGAAGCTTTGCCCGACCCAGCCCAGTGGGCCGCCGCCGCCCCACGCCCCGTGACCGTGGATGCAGCGACGAAGACCGTGCGGCTCTTCTTACCTAGTTTCGATAAAACCCAGGTCAAGCTCACCCAGTATGGCCCCGAGGTCACCATTGAGGCGGGCGATCAGCGGCGCAACCTGCTGCTGCCCCCTGCACTCCAGGGCAAAGCGGTCGCCGGAGCCAAGTTTCAGGATCAGCACTTGGTGATTTCCTTTAGTTAGGGCGTTCGCGGCTAGCTGCTCGATGTCACGGGTTCGCAGGAAAATCTCTCCTCACCTTGACTAGGGTTTGATTCTGACCCAGGAAATGTGGCACCGTGGGTAGGGATGGCAATTCCCCCGCCCAAGTTTTGCTTAAGCTCTGATCGACGTTGTATCAACCTGTAGCAGTTTCCCCACCATGGCTGAACCACCGTCCTCCACACCGGTCAACGACGCTCCAGACCAAACCCCTGCTGCTGAGATTGCTGCTGAAATTGCACCCGAGGCCCAGGGCAACGCCGCCCGCCAGCTCTTGGGCATGAAGGGGGCGAAATCGGGCGAAACCTCGATCTGGAAAATTCGCCTCCAGCTAATGAAGCCGATCACCTGGATTCCGTTGATCTGGGGCGTGGTGTGTGGAGCAGCCTCCTCCGGCAACTACCGCTGGAGTTTAGAGCACGTGCTGATCGCCGCTGCCTGCATGCTGTTTGCGGGGCCGCTGCTAACGGGCTACACCCAAACCCTCAACGACTTCTACGATCGCGACATTGACGCCATCAACGAGCCCTATCGGCCCATCCCCTCGGGGGCAATCTCCATTCCCCAGGTAGTGACTCAAATTTTGGTGCTGCTGGTGGCTGGTATCGCCATTGCCTTTAGTCTCGATCGCTGGGCCGGGCACAGCTTCCCGATCATTACCGCTCTGGCGATCGGCGGCTCGTTTGTGTCGTACATTTACTCCGCCCCACCGTTGAAGCTCAAGCAAAACGGCTGGCTGGGCAACTACGCCTTAGGGGCCAGCTACATCGCGCTGCCTTGGTGGGCGGGCCACGCTCTGTTTGGCACCCTGACTTGGAAGATTGTGGTGCTTACCCTGTTCTACAGCCTAGCGGGCTTGGGCATTGCAGTGGTCAACGACTTTAAGAGCGTGGAGGGCGATCGCCAGATGGGCCTCAAGTCGCTGCCGGTGATGTTTGGTGTCACCACCGCCGCCTGGATTTGCGTGTTGGCGATCGACATTTTCCAGGGGGGCGTCGCCGCCTACCTGATGGCGATTCACCAAAATCTCTACGCCGTGCTGCTGGTGCTGTTGATCATTCCCCAGATCACGTTTCAAGATATGTATTTTCTGCGCGACCCGCTGGGCAACGACGTCAAATACCAGGCCAGCGCCCAGCCTTTTTTGGTGTTAGGTATGCTGGTAACAGGGCTGGCCTTGGGGCATACGGCACTTTAGGGATCCGCGCGATCGCGGCTGTACCCTTGAAGAAATGACCGAAACCCCATACAGTTCACAGAGGATGTGAAAGGCAAAGCTGCTATGGCTCGATCTTGGTTAACCCGGCTGCCGTTTCCTTCGAGGAAATCGTCGCATCCCTCAGGACGCAGCAGGTCTGGGGGTAGTGTGATCAGTGGCTCACGGTCTCGTCAGTCGGCAGAGTCTCAGCCTGGGCCATCGGGCGAAAAGCCGGAGTCACCGCGCAGCTATCGGCCTCTGTTTTTGCGCCCTTTGTTTTGGGTGGTGCTGCTGGCTGGGGCGGGCATAGCCGGAGGCGGCACCCGCGCTTACCGCGTCATTGAGGCGACTAACGCCAGTTTGCCCGCTCCTGACCAGGCCCTCACCTACCAGCGCGACGGCACCATCACCATGACGTCGGCGGACGGGGTGATCTTGCAAAAGCTTGGCCCCGCCTCCCGCGAGACCATTACCTACGACTCGATGCCCGAGCACCTGGTGCAGGCCTTTATCGCCTCCGAAGACCAGCGCTTCTACGAGCACAGCGGGGTTGACTATCGGGGCATTGCCCGCGCTGTCTGGGCTAACGTGCAAAACCGCGATCTGGTGGAAGGGGCCAGCACCATTACCCAGCAGCTAGCTCGCATCGTCTTTCTTGACCAAGAGCGGAGCTTTCAGCGCAAAATCAAAGAGGCCATGATGGCCACCAAGCTTGAAGAGAGCTTGACCAAAGAACAAATTATTGAGCGCTATCTCAACCTGGTATATCTCGGTTCTGGGGCCTACGGTGTAGCCGACGCCTCCTGGGTGTACTTCGGCAAAACCATCGACCAGCTCACGGTAGCTGAGTCGGCGATGATTGCCGGTATGGCCCCAGCCCCCAGCCTGTATTCCCCTACGGTCAATGCCGAGGCCGCCCGCAACCAGCGCGATCGCGTCATTCGCCGCATGCTAGCGACCGAAGCCATCAGCGGCGTCGAGGCAGAAGAGGCCATTACGGCAGAGGTGGCCGTCACCCCCAACCAGCCCAAGTTTCTCTACAGCGAGTTTCCCTACTTCACCATTTACATTCAAAAGCAGCTAGAGGCGCTGCTGCCCCCCGACCAGCTAGAAGCGGGCGGGCTAACGGTAGAAACCACCCTCAACGTCGTTTGGCAACGCCGGGCTGAAGAAACCGTTGAAGACGCCGTCGCCCGCTACAGCGGTTGGCAGAATGTGGGGCAGGTCTCGCTAGTGGCCGTAGACCCCCGCAACGGCGAAATTAAGGCCATGGTCGGGGGCACCGATTTTACCAGTGAAAACCAGTTCAACCGGGTGACCCAGGCGCAGCGACAGCCGGGCTCTACGTTTAAGACGTTTGTGTATGCGGCGGCGATCGCCGGGGGCATATCGCCCTACAAAAACTACATGGATGCCCGCTACGTAGTCGATGGCTACGAGCCAAAGAACTACGGCAAAGACTACAGCGGCAGCATGGAGTTGCTTCAGGCTCTGCGCAACTCGGTCAACATTGTGGCGGTGAAGCTGCTGGTGGATGTAGGCTTTGACCCGGTGGTAAAACTGGCAGAGCGCATGGGTATTGAGTCGCCGCTGCTGCCCGCCTATTCTCTCGCCCTGGGCACCTCTGAGGTCAACCTGCTAGAGCTGACCAGCGCCTATGGCACCCTAGCCAACAAAGGCATTCATCGCCCCGCCCACGGCATTCGCCGGGTGCTGAACAGCAGCGGCGAGGTGATCTACGAGCGCCCTAACGAGTCGGAACAGGCGATCGATGCCGACAGCGCGGCGATTATGACCTGGATGCTGCGCGGCGTCGTAGAAGGCGGCACTGGCAGCAATGCCTACTTAGGGCGACCTGTTGCTGGCAAGACCGGCACCTCCGAAGAGTACCGTGACCTCTGGTTTGTCGGCTACATTCCCCAGCTGGTGGCTGGCGTGTGGATGGGCAACGACGACAATACCCCCACTAACGGTGCTAGCAGTATGGCAGCTGGGGTGTGGCGTAGCTTTATGGCTAAGCTCACTGACGATATCCCCGTTGAGCAGTTTCCCAGTGTGCCGCGGCTAGGTGGACGTGAGGGCAGCATTACCCTCAGCCCGGTCAAGCCCGGTCGCGTGATTGCTGAGAGTGGCCCGTCGCGATCGGCAGAGGCGGCCTCTAGCTCTGGCGGTGGAGAGCGCCGCCGATCGCGACGCTCAGAGAGCAGTTCTAATACGAGTAGTGGCGGTGAAGCCGCAGCGCCGCCGGCACGAGCCTCTAACAATAGCTCTAGCGGCAATAGCTCTAGCAGCAGACCACCGGCATCACCCGAACCGGCAGCCCCTGCCCCAGCGGCTCCTGCCCCAGCGGCTCCTGCTCCGGCCCCAGCCCCACCGCCGATCAATACTGCCCCACCTGCACCGGCCCCGGCGGCTCCCGCTCCGGCCCCAGCCCCGCCGCCGATTGTGGCACCGCCGCCGCCCCTCGTAGCTCCGCCGCCCGCCGATGGGGAATAGGCCTTGGGGTAGAGTGCTGAGCTACAACCAAGCCCTACAGACCTCTCAAGGGTCAGACCTGGGGGTGATCCCTAGGGGTAACCTGCCGTCGTAGGATGATACACAACTGATTTTGGAGTTTAGTTAGCTATGTCACTCTATTTTGCGACCGCAGGTGAAGCTGCCGCAGGTTCGTCGTTTGTGCTGGTGTATGTAGTGGGCTTCATCGCCGCAGTCACCATTGGCTCTGTCGCCTGGTACAACTCCAAGCGCCCCGCAGGCTGGGAAAACAAAGAGAAGCCTGACTTTGTTCCCACTGTCAATGCAGAGGAAGGCGAGGAGGTTTAGGCCATCTGCAATCGCTACAGCTTCAGCCTCACTGCGGGCTAGGGGCATAGGGATGGCGTTTTAGCGATCGCGCTGCCGTCTGAGCTGTGGGCTTGGGCGGCGATTGTCTTGCGATTTTTCAGCGATCGCTATCTCTGGTAGGGCAGGTCATCCAGGCAGGCTTAATCAACTACCCGCAGTCGTCCCTGGCGAATCGCTTCAAATACCCGCTGGGCCGTAGCGTGGTCTTGATTGCTCAGGGTGGGCTGGCTGAGCAAATTCTCCATCAGCTCTCGCTGCACCTGGCGACTAATGCGGCGTTCGGCAAAGATTTGATCGACGAGGGCTTTGAGCGACTGGCTGGTGGTTTGAGGCATGGTGACGACCTGAACTATTGAGGCTATACCCAATATCGCCTGTAACTCCCAATTGCAGAGTGATACAGCCTTTTCTCAAGCATGATCCTAAGCTGGTCACGCGGTGACAGACCGCAGCTCTAGCTGTGGTTTAGATCACTGCAAAATAGTTTCTATGCTGTAGGCCAAGCGGCGGCTGAATTGATTGACGCAAACAAATCAAGCTTAATGAGGCGATCGGCCCAGCTATTGCATCTTCTCTACAGAAGCCCAAACCTGCCAGTAGGTTCCCCAGATCAGAGTCGATGATGGCTTTAGGTTTTCTGGCGCTGGCGATCGCCCCAGTAGCGCACATACTCGGCTATCCCGGCCAGCAGAGCAGAGCCCAAAATTAACACTACGCTGAGGGCATTGATATCGGGCTTAACCCCAGTGCGTACCCGGCTAAAGATTTCGATAGGCAGAGGGTTAGCGCCGCCCCCAGCGGTAAAGCTAGAGATCAGCAGGTCATCCATGCTGAGCACAAAGGCCAGCAGACAGCCCGCCAAAATCCCCGGTGCTAGCTGGGGTAGCAGCACTTTGAACAGAGCCTGGGTGTGGGTTGCCCCTAAATCTAGGGCGGCTTCTTCGAGGTTGGGGTCAAGACGCTGGATGCGGCTAGATACCACTACTGCAATGTAGGCCAGGCAAAACACCATGTGCGCGGCAATGATGGTGGCCAGACTGAGGGGTACTGCTACCGACGCCAAAAACACCAGGGTCGCCACCGCGATCGCAATGTCAGGAATAATCAGCGGCAGATACGACATGCCCCGATACAGCCCCTTACCTGGGAACCGATGGCGGGCCAAACCAATCGCCATCAGCGTGCCCAGCACCGCCGAAATCGCCACCGCCACGATCGCAATGATCAGACTATCTTGCAGGGCAGCCAGCAGACGGCGATCGCTAAACAGCGATTGGTACCAGCGCAGGCTAAAGCCGCCCCAGCTAGCGCTGTAGCGCGAGTCGCTAAAGCTGTATGCTCCCAGCACAATGATCGGGAAGTACATGAAGGCGTACATCAGCGCGGTGAAAAGGCTGGGCCAGGTGACGGAGCGGGATGGCATAGGTGAAGAGTGAGGGGGATGGGGAGTCAGGCTTCGGTGACGGTGTTGCGATCGCCGTAGCGGATCAGGAGGGCGATCGCCAGGCTGACCGCCAAAATCAGCACCATGCTGAGGGCTGAGCCAAACCCCCAGGCGCGGGTGGGGCCGAGAAACTGGTTGTAAATCAGTCGCGAAATATTCATCGACGAGGCCCCACCGAGCAATGTAGGCACGACAAAATCGCTGAGGGTGCTGATGAATACCAGCAGGCTGGCCGCTGCGATGCCGGGCAGGGTTTGGGGCACAGTGATTTTCCAAAAGCACTGGCGGGGGGTAGCCCCCAGGTCAGCCGCCGCTTCTAACAGCCGGGTGTCGAGCTTTTCGAGAGATGCGTAAAGAATCAGCACCATGTAGGGCAAAAAGCTGTAGGTGAGGCCAATAAACACCGCCGTCGGTGTATTGAGCCAGTTTTGGGCAGGTAGCCCGATCGCCGTCAGCATCGCGTTGAGCACGCCGCTGGGGCGCAGAATGGTCGTCCAGGCATAGGCCCGCAGCAGCGACGACGTCCACAGCGGCATAATAAAGGCCACCAGCAACAGGTTACGCCACCGCTGGGGCGACATCAGCGCCAGCCAGTAGGCCACCGGGAAGCCCAGCAGCAGGCACAGCGCTGTCGAGCCGACCGCAAACGCCACCGATCGCCCAATCACCCGCAGGTACACCGGCTGCAAAATTTGCAGGTAGTTGCCCAGGCCATAGCCTTCGCTGGGCTGCCCCAGCCGCAGCCCCGGCACCAGGCTGATCTCAAGAATCAGCAAGGTGGGCAGCACCAGCAGCACCAGCAGCCACACCCCCGCTGGCCCCAGCAGTGTCACCGGCCCCAGCCAGCGTCGAGGGGCAAGGCGATCGGCCCAGGTGGTCGAGGGAGTAGGGGAGGGGGCAGGGGTCATGGGGGAGGAGCCTGTAGAAATGCAAAATTCAAAGTTCAAAATTCAAAACTTTGAATTTTGAACTTTGAAGTCTCTAAGCGCTGGTCACTTCAGTCCAAAACTGGTCAAACAGATCGGTGCTGGCGGTATTGACGGCCACAATGCCTTCGCTCTTAGCCAAAATCTCATCAGGGGGATAAAGGTCGGCGTTGTTTTGAATATCAGCGGGCAGCAGGTCAAAGGCAGCCTGGTTGGCGGTGGCAAAGAACAGGCGCTCTACGGCGGAGCTAGCCACCTCTGGCTCCAGCAGAAAGTTGATCCACTGGTAGGCGGCATCGACGTTGGGAGCGGTGGCAGGGATCGCTAGGGTGTCAGTCCACAGGGATGCTCCGCTGGCGGGAATGATGTACTGCATGCGCTCGTCTTCGAGGGTGAGGGCGATCGCATCACTGGAGTAGGCCATCGACACGCTCAGGTCGCCACTGAGCAACTCATTCTCAAAGCCCGTAGTCTTAAAGGCCGCGATATGGGGCCGCAACTCTAGCAGGCGGTTGTAGGCGGCTTCAATCTCGTCTGGGTTGTTGGAGTTGTAGGAGTAGCCCAGCGACTTGAGGGTGGCTCCCAGGGTTTCGCGCATATCGTCCAGCATGGTGATACGGCGGGAAAGTTGAGCCTGGTTATCCCAGAGAAAGTTCCAGTCGGTGGGTTCGCCGGGGGAGGCCTCGCGGTTGTAGAGCAGCCCCGTGGTGCCCCAGCAGAAGGGCACGCTGTGGGCGTTGTTGGGGTCGTAGGCGGGGTTACTCCACTGAGCTCTGAGATTTTCTAGCCCAGTAATACGGCTTTGATCGAGAGCGGTGAGCAAGTCTAGCTCCAGCATTTCCGACACCATATAGTCGGAGGGGTAAATGATGCTGTAGGCGTCGCCGCCCCCCGCCTGTAGACGGGTGAGCATGATCTCGTTGGAATCGTATATGTCGACGACCACCGGAATGCCCGTGCGTTCGGTAAAGGCCTGGGCAAGGCCATCATCGGTGTAGTTGGCCCAGGTGTAAATGTGCAGAGCGCCGTCGTTTGAACCCCCACCCGCCGGTGGCCCCGCCAGGTTTTGGCGGCAGTTGGCTGCTGCCAAGCCTGTTACGACCGCTGCTGACCCCTGCAAAAACCGCCGCCGACTCACGGCAAAACGGCGCGAGTCGGCGGGCGTTTGTAGTCGCGTTCCAGGCACAGGCATTCTCCAGGGGGTTAAGGGGCTAGACATAGCAGCGGTCGCCGCCGTCTTTAGCGCGAAGAGGGAGCGACCTTACCTTTAGTTTCTAAGTATATGGCGATCGGCCTGGGGTAACGCTCGATCGCCGCGATCGCCGCCCCAAAGTCACCGCCGCCTAGGCCGCATCAAGCACCAGGCAATCGTCGGCGGCCCAGTGCACATACACGGCGGTATCAACTCCCACCAGCGATTCGGCCCGGTTGGGCTGGCGCACCATCAGCGTTTCGCCTGAGCCCAGACGCACTACGCAGTGGAGGTGGGTACCCAGATACATCAGATGGCTAATGTGCCCCTGATAGCAGTTATTAGCGGCAGTCGGCGCGCTGAGGCTAAGGTTAATTTTTTCGGGTCGCACACTCACAACCACGGTCTGAGCCTTGCTGCTGTCGGCTGCGCAGGCCAGCACCCGCAGACCACTGCCGGTAGTGACTTGCACCTGGCGGGGATAGACCTGATCAATGCGCCCAGGCAGCAGGTTGGTATCGCCAATAAAATCAGCGACAAAGGCGGTACGAGGGCGATCGTAGATGTCGCTGGGGGTGCCGATCTGCTCAATCTGACCGTTGTTCATCACGGCGATGCGGTTAGAGAGCGATAGAGCCTCCTCCTGATCGTGGGTGACCATAATAAAGGTGATGCCTAGCTGGCGGTGCAGGGTAGTCAGCTCGACCTGCATCTGCTTGCGCAGCTTTTGGTCGAGGGCACCCAGAGGCTCGTCGAGCAGCATTACCGCTGGGTGGTTGACCAAGGCGCGGGCCAGCGCCACCCGCTGCTGCTGCCCACCAGACAGTTGGGCGGGATAGCGGGTGGCCATAGATTCCAGGCGCACCAGGCGCAGGGCTTCGGCAACGCGATCGCGCACCTGGGCCGATGCCACGCGGCGAATTTTGAGGCCAAAGGCAATATTGTCTTTGACCGTCATGTGGTCAAACAGGGCATAGCTCTGAAAGACCGTGTTGACGGGGCGGCGGTGGGCGGGCACGGTGCTCACGTTGGCCCCCTGAATCAGCACATCGCCAGCGGTGGGCGTTTCAAACCCCGCAATTAGGCGCAGAGTGGTGGTTTTGCCGCAGCCTGAGGGGCCTAAAATACTAAAGAATTCGCCCGGTTGCACCGTCAGGTCGAGATCGCACACGGCCATCTCGGCTCCAAAGGCCTTGACCACCCGCCGCAGTTCGACATCCGGCAGGCTTGCTGAGGTTGCTGTCACTGCCGCAGAACGCACCGTCTGAGCCATGGCCGTTTCTCCTGGGTTCATCCCAACTGTAGCGATCGCCCCTGGGATAGACAAGTCGCTGCCGTCACAACCACTGCCCTGGTTTTAGCCCTAGTGTTAGGCCGATGCCAGCGCAGCACTGCCTTTACTTTACCCACCTTGGCGATCGCCGACGCATCCTGCCCTAAAAAAGCCGATATTCCCCGCCTTAGCCGCCAAAAAGACGGCATTGACCAGCCAGCAAAACGTTACCATGGCACCAAATAGTGCTCGGGAGTACAGTTATGCCCGCAAAACTTGACCAGTCGCCGCTTCAGCGCCGTCGGACTACCCTGGCAAGGTGGGCAATGGCGATCGCTGCGGGGGTTGCGATCGTCGGCTGCCGACCCAGCCCGCCGCCCCAAAGCGAAACCCTAACCCCTGCCCCAGCGTCCCCCACCGACTCTGCCCCTGAAACCCCAGCCGCACAGCCCACTCAAGCCCCGGCTCCGACCCCAGCCGCCCCAGCCAACACGCCCACCGCCACCCTGCCCAATACCCTAATCAGAGAATGGCAGCCCCTCAGCAACGTGTTGCTCGCCTTTGGCCCCATGACCCTAACCCCTGAGCAGGTGCAGTGGAGCAGTGGACAGGTCAGCCCCTACACCTTGATCAGTACCGAGGGTGGCTATCTGCTGGAACTAGAGGCCCGCCCCAGCTTTTACGACACCCAAAACCGCTACATCAAGCTGATTCCCAAAACCGACGCCAACACCGCCGAGTCGATTGAAGTAGCCTTTTATCCGGATGCCACCCAGCTTCAAAACGACGAATACATCATGTATGGCGGCTACTTCGCTGAGTAGTCATTCATCCTCAGCAAAAAATAGGGCAGATGCATCCAATCATTGCATCTGCCCGTTTAGTTAATCGTCTTCTTTACAGAAAACCTGTGAACCTTTACCCACCCAAATAGTCAGCTCGCAGCAGGAAAATGGATTATTCTTCCTGGCGACCTCTATTTTCCAAAATCTCTTGCACAGACTCACTGGGGGTGTACTGATAGCCAAAGGTCGACTGGTCTGAGTCATCTAGAATCTGGGGTGTCAGCAGCACAATCAGTTCTCGGCGCTGGTTGTCGGTCACCGTGCTGCGGAACAACGCCCCCAGAATGGGAATATCGCCCAAAATGGGAATTTTGTTGACGCTGTTGCGCTCCGACTCTTGAATGATGCCGGAAAGCAGCAGGGTTTGACCATCGCGAATGCGCACCTGACCCGAGCTAATTTGGCGCTCTGATAGCAAGAAAAACGTACCAGCGTCACTGGTGAAGCTGTCGGTCGGGGCCGAAATACTAGGAGCTACCGAGAGCGACACAAAGCCATTGTCATCAATGCGATCGACGTCAATTTGCAAAATCAAGCCAGCCGGCTCAGTTTCAATTTCTAAGGTAGTCAAGGTTCCCGTCTCGGTCACCTCAATGGTTTGCGTCAGCTCAGTCACCACATCTTGAGTGAGCTGAACTGTAGCCGTCTGCCCCTCCTGCACAATCAAAGTGGGGTCAGTAATGATCTTACCGTTGCCGTTTTGCACCGTTCCTAGCAGCTGAGCCAAGAAATTGCCGGAGGTATTATTGGCTCCAGGGCCACCTAGCGGACGCGGCGTGATCGGTGTGCCCGTGGGAGTGCCCTGGCTTATAGGATTAGGCGTACCACCATCGCCAATATTCAGAATACCGAGACCGCCAGAGCTAAGCACCCCAAACAGCCCGTTCTGGAATGAGAAGCTGGTACCAAAGGCATCTAGGGAGTTGAGATCAATGTCAATAACTCTGACGTTGACCGCAACCTGCCGTCTCCGCAAGTCAATGCGGGTGAGTTGCTCGGTGGCAATAGCGATCAGATCAGCCCGACCGACGAGGGTTACTGAGTTAGTGCGCTCATCAGCAACTACCTGCAACCCGCGAAGAATTCCTTGGCTATCTTCATAGTCGACCCGGCTCACCTCGATCTGTTCAACCGTTGAGGTCTGGGTTTCGGTAATTGGGGGAGTTCCCTCTGCAACGGTCACAGCATTGACGTTGGTGACCAAGCGCTCTCGACTGACGGCGCTCTCGGCACCCAGGGCCACCAGGAAGTTGGTGGCCACAGCAGCATCAACTTGATTCAGCCGTAGAGTTCTAGCAGAGACATTCTGGGCCGAAACCGGCAGCGTCGGGCCAACATAGACACTGCGGCCTACCCGGTTAGCCTGCAAACCAGTGACTCGCAGAACGTGGTTAAACACATCCTGCACAGATTCATTCTCAATATCCAGACTGACGGGCGGGCCATCAGCACTGCCACCTTCTGCCCCACCTTCAGTCCCGCCCCCAGCGGGGGTAAACACCAGGTTGAGGCCTGCCGCCCGCGCTAGCAGCGACAAAACCTCGCGGGCTGGGGCATCCCGCAGCAGCAGCTTGGGAATTCGCTCGTTGCTGCCCAAGTTGATGTTGTTAAAGGAGGGCACTCCCTCCGCCACGGCAATATCGCCAATTGGAGGAGCTACAGCCCGGGGCAAAAAGGGAGGCGTTTGCTGCACCTGAGGGCGAGGCACAGGGGTGCCATCAATGGTGACTTCAGGGCTGGGTACCAGCACATCGGGACTGGCCGGAGTGGGCACCTCTGGAGCAGCTTCGGGAGCCGGTTCCGGGGCCGGCTCTGGGGCGGCTTGGGCGACAGTAGGAGGAGTGGCCGGAGCAGGTACGGTTTCGATCTCAGCAGGCACGGGGGTAGGAGCCTGGGCGGTCTCACCATCGTTGCGAATCGACAGCACCACCTGGTTGTCGCTGGATTCTACGGCCCCAGTGGGGGGCTGGCTGGTGCCACTGACGGTGATGCGCACGCTGTTAGCGTCGAGGGGCACCACAGATACCTGGCTGATGCCGGGGGCCGGGTTAGCCTGGGTAAAGCTACCACCGTCGGGTAGGTTGAGCTGGGCGCGGGTGATGTCGGCCTGTAGGGTGTTGCCCTGGCTGACGGTAAAGATGCTGCTGTTGTCGCCTCCCTGGGTGTCAAACACCAGGTCTAACCCTGTGGCGGTGGGGTTGAGGCGGACATTGGTAATGCTGGTTACTGAGGCCAGGCCAGGCTGGGCGGCTAGGGCAACGAGGGTGCTGCCAAGTAGAAAGGGTTGCAGGTTCATTAGACGGTTCACGGTTCACTCCTCCATCACAGATGCGGCTGGGCCGCGCGGGGTTTGACTAGGCTAGGTGGGTAGATTAGGCCACTGGGGTGGCAGTAGCAACGGGGTTTGAAGGGCTGGACTAGCCACCCTCAGGCGGAGGCGCACCTTCGACGGGGGCTTCACCCTCGGCGGGAGCAGGCGGCGGGGGCGGCTCGGGCGGAACGCTGGGGTCGCCTATGGGCACGAGCACTTCGAGGGTGAAGTCGGTGAGCAGCAATCGGCTAATACCGAGCAGTTCCTCTTCGGTGGCGTCAGCTGGCGGCGGCGCAATGCTCTGCTGCATATCTTTAATAATGATCAGCGGCTCTAGGCGCTCAATGTTGCGCATAATGCTGAGCGTCTGCGGGAACAGCGCCTGCATCGATACATCGACAGTGACGCGCTCTAGTTTGCCGTTGAGTTCTGGGGCGCGGTCAGTAACTGGCTCTGGTGGGCTGGGGTTAAACCGCAGCAGCTCAGAAGAAAAGAGCTGTTTTTGTACTTGGGGAGTAGCAGCAAACTGAGTCTTGACCCGCTGAATCTGCTCTCGGGTAAGCCCTAGGGCCGCGAGTTGGGCATTGTCGAGGGTAGCGGGGTTGGCCCGCAGCACATCGGCGATCGCAGCGTTGCTGTTTTGAATCTGCTGGTTGATGTCGAGCAGCAGGGTATCGAGGGTTTGGGAACCACCCAATAGGCTGTAAACGCCCACCCGTTGCTCTAAAGCCGAATTTAGCTCAGCCTGTAGCGCAGCGCGGTCTTGAAGACTGGCCCGCTGCTGGTCAACCTGAGCCTGCTTTTCGGCGACCTGGATCTCCAGGGCATTTTTTTCCGCCACTACAGGCTTGACTAAAAAGTTGTACAGGGCAAAGGATCCGGCCAGACCCAGCACTGCCAGAGCAATACCCTGCAACTTGGGGGTGAAGTCAATACCAAAAACGTTGGGGTAAGTAGGGCCGACGTCTAAGGCCTGATTATCGTCGGCGGGAAGGAAATCACCCGATGCGGTCATTCGATCACTCCTTTTTCTCTCAGGGCTTGAAGACGGGTTACTAAACCGACCGTACCCTGGCGTTCAAGCTCATCCACCAGCTGGGAGGCTGGGGTATCAGTAATGTTGGCCCCGATGGTGTAGTCGATCAAAAAGTCAGGGTCGCCTACGGCAGTACCTGGGCAGCGGCCCTGGGTTTGGGGGTCAAGCAAGGTGGGTTGCTGCTGAGCCTGGCTAATCGCTACAGTCTCGGACTGCAACAGGGGCGATCGCTGGAGCACCAGGGCAAAATCATTGATCTCATCGTAGGAACACGCCACACCGTTAATGGAAATCCCTTCAGACGACTCCGGCACAACATTGGGATCAGTTGCTTCGGGGGTCGTCGTCGTCTCACTAAGGCTGACGATTTGAACGCGGGCTGGAGTGCGGGTACGAATATCTTGCAGCAGCGCCGACCAGGGCAAAATCTCGTTAAAAACCGTCACAAAGGCGTTAATTTCAGAGCGAACTAAGTCGATCTGCCCCTGAATACCGCTGATCTCTTGGAGCTGACTTTGCAGCTGGGCCGTCTCGGCGTCGAGCGCAGCACTGCGGGCTTGAAGCTGGTTGACCTGATTTTTCGTCACCGCCAAGTAGCCGCCCACCAGCGCTAGGAACGCTAGCGCCGCCGCCCCTCCAAAAATAAGCGGTTTGCGATCGCCTGGAGCCACTCCGCCACCCCGCGCTCGGGGCTTGGCCTCAAAGACGCGAACTTCGCGATCCTTGAGAAAGTTGATATCGAGACCGTACATAGCTACACCTCCCGCATGCCAAGACCGATTACTGTCGCCAACCCCGCCCGCTGACTCTCGGGAATATCCTCAGCCACCTCCAACGACAGCGCTGAGATCGGGTCGATTTGACTGGCGGGCAGACTCAGCCGCTGGGCCAAAAACTCGTCGAGCTGGCCAATGGAAGCCCCCGGCCCAGCCAGCAACAGCTGCGCCACCTCCATGTCTTCACCCTGGTTGAGGTAAAAGTCAATGGAGCGGCGCAGCTCGTCCGACAGCTCGCCCAGCACCCGCAGCATGGCCGTGGTGCCAGGGTTGGTGTTGCCCATCTGGGGCGCACCCACGGTATCCATCGTTTGAATGGGTACCGTCATGCCCTGGAGCAGTTCGGTGTTGCGGGAAGGAGGCAGATTCATGGCCCGGCTGAGGGCGCTTTGAATTTGGAAGGTGCCAATGGGGACGGTGCGCGAGAAGTGGGGCACCCCGTCAACCACAATGGAGATCTCGGTATTTTCAAACTCGATGTCGACGACAGCGGCGGCCTCCTGGGGCGTAAACTGCCGCAGCTGCTCCCGAATCGTGCGAATCAGGGCAAAGCTGGAGGTTTCGAGCACGTTGAGGGCTAGCCCCGCCTGCTGAAACACCTCAATGTAGGGGTCGGTGAGGTCTTTGCGCACTGCCACCAGCAGCACCTGCACCTTCTCAATGCCGTCTTCGTCAACGAAGTAGCCCAGCTTTTGGTAGTCAACATCGGCCTCCTCACGGGGGAAGGGCAGGTAGAGACTGGCCTCCTGGTTGAGCACCATTTCGCGCAGCTCGTTGTCGTCAAGCTCGGCGGGCACCGGAATAACGCGGGTAATCGCTCGCCCTGGGATAGCAGTGGTGGCCTGTTTGACCTTGAGCTTGCTCTCAGTGAGCACCGTTTGAATGGCATCGGCCATGGCGGCGGTGTCTAAAATCTGGCCTTCCTCGTAAATGCCCTCAGCCAGCTCTACCGAGGCCAGAGCTTCTAACTTAAGCGAGGTTCCCTGCTTTTTAAGGCGGGCCAAATTAACTCTCTCGGGAGTGAGCTCAATGCCAACTCCCCGAGGCTTGCGATTAAAAATGGCTTTGAGGCTATCCACGGTAGTATCCGAAAAACAGGTGGGTATATAGAAAACCTGCTCGGTTAAAGTGACAACCAAGCAGACCCAAACGAGCCCGTTTCTTCCTTCTCAAACAGCCATTTTCAGGCATTCAAGAAGAGATTCAGCGGCCCAGCAATTATCCCTAGGGGAAAAGTGCTAACGAATGGTACACAATTTAATTCAGATTTTCCACTTTTCTTTTGAAGCACTTTTTCTGGGCTGAGAGATAGCCGATGCTGTATCTCCGGCCCGCACACCCAATGGTCTCGCTGTCGCTCCTGAGGTGATGCCAAGCCCACTAGAGCTTGGTATCACCAGCGATGTTACACACAATTCTAAAAAGTGAGCACTTAATATTGAGAAACTATGGCTCTGTCGCTGTATTTCTTTACGCGCTGTTTTTCTTACCCGCCTGGAGCAACCCTGTTATGACTACGCCTCTATCGCCCTTAGCGCCCCTGGGCACCCCCTTAAACAACGATGCCCAGCGGTTGCTGCTGCTGGGGTCGGGTGAGCTGGGTCGAGAGGTAGCTCTAGAGGCCGTGCGCCTAGGGCTAGAGGTGATTGCCGTCGATCGCTACGACCAGGCCCCCGCCATGACCGTGGCCCACCGCCGCCACGTCATCGACATGCTGGATGGCGCAGCGCTCCGCAAAGTCGTCGAGCAGGAGAAACCAGGGTTGATCGTGCCGGAAGTGGAGGCGATCGCCACTGAGACCCTAGTGGCACTAGAAGCCGAAGGCTGGCGAGTCATCCCCACTGCCCGCGCCACCCAGCTGACCATGAACCGCGAGGGCATTCGGCGGCTGGCGGCAGAGGAATTAGGGCTGAAGACCTCGCCCTTTCGCTTTGCTGGCACCGAGGCGGAGTATCTAGAGGCCATAGAAGCGATCGGACTGCCCTGCGTGGTGAAGCCGATCATGAGTTCGTCGGGCAAGGGCCAGAGCACGGTGCGCCAGGAGTCCGAGGTGCTGACCGCATGGAAGTATGCGGGGGAAGCGGGTCGGGGCAAGAGCGATCGCGTCATTGTCGAAGGCTTCGTGCCCTTCGACACCGAGATTACCCTGCTGACGGTGCGGGCCAGTGACGGCACCCACTTCTGCCCCCCCATCGGCCACCGCCAGGAGGCGGGCGACTACCGCGAGTCGTGGCAGCCATGCGCCCTGCACCCCGATACTCTAGCGGCCTGCCAGGAAATGGCCAAAGCGGTCACCGATGCCCTGGGCGGCTGGGGCCTGTTTGGGGTGGAGCTATTCATTGCCGGAGAGGCGGATCAGCCTCAGACCGTGTACTTCAGTGAGATCAGCCCCCGGCCCCACGACACCGGCATGGTAACGATGGTGAGCCAGCACCAGTCAGAGTTTGAGCTACACGTGCGAGCCATCATGGGCCTGCCCATTGGCGAGATTACGCTGGTGCAGCCGGGGGCCTCGGCGGTAATTTTGGCAGGCGGAAAGAGCGATCATCCCCAATATGCTGGCCTGGACAAAGCCTTGCAGGTGCCCACCAGTAAAGTGCGGCTGTTTGGCAAGCCCACCGCTCATCCCAATCGCCGCATGGGAGTAGCCCTGACGTTGGGCGATACGATAGAAGAGGCCAAGGAGCGGGCGATCGCCTGCGCCCAGCAGGTGCAGGTAATTTTATAAACCCCCACCGCAACCGCACAAATTAAGCGAAAATGAACAACCGTGACTGGGTGCGCCCTTTTCCCACTTCGTTCTTCCTTCTTTTTTCGCCATGAGACTCCGCCCCTACGCCCGCTTTGGTCTGTTTGCCCTGTTGGGTCTGATGATGAGCTGGCTAGTGGCCTGCGGTAGCGGACAGCCCAGCGCTACCGCCCCCGCAGAGGGCGGCAGTCAAGAGGTCGAGTTTTGGACGATGCAGCTCCAGCCTGATTTTACCGACTATTTCAATGGGCTGATTGCCGACTACGAAGCGCAAAACCCCGACACCACCGTGCGCTGGGTCGATGTGCCCTGGGCCGACATGCAGAGCAAAATTCTCACCGCCGTCACCGCTGGCACCGCCCCCGATGTGGTCAACCTCAACCCCGACTTTGCCGCCCAGTTGGCCAGCCGCAACGCCTGGCTGCCGTTAGATGACAAAGTGCCCGCCGAGGCCAAGCAGGTTTATCTACCCAACATCTGGGAGGCCAACACCCTCAATGGCCAGAGCTTCGGCATTCCCTGGTATCTGACCACCAACGTCACCCTGCACAACCAGGAGTTACTGGAGGCCGCTGGGGTCGAGCCGCCCACCACCTACGCTGAGCTGGCCGAGGTGGCCCGCCAGGTGAAAGAAAAAACCGGCAAGTACGCCTACTTCACCACCTTCGTGCCCGAGGACTCCGCCGACGTGCTGCAATCCTTTGTGCAGATGGGGGTCGAGCTGGTGGATGATCAGGGCCAGGCGGCCTTCGACACCGACGCGGGCCGCGCCGTCTTCCAGTACTGGACTGACCTCTACCAGCAGGAGTTGCTGCCCCAGGAGGTGCTGACCCAGGGCCATCGCCGGGCGATCGATCTCTACCAGGCCGGAGAAGTAGCGCTGCTATCCACTGGGGCAGAATTTTTTCCCACCATTGAGGCCAACGCCCCCGACATTGCCGCCGTCACTGGCAGCGGCCCCCAAATTACCGGCGACACCGGCAAGACTAACGTCGCGGTGATGAATGTAGTGATTCCGGCGGGTACCGATGTGCCCGATGCGGCGCTAGATTTTGCCCTGTATGTCACCAACGACGCCAACCAGCTCAGCTTTGCCAAAGCCGCCAACGTGCTGCCTTCTACCACTGGGGCGCTTGAGGATGGCTACTTTGCTGCCGAGGCCACCAAGGGCGTGGAAAAGGCGCGATCGGTCAGTGCCGAGCAGATGAACCAGGCTGAGGTGCTGATCCCCGCCATGGATGGAGTTAAGGAACTGCAAGCCATCATTTACGACAACCTGCAAGCGGCGATGCTGGGCCAAAAAACCGTAGACCAAGCTGTCAGCGACGCCGCAGCTGCTTGGAACGCTCGATAGCCGGTAGGGTGCATCCGCATAGCGATGCACCACCGAGGGAGATGAACGCTTCTTGTCACAGTGAGCGGTTCATTACGGCGGAGCGCAATTTAAGCTCCGGGGATCTTAGGTAGCTGACCGCCTAATGACACCCTACGGATAATTACGACTTGAGCAACTGATCTAAAATCGCTCGGGCCGGTTGGGCGCGCTCCAGTGCCCCTTGGTAGTCGCTGTAGAGCTTCAGCAGCTTAGAGAGGCCGCTGATGCCGCCGCGCAATTCTTCTAGATCGTCGCCAGATACCAGTTCGCCGTCGAGCAGCCGCACAATTAGAGGCTTGATATCGCCCACATCTTGCCGGGCTTTTTGCAGCTTTTCGACGGTGCTCAACAAGGTCTTGAGGTCTTTGAACAGGTCGTCAATTTGGTCGTGATCGACCGCTTCAACAGCGGTGTCTTCGCCATCGTCATCGACTGGAACCGCAGTGTCTAAATCTATAGTGGCGCTGTCTGACTCTGCGATCGCGCCGTTCCGTTTTGCCTGTGCCATTGAGCCGTCTCCGTAGAAACCGTGGATGGGGAGAGTATAGTCTAGCCTGGTTCAGGAGTACTATTGACTAACTCACTGCTTTCCCTGAGTTTTACCACGTTGGCCCTGCTGAAGCGCAATAAGTTGCGCGAACAATCGACCCCTGACGGCAAAACCTGACTCAGCGCAGCAGGCCTTTACTCAAACACAATGGTTTCCTGCTGCTGGAGCTGCTTGCGCTCGCGCTTGGTGAGCTTACGGCGGCGACTGGCCTCTTCTAAACGCTGTTGTAGTCGCTCTTTTTGGTCGATTTCGGGCAGTTTGAGCACAATGCCTGCCGCCAGCCAGTAATACACATTCACCGGATCTACATCCAGCGGGTAGTAGTAGGGAAAGATGCTGATAAATAGCACAAACACCCACATAGAAGCGCCATAGCCCCGCAGGTTAGGGTCTTTGATGGAGCGGTAGGCTTTGAAGGTGGCGACGGTGAGGGAGAGGTACACCGCCAGGGTGGCCAATAGCCCCAATGGCCCAATTTCGTACATCAGCTTGGGATGGTAGGTTTCGACCAGCTCGGTTTTGCCAAAGATGCGGGCGGCGTTGGTGGCGCGGCCCACCCCTCGGCCCAAGATGCCCTCCTGCTGTTTTTGAGCCCACTGGAACTGCTGCACAATAAATTCATGGGGCGGCGAGGCACTCCAGCGGCTTTCAAAGCTGGCCCACCGTTCGTTGACCACCGCTGGGTTTTGGGCCATAAACAAGGTGAGAATGAGCGCCAGACCAATGCCGATGGGCAAAAAGCGCTTCAAGTTAGCTACTTGACCCGTGAGAATTAGCAATCCAACAATGGTGACAGGCACCAGAGCCAGGGCGATGCGCTGCCCCGAAACCACCGCCATCACTCCCACCGCCGCCAGCGACCCCAGACCTACGATGCGCCACAGGGGGCTGCGATCGCTAAACGCCGTGCCAAAGGCAAAAAATCCGCTTGAAATCAAAAACCAGCCCCACTGCCAGGGGGCATTAAACGTGCCCGGCAGGCGAATCTGGCCCTGGGCCGGGGTATACAGCAGCGACCCACCGACAAAACAGCGCGACTCCAGGGATGCTTTGAACAGGTCTTCGCCCTCGCCGATAGTGCCCTGGCAAATGCCCAGTCGCAGCATCATGTACTGAATGAAGCCCAGGCCGCAGCAGACCAAAATCAGCACCACTTGCAGGCGCAGGAGGAAGTAGACGTCTTCGCGATCGCGCAGCAAATAGTAAATGCACGGAATAATTAGCACGTAGCCGATCAGCACCTTCAGCCCGAGCACGCCGATCAAAATTGGCACCTCGCCCCCCGCCGCATCGAGCTGCTGGCCCCCATTCACCACCAGCAGGGTCAGCCCGCTCATCCCCAGCAGCGTCAGCAGCGGAATTTTGATCATTTGAGGAATAATCAGCGGCTGCCGAGTGCGGCGGCAAAACTGCATCACGCCAATCAGCGCGGGGATATAGATGGCATCTTTGGCTAACTGCAAAATGCCGCTGCCCCCCAGGGCATAGGTAACGGTGCCGCTAAAGGGTACGTAGATAATCAACCCATAGATCGCCTGGCGGGGATATTTGAAGGAGAGGGCTAGGCATGCGATCGCCACCACCGCCGCCAGCGCCAGCTTTGGTTCCCCCAGCAGCGCCAGCAAGACTCCGATCAGCCCCGCGACAAACAATGTTGCCGACAGGTATTGAATTAATTCCTTCCGCGCCTTTTGGGCCTGGCGCTTCTTAGCTCGCTCTGCTTTGCGGCTGAGGGGAGAAGCTTGATCCGCCCGATCCTTTTTGCCTTTGCGCCATTGGGGCCGAGACGTTTTTACCTGAGTCTGGGGAGTATCTACCACGGCACGATCGCATGGGGCTTGCACTGTCAGGGTAGCCTTTAGCCCAACGCTTTGAGCAGCGCTCGTCCCATCGCCACACATTCCACAACAACAAGCGGAACCCAGATTCTCCATCCGGGTTCCGCTGGCTACTTTTCTCGGGGCTTAACTGTCTAATCGAGTTCCAAACCTAGAACCTACAACTCAAACCCAAAATCCCAGACGATCGGCTCCCAGCCGTAGGCATCGCCTTGGGCGCGCACGTGACCGAGGCCGGGGAAGGGCATGTGGGGCACTAGCAGTTTGCGGCGATCGCCCGTAACCGTCTCCAGCAATTGTCTTCGCGTAGCCACGCCCTCGGTGGGATCAGTGTCAAAGGCCACTTCCCAGTCAGGATTTTCCAGGTTCAGAGGGTCGCTAAAGAACACGTCCCCGGTGGCCAGCAGGCTGTCGTCGCCGGAGGTGATCAGGTAAGAGGCTTGCCCAGGGGTGTGGCCCACCGAGGGTACCGAGACAACGCCGGGGATGATCTCGTCGCCTAGGGTGAAACGGGTGGTGCGGTCAGCGATCGCCCCCAGCCATTCCTTCGCTACGGCTACCGTAGTCGCCTGGGTATCTGCATCCGACAGCGCGTTGGGCATTTCTACCGTCGGTGCCGTCCAAAAGTCCCACTCTGGCTCAGAAATGTAGTAGCTGGCGTTGGCAAAAACCGGGTTGCCGCTGTCGTCGAGAATGCCGCCGATGTGATCGGGGTGAGCATGGGTCAAAATGACGGTGTCAATGGTGTCGGGGGCAATGCCCGCCGCTGCCAGATTGTCGGCCAGATAGCCGACGGTGGGGCCAAAGGTGTTGCCCGCCCCAGTGTCGATCAGCACCTTGTGCTCATCGGTTTCTAGATACAGCACGTTGAGATGGGCTAAGACATTGTCAGTCGGCAAAAAGTTGTCCATCAGGGCTGCCGCTGCCGCCTCAGGATCGGCATTGGGCACAAAGAACCCCACCGGGAACGTCAGCGTGCCGTCACTCACCACCCTTGCGCTGTAGTCGCCCACAGTAAAACGGTAGGTCGTGGCATTGGTAGGGATGGCCCGTTCTACGGCGGGTTCAGTCTGGGCATGGGCCGTTGTGGATGGCCAGTGCGGCCCGCCCAGCCAGAGAGAAAAGCCAAGGGTAGCTGTGGCGACGAGGGCCATCAGTCCCCACCGCTTTGAATGCTTTGCAGCAGCTAAAAAATTGGGCACGAATCGTCTCCTCAGTACAACGTCAGGCTGCTTTGGGGGAAACCAGCCCCCTCATACCTCACTCATCGTAGATCAGGAGTTTTGCCGCTGCATGGTGCTGGATTAGGATAGAACCAGCAATCGCCGCCCACCTCGCCAGGGTTAGGTAACCAGTGCCACCACTCACCACCGATCTGCTCGACCAAATTACCCAGCGTTTGGTGACTGCCCTTCAGCCAGAGCAGATCATTTTGTTTGGCTCCTATGCCTACGGCGAACCCACCGCAGACAGCGATATTGACCTACTCGTGATTGTTTCGCAGTCAGACGAACCTCGCTATCGCCGAGCGCGAGTCGCCTACAAAGCGCTGCGGGGGTTAGGCATTCCCAAAGATATTTTGGTAATGACCCGCGAAGAAGTCGAGCGCAAGAAGAACGTGGTGAGTTCCCTGGTCTGTCAAGCAATTCGCCAGGGCAAAGTTCTTTATGGCTGAGGATCAGCGTGCGGAGGTCGAGAAATGGCTGACCATCAGTAGACGAGATTTGCAATCAGCCAGAGCACTTTTTAAAGAACTGATACTTGAAAATGTTGTCTACCATTGCCAGCAGTCAGCAGAGAAAACGCTGAAGGCTTATCTTGTGAATCAAGGCGTAGTATTTCCAAAAACCCACGACCTAGACCTAGATGTTTTGCTCGATCTCTGCTGCCAATCGGATACAGGTTTCAGACGTTGGGATGATGCAGCAGATATCTTAACTCCCTACGCCACAGAGTTTCGTTATCCCTCAGACAGCCTCGAACCCGAAGAAGAAGATGCCCAACAGGCTATAGAGTTGGCCGCGTCAATTCTCGATTTTGTCATTCAAAAACTGCCCTAGAGGTCTATGTTTCAGGCGACTCGGCGGCGACTGGCGCTTTGGTATACGGCGGTGACGGCGGTGCTGCTGCTGCTGTTTGCCAGCGGTTTTTATCTCTACGTACGCACCACCCTAGTCGAGCGGGTGGATGACACCCTGAACCATGTGGTGGAAATTGTGGAGCGATCGCTCGTCATCGAACCCGACGCCGCCGGGGATCACATCTTTGCCACCGTCGATGCCAATAGCCCGCCGCTGCGCGTCAATGTGGAAGCCAGCTTTCGCGACAACGCCCGCGCCGTCGAAGACGACCACATCGACCTGGAGTGGTTTGGCCCCGATGGGCAGCTGCTGTGGTCCACCTTTGCAGACCTCCAGCCCGTGCCCCTGCACGTGAACCCGGCGGGCGAAACCGTGCGGGTGGGGCAAGAGACCTTTTTTCGCCAGATTACCGAGCGGGTGCAAGACCAGGGGCAGGTGCTAGGCTATCTGCGGGTCAGCCATCCCTGGTTTGAGGTGACGAAACCCAGTCGTCGGCTAATTGTAGATCTGGCCCTGGGCACCAGCTTAATGGTGGGGGCGGTGGCGGCGATCGGCTGGCTGCTGTCGGGCATCGCTATGGCCCCAGTGCGCGACTCGTACCAACAGCTCAAGCAGTTCACTGCCGACGCCTCCCACGAGCTGCGTAACCCGATCGCCGTGATTCAAACCAACGCCCAGGTGGCCCTGTCCGACCCCAACCCCGATGTGGAGATTCAGCAAAAGCAGTTTCAGGTGATTGAGCGCCTCACCCGGCGACTGGGGCGGCTGGTGGATGACCTGCTGTTTCTCGCCCGCCAGGAGAGCGGACTGATTGCTTTTACCCCCGCTTCGCTCAGTCTGGAGGGGCTGCTGGAAGATGTGCTGGAGGAGCAGCAGGTGATGGCTACCGAACGCCAGATCGCACTGCAAATGGCAGTAGCAGAAAACGGTTTGGGTAAAAATTCTGGCAAACAGCGGTCTAAAAACGTAGCCCTGTTGGCGGCTCCCCCCACGGCTAGCTCCACGATTTTGGGCGATCCCGGCCAGCTCACTCGGCTGTTCACCAACCTGATCAGCAATGCGGTGCAGTACACCCCCAATGGCGGCACCGTGACGGTCAAGGTCAAGCCTACCAAACACCAGGGACAGCCAGGGGTGCAGGTGACGGTGCAGGATACAGGCATTGGCATGGATAGCGAGGCGATCGCCCACGCCTTCGATCGCTTCTATCGGGCAGACCCATCGCGCCTGCGCAGTGGCGAGCAGGGCACGGGGCTGGGGCTGGCGATCGCCAAGGTGATCGTCGATGCCCACCGGGGCCACATTCACCTCGACAGCCAGCCTGGACAGGGAACCACGGTAACTGTAGTGCTACCCCAGGGCGGATTGGGCGGATAGCATGACTCCGGTCATCTACAGGCAACCCCAGCTAGCCGAGCGCTGTTTGAGCAATGCGCCTATGACCTAGACACAGTTACGGTTAATGCCGCTGAAGCTGCGGTGGGCTTTTATCAAACGGTAGGGTTTAGGGCCCAGGGCGATCGCTTCTTTAAGCATGGAATATGGGGTTAACCCATGGTCTGGGTTAACCCTGCGGTGAGTCTCTAGGAAAGTCTCGCCCTAGTTCACGCCTCTTCCCCCTTGGGGTGGATGGGCGAATCGCCTGGTTGCCGTAATTTTGAATGTGGGGCACGATTCTTGACTCTGCTTGAGAAACGTCAACGGAGGTTAAGCGCAACCAACTGTTTTTCAAAAGCGGGTTAAAATTAGCAAAGCTATAATCACTGGGTAGACACCTTAGCGATCGCGTCAGTCGCCCTAGTTCCCAATGCCGCCACCGCTGTTCCAACGGCACTAGTTTGGCTCTTAGCGTTTAACCAATCTGCCGCATTGCCCCCAGAGCAATGATCCCTGGCTCCAAGCTTTTTCTAAAACCCAATCCCTGGTTGCAGCCCGGCTAATGCTAAGTTGGCTGCTGCGTTCAGGATTTATTCAATTCCTCACTCATTTTTCTCCTATGGCTGATTCACTCCAGCATCCGGCATTGCAGGCTAGTTCTGCGGTCTCCACGGCCTATGATGGCCCCCACGATGGCTTGATCCCCGCTGTTAGCACCGGGGTTTTTGTTTGCGTCCACGGCCACTTTTACCAGCCGCCCCGCGAAAATCCCTACCTGGATGCGATCGAGAAGCAGCCCAGCGCCGCCCCCTTCCACAACTGGAACGAGCGCATTCACCACGAGTGCTATCGGCCCAACGCCTACGCCCGCATTCTCAACGATCGCGGGGAAGTCGTCCGCATCGTCAACACCTTTGAATACATCAGCTTTAACATCGGCCCCACCCTGATGAGCTGGATGGAGCGCCACGATCTCGAGACCTACCAGCGCATCATCGACGCCGATCGCAACAGCTGTGCAAGGCTGAGCGGGCACGGGAATGCGATCGCCCAGGTCTACAACCACATCATTTTGCCCCTGGCCAACCAGCACGACAAAGTTACCCAGGTGCACTGGGGCATTGAGGATTTTCGCCGCCGCTTTGGCCGCAATCCTGAGGGGATCTGGCTGGCAGAAACCGCCATTGATTACCCCACGCTAGACGTGCTCCACGCCGAGGGGATCAAATTCACCATTCTGGCGCCGTCGCAGGTGCAGCGCTGCCGCCCGATGGTCAGCTACAACGGCGAGCGTGACACCTGGCAAGAAGTCGGCGGTGGCCAGATCGACCCCAGCCGCCCCTACCGCTGCTTCCTCAAGCATGCCGACGGCAGCCCCGACCCCAGCCGCTATATCGACATTTTCTTCTACGACGGCCCGATCTCCCGCGACATGGGCTTTAACGACGTGCTGAGTTCCTCCCAGCACTTTGTCGGGCGCATCGGCCAGGCCATCCACGGGGATCACCGGCCTTTTCAGCTGATTTCGGTGGCCACCGACGGCGAGACCTTTGGCCACCACCGGGGCGGGGCCGAAAAAGCCCTTGCCTATGCCCTCACTGAAGAATTTCCCCGCCAGGGCTGGACGGTGACCAACTACGCCCACTACCTGGCCACCCACCCGCCCACCTGGGAAGCCGAACTGAAGCCCGTCACCGCCTGGAGCTGCTCCCACGGCGTCGATCGCTGGCAGGATGACTGCGGCTGTGGCGGCGGCGGCGAATGGCACCAGCAGTGGCGACGCCCCTTGCGCGACACCCTCGACTGGCTGCGCGATCAGCTGGTCGCCGTCTACGAAGCGCAGGGGTCAGACCTGCTGCGCGATCCCTGGGCGGCGCGCAATGCCTATGTGGCGGTGGTGGGCGATCGCAGCCCTGAAAACCTAGACGCCTTCTTTGCCACCCACCAGACCCACAAGCTGTCGGCGATCGAGCGGGTCACTGCCCTGCAACTGCTCGAAATGCAGCGCCACGCCCTGTTTATGTACACTAGCTGCGGCTGGTTCTTTGAAGAACTCTCTCGCCCCGAGGGCACCCAGATCCTCCGCTACGCTGCCCGTGCGATGGAGCTGGCTGGCGAAGTCTCGGGGATCGCCCTGGAAGCCGAGTTTGTGAAGCGCCTGGGCCACGCCGCCAGCAATGTGGAAGAATTCGTCACCGGCACTGGAGTTTACGAGTCTCTGGTTAGGCCTTCCCGCATTACCCTAGAGCAGGTGGTAGCTCACTACGCCATGGGGTCGCTGTTCACCGACTACCACCGCGAGCAGACCGTCTACTGCTACACCGTCGAGCAGCACGACTACCGCCGCCAGCGCCTCGGGCCGATTTCCCTAGCGGTGGGTCTGGTCGAAATTACTTCCACCATCACCCGCGAGAGCATTAGCCTCGCCTTTGCCGTGGTACACCTGGGCGGCTGGGACTTTCATTGTGGGATCAAGGGAGTGCGATCGCGCCTCGACTACACCCAGGCAAAAGCCGCCGTGTTTGAGAGCCTCAGCCAAGCCAGCGCCGCCCAGGTAATTCTTGCCATCAACAGCGCCTTTGGCCCCCACACCTACGGCCTGCAAGACCTGTTCGCCGAAGAGCGCCACCGCATGATGGGACTGCTCTCCCAAGATACCCTGCTGCGCCTCGACCAGCTCTACGCCCAGGTCTACCGCGACAACTACGGGGTGCTGCGGGCCTTCCACCGCGACGGTCTGCCTGTGCCCCGTGAACTGCAAGTGGCGGCGGATATTGCCCTCAGCCACCGGGCGATGGAGGTGCTGCAATCCCTGGAGCGCGAGACCAGCGACCCCACCGCCAGCCCCCTGCGCCAAGGTGAAGACTATTTGAATGAATTGGAGGCGATCGCTACCGAAGCCAGCACCTGCAATGCTTCCCTGTCGCTAGCGGCGGCCAAACCCATGCTGGAGCGACTGATTGGGCGATCGGTCTGGCAAATTCTCAACCAGGCACCGGCAGAATCCCTCGCCGCCGATGTCGATTGGCTGGGGCGACTGGTCAACCTGGGCCAGCAGCTCAACCTGGGCCTTTCGTTAGAACGCCCCCAGGAGCTGTATTACCAGCACCTCAACCGCCAGGTGTTTGCCCTACTCAAACAGGCAGCAGTGTCTAGAAAACCTCTCGGCTCCGACAGCCGCGCCCAGGTCAACGACATCCTCCGCCTCGGCGAATACCTGTCGATGGATGTGGGAGCCGTGCTGAAGGCATTGGATCACCTCGCTCCGGGTCGCCCTGCATAACCAGTCCGACGTTGGAAATCGTCCTGGTTCTAAAATAGAAATAGCTCAGTTGGCATTGCTAGGCTGTCATGCAGTTTGAATGGGATGAAGCAAAAAATCTCGAAAATGTTCGCAAACACGAGATTGACTTTGCCGATGTCCCTGAAATCTTTGAAGGCCCAATGCTAATTGAGCTAGACGAACGGTTTAACTATGGTGAAGACCGATGGTTTGGCATTGGGCTTCTCGGCAACGGCGTAGCAGTTGTGGTTTGGATAGAACGCCAAAACGATGTGATCCGAATTATCTCAGCACGAAGGGCTAACCGACATGAGCGGCAAAGACTTAAGCAATACCTCTCGTACTAATTGGGCAGCACTAGAGTCACTAGACGATGAAGGAATCGATTATTCCGATATTCCTCCTCTGACAGAAGAGTTCTTTGAGAAGGCGACACTAAGAATTCCGGCGTCACAAGCACAGCAGCTTGTGCAAATTGAGCCTGATGTGTTGCAGTGGTTTCAGGCTCAAGGCGAAGAATACAAAGATCTAATCAACTCGATTTTGCGTCGTTACGTTGAAAGTCATACTGGGTCAAGTTCTTAAGTTTGCTCGGCATGATGCTCAGCTATTGCTGAGGCGGCAAGTTTAGCTAATAGATCTGGTGAGCGGGAAAATGACTCATCCCAACTCCGCTCTTCTTCAATTTCTTCCAGGATGATGAACGCGATCGCATTTTGCTCACTTTCAGGCAAAGTCTGCAACCGTGCGATCGCCCTGGACAATATATTGTGCCTCATCGCCATCAAGCAACTTGCGGTCTTGGACATAGTTCCAGAAAGATTCTGGCCAGCCGTTTTCCGAAATAATGTCCCGGTTATGTAGCTTAAGCAGTTCAACTCGGACTACTTTGTTCACTGGAATTTCGTGAGCTGGAATCTTCTAAAATTTTGCACTCATAACATCACCGCAAAAACTAAGTACTTATCTGACATTGGAAATTTAAACCAGACCTTAAACGATTCCAGAGAAAATTTCATATCGATTTAGACTTACTATCTTTTCAAGAATTTAAGTTTTTTGAGAGCTTAGACAATCTTTTTCGTAAAACGTTTGGCATTAGCGGTGCGCATAGAACATGAAGCATGAAAAGTCAGTTGATTGCACGTCCGCTGCATATCGTTGTTAGATTGCGCTAGCACCGTACGAACGGGCGCTACCCTCAACACCTTACTTCTTTACGCGGTAGGAAAGCAGCACAACACCGCTGTCATAAACCTTGCTATCGATTAACTCTAAATCAACATTCTTGCCGATGTCGGCCATCAGCGGGATACCCGAGCCGAGCAGCAGCGGATTCACCTTCAGGATGACCTCGTCGATAAGGCATTCTTTAAACAGCGCTGTCGCTAAAGCTGCGCCGCCACACAGGTAGATGTCTTTACCCGTTTCAGCTTTCAGTCTCCTGACCACATGCACGGCGTCCTCGCCGACGACCTCGACACGCTCGTCCGGGCTCTCCTTCATCGTGCGCGAAAAGACGTAGCTCTTCAGGTGCGGGTAGGGGTCGGTAACGCCCACCTTCAGCCCCACCTCGTAGGTATTACGCCCCATGAGGACGGCACCGTACGACTGTAAAGACTTTAGATAATCTGCTACATGCTCACCTTCCATGGGGAAGCAGTCGAAGGAGCCGTCCTCACGAGCGATAAACCCATCGGCGCTAGTGGCGACATGATACTTTAGTTTTCGCATCCTGCTTAAATCCAATCCAATACGAGACCAGCTAACAAATTACTATGCTGACAGTTTCCGTATAACTTCCCCTAGGAAAGCAATTACACGGATAGTCTCTAACTAATCTGCTGGAATGTGGCTGGAGAAGACATAGATGCGCTGGCTTTCTAGACTGCCACAGAGGTCGGAGGGTTTGACAGTTTCGGGAGTTGGCACTGCATCGTGGTGAAACACCTGGCGATCGAGGCCCACCTGCAAGCCGCTGAAGGGGTCGCTGCCATTAGAGATTAAGAAGGCGAGCTGGTCAATCTCGGGCCAAGCAGCGAGTTTGTCGAGCAGGGTGGCGATCGCCTTCATCTGCGGTAGTTCACAGTCGTGGTACCACGCGTCAGCCCCCTCGACAGGCAAAGTATCTAGCCCCAAATTCACGATTAGATCGGGCTGGCTAAATAGTGCCGCCGCCACCGGGCGGGCTTCTTCTTGCAGCATCAGGCCCTGGCTGTGGGCCAGCTCGCGCAGGTGCTCTAGCTTTTGGTAGCGCTCCTGCACCGGCAGATCGCCGCTGCGCCAGTGGATCGCCACCGTAGCCAGATAAGTTTGCACCAGCAGGTGGCCCAGCTTTTGGGCCTTAGTAGCCAAGTAGCCCGAGTTGTAGTCGGTGGCCTCGATAATCAGCGGCACCCGGTTCACCATTTCTAAGCCATAGCCTTTGATGCCCGCAATTTTGCGCGGGTTGTTGGTGATCAGGCAAAACTTTTGCACGCCGATGTCGTTGAGAATCTGCGCGCCGATGCCGTAGTTGCGCTGGTCTACCGGTAGGCCCAGCTTTTCGTTGGCCTCTACCGTATCGAGGCCCATGTCTTGCAGGGAGTAGGCCTTGAGCTTGTTGACCAGGCCAATACCGCGCCCCTCCTGGCGCAGGTAGACCACCACGCCGCGCCCCGCAGCATCAATCATTTTGAGCGCCGCCTGGAGCTGCATGCGGCAGTCGCAGCGCAGGGAGCCAAAGGCATCGCCCGTCAGGCATTCGGAGTGGACGCGCACCATCACCGACTGGTCGGCAAAGGTGGCAGGGTCGCCCTTGACCATAGCCACATGCTCGGAGCCATCGAGCAGGTTGCGGTAGGCGTAGATGGCAAAGTCGCCAAACTGGGTGGGCATCTTAGCCACCGCCTCGCGCTGCACAAAGCGCTCGTGCTGAAGGCGATAGTGAATGAGGTCGGCGATGCTGATCAGCTTTAGGCCAAAGTTTTTGGCGTAGTTGACCAGCTCTGGCAGCCGTGCCATCGAGCCGTCAGGATTTTGAATTTCGCAGATCACCCCGGCGGGGTAGAGGCCCGCCAGCCGAGCCAGATCGACCCCGGCTTCGGTGTGACCCGCACGCTTGAGTACGCCGCCTTCCTTGGCTCGCAGTGGAAAGATGTGTCCCGGACGGCGTAGGTCTTGGGGGCGGGCGTTTGGGTTGATGGCCACTTGAATGGTGCGGGCGCGATCGTCGGCGGAAATGCCGGTGGTAACGCCCCAATTCAGGCCGGCGTCGATGCTGACGGTGAAGGCGGTCTGCTCGTTCTCGTCTTCGAAGGCGCTGGGGCTGACCATGAGGGGGAGATCGAGTTGATCGAGCCGTTCGCCGGTCATGGCCAGGCAGATCAGCCCGCGCGCTTCTACCGCCATAAAGTTGATGTTGTCGGGGGTGGCAAACTGGGCGGCGCAGATTACATCGCCTTCGTTCTCGCGGTTTTCGTCATCGACTACCACAATCGACTTACCGGCGGCCAGGTCGTGGAGCGCCGACTCAATGGAGTCGAACTGAAAACCGGGCGGCAGTTCAAGCTCGGCGGCAGAGGGTTTAGGGGCTTGAGACATCTCCGCTTCTGGGTTAAGCACGGTGGGGCGAACCTGTAGAAAGTACGATTGCTTCTAAAATTCTAGCTTTACGGCCTGCGCTTCATCGGCAGAATCGCTGCATCCGACCCCGCCGTTCTTGGCCTGGGACAATCGGCCCGCGACAGCATCCCAAGCCACCATGTTGAATTGAGATTACTGGTTTACTATTACAGTGCTGAACGAAGGGGAAGGTGCTAACTGGGTTAGCGATCGCCCCCAAGCCCGGCTCTCGGCCCTGTCTATTCTTTCAACCAGCTAGCCCCAGAACCATGAGCGAGTCGTCACCCGTCGGAAAAATCAAAGTCGGCATTGTGGGGGCCTCGGGCTATGGAGGGGTACAGCTAGTGCGCCTGCTTACTCAGCACCCCGAGGTGGAGCTGGTCTATTTGGGAGGCGACAGCAGTGCCGGACAGCCCTACACCGACATCTATCCCCACCTGGCTGACTCCGTAAATTTGACGGTAGAAGCTGTAGACTTGGGCGAAATTGCCCAGCGCTGCCAGGCAGTGTTTCTCTCGCTGCCCAACGGGCTGGCCTACACCATGGCCCCTACCTTGTTAGAGCGAGGCTGTCGGGTGCTCGACCTCTCGGCTGACTACCGCTTTGAAAATTTGAATACCTATCAGTCGTGGTACGGGGGCGATCGCACCGACCAGACCACCGCCGTCGAAGCCGTCTACGGGTTGCCCGAGCTGTTTCGCGATCGTATTCGCAACGCCCGCCTGGTGGGCTGCCCCGGCTGCTACCCCACCGCCAGCCTGCTCGGCATTGCCCCCCTGCTCAAACAGGGCCTCGCCCAGCCCGAAACCCTAATTATTGACGCTAAATCGGGCACCTCGGGCGGCGGACGGGTAGCCAAAACCGGCATGTTGTTGGCTGAAGCCAGCAACTCTCTCGGAGCCTACGGCGTTGCCCGTCACCGCCACACCCCCGAAATTGAGCAAATTTGCACCCATTTGGCCAGTCAAGAGGTCACGGTGCAGTTTACGCCGCACCTGATTCCGATGGTGCGGGGCATTTTGGCCACCATCTACGCCACCCTGCGCGACCCTGGCCTGGTGCGCGACGACCTGCTCACCATCTACAGCGCTTTCTACCGATCATCCCCCTGGGTGACGGTGCTGCCCAGCGGCACCTACCCCCAAACCAAGTGGGCCTGGGGCACCAACCGCTGCTACATCGGCCTCGAAACCGACGCCCGCACCGGGCGGGTAGTGGTCATGTCGGCGATCGACAACCTGATGAAAGGCCAGGCCTCTCAGGCCGTGCAGTGCTTCAACCTAATGATGGGTCTTGAAGAAGGCCTTGGTCTACCGACCACTACCTTTTATCCTTAATCCCAAATCCGAATTACATAACCCCGATTCCCAAGAGGCCAAACCTTAGGGGTGTAGGCATAGCCAAGCCAGGGGCTTTATCGCATTTGCCCTTCTAAAGCGTGGATAGCCAAGCAGGATTTAGTATTAGCTGTCAGGGACTATCAAAGAGTTTTAATGCGTGTTTAGAGGGCTGTCAGATTGCCGACTTTTGTTCTGGCTGCCGTTGCTACGACTTCAATTAACTGAATTGGATCAATGGGTTTGGAGAGAAATTGTTGGAAGCCACCTGCGAGGGCTTGATCTCGAGCTTCTTGCTTGGCAAAGGCCGTTAGGGCGATCGCCGGGATTGTTATCCCCCGTTCTTGTTCAACCATCCGAACCCGTTGCAGTAGTTCATAACCATTTTCGTTGGGCATGGCAATGTCACTTAACAACACGTCGGGGTGTGAGTGTTGCAGGTAATCTATCACCTCTTGTCCAGTCGCCACCGCCGTGACTTGAGCACCCGCTAGCTCCAGCGCGGTTACTAGATAATTTCGATTATCAACATTGTCATCTACTACCAAAACAGAGATATTCTCTAGGGCTAAATTGCTATGCACTGACTCCGGGTTTGACATATCGAAAGATGGATCAAGTTGGGTTGGAATGTGCAACGGCAGCAAGATAGTAAAGGTCGTGCCTTTATCCTTGCCCTCGCTAGCAGCGTCAATTTTGCCGCCGTGAAGCTCAACGAGTTGGCGGACGATCGCCAATCCTAGCCCTAACCCATCATGAGGACGGGTGGAAGAGGAATCTGCTTGGCGAAAGTATTCAAAAATCTGAGGTAGAAAATCAGCGTCAATGCCGATGCCGGTGTCAGCTACAGTGATTTGGGCAAATGCAGGGATTGGTGAGGGGGGTTGGGTCGTTCGTTGTGACTCTTGGTCTCTGCTAATTATCCATGACTCATCACCCATAATTCGCTTTAACCCCACCTCAACTCGCCCACTTTCTGGCGTGAATTTAATGGCATTTGAGAGTAAGTTGCGAATGATTTGCTGTAGGCGTTGCATATCGCCGCTGACAATGCAGGGATCGGGCATAAACTCACCCGTCAGTTGAATACCTTTTTCGTTTGCGGCAGGACGAATGGACTCCAGTTCTTCTGAAATCAAGTTGAGTAAATTGACCGGCTGTTGATGAATTTTCACTCTGCCGCCGGTAAGGCGGGCAACATCCAGGATGTCATCAATGAGTTGCGCCTGAGATAGGGCATTGCGATTAATCGTTTCGATCGCACGACTCTTCGCGCTCTCGTCAAGTTTGCCTGCTAGCAATAGTTTTGACCAGCCTAAGATCGAGTTGAGCGGGGTTCGTAGTTCATGGGAAACGATCGCCATGAATTCATCTTTCATGCGGTTGGCAGATTCTGCTTGTTGACGAGCAAGCTGTTCTTGGATAATCTCGATCTTCTGCATAGCTAATTCCGCTGATTGCCGCTGGATCTCCTGGGTCTTTTTGAACAATTCAACAAATACAGAGACTTTAGAAATGAGAATGTCAGGGTTAATTGGTTTGAGTAAATAATCCACTGCTCCCAACGCGTAGCCCTTCATCTGCAAGTGATCGTCGGTGCCAAAAGCAGTGACAAAGATGATTGGGGTATGTTGCGATCGCTCTCGCTGCCGAATCAGGGATGCGGTTTCAAATCCATCCATGCCTGGCATTTCTACATCTAACAAAATTGCGGCAAAATCCTGATTCAGCAGACAGCGAAGCGCCTCTTTCCCTGATTGGGCGGTCACGAGGTTCTGCCCCAATTTGCACAAAATTTCTTCTAGGGCGATCAAGTTTTCTACGCGATCGTCAACCAGAAGAATGTTGGCTTTGAGCTCAAAGGACATGGTGTGGAGAATTGGAGGACGGAGAGGACGAACTGCCAAGCAAAGCGTGAGTTGGGGGTGAGAGGAGCCCAGTTCTCACCCTCTAGCACCTAGTCTCTGGATTGGGAGAGCCAGACTCGTAGTAGTGACAGCAGTTGCTCCATTTCGACCGGTTTCGTAATGTAATCGGTTGCACCTGCTTCCAGACATTTTTCGCGATCGCCTTTCATGGCTTTAGCCGTGAGGGCAATCATCGGTAAATCGGCAAACTGACTAATCTGTCGGATTGCCCCCATGGTTTCATAGCCGTCCATTCCAGGCATCATAATATCCATCAGTACTACATCAACATCAGGATTTGCCTGCAAAACACTGATGCCATCTTGGCCGCTTTCGGCGTAGAGCACCTGCATTTGCTGACGCTCTAACAGGCTGGTAAGGGCAAAGATGTTGCGAACATCATCATCTACAATCAGCACTTTTTTGTCTGCCAGAATCGGATCGTTCCGCCGTAGTTGTTCTAGCATCGACCGTTGGTGATCAGGTAGGTTTGCCTGAATCCGGTGGAGGAACAGACTGGTTTCGTCGAGCAGGCGTTCGGGCGATCGCGCATCCTTGATGATCAAGGTGTCAGACAGGCGGTGCAGTTCTGTTTCTTCCTGAGTGGTTAGATCTTTGCCCGTGTAGACGATGATTGGCAGGCGACCTAGGTTCGGTTCGCGTTTGATTTGTTCGAGTAGCTCAAAATCCTTAGCATCGGGCAGCATCAGATCGAGAACTACACAATCAAACTGTTCGGCGCGAATAGCGGCTAGGGTTTCGGCAGCGGTGGCCACTGCCGTGATGCTGACATCGCTATTTCCAATCAAATCGACGATGCTTTGGCGTTGCTGGTCGTCGTCTTCTACCACTAGCAAGCTCTTGACTAACCGTTCCACAAACTCTTTCATGCTGGCCAGGGCATTGAGCAGAGATTCACTGCTGACGGGTTTTTGGAGGTAGGCGATCGCGCCCTGTCGCAAGCTGCGACCCTGCCCATCTTCTACGGTCATGATGTGAACCGGAATGTGGCGAGTATCAGGGTCGTGCTTGAGATAGTTGAGCACGGTCCAACCGTCCAAAACGGGTAACCGGATGTCAAGCATGATGGCGGAGGGTTGAAATTCTCGCGCCATCTGGAGTCCCACATCTCCCCGGGTGGCAACTAAGCCTTTGAAGCCGTGTTCCCGCGACAGATCGAGCAAGATGCGGGCGAAGTTAACATCATCTTCAATGATGAGCAAAGAGCGATCGTCGGGTTGAATCGAAACGCGATCGTCTTCCAGCATCGGATCAACTGAAAAGGTACCCACCTGAGTTGCGGTGACAGAAATAGCATCTCGGATTCCCCCTGACGGGGCGGGTGACGCGACTTCTGGGGGGCGCAGGGCGATCGTCGAGTTAACCGGGTAAGCCGTGGAGCCCGCTCTGCGAGTTTCTACCGGCATGGTTCTCTGCTCCCTACCGTCCCATCTGCCTGTCTCCCCGTTCTCCTGGCGCTCCACATAGGTCAATGGCAAATATAGGGTAAACGTACTGCCCTGACCCAGTTCACTCATCAGGCGAATTTCACCTCCCAAAAGCTGGGCGATTTCCCGGCTAATCGACAGGCCTAAACCGGTGCCACCATAGCGGCGGCTCGTTGTTCCATCTTCCTGCTGGAAGGCTTCAAAGATAATCTGCTGCTTCTCGGGAGCAATGCCGATGCCCGTATCGGTCACCGCAAAGGCAATTACTTGATCCGCCTGATTTAATCTGGCTTTCTCTAGACTCCAGCCTTGGGTAACAACGCTAATTTCTAACTCGACTTGTCCCCGCTCTGTGAACTTGAAGGCGTTTGCCAGCAGGTTTTTTAACACCTGTTGCAGCCGCTTGGCATCGGTGTAGAGGGTGCGTGGTAGTTGCTCGCTGAAGCGCATGGAAAAATCGAGTTTGCGATCGATGGCAACCTGGCGAAAGGTACGCTCTAGATGAACTTGCAGATCGGCGAACAGGATCGGCTCGGCATTGACTGAAATGGTGCCGGATTCGATCTTCGCCAGATCGAGGATGTCGTTAATCAGCCCTAGCAGGTCATTGCCCGCGGAGTAAATGGTCTGAGAATATTCCACCTGCTTGTGGGTCAAGTTATTCTCGCTGTTGTCAGACAGCAGTCGCGCCAGAATCAGCAAGCTGTTCAGCGGAGTTCGGAGTTCGTGGGACATGTTTGCCAGAAACTCAGACTTGTATTTAGATGTGAGCGCTAGCTGTTCAGCTTTCTCTTCCAAAGACAATCGCGCCTGCTCAATTTCGCTGTTTTTGCGCTCCACTTCCCTGTTCTGCTTCGCCAATAGTTCGGCTTTTTCTTGTAGTTCTTCGTTGGTCCGTTGTAGTTGCTCTTGCTGGCTCTTGAGTAAGTCTTCTGACGCTTTCAAGGATTGCGCCTGCTGCTCCAAACGCCGGTTGGTGTCGGTGAGCTCAGTTTGCTGGCCCTGCATTTCTTCTGCCAGAGATTGGGACTGTTTGAGCAGTTCCTCGGTTCGCATACTGGCGGCGATCGTGTTGAGAACGATCGCGATACTTTCGGTCAATTGGTCAAAGAAGGTGAGGTGAATTTCATTAAAGCGGTTGAAGGACGCGAGTTCGACTACTGCCGTCACTTGCCCCTCAAACAGAACGGGCAGCACGACCACATTCATCGGCGAAGCTTCACCCAGGCCAGAATTGATTTTGATGTAGTCTGAGGGCACCTCAGTGACCAGAATTCGCTCTTTCTCCAGGGCACATTGTCCGACCAAGCCTTCGCCGAGATAGAAGCGATTGGCTAGACTCTTGCGCTCTCGATAGGCGTAGGTGCTGAGCAATTTCAGGATTGGTGGATGGATCTCGCTGGTTTCTAGCAGGTAGAATACGCCGTGTTGAGCGGATACCAGAGGAGCCAGTTCGGACAAGATCAGCTTGGAAACCGTTTCCAGGTCGCGCTGACCCTGCAACATCCGCGTAAATTTTGCCAGGTTGGTTTTGAGCCAGTCTTGCTCGATGTTTTTCTGGGTGGTTTCGCGCAGGTTGGCAATCATCTGGTTGACGTTGTCTTTCAGAATGGCAACTTCGCCCTGGGCCTCAACCGCAATCACCCGCGTCAAATCGCCCTTGGTCACGGCGGTTGCCACTTCGGCGATCGCGCGTACCTGAGTGGTCAAGTTGGCCGCCAGTTCATTCACGTTGTCGGTCAAATCACGCCAGGTGCCTGATGCCCCCGGCACTTTCGCCTGACCACCCAGTTTTCCTTCAATCCCTACTTCCCGGGCTACGGTTGTCACCTGATCGGCGAAGGTTGCCAGCGTGTCGATCATCTCGTTGATCGTGTCGGCCAGGGTTTCAATTTCCCCTTTGGCATCCAGCATCAGCTTCTGTTTTAGGTTGCCGTTGGCGACGGCAGTCACGACCTTAGCGATGCCTCGAACCTGCGCCGTCAGGTTGCCGGCCATGGAGTTGACGTTATCGGTCAGATCTTTCCAGATACCGGCTACGCCAACTACCTGGGCTTGACCGCCCAGTTTGCCTTCGGTGCCCACTTCGCGCGCCACCCGCGTTACCTCGGAGGCAAAGGAACTCAGCTGATCCACCATCGTGTTGACGGTGTTTTTCAGTTCAAAAATCTCACCGCGCACATCTACGGTAATTTTCTTGGACAGGTCGCCGTTGGCGATCGCGGTTGAGACCTCGGCAATGTTCCGCACCTGCGCCGTCAGGTTGCCGGCCATCGAGTTTACCGAGTCGGTCAGGTCTTTCCAGGTGCCGGCAACCCCAGACACCTGCGCCTGTACACCCAGTTTGCCTTCGGTGCCCACCTCCCGCGCCACCCGCGTTACCTCAGAGGCAAAGGAGTTGAGCTGATCCACCATGATGTTGATGGTGCTTTTTAGGTCAAGAATCTCACCTTTGACATCGACCGTGATTTTCTTGGAGAGATCGCCGTTCGCCACCGCCGTTGTGACTTCGGCAATGTTCCGCACCTGCGCCGTCAAACTACCCGCCATGAAGTTTACCGAGTCGGTCAGATCTTTCCAGGTGCCCGCCACCCCAGGCACCTCTGCCTGGACGCCCAACTTCCCTTCGGCGCCGACTTCCCGCGCCACCCGCGTCACCTCCGAGGCAAAGGAATTCAACTGATCCACCATCGTATTGACGGTGTTTTTCAGCTCCAAGATTTCGCCCTTAACATCCACCGTGATTTTCTTGGACAAGTCGCCGTTGGCCACAGCGGTTGTCACTGCGGCGATGTTCCGCACCTGGGCCGTCAAACTGCCGGCCATGAAGTTGACGGAATCGGTTAGATCTTTCCAGGTGCCAGCCACGCCGCGGACATCAGCCTGCACACCCAGCTTGCCTTCGGCACCCACTTCTCGGGCCACCCGCGTTACCTCAGAGGCAAAGGAGCTGAGCTGATCCACCATGATGTTGATGGTGTTTTTCAGCTCCAAGATTTCACCTTTCACCTGCACGGTAATCTTCTTGGACAGGTCACCGTTGGCGATCGCCGTTGCCACGTCAGCAATGTTTCGCACCTGCCCGGTGAGGTTGCCTGCCATCGAGTTCACATTGTCGGTCAAATCCTTCCAGGTGCCGGCAACGCCAGGAACTTCCGCCTGCACGCCCAGTTTCCCTTCCGTTCCCACTTCCCGTGCGACCCGCGTTACCTCAGAGGCAAAGGAACTGAGTTGATCCACCATCGTATTGATCGTGTTCTTCAGTTCCAGAATTTCACCTTTGACATCCACCGTGATTTTCTTGGACAAATCGCCGTTGGCCACAGCGGTTGTCACCTCGGCAATATTCCGCACCTGCGCTGTCAGGTTGCCCGCCATCGAGTTCACGGAATCGGTCAAATCCTTCCAGGTGCCAGCCACCCCGCGCACCTCGGCCTGGACGCCCAGTTTCCCTTCAGTGCCCACCTCCCGCGCCACCCGCGTCACCTCCGAGGCAAAGGAGTTGAGTTGATCCACCATGATGTTGATAGTGCTTTTCAGGTCGAGGATTTCGCCTTTTACGTCTACCGTAATTTTTTTGGAAAGATCGCCATTGGCCACAGCGGTGGTCACTTCGGCAATATTCCGCACCTGCGCCGTCAAACTACCCGCCATGAAGTTTACTGAGTCAGTCAAATCCTTCCAGGTGCCAGCAACGCCACGCACTTGCGCCTGCCCGCCCAGTTTGCCATCGGCTCCCACTTCCCGCGCTACCCGCGTCACCTCAGAGGCAAAGGAGTTCAACTGATCCACCATTGTGTTGACGGTGTTTTTCAGCTCCAGAATTTCACCTTTGACATCGACCGTGATTTTGCGGGACAGGTCACCATTGGCGATCGCCGTTGCCACTTCAGCAATGTTTCGCACCTGCCCGGTCAAATTGCCCGCCATCAGGTTTACGTTGTCCGTCAGATCTTTCCAGGTGCCAGCAACGCCAGGCACTTCCGCCTGCACGCCCAGCTTTCCTTCGGTGCCCACTTCCCGCGCCACCCGCGTTACCTCAGAGGCAAAGGAATTCAGCTGATCCACCATCGTGTTGACGGTGTTTTTCAGCTCCAGAATTTCACCTTTGACATCGACCGTAATTTTGCGGGACAGGTCACCGTTGGCGATCGCCGTTGCCACTTCGGCAATGTTTCGCACCTGTCCGGTCAAGTTACCGGCCATGAAGTTTACCGAATCGGTCAGGTCTTTCCAGGTGCCCGCCACGCCGCGCACCTCGGCCTGGCCGCCCAGCTTACCCTCAGCGCCCACTTCCCGCGCCACCCGCGTCACCTCAGAGGCAAAGGAGTTGAGTTGATCCACCATTGTGTTGATGGTGCTTTTCAGGTCAAGAATTTCGCCTTTAACATCCACCGTAATTTTCTTGGACAAATCACCGTTTGCCACAGCGGTCGTCACTTCGGCAATGTTTCGCACCTGCGCCGTCAGGTTCCCCGCCATCGAGTTCACGGAATCCGTCAGGTCTTTCCAGGTGCCAGCTACCCCAGGCACCTGCGCCTGCACACCCAACTTTCCTTCGGTTCCCACTTCCCGCGCCACCCGCGTCACCTCAGAGGCGAAGGAGTTGAGCTGATCCACCATGATGTTGATGGTGCTTTTCAGGTCAAGAATTTCGCCTTTGACATCGACCGTAATTTTCTTGGAGAGGTCGCCGTTGGCCACAGCGGTCGTCACTTCGGCAATGTTCCGTACCTGCGCCGTCAGGTTCCCCGCCATCGAGTTCACGTTATCGGTCAAATCTTTCCAGGTGCCAGCCACCCCTTTGACTTCGGCCTGCACGCCCAGTTTCCCCTCGGTTCCCACTTCCCGCGCCACTCGCGTCACCTCAGAAGCAAAGGACTGCAGCTGGGCCACCATTGTGTTGACAATTTGTGCCGTTTGCAGAAACTCCCCTTGCAGCGATCGCCCTTCGATCTCCGTTGCGATCGCCTGCGACAGGTCACCATTGGCTACGGATCGGATTACCCGTGTAATCGCCGCCATGGGCTGCACTAAATCCACAATCAGCGTGTTGATTGACCCTTCACAGGCTTTCCACGACCCTTTTGCTCCACCTAACGAAGCCCGTTCGTTCGTCTTGCCCTCTTTCCCCACCACTCCGCTGATCCGCTCTAGCTCCGTCGCGATCTGCTCGTTCTTGTCAATGATGTCATTGAGCGTATCAGCAACTTTTCCGGCGATCCCCGTCTGATCAACCGGCATTCGCACTGAAAAATTTCCTTTCTTCACTTCGGTCAAAACTTTAAGCAGTTGCTTCAGGTCGAAGCTATTGGTCTCAGTGAGGGTTTGAGCGGTTGTCATAAACTTCTACGGCTGCTTGTGGTGAGGATGGTGATAAAAAAAGATGATGCTGAATCCAATTTTGCAAGTAACCCCCCATCCCCAACCCCTTTTTCCAAAAAGGGCGAAGGGGAGCCGGATTCAATGTTCCTCTCCCGCTCTGGGAGAGGAATTTGGGGTTAAGGGCTACAAAAGTGGGACGCATCCGATGACGCTTGAGACCGTGAGGTAGTAGGTTTCTACAGCGAAAGGCTTTTCAAAGGACAAACACGCTCCCCCTTATGGATCATCTACCGCAAAGGATAGAATCGGCTTCATACCTTGGACAGAAGGCTAAATTATCATTGATCAGTCTAAAGAGAGATGTCGATATAGCAGTTTTGGCTCAATTTAGGTAGGCTAGCCATTACGCTTAAATTTACACAATAGTTGCTTGCAGGCTGGATGGCGAGTAGTTGGCAATGGATCGTAATTACATTTCCGACTGTTAGTTATCTACTGCCCATACCAGCTCCCCTACTAACCCGCAATTCCCTTGGACGACCAATCCTTACCGAATGAATCGAGTCAGTGGGGAATCAATTTACCCCAACTGGTCGAAGCTGTAGTTCAAGCTGTCACAAAAGTCGGTGAAAGCCGGGACTTAGAGACTGCCTTAGCCATTCGGGATGAAATCCGGCGCTTACCGGACGAGCTAGTGACCGAGGTTTTGAATCAGTTGATTCTAAGATTAATTTTTATTGATCTGCCGCTGTGTCGTTGGTTTGTGCTAGACGTGTTTTTGCATGATGCTGATCCAGAGGCAAAAGCTGATGTCGCCGAGCGAATTAATATGTTGATGACAGATTTGCGATCGCAGCAAAAATGATTTTTTTCGTACAGTAGCCCAAGCTTGATTGCTTACTATAAGGTTGTGAATAAGCAACCAAGGCAGGATGCCTTGAATCAAATAGACTGATTCATTCACGCAACACGCCCGCTCTAGTCATACCCGCTGTTGCCCCATTGGCCTGACATTGAGCATCGCACTATATTCAGGCATCAGATGGATGTGGCGCTCTTATGCCAGTTTCTTGACCAGTTACAAGCATTACATTCAGCGGGAGCTTGCGTTTACCGACTAGGCTCGCCTAATCCGTCCAGACCACCTGGCGTTCTGACTTGGTGCGATAGCCCGTTTGCTCCTGAATGATCCGGCCTGACTGAGCGGGGTCAAAGTAGCGATCAAAATCGGCTCGTAAACGGGCATGGGTGACTTCGGCCTGGTCAAGGTCGCGGCGCACTACCTCTAGCTGCTGCACCTGAGCCTGGAGATAAGGCACCAAACGCCCCAGTGACACCGCCGATACCAGCACTAAAAAACCGTTTACTCCTAGCCGAGCGCTCAGCTCAAACACTGGGGTGTGGCGGGCTAAGCGCCGCAAAGGGTCGGCCCGCCGCTGTCCTCGTCGCCGCTGAGGAGACATTCGATGGGCAGAAGACGTAGACAGCGAGCTACGAGATCGGGAACGGCGCATAGGTTAGGTGCTATAAGCTGGCCTTTATTATGCCTGAGAATAATGAGAATAAACGCCATCTGCCTCCAGAAGTAAGCGGTTTGCCTTTTAGGCGATCGCAAATCTCCAACCTTGGTTAGAAACTCCGCTTTGAATGGCCTTTAAACATCTAAGCATTATGAAAAACCAGGAGTTGAGTTTGGGGTTAAGGCATAATAAAGGCAATGGATTTCCTACACCATGCCCCGACGCATTTTTATTGGCGACATTCACGGTCACTTCGATGGTCTGCAACGGCTGTGGGAGGCGATCGCCCCAGAACCCGACGATAAAGTCTACTGTGTCGGCGACCTGATCGATCGCGGCCCTAAGAGTGCTGATGTGGTTGACTTTGTGCGCCGTAACGCCGCTGGCTGCGTGCGGGGCAACCATGAGCAGCTGATTCTCGACACCTTTGTCGACGGCAAGATCAATCCTCCCACCCTCCAGGGCTGGATCTTTAGCGGTGGTCAGGCCACTCTATCCAGCTACCACGGCTCCGCCGCCACCCTCGAAGACCACCTTGACTGGCTGCGCCAGCTGCCCCTATACATTGACCTGGGCGATCTGTGGCTGGTGCATGCTGGGGTCAACCCCATGCTGCCCATCGCCGAACAGAGCAGCTACGAAATGTGCTGGATCCGTGAAACCTTCCACAGCAGCCTGACGCCTTTTTTCTCCGACAAGCTGATCATTACCGGCCACACCATTACCTTTACCTTTCCCGGCGTAGACCCTGGCCAAATCGTCGCTGGGCGCGGCTGGCTCGATATTGATACTGGCGTTTACCACCCTCGCAGCGGCTGGCTCACTGCCCTCGACTGGGATAACCAAATCGTCTACCAAGTCAATGTATTTGAGCCCATTGAACGGGTGCGATCGTGCGCCGAAGCCATTACCTACCTCGACCCCACGCTGATCAAAAAACGTCCCCGCGACATGGTCAGCCGATCGGCGTTTTAGCCCGCCCCTTTCCATAGAAGAATAGAAGAAATGCCTGGGTAAACTTTTACCCAGGCAAGAGCTAGGCTTTTATTTCAGAGTTCAGTTTTGGCTAGGGCGGCTAAAATACTGGCTTAAGTTGGTAGCGAGACAAAACGGCTCTGGCTGGAGCAAACTTTCGGTCAAGCTCAGTTTTCGCCGTTACCGCTGCACGTTGAGTTTGAGTCGGCCCTAGGAGAATGCGTTGTGTTTACTGGCCTAGACCTAGTTGTGATATTGCTGGTGTTTTTCGCGTTCTTTTACGCCACGGGCTCTAGCAAAGACTCGGAATTTAAGCTAGAGCCGCTGACGCTACTGGTGGTAACGATTGTGGTGGGGATGATCGCCGTTTCACTTCTGAACCGTTGAGCTGGCCAAGGGCTCTCAATGGGAGAAGACTACAGAAAAATTGACAGGGGTCGCAGAAAACTGGCCAGACTATTGTAGGCATCCTGAATGCGATCGCCCTCTAGCACCACTTCTTCGGTGGGGTACTTTTGCAGCACCTCCAGCAGGGTGATCTGGTTATCGTCGCTGGCTGACAGCACCAGGGCCGATCGCAGCGCCTGGCGATCGGCCTCGCCTTTGCCGGTATGAATAGAGTCGCCGAGCTGGTCAAGCGCCCACTCTCCAGGGCCGCTGTTGAGAGAGCGATCGAGCACAACCGAGTTGACGGGCAGCGGGCGAGTTAGCAGCGATCGCAGCTCTGCCGGATTTTGCCCCGCCTGATCGAGCAACCCGCCGAGCGGCCCAGACGATTCTCCAGTTTCGGCCAAAGCAGCCAACAGCGCTACGGGCACCGTGCGGCTAAACCCCCGGTAATTAAGGCGCACCGACTCAGCCGCCCCCGCTGGAGCTACTAGGGCACCCAGGCCCAGGCTGATGAATACTACTGCCGTTGCGACTTGACCGGCTCGATGTTGCATCGCGACCTCCTACCGATTGTTCTGCTGACGTCACGGCTTGCCCAAAGGTTGCAGCCCTGACGCGTGTAATCAGTATAACGAGGCTGACTCAATCGCCCAGCAAACCTGTGACGCGTTAGCCCTGTGGCCACAGGGCTAGCCGACTAATCTCAGCACTTAATGATGGGTTGAGACTAGCGGCAGAAGCGATGTAGTAGACAAAGCATTTTCTAAACATTCAGCACTCTAGTTTTTCTTATTAGAAGTGCCGCACTAGCATTTTCACTAATAGCGCTCAGACTTCCTCCAAGTACTTAACTAATCGCTTCTCATGACCCACAGAAGAAAGTTTTGTCAATTCTGCAGCTTCAGTACCATGGGGATTATTTGAATAGCCAAATGAGAACCACAGGTCATGCCCCTGATCTGTCAACAGGTCGATTGTTTTACTTCCATGACCAATAAAGAGTTCCTTCAGCCGATTGCGAATATTATTTGCCTTTCCGAGATAGACAGGTAAGTCTTCTGCGGTTTCGTCGTAAATTGCATAGATACCCTCTATTTCTGGCACTGAGTTTATATGAATGCTGGCAAAAGGTTTGACCTCATTTCCTCTCATTGCCTTCTCCTTAGGTGCCATAAAAAACTTATTTATCGACACCAAGAAGGGTCGATTCAACTTGCATTTAACTTATTCAATCCTTTGGACACGGATTCATAATATATGTTTGGCCATCGTCTCTCCACTATGGTCAAGGGTCTATAGAATTTCTGTGGTCATAACTTAGCCCGGCGTCAAAGAGTAAGTTGGCCATTGATGCTGAACACCGCTGTGATTAATTTCACTATGCCTTTGTTAGACACTTTATTACTTGAGCGTTAAACAGCATTGATGCCAACGCCATCGTCTTCGCCTCTGTAAAACTTACCTGCCTAGGAAAAGTCAGGTATCTCATTATGGTTGGTCAATATACTGAGCCATGTCTCTACGGTTGACTCAGTAATATTTGCGGTTATTTGGTGATTTTTCGTGGGTGAATTGGCGATCGCGCCGTAGGATTAACGGAATTGAATCAAGGAATCAACTAGTCACCAGGGCTGATGAGCAAAAAGCGCGATCGGTTAAAAGCATCACTAAAGGGGCTAGAGCTGGTTGAAGACACCATTCGTCAACGGGGATGGGGGCGGCAGTCGGCGGCTTGGTACGATCGCGCCCATGTCTCCCTCGCTACCCTGCGACGGTTTTGGCAGCGGATTCCGATCAGTGCCGATTACTTCAAAGCGATTTGTGAGGCAGCCCAGGTCGATTGGCAACAGGTGGCCGATCGCACTCCACCCTCGGCAAAGCCAGCCCTCTCTGACAATTACTACGGCGAGGTTTGGGTTGGGCGAGCCGCCCTGCTCGATGAGCTGGTGGAGCGCAGCCAAACGCACTGCCGTCTACTGCTGATCACAGGCATGACCGGGGTGGGCAAAACGGCTCTGGTCAATCAGTTGCGCCACCGGCTAGCACCGTCTTTGCCGAACCAGCGCTGCATTACCTTTGATGCCCGCGATCAAACCAGCTTTAGCCAGATCGCCCCATCCCTGAGCGACAGCCCTGTAGAAACCGCCTCGCTTTTGCCTGAAGAAAGAGTGAGTACGGTGGTGAACCAGTTGGCAACTCAGCCCAGTTTGCTGGTGCTAGACGGGCTAGAAGCCGCGCTGCAGGGCAACGAAGACACCGGCTGGAGTGAGTTTAAAGACGCCGAGTGGAAGCAGTTTTTCCATCGCCTGTTAGCGGCTCAAGCGTGCAAGAGCGTGGTGCTGGTGGCCACGCAGGAGTTTCCGGTGGAGCTGCGATCGCTCGGCAGCCGTTATCAATCCATCTGGCACTGCGCTTCCCTCAAAGGGTTAGCGCCCCCCGAGCAAATGCTGTTATTCGAGCAATTGGGGCTAGAACCCAAGGCCGATAGCCTGACCCAAGACCGGCTCCGCCGCATTGGAGCAGCCTACGAGGGCCACCCCCTCACCCTCCAAATCATCGCGGGAGAAATTCTCAACGCTCCTTTTCATGGCAACTTCGACGCTTACTGGAGCACCTACGGCCAAGAGATCGAGCGGCTAGAGCAGGTCGCCCAAGCCCTGCCCGTGGAGGGAGAAGACGATGGGCTGAGGCTTGATTCCTGTACCCGGCGTTTGCGGCAAATTGTGCGCCAGCGGGTTGAAGCCAGCTTTGACCGCCTGCGGCAGGAGGTGCCATTGGCCTACTGGCTGCTCTGTCTAGGGTCGGTCTATCGTCGCCCGGTGGTAGAGGCCTTTTGGCTGAATCTGTTGGCCCCCCTGCAACCCAATCTCGACCAGCAGCAGCTCATGGTAGACGCGCTGCTCGATCGCTATCTGGTCGAAGACCTCATAGAGCAAGGTCAGCTACACCTGCGCCAGCACAACTTAATCCGCAGCACTGCCCTGAGCCACCTGCGTCACCTGAGAACCCGCGATGACAACCCTGCCAGCTCCTGAGTACAAAACTCTAGAGGCTATGCCCCTAGACAGCTTAATTGCCAGCACCCTAGGAGGGGATCTGGCTGCATTGCGGCCCAGCCAGTTGGCCAATCTGCCGACGGTGGATCTTTCATCGCCCTGGGTATATGCCCACTATCTGGCGATCGCGCAGTGGTTGGAGCACTACAGACCTCACAGCCAGGCCCCTTTAGACCAGGTGCGGGGCTGGCTAGAGGCGTTTTATCACGCCTGTGAGGCGGAGTTGTGGCCGATCGCCCAGGCGATCGCTACGGCTCCCGTCAGCGATGGCATCGCTCTTTATCGGCAGCTGGGGCTGTGGGGGCACCGCCGTGAACAGGTCGAGCTGTGTGAGGCCTTGTTAGACCGGGTAGATCAAGAGTTACAGACCGAGCTACGGCAGCTAGCTGGAGACTGCTGGCAGCAGTTGGGAGCCTACGACAAAGCCAAACACCACTACGAAGTTCTGTTAGCAGAAAGTCGCGCCCAACCCAATCTGCGGCTAGAGGTCAAGGCCCGCCATAGCCTGGCCGATTTAGAGATGGCATGTTTGCGCTATCGCCCTGTCATCAAAGAGCTAGAAGCGATATTACCCCTGGCCCAAACCTTGGCGGACTGGGAAACGACGGCCAAGGTTTTGCAGCAGCTTGCCCGAGCCAATGGTTATACCAGGCGCACTCGCCGCAGTCTGGAGGTGTTGCAGGAGGCGTTGGCCCTGGCCCAAACCCATCGGCTTTCAGCCCAAGAAACAGCCACGCTGTACCATTTTGCCAAGATGTACGAATGGCGTGGCGAACCAGAGAAAGCATTACCTTACTTCAACCGCTGCTTAGTGTTGAGCCAAAATCAAAACGACCTGACCCTGCAAGCCAGTACCCTCACAGGGCTGTGTCGGTGTTCTTGTCTCAGCCGTGATTGGCCAGCGGCGATCGCCTACGGTCAGCAAAGTCTTGCCCTCTCTCGCGAAATCCACGCCTATAGCCAAGAGTTCATCATCCTTAACGATCTGGGCGTGATTTATACCTACGGTCTAAGCGATTTTGCTGAGGCCATGACCTACTTCAAACAGGCCGAAGGCATGGCTCAACGCATGGGGGAAGGGCAGGGCGCGATTGCGATTATCACGGCTCACCAGGCCTACTGCTACGCCGCCCTAGGCCAAGCCAGCCTAGCCCACCAGGCTATCCAAATGGCCTTGGCCGCAATAGAGGAAGAAGATATCGAAGCGTATATCGGCGCGATCGTCTACGCTTGTCTGGCCAAAGTGCGCTGGGAGCAACGCCATTACAGAGAAGCTCTAGTGTTGGTTTACCGAGCACTGCGCCTATCGCCTCCGTGGGAGACTGCCAATAGTCGTTTGCTGTTCCGCAAGTTTTTGGAAACCCTGGCTCGCCCCTTAGAAAAATGGCGATTGCTCGGCGTTGCACTGCTAAAGAGGCAAAAAGGAGCTGGATAACCGTCGAGGCTGCGGCCCACCCACGTCAGGGCTGGCGAAAAATCAGCCAACTGCCCACGGCGAGGATGTAGCCCGTCCCGACCAGGGCAACAGTGCCAAAGGGCAACCCCAGGTCGTAGAGGGTGCCGCCCACCACCAGCCCCAGGCTAACGGCAAGGTTTGAGACTGACATCAACAGGGCGTAGGTAAGCCCCTCGGCCAGGGGTGGGCAAGCGGGCACAACTCGCCCAAACAACCCCAGAAATCCAACGATCCCCAGCAGACCGCGCAGCAGGTAAACCCCATAGGCCGAATTCACATCGTGCATGAAAGCCAAGCTGAGGGTGGCCCCCGCCTGGCCAATGACAGCTAAGCTCAGCAGCGGCAGCTGCGGCGCACGCCAGGCCCATAGCCCAAACCCGATCGCCCCCAAAGCCGTGCCCACCGCCTCCACCGCCTTGAGTTGGCCAATCACCCCATTGCCAAAGCCCAGCTCCTGGGTCTGATAGAGGTAGTCCACCGGCAGCGGACTGATCTGTAGCACCACGACCAGGCCAATCACCCGACGCAGGTAGGGTTGTCTCAAGGCTCGGCAAAATTGCTGCCAACTGGCCCGCAGACGTTGGGTAGCGTCGGGTCTTTCAGGCAGCTTCCAGACCACCAGCCCCAGGGCAACCCCAGGCAGCAGGGTACTCAGCCAAAAGATTGTGCGTAGGGCAACGTGGTCGGCCAACCATCCTCCAGCCAAAAACATGGCTACCGCTGTGCTGCCCCACCCCACCCACTGAGCCGCCTGAAACAGGTTCGCCCGCTGTCGCCGCTGCCCTTCTACAACCATTAACCGATCAGCTAGCACATCCGAGACAGCCACCGCCGTAGAAACGATGCTGATGCCGATCAGCAGCTCGACAGCGGTGGGCTGCGGCACCAGACCCAACCCCCCAAATCCCGCCACCACCAGGCCGTAGCACAGGATCAGGTAGCTTTTAATCCGATAGTTCACCAGCGCAACCCCATCGGCTAGCAGCGCCCACAGCGGCTTGGTAAACCAGGGCAGCAGCACCGCAGCCTGAAAACTAGCTAGCTGTGTTGCCGAAAAGCCCAGGGCATCGGTCAGGTAGGCGGCTACGGGCAAATAGGCCAAGCCTGGATTGCTGCTGGCCGCCTGCACCGCATATAGCAGCGTCATGAAGCCCACCAACGATCGTTCTGTCAGGCGATGGGGCGTAGCCGGTAGTGCTGGGGGCGATCGCATCGGTCGTCAGGTTTGGTGCAGCTCATGGTAACGGTTAGCCCTGGCCCCAGGTCGATGCCCACCGTTGAGGTTTGTGGTTGATCGATTGGTCAATCCCATCAATCGGTTTTGGCTGGCGTGCTGAGGGAATAGCAAAAGCGATCGGCGCGAGAAATCGTGGATCCATGCAGCACCGGCTGCTGGTTCTGGGTATAGGCCGTATAGCGATACACCATCAGGGCGTGGCCCAGCGGCACCTCCAGATAGCTGCTGAGATCGTAGTCGGCGTGGGTGCATTCAATCACGCCGTCTAGCCGTTCAACCGGGATGCCGTTTTCAGCCAGGGTAGGAAAGGTCATCTGTCGCTTGAACAGGGGGACAAAGGGTTCACCCAATTCAGTGCTCAAGTAAGAAACATCCACTGCCCCAGCCGCACCGTCCATGCGCAGGAGTTTTTTTTGCAGATACACTCCAGTTTTTTTGACAATGCCCAGCTCGGTGGCGACGTCAGCCGGTGCAGGCACTGTTTCAAAGACTAAATTTTCAAAGGAGAAGGCGATCCCTTGACGGGCCATATCCTGCTCCAGAAACACCAGCGGGGTAGAGAGGGAATAGGTGACCTTTTTTTGGGGGGTAACGAAGACGCCCTTGCCTCGGTAGGCGATCGCCAATCCTTGGCTGACCAAATTCGCCACCGCCTGACGGGCCGTAATGCGGCTGACGCTGAAGGTTTCCATTAGCTGGTGCTCACTGGGCAGGCGATCGCCAGACTGGTACTCCCCCGCCTCAATCTGGTGGCGCAGCTTTTCAGAGATGCTGACATGTAGCGGAGTAGCCATGGTCAGGGAACCATCAACGGACGGCGGACATTCTTCAAAACGGCTTGGTCACCCCGCATAATTGTGCTAAGCTCACTTGTCATAACAAGTTGATCGAGGGTCGTTGTGCTGGCCAATTTAGTCAGCAGTTTTTTGTGGGAAAAGGGATTTGAGCGTCTGGGCGTTTCGCAACCCGGTTGTTTCCCACGTTTAATTATCTGACGTTGCCCCAACATTTTCTACCAGAACGTTAACCATGCTTACGAATCCTACCCCTGCGGTCGAAGCCACGTTGCCCCGTCAGCCGCGCCAGATTTTATCGGCGGCGACCTTGACCACCCTCAACCAGCGATCGAACTGGGCCGGGGCCAGGCAGTTTTTGGGCCACTTGGCAGTGACGGCCATCAGCGGCTACCTCTGGGCCACCGCTCCTGTGGAGCTGGCTCTGCCCGCCTTAGTGGTCTATGGAGCCAGCCTAGCGCTGATGTTTTGTGCCATGCACGAGTGCTGCCACCGCACCGCCTTCGCCAACCCCCGGATCAATGACGGTGCCGCCTGGCTGGCGGGGCTGCTGTCGTTTTATAACAGCACGTTTTACCGGCGCTACCACAAGTGGCACCACCGCTACACCCAGATTCTGGGCAAAGACCCTGAGCTAGAAGACGACAAGCCTACCAGCTTGAGCAACTACATCTGGCAGATGAGCGGCATTCCCTGGTGGATCGGCAAGGTGCGCTACCACAGCAAAGTCGCCCTAGGGCAACTCGACGGTCTATATTACTTACCCGAAAGCTCCCACACCGAGGTAGTTCGTTCAGTGCGTCTTCAGCTGCTGGCCTACACAGCGGTAATTGTTGTCTCGACCCTGCTGGGCCAGCCGTGGTTTTTGTTTACCTACTGGGTGCTGCCGCTGGCGGTGGGTCAACCCCTGCTGCGGGTTGTGCTGCTGGCCGAGCACACCGGCTGCCCCAACGACGCCAACCCGCTGATCAACACCCGCACCACGCTCACCGTCTGGCCCCTGCGTTGGCTAATGTGGAACATGCCCTACCACGCGGAGCACCACCTCTATCCATCAATTCCGTTTCAGGCGCTACCGGCGGCCCACGAGCAGCTCAAGCCCTACTTTGCCTGCATTGATGCTGGCTACGTGCAGGCCCATCGCAGTATTGCGGCGGATTTTAGCTAATGGGTAGGGCCACACCGGGGCGATTTGCGCTTCAGGAGTTTTCCCTCCAGTGCGGGGTTGTACTGCCCCAGGTGGAGGTGGTGTATCAGGTCTATGGCGAGCTGAATAGTCATCGCAACAACGCCATCCTCTACCCCACCTCCTACGGGGCGCAGCACACCGATGTTGACTGGCTTATGCGCCCCGGTGGCATTCTTGACCCCGATCGCTGGTGCGTGGTGATGGTCAACATGCTCGGCAATGGCCTTTCGACCTCGCCCAGTAATGATCCAGCCGTCGCCCAGCCCGGCGTCTACTTCACCCACTACGACAACGTGCGCGCCCAGCACGCCCTAGTTACGCAAGAACTGGGAATCGACCAGCTAGCCTTGGTCTACGGCTGGTCTATGGGAGCGCAGCAGGGCTACCACTGGGCAGCCCTCTACCCCGATCGCGTACAGCGCCTGGCGGCCCTCTGCGGCACCGCCAAAACCACCGATCACAACAAAATTTTTCTCTACAGCCTGCGGGCCGCCCTCACGAGCGACCCGACTTGGAACGGCGAACGGTTTGAGGGCATTCCCGATCGCGGCTTTCACACCTTTGCCCAGATCTACGCCAGCTGGGCCGCCAGCCAGGCCTACTACCGAGCCAAGCCCTACCTGGCCTGGGGCTACGACTCGCTTGAAGACTATATTCTGCGCGGCTGGGAGGCAGGCTACCGCCAGCGCGACCCCCACAACCTGCTGGCGATGATCGACACCTGGCTGCGCTGCGATGTGAGCGATAATCCGGTTTACCAGGGCGACTACGCTAAAGCGATGGGGTCAATCACCGCCAAAACCCTGGTTATGCCAGCCACCACCGATCTGTACTTCACCCCGGAGGATTGCGAGGCCGAGGCGGCACTGATTCCCAATGCCGAGTATCGGCCCATCCCCTCCATTTGGGGACATCGGGCGGGCAACCCCTACCAAAACTCTGAGGATGAGGCGTTTATTCGGGAGGCGATCGCAGCCCTGTTGAGCCAGTCCTAAATCGATGAGAACAGGCCATAGATCGCCAAGTTAATTTATGCATGCACCCGTGAACCACCGGGTTTTAGCAGTGGTTACAGTTATTTTCAGGGAGGGCTATGGTTGACATCGCCACGGCCCGTTGCGGCTTAAAGCAAAGGATTGTCTGGCCAGTGTAGGTGTCGTGGAGGATCATGACGACCCGGACAGTCGAACCACCGGGACTGTTGCCCCAGCTATGGTTGCCCCGGCCTAGGGAAAATCCCGCTTGCGGCCCACCACCATGAGGGGTTGCCCACCCCAACCAGCGGGGCCGGATCGCTTTGAGAACGCTTTGGGAACGGTTCTGGATCGGCACCTTTCGTACCGTAGGTTCAGATGTTGAGTAACCCATCGGAGAACCTTATGTCCCAACAGACTTCTACTGTGGCGCAGCCCACCGCCCTGGGCGATCGCGGCCTGGTCAAACTGTCAGAGCATCAAACGTCTACAGCAGCGGCGATTTTGGCCCGCAGCTTTGTGGATGACCCCATGTTTGACTTCATCTTCCCCCAGTGGGACACGCGGCTACAGGCGCTGACGGCCTTCTTTCGCCCCTTTGTGATCGATGGTCTGCGGCGCGGAGAGGTGTGGCTGGCCCCAGCGGATCAAGGGGCGTGCGTCTGGTATCCCAGCGACGTGCCCCTCTTTTGCGATGCGTTTGAGGCGGTGATAGACGAGGCGATCGCAACCGCCACCCATTTTGCTGGCCCCGCTGCCGCTGCCCGACTAGAACACCTTGTCAACCAGGTCAGCGCTTACGAGCCCACCGTGCCGCGCTACGAAATCCTGTGGATTGGTCTGGTGCCCGAAGCCCGAGGCCAGGGTCTGGGTGGTCAGCTCCTTCAGCCTGCGATCGCCGCCGCCGATGCCCAACAGGTGGGCTCTTATCTAGTGTCATCCAACCACCGCAATCTCTCGTTCTATCAGCGCCACGGCTTTCAAAAAACCGCCACCATTGCGATCAGCCCCACCTATGCCATGACCGGCATGGGTCGCCGTCTCGACCAATCATCCCTAGCTGCTTAACCCGTAGCTTGGGCGCAGCCCGCCCCCAAAAGCCTTGACCCAGGCGAACCCGCCGTACTTTCCCTGAGATGACTCAGCTGAAGACCGAATTATCTATCACCCAGACCAGGAGGCCCCTATGGCACGCTATCGACACAACTTGCCCCAGCTGTCCGATCACCTATTCTTAGCTGACGGTGGCATCGAAACTACGCTGATCTTCCACAACGGCTTTGATCTGCCCTACTTTGCCGCCTTTGACCTGTTGCGCCACACCGAGGGCCAGCAGGCGCTAGACAACTACTTTCGCACCTATGCCGCTCTGGCCGCCGAAAACCAGGTGGGTCTGGTTCTCGAGAGCGCTACCTGGCGCGCCAGTGCCGACTGGGCTGCCAAACTGGGCTACACGCCCGAAGACCTAACCCAGGTACAGTATCAGGCCATTCAACTGCTAGAGGCCGTGCGCAGCCAGTACGACACCGAGCGATCGCCCATTGTCATCAGCGGCTGCATCGGCCCCCAGGGCGATGGCTATAATCCCGAGAGCTTTCTGACTGCGGAGGAAGCTCAGGTTTACCACCAGCCACAGATCGCGGCGTTTCGCGATACCGAGGCCGACCTGGTGACGGCCATTACGATGACCTACGTACAAGAGGCGTTGGGTATTACCCGCGCCGCCCAGGCGGTCGAGATGCCTGTAGTGATTTCCTTTACGGTGGAGACCGATGGCCGTTTGCCCTCGGGGCAGGCGTTGGGGGATGCGATCGCCCAGGTCGATGCTGCTACCGACAATGGCCCAGCCTACTACATGATCAACTGTGCCCACCCCAGCCACTTTGCCCACATTCTCGCTACGGACGAACCTTGGCTCAAGCGCATTCGCGGCCTGCGGGCCAATGCTTCTACCAAAAGCCATGCCGAACTCGACGAAGCCGAAGACCTCGATGACGGCAACCCCGCAGAACTGGGCCACCAGTATCGCGAGCTCAAGCAGGCACTGCCCAACCTGAACGTGCTGGGAGGCTGTTGCGGCACCGACGATCGCCACATAGCCGCTATTTGTCAGGCCTGCCTGCCCCTGTGGTGGAATCAAGCCGCCGGGGCTGGCCTGTTGCGGCGGATCTGATTTGCCTACTAGCCGCTTCACGCTCAGCCCCTTGCTGGTCATCCCTGGGTACTGGCGTGCCTGACTCAGCTGGAACCTGACGAATTAGGACTTCCGTCGGGTTCCAGCTGCACCGATGGCTCACACTGCACTGGAAAGTTCATCGAATTGGCAATAAAACACTTTTGATGGGCCTGTTCGTGAAGCTGTGCCGCCAGCACACTGTCGCTCTCGGGCGTAATGGTCACGATAGGCCGAAGCAAAACCTTAGAGAACTGCCCGCCACCCTCTACCGATTCCATCATGGTGCCGATTGGATAGTCGACGTAGCGGGTGACAATTACCTGGGCCTCAGCGCACAGGTGCAGGTACCACAGCATGTGGCAGCTCGATAGCGAGGCGACCAGCAGCTCTTCGGGATTGTATTTGGTTTTGTCGCCCCGAAAGACCGGGTCAGCAGAGGCCGCGATCGCCGGTTTGTCGGCAGCGGTAATGGTGTGGGCGCGATCGTAAGCGCTATAGCTCTGGGTGCCTTGACCGGTGTTGCCCGTCCAGGTCACCTCAACCCGGTAGAGGTGGGGCTTTGCTTTGGTCATCCTAGTCCTCTGAAAGTTAAGACAGGCTACAGATCTAAGGTAAGAATGACACGATCGCGGCACCAAATGCCGTTTTCATAAATTGGCTCTGGATAGTGGCGCACAAAGTAGTCGCGATCGATCGACTCCATGCGAAAGCCCATTTTTTGGTAAAAGGCCAGCTGCCCAATGCCAGCGGTGCCGGTGCCTACAATCATGCGCTTGGCTCCCTGCTGACGCGATCGCTCCACAGCCGCCGCCAGCAGCAACTTCCCCAACTTCTTGCCCTGGTGGCTGGGGGCAACGGCAATATTCATGACTTCGACTACCTGGCGATCGCGCGGCAGCAGAACCACCACAGCAATCACAGACTCCTCCGCCAGCAGCCCCATCACCGTAGATTGATGAATGTAGGCTTCGATCAGCGATCGCGACGGATCGGCATCCAGCAGTAGTGGCCAGGGCCATTCTGCTGGGGTGAGATCTTTTACCTGCATAGCCTGTCCAACCGTGGGTGGGCCAATGTATCTAGCAACCGTGAAGAACGAAAACCCACCATTAGGATAGCCCTCAGCAAAAAAGGGCGTCCCATGGGACGCCCTTTTTCACAACTATTGTTAAGCCTGAGGCCTTAAGCACCTCAGAGTCAAAAGACTAGTTCTCTAGAATGACCTTGGCTACCATGCCAGCGCCACGGTGGGGAGCGCAGTAGTAGGTGTAGGTACCAGCAGGCATGTCGCTGGTAAAGGTGGTGGCGTAGTTCTCGCCAGGGGCAAAGGTCAGCTGGGTGTGGGAAATGCTGTCGGCCAGAGCCTTGTCGCCGGGCACACCAGCAGCGTCAAACACGACGTTGTGGGGGGCCATTTTGTTGTTGACCCAGGTCACGGTGTCGCCGGGCTTAACGGTGACGGTGCTAGGTTCAAACACCAGCAGACCCGCATCAGAACCCATTTTCACATCATAGTTGGTGGCCGCAGCGGGGGCAGAGGCCAGGGTGAGAGTACCCACCACTAAAAGAGCAGACAGAATAACCAAGCCCAAACGCTGGGCGGCGCGGAATACACGTTGCATAACTACCTCTAAAGCTCGTATCTCTAGTTCAATTAGTCAGGAAGCCGTTGAACAGCCTTCCTATGGCATATTACCTGCTTTGCGCAGTAACTTGGGGCCTCAACCCTGGAGTAATTGCCGTCCTCGGCAACCGACAAAACTCTGTGAGCAGAAATCGCAGGTGTACACTCCAGGGCTTAATCATCAAACGATGGAGAAGACCCAAGTAACCTATCCATCCCTAGACTTGAGGAGCAGAGAAGCGGGTCTTACCAGCTCCCCACATGTCGCCAATCACCCTGGGCTGAAGCAAAATATGGCCTGAAATCGCCACGAGATCTTCCTCAGTCAAACTACGCATTTTCGGGAAGATATCAGCACTCTTTTTGCTGGGGTGTACCTGAGAAATATCGGTCAGACCGTCGTAGGTCATCGGCTCTTTCAGATAGGCCACCAGGGATTCAAGGTTATCGCGGGGAGGCAAGGAACCGGCTAGGGAGTCCGGATCAAGGCCAACGGTGGGGTTGGTTTTGGTGATCCCCCCGACGTGGCAGGTGCCACAGGCGTAGTTAAACTGGCGACGGCCACGGGTTACCTGCTCCAAAGACAGCACATAAGTGTCCCCTGCGGGATTGAGCTGTACAGTACGGGTGGCTTCATCTAGCTCAGCCGCGACAGCGTCTCCCATGACCAGGTGGCTGACAAAGAAGAGTGCGACCGCAACTAGCCAAATGCATCTCTTCAACATGGTTCTCCTCGAATGTATAGGGCTTGGGTATGAAATCAACACAGCTATGTTAAGTCCAACTTAGAACCTAGAGTTTCCCATGAGGCAAAACTCCACGTCTGATCTTGGATTTAGATGTAATTCAACGGAGTTTTCCCCATTAAATTATTCACGTAATGTCTATCATGCCACCGAAGGGGGCCATTCCCAATGCTCGCCGTTATAAATCGACGCCAATATGGGTTGGCTCTGCGGCATTGAGGCCGTTGGCCCAGGGGGTGTGGTTATCGACAACAGCGGGGGCAGCGACCGGCTGGTGCAGACGAATGAGCTGAGCCAAGGTCTGCTTGAGCTGGGTGCGCGGCACGATCGCATCGACAAAGCCGTGGTCGCGCAGGTACTCGGCGGTTTGAAAATTGTCGGGCAGTTTTTCGCGTAGGGTTTGCTCGACGACGCGGCGACCGGCAAAGCCAATGGTGGCCTTGGGCTCAGCCAAAATGATGTCGCCCAGCATGGCAAAGCTGGCGGTGACGCCCCCAGTGGTGGGGTGAGTGAGCACCGGCATGTAGAGCAGTTTGGCTGCCTGGTGCTGCTGAAGCGCGCCCGAAATTTTGGCCATCTGCATCAGGCTGAGCATGCCTTCCTGCATGCGGGCTCCACCGGAGGCACAGACGATGATCACCGGGCGGCTCGTGGCGGTGCCGCGCTCGATCAAACGGGTGAGTTTTTCACCGACCACCGAGCCCATGCTGCCGCCCATGAAGCGAAAGTCCATGACGCCGAGGGCGACGGGCAAGCCGTCTAGTGTGCCGAGGCCGGTTTGCACAGCGTCGGTGAGTTTGGTTTTGGCCTGGGTATCGCGCAGGCGATCGCCGTAGCCCTTGCGATCCTTAAATTTGAGTGGATCTTGAGGCTGAATGTGAACATCGAGAGGCTGCCAGGTGTTGGCGTCAATTAGCTGGCGAATGCGCTCGTCGCTAAAGATGCGGTGGTGGTGACCACAGTCGCTACATACCCACTGATTGGTGCGCAAATCTTTGGTGTAGGTGAGCACGTCGCAGTGTTCACACTTCGTCCAGAGACCGTCGGCAATTTCTCGCTCCTGGCGGTCTTCGCTAATGGGACCTGACTTACGGCGATTGGCAAACCAGTCAAACAGAGACATGCGTGGGTTCATCGGCGACAGAACGACCTAAAAGTGTTCGTTTTGAACACAACCCCCATCCTACCGGGTTTGCTCCTTCTCCGATAGATGGGCTCCGATAGATGGGCTGAGTCAGACGCGGGTTATGAGCGCCGCGACTGGAGCCATGGCAGAACTAGGGCTAAACCAAGGTTGCAGCCTGGCCGCTACTTTGTCGTCATGACATAGACCCCGTCCCAGTCTTCGGGGGGCGGCTGCACTAAATATTGCCGGGCGCGGCTCAGGTGCACGGTCACGGCTTTGTCGTGGGGGCGCATCTGCTGGGCCTGCTCAAATAGGCGCAGAGCTTGCTCAAACTGCATAGCGGTGTAGGCGCTGCGGGCCTGGGCGTAAAGGCCGAGAAAGGCTTCGGTATCGGCGGTGAGCGGGGCGTCACGCTGATCGATCAGTTCATAGATGCCAACGGCGCGCTGTTTGCCTTTAACCTGGGTGCGGTCTAGCTCGCGGGCCCAAATTCTGTCGGCGCAGAGGGCATAGGTGTACTCGCTGATCACGATGTCGCAGCCATACTCTTTGGTCACCCCCTCCAGGCGAGAGCTGAGGTTAACTCCGTCGCCGATAACGGTGTATTCCATTTTGCGCTGGGAGCCAATGTTGCCCGAGACGACTTCGCCGGAGCTAACACCAATGCCAATGCGAATTTTGGGCTGCCCTAGAGCCCCGCGTTCGTTATTAAACTTAGCTAGCCGTCGCCGCATGTCGAGGGCGCTTTGCACAGCGGCCCAGGCGTGGTTAGTCAGGGGCAACGGTGCACCAAACACGGCCATCAGCGCGTCGCCAATAAACTTATCGAGGGTGCCCTCAAAATGAAAGACCGACTCCACCATGGTTTCGAAGTAGGCGTTGAGCATTTCGACGACTTTGTCGGCTTCCAGGTCTTCGGTCAGGGTGGTGTAGCCGCGAATATCTGAAAAGAGCACCGTGACATCTTTGCGCTCGCCTTTCATCAGCAGATCGTCACCTAGGGCCATCACCCGCTCGGCGACACCGGGGGTCATGTAGCGGTAGAGGGTGCTCTTCATCCGCTTTTCTTGGCTGATATCTTCGAGCACGAGCAGGCCGCCCAGCACACCGCCCTCGGGGTTAGTCAGGGGGTTAACGGTGAGATTGATGCTGCGCTCAATGATCTGCACCACCTCTTTGGGTACCGGAGTCCCGGTCGGATCGCCCCAGGGTCGGTAGAGGGCAGGATTGTCGCTGTCGGGCAGGGCCAGCTCAGAGATCGGGTCTAGCTCAGTGCCAGGGCCAGGGGCGATCGCTACCCGCAAACTCTGCTCCGGCACGTAGTGGCGCGCTCCGGTACTGAGGCTGTCTTGAATGCGACAGCGCAGGCTCTCAACGGGGATCGCCTCCCACACCGGGCGGTGGAGTAGAGCCGCGCACCAGCGATCGCGAATGGTGCGACTGTGATCGGTGTCTTCGGGGCAACCGATTAGCTGGAGGGCAGCATCGTTGATGGTGATAATTCGCCCGTCCATATCGGTGGAAATTACCGCATCGGAGAGGCTTTGTAGAATGTCTTTTTGGTACTGCTTCTCGACTAAAACGCTCTCAAACAGCTTGGCGTTTTCTAGGGCGACACCGGCCTGAATGTTGAAGGCCCGCATGAAGGCTTCGTCTGAGGTGGTGAAGGTGCCCTGGGCCTTATTGATTAGCTGGGTGACGGCAATCAGCTTGCCGCCCGAGTCAAATACCGGCATGCAGAGGATATTGCGGGTGCGGTAGCCGGTGCGTTTGTCGGGTTCGGGGTTGAAGCGGGGATCCTGGTAGGCATCGGGGATATTGAGCAGTTCACCAGTAGTGGCGACATGGCCGACAATGCCGCTGTTTTTAGGATTGCGCAGCTCCACCATCGATTTGCCATCGGCAGATTTTACCTTTGACCACAGATCGCCGCTCTCATCGTCGATCAGCCAGAGAGTGCTGCGATCGGCCTGCATGAGCTGACGGGCTTCTCCCATCACAGATTGCAGGGTCTTCTCCAGATCTAAGCTCTGCTCCAGCGACGAGATCGCCTTGAGCAGAGCAGCCACGCCCTTCTGGTTGCGGGCGGCGATGTAGAACGAGTTGCAGCTTTCGAGAATCACCCCCAGGGATTCGGCAAACTCTTTGAAGTGGCGCTCGTCTTGCTCGTCGAAGGGGGTGTGGTTGAGCTTGTTGAGCAGCTGCACCACCGCCACAATGTTGTCGGTTTTTTTGCTCAACACCGGCATGCAGAGAATGCTGCGGGTGCGGTAGCCAGTCTTTTTGTCGTGGGTGGGGTCAAAGCGATCGTCGGCGTAGGCGTCGGGAATATTCAGCGGCAGCACATGGGTAGCCACGTGGCCCGAGATGCCCTTGCCCATGGGCACGCGAATTTCGAGCGATCGCTCCCCATCCCCCTGGGCAATCTTCGACCACAGCTCCTGCTTTTCCTGATCCACCATAAAAATGGTGGTGCGCTCAGCCTGAAGAATCTGACCGATCTTGAGGGTAAACGCCTCCAAAATCTGCTCCAGCATGACCTCCAACGACTCGTTGTTGATCATGTCGATGGCGCGCAAAAAATGCTCAAACTCCGCCGTAATTTGGTCGAGCAGACTGATGAACTGCGGCGTGGGCAGATCGCGCACCCGGTTAGTGAGAGAACTGGTTTGGTTAGCCAGAGACAGCGCGGTGATCATGCTGCGTTGGTTGAAGACCGGCCCCGAAAGGCCATCGATCTGAGGTGCCATGGGAACCCTATTCAAGCGTGGCAGATGGAAAAACAATGGGCGCAGTCAGCCGCCTGGATAAATTGAGGAACTGTGCAGGCTCATTCCAGAAGCGGCAAATCGACAGGGAAACTTCTCCCCACAAAACCCTCTCGCCGAGGTATTAGTGAACCTGCTAACACCTCTTACTCTAACCGTATACCCCAGGTCGTAGGACAGAAAGTTGCGATTCGCACAGAATGCCCGATCCCTGACTGCGCCTTAACATACCCGGCCTTTCAAGCATGCGACACAGTAGTGCCAAAACCATGGGCCAAAAAAGTCACCACCTCTGCCCAGGCCGCGTCAGTAGCAGCAGGGTCGTAGCGGTAGCCATCGTCGCGCATAAAGGTGTGATTGGCCGGGTAAATCAGGGGTCTATGGTCAACGCCCGCTGTGGCCAGGGCACTGAGAATCGTTTCGCGACCCTCAGCAGGCACGTGGGGATCTTGATCCCCAAAGATCAGGAGCAGCCGGGCGGTGATGTTGCTCAGGCGCTCCAGGGTGTCGGCCCGGTCTTTGCCCAACTTGCCGCTGTGAATGCCGGTCGGATAGCAGCACACCGCCGCCCTGACAGCAGGGTTTAGCGCCGCCCGACAGGCCAAATGGCCCCCGATGCAAAACCCCACTACCCCCAGTTGTCCAGGGGCGACGGCGTCTGAGGTCTGAAGCCAGTGCAGCGCTGCGATCGCATCGGCATCGTACTGGGCAACCGCCGTCCGGCTAGCAGCATCATTACCCCGCAGACGACCCAGGTCATTCGGTTCAATCACGGTGCCAAGGGGCTCTAGGCGATGGAAGATCTCTGGAGCCGCTACGACGTAGCCATATCCGGCCAGGCGATCGGCCAGGCGCAGAATTGGCCCGCCTAGCTGATAAATATCTGAGTAAAACAAAATGCCGGGATACTGACCAGGTACGACGGGCTCCGCCACATAGAGCCGCATCAGGCTATCATCCACGGTCAAACCCACCTCGCGGCGTTTAATCTGCATTAGATCTCCTTGAGAAGCACAACTTAGGATTTGGCCAAGCTGAGTTTGATGGGAGTAAGGGAGTGGGGGGTGGGGGGTAGGGAGCAAAACCACAACGAGGTTTCCGCCTTTGTCTGCTCCCGACCCCATCTGAACCCTTTCACTCCCTACCCCCTACCCCTCACTCATCCACCCATCCACCGCTATGGTGAAGGATGATTTAATCAACAAGCGGTTACGCAGAACACAAGCACTGGCATGACAACATTTTTTGCCCCCAATCCTGACCTGCAAACCTCCCTGGAAGGAGTGTTAGAGCAGGTGCGGGCCGAGTTTGCGCTGACGCCGACTCAAATTGCTGTGACCTGGGTGGTCTATGACCGGCCCTACCTCGTCAATACTGGCGGGGCCTTGAGTGCCGATGATTTTTGGCAACGCCGTCCTCGGGGAGCCAGCTACCGGGGGGTTGAGCTGGTTTACCCGGCCAGTGTGGTGAAACTGTTTTACCTGGTAGCTGCCCACGAGTGGGTAGAGCAGGGCATGATTCCGACGACGACAGAGCTAGATCGGGCACTCAAAGACATGATTGTCGACTCTAGCAATGACGCGACTTCTCTAGTTGTCGATCTGCTCAGCGGCACAACCAGCGGCCCGGAGCTGCCCCCTGGCCCCTTTGAAACCTGGTGTTACCAGCGCAACATTATCAACCGCTTCTTTCAGTCGTTGCCGTGGCCTGAGTTGGTGGGGGTCAACCTGAATCAAAAGCCCTGGGGCGATGGCCCCTACGGTCGCGAGCGGACTTTTGTGGGCGAGCATTACGAGAATCGCAACCGGCTCACCACCGATGCCACGGCCCGGTTGATGCACAGCATTGCGGGCGGAGTGGCGGTGTCGGCGGCGCGATCGCAGACCATGCTCTCCCTGATGGCGCGCCACCAACCCACTACCCTGCCAGAACCCGGCGAAGAAGACCAGTTCACCGGCTTTTTGGGAGAAGGCCTACCCCAGGGTACTCGGCTCTATTCAAAAGCGGGATATACCAGCAAGGTGCGCCACGACGCCGCCTACTTTGAGCTACCCAGCGGCGAACCCGGTCTGTTAGTAGCGTTTATCGAAAGCTCTGGGCACAGCAAAAATCGACAAATTTTACCTCGGTTGGCCAGTCTCATAGTTCAGCATATGGTGGTCAGTCCGTAGAGTTAGAGCCAATGTTCCAAGATACGGATCGTCCTTCGGTATTGATCTGCCTTAATGTAGAGTCGCGTCTATCCAAAGTAGGTGCAGAATGTTGTCAACATGGCCTCGCTCCTAGGCTGGAGATGGTACAATTCAGCCAATTTCAGAGGCACATGTGGTGTGTGAATCTGTAGCGACGGGAATGGTTTTAACTTTCCTGAATCTCACTACGGCAATGCGATTTTAAGAGCGATTAATCATTGGCATTTAGCCGATGAGCCTGACTGTTAAAAATCTGAGGAGTGAACGAATCATGGCGTATCTCAAGCAAGTTTCCCTGGCTCTAAGCTTGGCGGCTGTAGCCGGTATGGCAGCCCCGGCCTTGGCCCACAACCACTTGGCCGAGCTAGAGCTGGCCCAAAACACTTTAGCTGAAACAGTCGAAAGCTCTACTGAAGCAACCGCTGAGCCTGTTGTCGCTGACGAAGCCACCACCGCTGAAGTGCCCGCTGCATCTGAAGTGCCTGTTGTTGAGGCGATCGCCCCCGTGGAGCCCATGGAGTCTGACGCCAGCCTGCTAGCTCTACCCGAGGCTGCGTCGCTAACCGCTGACCAAAGCCTGTTCGAAACCGCCGATATTGAGTCGGCTCTGACGGCGGCCACCATTGAAACCACTCCCGCCGCTAGCGATTCTATTGACCTAGCCCAGAGCACCCGCGCCGCCTACGAAATCTCCCCCGCTTACCTGGGCGTGGGCGGCAACATCGGCATCGGCAACCGCGACAACAGCGCGCTGTCTAGCTTTGGTTTCAACGTCATCAGCAAAATTTCCCTTGGGCCTCGCTTCTCGGTACGGCCTGGGGCTACCATTACCAACAGCCGGTCAAGCTTTACTATTCCAGTGACCTACAACTTCAGCACCTTGAGCTACAACGGGTTTCGTGCCCAGCCCTATGTTGGAGCCGGGGTCGAAATTCCGACCAGTGGCGATGTGGGCCTGCTGATCAATGCTGGGGCTGACGTACCCATCTCCCGCGACTTTACCTTTAACGCCGTAGGCAACTTCCGAGTCACCAGCGGCTTTGCTCTGGGTATCTCCCTGGGTGTTGGCTACAACTTCCCCTTCATCTTTGAATAGATTGAGGGATAAATTACCCGTCTGCCCATGCCTCTGAGGCAACGGTAGCCACTTATAAGGGGATCGTGTTTAGGCTCGATCCCCTTTCTTATAAAGCTGCTGACCAGGGCTGAATCGCGCGACTGACCTGGGCATTCTGAAGGCACGATTCAGGGTGCGACGATGGCAGAACAGTCCATGGCCTGGGCCAGCGTGCTCCAGGCATTTCAGCAAATTTGGGGCTACAGCGACTTTCGACCGCCCCAGGATGCGATCGTTAGAGCCTTACTCAATCGTCAAGATATTTTGGTCGTGCTGCCCACCGGCGGCGGAAAATCGGTGTGTTTTCAGCTACCGGCGCTGCTGCAATCGGGCCTAACGCTGGTGGTGTCGCCCCTAGTGGCGCTGATGGAAAACCAGGTGCAAGAGCTACACGACAAAGCCCTGCCCGCTGCCACCCTCCACAGTCAGCTGCCGCCGCCCGTCCGCCACCGCACCCTCAGGGTGTTAGAACGGCAAGAATTGCGGCTGCTCTACGTTTCGCCTGAGACCTTGCTCAGCCCGCCCGTTTGGGAGCGGCTTTGCCAACCAAAACTCCGACTCAACGGCCTCATCTTGGATGAGGCTCACTGCCTCGTTCAGTGGGGAGAGACCTTTCGTCCTGCCTATCGCCGCCTGGGGACAGTGCGAAAAGCGCTGCTAGACTGCCGCCCGGCTGGCAGCACCTTACCCATTGCGGCCTTTACTGCCACCGCTGACCCTGCGGCCCAAACCGTTCTGCATGAAGTGCTACAGCTTCAGTCGCCCCAGGTGGTGCGGCTTAACCCCCACCGTCCTAACTTAGATCTGCGGGTGAAGGCTGTGGTCAGCGAGGGCCAGCGTAAGGGCGTGTTGAAGCGCTACCTTGAGCAGCACCCTAACCAGGCGGGGTTAGTTTACGTGCGCACTCGCAAAGACAGCGAGGCGATCGCCCAGCAGTTGGGCGATCGCTATCGAGTCGCGCCCTACCACGCCGGGTTGAGCAGCCGCGATCGCCGCCAGATCGAGGCTGACTGGATGGCCGACAAGCTCCAGTTCGTGGTCTGCACTTCGGCCTTTGGCATGGGGATCAGCAAGTCCAATACCCGCTGGGTGGTGCATTACCAGGCCCCCTGCACCATTACTGAGTACGTGCAGGAGGTGGGGAGAGCCGGGCGCGATGGCAATGCCGCTGAGGCGCTGACTTTGGTAAGTGAGCCGACGGGCTGGCTGGAACCGGGCGATCGCCAGCGAGCCAAATTCTTTGAGGCCCAAACCCAGGCCCTACAGCAAAAGGCCCAGCGCCTGGTGAGCCAAATTCCGCCCGAGGGAGACGTACGCGACATTAGCCAGCAGTTTGAGCACGGAGCCATCTCCCTGTCGTGGCTGCACAGCGTCGGCCAGTTAGAGTGGGTGAGCCCGTTTCAATACCAGCTTAATGACCGGCCAGGACAACCGGCAAAATTGCAGGCGTCAGCCAGCCAGCAGATGCATCAGTTCCTCCACAGCCGTCACTGTCGCTGGCAGGCTCTGCTGGTAGCCTTTGGTTTTCGCAGCGAGGCGCAGCGCTTGGGGGGATGTGGTCACTGCGACAACTGTCATTCCCCGGCCAAAGCTCGTCGGCCTGCCGCGAACTAATTGTGAATTTCCACCGTCTTTAGGCCATGCACAAACTGATACCTGCCTGCGATCGCGATCGGCAAGATCAGCAATTTGAGAGTTAACACCCCAGATTTTTCTATAGTTTTTGTTACCGTTAGGTATCAGATTTTCAAGTTTTGCGTTTGATTATTTCAGATAACTCCCGTAGCATGGCGAGGATACCCACACGGTCTCTATGAACATTCTTTTGGTTTATCCCCGCTTTCCTCAAAGCTTTTGGTCGTTTGACAAAACGCTAGAGCTAGTTGGGCTGAAGGCGCAACTGCCCCCCTTAGGACTAGTGACCGTAGCGGCAATTTTGCCCCAAACTTGGGACTACAAGCTGGTAGACCGCAACGTGCGGGAAGTGCATGAAGACGAGTGGCGCTGGGCCGACATTGTCATCATCTCGGCGATGATCGTCCACCGCGTAGACTTTTTAGACGCCGTACAGACCGCTAAGCGCTACGGCAAGCTAGTGGCGGTGGGTGGCCCCTACCCCACCGCTATCCCCCAAGAATCTGAAGCCGCTGGGGCCGACTTTTTAATTTTGGACGAAGGGGAAATCACCCTGCCCATGTTTGTTGAGGCAGTGGAACGGGGCGACCAGCGCGGCACTTTCCGCTCCGGCGGTGAAAAGCCCGATGTCACCGGCACCCCCGTGCCCCGCTACGACCTGCTCGAGATGGATGCCTACGCCGAGATGTCGGTGCAGTTCTCGCGCGGCTGCCCCTTCCAGTGCGAATTTTGCGACATCATTGTGCTCTACGGTCGCAAGCCCCGCACCAAAGCCCCCGAGCAGCTACTGGCCGAGCTGCAATGCCTCTACGACCTGGGCTGGCGGCGCAGCATCTTCATGGTCGATGACAACTTCATCGGCAACAAGCGCAACGTCAAACTCCTACTCAAGGCCATGAAACCCTGGATGGAGGAGCACGGTTATCCCTTCTCCTTTGCCACTGAGGCCTCTGTGGATCTGGCTCAAGATCCAGAGCTGATGCAGATGATGGTCGACTGCAACTTCGGCACCGTCTTTTTGGGCATCGAAACCCCCGACGACGACAGCCTCAACATGACCAAAAAATTCCAGAACATGCGCGACCCCCTTTCGGAGTCGGTGATCTCCATTGCCCAAGCGGGGCTGCGGGTGATGGCCGGGCTGATCGTCGGCTTCGACGGCGAAAAATCTGGGGCCGGTCGGCGCATCTACGAATTTGTGGAGCAGACCGCCATTCCCACCGCGCTGGTGAGCATGCTGCAAGCCTTGCCCGACACGGCCCTGTCTCACCGTTTAGAGAAAGAAGGCCGCCTGCTGAGCAAAAGCGCCGACATCAACCAGACCACCCTGATGAACTTTGTGCCCACCCGGCCCATCGAAGAAATCACCGAAGAGTACATCCAGGTGTTTTGGGATCTCTACGACCCGCTGACGGTGCTCAACCGCACGTTTCGCCACTTCTTGATGCTGGGCGAGGCCCAAAAGCGCAACTACAAAAACCGCACCGTCTCCGCTGGCGCTCCCGACATCAACTGGGTCACCATTCGCGCCTTTTTGATTGTGGTGTGGCGGCAGGGCGTGCTGCGCAAGACCCGTCTGCGATTTTGGATCAACCTGGCCATCATGCTATGGCGCTATCCAGCGGTAGCTGCCAACTACATATCGGTGTGTGCCCAGGCTGAGCACTTCATCGACTTCCGCCAGCTTGTGCGGCAGAACATTGAGGAACAGCTGGCGGCTTACCTAGAAGCTAAGCAACTCACCGATCAGACAGCGGCAGCCGCCGCATCGGTTGAATCTGTTGCTGTGCCTGTCAGCTAGATTTAGCCCTAGTGCCACGTAAGGAAAATTCATTGCAAATGGCCGAGGGGTTTTAGCCTCTCGGCCATTTTTTGGCACGGGTTAAGGGGTAGTCACAACCTCTGTCTAAAAATGGAAAAGACGCTACTGATGGATTGGCCCTAATGATGCCGCATCCATCAGGCACGATCGCCGCCACTGTTGATAGGCCCGTTGATAGTCAGCCCAGGCTTTCAGCTCGCCATCGGGGCCTTCGTAGCGGTGCTTAAACTGCTCCCAGCAAACTTTTTCCATGGGGCCGCTCCTAATCAGAAAGGGCTGATTTAGAAAGTTTTGGATCCTAATTTGATGATGACAGAAACCTTAGAGCTGGGGTTGACCTTGCAACACAACTTGAACTTCTGAGCAGTACAACTTAGAGACTCTAAATTGAGAATCAGACTTTGTGAAGCAAGGAATTTCTAGATTTAGCGCTATGTCTACAGAATGTTGATTGCTAGACACTACATCTGAAGATAATCAGTTATGATGAACGACCATTGGGGCAATCTACTCGGCCCAGGCGAGAATCTGCCGATGCATGCGGGTTTCTACCTCTGGGTTTGGGCAACGCGCCGATCTACGTATGTACTCTCTTGCTAGCAAAAGGCTGATCCCATGGTTCAAGAACTTCCCCGTACCCGGTCACAGGGGCCATTCCCTGAGGCAGCTCCGGCGGCGTTTCCTGTGTTTTATCGCACCTACAGCCGTCGGGGCGAGGTGGTAGAGGGGCAGCGCGAAACCTGGGATCAGGTGTGCGATCGCACCCTAGCGGGCCTGATTGAACTCGGCAACCTCACAGACGAAGAAGCCGCCCTACTCAACCGCATGCAGCGCCAAGTCAAGGCACTACCTTCTGGCCGCTGGCTGTGGGTGGGCGGCACCGACTGGAGCAAGCAGCCCGAGAACTTTTCTGGAGCCTACAACTGCACCAGCACCGACGTGGTTGACTGGCGCGCCTTCGGCCTGATGATGGATCTGGCCATGATGGGCTGCGGCACCGGGGCAATTCTCGAACCCAAGTACATCAATCAAATCCCTGTCATTCGCAACCGCCTAATCGTCACCATGGCGGGCGACATCGGCGAAACTCCCGTGGCCGATCGCCGTGAAGTTACCGACGTTGCGATCGAGGGCAACCAGGTGGCTATTCGCGTCGGCGACAGCCGCCAGGGCTGGGTGAAGTCCTACGAAACGCTGCTTGAGCTGTCTACCGATGAGCGCTTCACTGGGGAAGTCCAGGTCACCATCGACCTGCGCGACGTGCGCCCCGCAGGCGAAAAGCTCAAAGGCTTTGGCGGCGTGGCCAACCCCGTGCGCCTATCCCTGCTCTACGATCGCTGCGCCAGCATTCTCAACAAAGCTCTGGGTCGCCAGCTCAGCTCGGTCGAGTGCTGCCTGCTGATCGACGAAGCTGCCGCCTGCGTGGTAGCGGGCAACATTCGCCGCAGCGCGGGCATGCGCCAGTTTGACAGCAACGATGAATTGGCCGCCAGCGCCAAAGACAACCTCTGGCAGCAAGACGCCGAGGGCAACTGGCGCATCGACCCCGAGCGCGACGTGCTGCGCATGGCCAACCACACCCGCGTCTTCCACACTAAGCCCAGCCTGCAAGACTGCATCGATTCGGTCCGCAAGCAGTTTTATTCGGGCGAAGGCGCAATCCAGTGGGCGGGGGAAGCGAAAAAGCGAGCGGGCGGAGACGATCGCTACGGCTTGAATCCGTGCGTCACGGCTGACACCTGGGTACATACTGGCGATGGGCCACGGCAGGTAAAAGACTTAATAGGTCAACAGCACAGCACTTACGTCAACGGAGAGCTATTTAGCACTACCCCTGAAGGCTTTTTCTACTCGGGAACCAAGTCAGTCCTGAAGCTCGTGACCCAGGAAGGTCAGACCCTGCGACTAACCGGCAACCATCGCGTGCTGAAGGTGACAGCCCAAACTCAAAAAGCTCAGTATACGGAATGGGTCGCTGCGGACACCCTTCAGCCTGGCGATCGCGTCATGTTGCACAACCATCGGGACTTGCAGCCATGGGACGGCCCAGGTAATGCTGAATCTGGTTGGCTGTTGGGAAACCTAGTGGGCGATGGCAGCTTGGCCGAAACCCAGTGGAATGACGCGGCGCTCCTTAGATTCTGGGGCGATTCCCAGGAGGAAATGAGTGAGCATGCGATCGCTCTATTGACCACTAACGTCGGCTATGAGCGTCGAACAGCCTCGGCGCACTACCACACCCAACTTAAGCATCGAGTGGTTAACTCTGCTGGCCTGGCTAGATTAGCAGCTAAATTTGGCATTGCCCCACGACAAAAAGCCGTTACAACTGCGATTGAACAGGGTAGTTATGAGTTCTACCGGGGCTTTTTGCGAGGCCTTTTTGACGCCGACGGTAGTGTTCAGGGGCATCAGACCAAAGGTGTCAGCGTTCGCCTGGCCCAAAGTAACCTGACTAACCTAGAAGCCGTGCAACGGATGCTAGGTCGCCTGGGCATTGTAGCGACGATTGACCAAGAGCGACGGCCCGAGGGCCATCGGCTGCTGCCCGATACCAATCGTGAGCCCGCCTCCTACTTCTGCCAATCCCAGCATGAGTTAGTGATTGCCAATGATAACCTGCAAGTCTTTGAGAGCCTAGTTGGTTTTCGGGAACCATTCAAATCTGCCAGGCTAACCGACTTACTTGCCAACTACAAACGCCGCCCCAACCGGGAACGGTTCACGGCGACTGTAGCTACCATCGTGCCCGATGGCGTAGAAGCGGTTTACGACTGCACCGTACCGGGGCCAAATCGATTTGATGCCAATGGCTTTGTCGCTCACAACTGTGGTGAGATCCTGGGGGCCAACTTCCACTGCAATCTGGCGGAAGTACACCTCAACCAGCTCGATCCGACGAACTTAAAGGATCAGGAAGACGCCTTCACCGCAGCGGCCCTGTCTGTAGCGGTGCTGCTCAACCACCAGTTCAACGAGCCCCGCTACCAGAAGTCGCGCCTGGAAGACCCGATCGTCGGTGTCTCCTTCACCGGTCTGTTTGACTTCTTCGTAATTGCCTTTGGGGTCGAGTGGCTGCGCTGGTGGGAAGCCGGTCGCCCCAACACCATGCAGGGGCTTGACTTCAAAGCCAGGGAGGAAGAATTTCTGACTCGGTGGAAGGATATTGTGCACCGGGTGGTGGGGGAATATTGCGATCGCCATAACCTGGTGCGCCCCAACCGCTGCACTACGGTACAGCCAGCGGGCACCAAATCGCTGCTCACGGGCGCTAGCCCCGGCTGGCACCCCCCCAAGGCCCAGCGCTTCATTCGCCGCATCACCTTCCGCAAAAATGACCCGGTGGCGATGGCCTGCATCGACTACGGCTACTCCATCGTGCCCTCTCAGTCGGACAAGGACGAGAACGGCGGGTTGCTTGACGATCCCTTTGATCCCCGCTGCACCGAGTGGCTGGTGGAAATTCCGGTCGAGGTGCTGTGGGCCAACCTGCCCGGTGCCGACGAAATCGCCATTGAGAAATTCTCGGCGGCGGCGCAGTTTGACTTTTACATGCAGGTGCAGAAGCACTACACCACCCACAACACCTCCGCCACCATCGAGTTTCGCGAACCCGAGCTAGAGGATCTGGCCGAGCGCATCTACCAAACCATCCAAAACGACGAAGGCTACATTTCCGCCGCCCTGCTAGCCCGGTTTGACGACCTGCAAACCTTCCCCCGCCTGCCCTTCGAGCCCATCGACAAGGCCACATTCGAAGCCCTCAAGCAGCAAGTAGAAGCGCGGCGCGGCACCGAAAACTTCCACTCTGCCCTATCGCGCTACGACGCTGGCGAGCTGATCGAAGCTGGCCCCGCTGGCTGCGACTCCGACAAGTGCATGATGCCGGAGAAAAAGCCTGACTAGATTGGCCAGTTGAGACTAGGAAGATAGCGAAAGGGGTTCCTGAACAGTGCAGGAACCCCTTTTTTCTTGGTTTTATAGCGATCGTCCATGCTTCTGACGCGGCACTCCCGACGACAAAATCTATTTCTAGAGCAAATCCTGCTTATCTATCCCCGATTACCTAGAGGTGCATTGCAGCTATCAAAGCGATCAGGACGTTGCCGGACGGGGGTATGGCCGCGTAGGCAGAGCCGCGCCCTTAGCGCTATACACCCTACGGTTCTCAAGAATCTTGCCCCCCCTACCCCCTACTCCCTACCCCCCATGGTGGGGCTCAACATGGGGAATCAGCGAATGGGGCTTCTCCAGCCCATGGGCTTCCATCAGCGCCCGATCGCCCATGATCTGGTGGGGGCAGCCGTCGGCAATGATATGACCCTCGTCGATCAGAATGACGCGATCGCACACCTCCAGCACAAACTCCAGATCGTGGGAGGAGATCAGCACGGTCTCGGTGGAGTTTTGCAGAAAGCGAATCAGGCGGCGGCGGGTGCGCAGGTCGAGGCTGGCGGTGGGTTCATCGTAGAGAATGATCTGGGGGGTCATGGCCAGCAGCCCGGCGATCGCCACCATTTGCTTTTCGCCCCCCGACAGGTGGTGGGGCAGGCGATCGAGCAGGTGGGTGATACCTGCCATATCTGCGGCCTGGACGACGCGGGCCTTCACCTCAGCCGGGTCGAGGCCCATGTTTTGGGGACCAAAGGCCAGGTCGTCGCGCACCGACGCAGAAAATAGCTGATCGTCTGGGTCTTGGAAGAGCAGACCGACTTCCGGGCGAAACTGGCCGGGCTTAAGGGGTTCGCCAAACAGGTGAATGGTTCCGGCGGCGGGGGTGAGCACGCCGCACAGCAGCATAAACAGCGTGGTCTTGCCGCAGCCGTTGTGGCCAATAATGCCGACGCGATCGCCCTCACCAATCGTCAGCGAAATATTCCCCAGCACCTCAGGCTGGTCGGGGTAGCCAAAGCAGAGGTCGCGAGCCGCGATCGCCTCTCGCTGAGGCTTTTGGGCCAGGGCTAAGGGGTCAAACCCAGTCGAAATCGAATTCATCATCGGCGTATCCATCACAGGCGCAACAGTCCTTCAGCGATTACTAGACTCACCGCCGCCGTCAGCACCGCCGCCGCCAGCATCCAACTTAGGGTGCCGGGCTGCGCCGCCGCACTCTGGCCCACCACCACCTTGCCGCCGTAGCCATAGCCCCGCAGCCGCATGGCCCGGTAGACCCGGTCAGACTGCTCGTAGCTGCGAATCAGTAGATTGCCCGCTAACATCGCTAGCTGCTGCATCATTTGACCGTTGATCTGTAGCCAGCGCTGCCGCCGCTGGCCAAAGCCCCGCAGCCGCATGGCCTGCTGCATGGTGGCCAGCATGGCGGCAATTTCAAACAGGTAGCGATAGGAGAGCAGCGTCATATCCGCCAAGATGGTGGGCAGACCGAGCGATCGCATCGCGTTGAGCAGGGTCAAAAACGGCGTCGTCCCCAGCAAAATAAACCCCAGGGTCAAAATCGACAAAAACCGCCCCACAATCAGCAGCGTCGCCATCAGACCCTCCTGGCGCAGGGTCAGCCAACCCCACTGGCCCAGCACCGTATCGCCCACCGTCAGCGGCAGCACCACCACCAGGCCCAAAATGAATAGCCCCGGATAGCTCAGCCGCTGCCGCAAAAACGCCACCGGCAGCCCCGAAAGCCCGTACAGCGTCGCCGCCAGCCCCAGCATCCAGGGCACCAGGGTCAACTGTCGCACCATGGCAAAGGCAAACATTAGCGCCACCAGGCTGACCAGCTTCAGCCGGGGTGACCAGCGGTGAATCACCGACTCGCGATGGATATAGGTATCGAGGTTAGCGGCTCCCATGGTGGCTTAACCCTCCAGCAGCTCGGGCTTCACCCGGCGCAAAAACAGCACCAGCATGGTCGTAAACATACCTTCAATGATGGCCAGGGGCACGTGACCTACCGACAGCGTCAGCACCGCCGCTTGCTCCGCTCCCGCATTCAGCTCAGCGGGAATGTTAAAGATAATCAGCGCCAAAAAGATCAGGGCGGCGATCCCCAGGCCCAAGGCACCGCCCAGAAACGCAAATACGCCCGTGCGAGTCGGCTCGGCCAGGGGCTTACCCAACGAATTGCGCAGCTGAAAGATGTGGTAAGCCAACAACGCCGGAATGCCCATCATCGCTGCATTCACCCCCAGGGTGGTAATGCCGCCGTGGCCAATCACCAGCGCCTGAAAAAATAGGCCAATCAGAATGGCCGGAAAGGCAAAGTAGCCCAACACCACCCCCAGCAGCCCGTTCAAAATTAGGTGCACACTGGCAGGCGGCACCGGAATATAAATAGACGAGGCCACAAAAAACGCCGCCGTCAACAGCGACGCCTTCGGAATTTCGGCAGTGGGGTCGGACTTCCGGTTAATTTGCCGCAGGGAATACCAGGTGGCTAAACCGGTAATCGCATACCCCGCTGCGCAGACCTGGGCGGGTAAGATTCCGTCGGGAATGTGCACTAGCGCTTGCCTCTGGCAAAAAATAGAGCGGTGCCAATAAAGCCCCAGATTACAGAGCCAATAGTAATGCCCTGCTGCACTGGGGATAGGCCAGTACTAGGAGAGATTAAAGAATTGGGCTCTGCTTCCGCCTCTGTCCCAGGGTTAGAAGCGGAGTTCTCAGAAGCCGGATCCGCTACCGGAATGGTGGTCACAACCCCATGCCCCGCCTGGCGAACCATCACCTCCCATCTGCCGGGCTGGGTGGTGTCTGGGGTAAAGCTGAATTTTCCCTGGTCATCGGTGGTGCCTTGCTGCCAGGGTTCGGTGGGGTTATCTGGAGCGTAGACCAACACCTGGGCCTGGGCCATAGGCTCACCGGTTTCAAATTGAGCGCTGATTTCAACAGAACTGACCTGACGATGCTCCACCGTCAAGCCATGGGCGATCGCCGGTAGCGCCCAGCCAGCCCAGCCTAAGGTCAATGCCAATATCAGGTTTAGTCTCATAGGGTAGTCAGCTTAGTTTCTGCACAATGGCCTTCGCCCACGTGGCCTAGACTCGGCAACATGCTTAAAAGCGTAGTGTAGTCGGCCTCAGAAAGTTCTGCTTGAAGAGCGGCGCTATCGACATCGACCACGCCATTTTCGGCCAGGGCTGCCAGGGGCTCAAAACCCAAAGCATCCGTGTTAATGCTGTCATCAGCGGGGGCATCGCCGTCGCCAAACAGGTGGTCAAAGTGGAAGGTAGCTTCTAAATCAGCCGCTTCGCCAGCAGTGAGAATGCCCTTGCGATCGTCGCCCACAAAGTCGCCGCAGGCAAAGGCCAACTCTTCATTCACCTTGACGGTAAAGGGGATCGCTTCGCCCTCCTTGGTGGCCGTGCCCTGCATCCAGATTGAATAGCCCTTTGAGGGGCCGCTTTCGGCAGGCACCATGCGCCAGGCCAGGGCGTTAAAGCGTCCCGCTGGGGCTTCTACCTCACTTACCGCGACGGGCTCAGCCGCTTCATTGCCCTCCGCCAGATCGACCACTTGGGTGCCGTCTACCTTGACCTCGGCCTTGGCCTCTAGGGTATCGCCCGCCTCAGGGTCAAAGGGAGGGTCAGTCTGGGCAGCGGTGATATCGGCCAGAGACACGTAGAGGTTGTCAAACTCGATCGCCCAGCCGTCTTTGGTGGTAAACCCCTGGCGCACAAAATCTTCGCCATTGGCGCGAATCACCAGGGTGCCGCTTTCACCCTCGGCGCTGGCAGGTTCGGTGGATTCGGCCTCAGGTGCGGTGGCATTAGGGCTTTCGCCACCGCAGCTAGCCAGCACGCCCAAGGCCAAATAGCCCAACGCACTAATCTTGAGAGCTTTAAAGAAATCGCGTTGCATGGTACCTAAGAAAATTGAATGGCTCAACGCCAGGGGGCAGTCGTTGGGAGCCAGGCTCTGTCTCACCACGTCCCAACCTGTTTACTTAACCCTGAGCCTCCTAAAACGCGCAATGCCCAGGGGGGGCACCTATATTTCGCGCTGGTTTTCCCAAACCGCTAAAACGGTAGGATGAGGGCAGCCCCCTGGGCCTCATCTACCAACCTGAGAATCCGATGTACGACGTGATTGTTGTAGGGGCTGGCCCCGCCGGAGCATCGACCGCCTACCACCTGGCCAAGCAGGGGCACTCGGTGCTAATCGTAGAAAAGGATTCGCTACCCCGCTACAAGCCCTGTAGCGGTGCAGTATCACCCAGCGTGGCAGAATTTTTTGACTTTGACTTTGCCCCGGCGATCGATCGCCCCATGCGCCGGGTGCGCTACACCTACAAACTCGGCGACCCCATCGAAGCCGAACTCGCCACCGCCGACCCGATCTGGATGGTGAAACGCGAGGTGTTTGACCACTTTTTGGTGCAGCAAGCGCAAAAGCAGGGGGCACAGCTCAAGGATGGTACAGCCGTCACCGGCATTGAGAATAAGGGCGACTACTGGCAGGTAACCACTGCGGATGGAACACTGGAAGCGGCTTACCTGGTGGCCGCCGACGGCGCTACTGGCCCCATGGCCAAATGGCTGGGCTTCCCCGACCTAACCCTGCGCACCGCCAGCGTGTTAGAAGTGCTTACCCCTCTGGGGGATGACTGCGCCATCAACTTTGAGTTTGGCCTCGTCAAGCAGGGTTGCGCGTGGAACTTCCCTAAAGCAGAGGGCTACTCGATTGGGGCAGCCACCTTCTTGGGCCAGGCTCCGACAGACTATAGAAAAGCTTTAGAAAAATACAGCCAGTCCTTTGGGGTCAGCCTTGACCAGGGCACAGTATACAGCCACCCGCTGAAGCTGTGGGATGGCAATCATCCTCTACACACCCATCGGGCGGTGCTGGTGGGCGAAGCCGCTGCCATTGTCGATCCGCTCAGTGCCGAAGGCATTCGCCCCGGCATGATCAGTGGGGTGCGGGCCGCCGAGGCGATTCACGCGGCATTGGGCGGCGACACTCAAGCCCTAGCCAACTACACCGCCACCATGCACGCCACCTGGGGCGAAGATATGCCCTGGGCCAGGCGCATTGCCGGGCTGTTCTTTCGCGTGCCGGGGATCGGTTACCGGGTGGGAATTAAGCGCCCTACAGCCACGCAGCGACTGGGGCAGATTTTGGCTGGAGAAGTGCGTTACGCCGATATCGCTGGCCGAGTGATGAAGCGGCTGAGTGGAGGCCTATTGTCAGGGTAGACAGGGATGGGGCTTGCCTAACTAAAACGTATTGGCGTTGTCATTACGATCTAGCTATGATTTCAAGGTATGGACGTTTACTTCGTACTCAATGGGGTTTCCTTTGTCTGGAATGATGACAAAGCTCAGGTTAACCCTCAAAAGCATGACGGTGTGACGTTTCAACAGGCTGCGCAAGTATTCTTTGACCCCTTGCTGGTGGTAGTTGATGCCAGCCGTAACGATGAAGCACGGGATGCCGTCATCGGTTTAGATACGCGTTGGAACCTTCTATACGTTGTCTACATTGAGCGAGAAAACGACACCATTCGGATTATTTCGGCGCGAAAGGCGACACGAACGGAGCGTGAATACTATGAAAGCTGACGCTTTGAAGAAACGGCTAGACAGAAACCGGCCTATGACAACAATCACCATTCGCATGCCTGAAGATGTGATTGAAGACCTCAAGCGGATTGCCCCTCTGCTCGGTTTTTCTGGGTATCAGCCTTTAGCCCGGGCTTATATTGGTCAAGGGCTGCGTGTCGATTTAGAGCGACTTGAAGGAGGTCATATATCTGAGCTAATTGCAAGCTTGAGGCGGCATGGTGTTAGTGATGAAGTGCTGCAAGAGGCTCTTCGAGAAGTGATGGAACCTGTGGCTAATGGGCTGAGCGAGCCCTAAGCCTTAATTTTTGTCCCTTAGGGCCTAGGTTTCCCCAAGTGGCGGTACCAACGGGCGAGTCGGTGGGGATCAACACCGAGTAGGTAGGCAGCGATCATGGCTTGATTTGCCAGAGTGGTGCGCAGAATGCCCAGGGTGCGCCAGCGACGATCGCTCGTCAACACGGCGCTAGGGGCGATCGCCACCCTTCCCACCTTTCGCAGCCGCCGCACCAGCTCAAAGTCTTCCATCATCGGCAAATTGGGGAAGCCACCCATTTTGTCAAAGACCTCGGCGCTTAGAAATATCCCCTGATCGCCGTAGGGCATTTGCAGAAGGCGCGATCGCAGATTCACCCCCCACTCTACCCAGCGCAGGCCATGGCCAGGGCCATCGATGGCGAGGCGAAAGGCTCCGGCAACCACTCCCGGTTGGGCCAGAGTTTGTCGAATGGTGCGATCGAACCCTTCGGACAAACGAGTATCGGCGTGGAGAAACAGCAGAATTTCGCCAGTGGCCGCAGCGGCCCCCGCGTTGAGCTGGCGCGATCGCCCCGGCACAGACTCGATGACCTTCATCCCCAGATCTTTGGCCACCGCTACGGTCTGATCCTCACTGCCGCCGTCAACCACCACCACCTCTACCCCGGTCGCCCTTGGGAGAGTGGCCAGGGTCTGCGGCAGAGTTCTAGCCTCATTGAGGGTAGGAATAATGACTGAGACGAGAGGCAATGTCATCGCTAAAGCCCAAGCCAGGAAGTAGTGCAGGGAGCCCAATGTAGCTGACCCCAGGGGCAATTCCTATGAAAAATCCCTGAATGGTTGTTGAGCAGCGGCGGGCTCTAAAACTGGTCAAAGATGTAGTTGTCGGCATACTGAAGGGCGCGATCGCACTCAGCCTGGCAGCGCACCGTCCAGGCCAGCAAGGGCAGGTTAAAGTAGCAGCGGGCCAGGGTGGTAGGTAGCGTCGGCAGCGCCTTAACGTTGTAAGAAATAAAATGCGGAGAACTGGCCCAAGTGAGCAGCAGGTTGCTGCGCAAAAATTGCTGCGGTTTGCTGGCTAGCTGCCCGCGAATAATGTCGGGAGCATGGCGCTTAAACCACTGGAGCGATCGCGGGTTAAACGACTGCACCGCAAACTCCCCCCGGTAGCCCGCCAGAGTTTTCACCAAAGCCTGCTCGGGGCGACCAACCTTTTTCTCATTTTTGATCTCAATGAGCAGGGGCACTCGACCATCGACACAGGCCAGCATTGCGGCCAGCGAGGGGATGGTCTGCTCGGTGTCATAGAGGCGAAACTGCTTGAGGCTCTGGAGGTTGTGGTGGGCAATGCGGCCCTTGTGGCCCGTCAGCCGCTTTAGGTCGCGATCGTGGAACACAACTAGATTGCCATCGGCCAATAGCTGCACATCAAGCTCAATGGGATGATGAGCTGCGATCGCCGCCTCAAAGGCCGCCAGCGAATTTTCTGGCACCGCTGTCCCCTGGTGCAGGCCCCGGTGGGCAATGGGTCGGGTCGTTATCCACTCCATCGCTGGCCTCTCCTAGGCTGATAAGCTGAGCAATGTCCTAAACTGGGCGGTCAAGCTATATCAAGACTAAACAGTACAATCCAGCAGAGACCCGCGCCAGCCCCATTTACTTACCCCCCCTTAACTCTTTCCTGCTCACGCCCCCATCTCCCCCGCTCCCTATTTCCCCCATTCTCCCAATGCCCGTCGATACCTGGTTTCCCCTCGCCGTCTACTACACCGACCTGCCCGATGCGGCCCAGCACAAAGCGGCTCTCTCCGAAGCCATTTTTGACCTAGAAGCCAACGGCAGCGAGCCCCGCAACTTTCCCGAAATGGCCTGGACGGGCGACCTGCACGGCGTCGAAAAAGTTCACACCGATCCCCGGTTTAGCTGGGTGGTCGCCCAAGTCGAAACCCATGTGGTGAACTACCTCACCGAGCTAGGCCTTGACCTCAGCCAGATCGATCTCTACATTCAGCGGGCCTGGCCTGTGGTGTCGCGCCCCCAGCAGGAAGTCGGTGCCCACTGCCACAACACCGCCCACGTCAGCGCCGTGTATTACGTTGCCGTGCCCGAGTCAGGCACTGATGCCGCTGGCTGCCTCACCTTTTTAGATGACGCCCGCCCCAACGAGGTCAGCCCCGGCCTCGGCAGCGAAAACACCGACATCATCTCTACCTGGAACTACCTCAACCAAGATCAAGCCCTCTACCTGCCCACCGAAGGGCGGCTGATTGTCTTTCCCGCCAAACAGCGCCACGGGGTAACGCCCAACCACACCGACGAGCTGCGCCTGTCACTCTCGTTCGACATTGTGCTCACCGCCGCACCGGGGCAAGCCGCCGGGGCCTACGAATTTCTCATGCCGCCCCCGGTTCAGTGGCAACGGTTTGGTCAGATTTCCTAACGGTAGAATTTCCCAACACGTTAGGAGGTGAGCTGAATGCACATCCGCGAAGATGACCTGACCGGGCCGCAGATCATCGCCCTGCTGCGCGAACATCTGCAAAACATGTATGAGATCACGCCCCCCGGCAGCGTTCACGCGCTGGATTTGGAGCGGTTGAGGACACCAAACATCACCTTCTGGACAGCCTGGGATGGGGATGACCTGCTGGGCTGTGGCGCACTGAAGGAACTCGACCCCACCAGCGGCGAAATCAAGTCGATGCGTACACCCGCAGTTCACCGCCGCAAGGGCATCGCCTCTAGCATTTTGGAACACATTATTGATGTGGCTCAGCAGCGCGGCTACACCCACCTGTATCTGGAAACCGGCGCTTTCCCCGCTTTTGCCCCGGCCCGCACCCTGTACGAGCGCTACGGCTTTGAATATCGAGGCCCCTTTGGCGACTACACCGACGACCCCAACAGCTCATTTATGCAGAAAAGTCTTTAACGCCAGCGTCTAAAGATTAAGTTCTTATCAGCGTAGAGTTGAGCCGTACTCAGGCTGCTGCTTGCCGTTGAAGGGCAACTTCAATCTCGGCTTGGTGGGTACTGGCGTAGAGCCAAGCGTTGGTTAAGCCTGCGGCGGTGAGGTCAGGATAGTCTTCTAAAAGAAAAGCTTCGGTTGCGCCCTGCTGGCGGAGGCTGACTAGCAGCCAGATGGGAATGCGGGTTTGGCGAATGCAGGCATCGCTGCCCATTACGCCAGGAGTTTTCTCAATGCCAACCCAGGTACCGCTAAGGCTAGAGACCAGCAGTTGAAAAACTTGGGCTTTCTCCTGGGGCGAAAGCGCCAGTAGTTTGGTTTGGAGTTTATCAAGGGTCATGGTTGTGGGCTCCACACCATCAGCTTGCAAAAGATTTCAGCTAAGACTAGTGAATATAGGTTGGGTGGCGCAATCGCAGAATTCAACAAGACAGTAGCTCTGGCAGTGCGACGGGGATGTCGGGTTCCACCTCATTGCATCCAACCTACAAAGCTCTTGCGAATAGCGATTCAACAAAGAAATGATCGTTAAACAATGATAGAAATAAATATGCAATCAACTTAATCTTCTAATAGAGTTAAAGTCATGGGTAAAATAACTTAGCCAAATTCCAGCAAACTGATTATTCAGGAATGTTATGACTTATCACAGGGCTGCATTGCCCCTATTCGATACGACGTTGCCATTAATCATCTAAAAATCAAATATGGCATGTCAGAAAAAGAAGTAATGGATGGTCTTGACCTCTTAAAATCACAAGGCAAGCTAAAGAGCGATACCTTTCTAGACTTCAAGCTGACGCAATTGGGAATCAATACAGTCAAAAGAACAAGAAGCATATAAATCATAGGGTTTTGCTTTATGCTAAAGGTTGAGTGAAGCAGAGTAAAATCCAACACAAAATTGGGCTTTATTGGAGTCCGCGAACGCTTCACCCAACCTTGTAGAACGGGTTAAACCAAAGAAATTATTTTCATCTTTTTGTTAGCATGAATGAACTAGTAGCTCTATATAGAAGGTACGTCGCCACATTATCTGCCGCGACGAAAGACCTATTTGAACTTCAATTCTGGCTCATGAATTGGCTTAGCAAAAATAGAACGGATTTGCTCCAGGAGGAGTGGATTTTCTTGAGCATCATAGCAAAATCAACATTAACCTTGAATAGTGTTTTAACCTTACTTCCACCAACAGATCAAATAGAATTTTCCGTGCATAGGAATAGAGACAAAGTTGAGAGCAGTCACTTATTACCCGCAAGAGACGACAGCTGGGAAAGTTTTGACTTGTCAGGGATATGTAGCTTGACTCGTGATGCTATTGATGCTAGCAATACCATCTTCTATCTATTTAGTGAGCGAGTGAGTGAATCTGAGAGTGAATTCAGATTCCTCTTGTACTTATTCCATGGCTACATTCGTGAAAAAGAATTCATTGAGCTACTTCCTTTTCATGATGGAATTGGAGAAGATGGCCTGAGTATGATTGAAGAAGTTAAACAGAAAATTGATTCTAACGATTTCTTTAACTTGCTTAAATCTGAGATGAGTCAAAAAGATAGTTTTAGGGGAAAAAGGGCGAAAGAAATACTTAGAATGAGCGGCGACGGAAGAATAATTTCCGTCACGGATTCCTTGCTCTGGAGCCGCAAGAGAATCACTGAAATAAGGGGCATGGATGTATCTGAATTTGACATTATTTACAAGTATTCATCTAGTCATATCCACTCTCACTCTATGGGAATAGGTGACATAGCAGGCTCTATGTTAATGGACAATAAAAGCTTAATGATCCTATCAATAATGACGAGAGGTGCTTCGTTTTATGCGTCTTCAATATTAGTAGATTTTATCTGGAACTTTCCAGAAGCAAAAACCATAATTAGTACAGATATGCAAGAAGTTGTTCGGGGAATTATGCAGGATGGGCGCTTTTCCCCATTGACGAAGTAGGCTAGGAAGCCAGTTCCAGTCTACATTCATCCAGTCCTAGGGCAACCGCTGGTTCGAAGGCACGAAGCGCAAGCTGAGTAGGAGCGAGTCAGCAAAAGTAGGATGGGCAAGGTTTAAAACCCTTGCCTATCCTACAATTTTTAGCTTAATTGCCGATCGCCCTAAAGCTCCGTTCTGCGAAGATCCCGCCTCAGCAGACTAAACACCTCGCCTTGCTCCGGGGTAATCAAAATCCCCGATCGCGGCACTGTAATCAACTGGCTCCAGGTGGCTTGCTCGGCATAGTTCAGCACATGCAGACTGTGGATAGCCGATCGCACCCCCTCGGTCGAGCCAATCACTAAATGCAGCAATCGCTCTCGCTCTGGCTGCTCCTGCGAATTTGCTAGCCGCAGAGGATTGGTCGCCTCGCCCCTGCGGGCCTGCGACACCAAAAATGGCAAACACAACATAATTTAGGGTTCCTTCCGATGTAACGACGGGTAAGAAACCCAAAAACTTGGCCGCCCCAAACATGTGCAGTTCAAGGCGGCCAGGTAAAATCAACCTAGCCTCCGAGACTGGTACTTCAGCCTTGGGGGTTAGCCGCTGGTTGGTGTTGCTGCACCTTCCAGCGGCGCTTGACCAAATTTTTGGGAAACAAGCTGCACGCTCACAGCTATAGCTCAGTAATGTAAACCAAGGGGCCACCGGACGCAAGTAAACTTTGCTACAGAGAGCCTACTTTGTAAGGCTGCTTAACAAAGGCCGTACCGAAGCTTGTCTTCATTCCCCAGGTGGTTGCTTTGACAGCATGTAACCCTGCTTTTCAAGCTTGAACCATTGGTTTTGTAATCCTCAAGGTTCGTTCACCTTCCCACCAGCTTTGTCTGAACCCTGCGTGATCTCTTTCGTCCTCGTCAACCGTTCCTTTCACTCTATGGAGGAATGGTTTGAACTCCTGGAGGAATGAGCTGAACAGCTAAAAGAAAGGTTTTGCCCTCCGGAAGAAGCATCCCAGCGCTAAAACCTTTCCTCCAACGCCGTGAAAGATTTCTCTACAGAGCAAAACTATTCCTCCAACAGCACAAACCTTTGCTCACGAAGGCGAAACCATTGCTTCACAGCCTCAAATGGTTTCTCCAGAAGTGCAAACGATTCCTCCATCAATGCGAATCTTTTATTGCATTGACAAGAATCTTCGTTCACGATCCTAGATCTTGCTTCCGGGCACACAAACGATTCCTCCATCAATGCAAACCATTAGTTGCATAGACAAGAATCTTGATTCACAGCCCTTAACCTTGCCTTCGAGGGCACAAAGCGTCCCCGCATAAACCCAACCCTTTAATAGCGGCGTCACCCAACAACGCAGCAGCCCCGATGACGAAATGGGGATATTGAGTGGTTCCTCATTTCACCCAATCTACTGAATTTACGGTGTTTGCAAACGATCCGGCACAATGTCGATATCCGTGACCGAATAAGGTTGACCATTCAAGCACTTGCGAAATTCATCTCTTACCGTGAGACCACTGTGCCAAGTGGTATTGGCCACAGACTGACCATCTATTGTTACGTCAAAACTCTGGACATCTTCCATTCCGGCTAAGGCAGCATCGATGGTCGGCACAGCAAAAGCAATCACCCCAAATGGCAGGTTGGGCATTGCGTAATTGAAGGCCTGTACCGTTGTGGGGGGTTCATCATTTTGAGTTAGGGTAACCGTAATAGTCTCAACTGTTGCAGGGCTTGGAACGGCTTCTGCTGCGAAGGTAAGAAGCGCCCCTTCGTAGTCGCCACCAGGCCCTGATAACGTTATCATCACAGGTGCATCGTTAGCCGCTGGGTCCATCGATGCTTTAAAGAAGGATGCAGCACAATAGTCACCCGGGGTTACATCCTCTGAAGCTGATGTCGGAAAAAGTCTCCAACTTCCCGATAGGTATCTCAGATACTCTGGGTCTTGCAACAACTCAAGCTGTTGTTGTACTTGGAGCATGGCAGAAGCAGTTTCAAATTCTAGCGCTGCAAACTCTGGGTCATAATAATCAGAGCCAGGACTACTACTCTCCTCATATTCTTCATATTCCTGATAATTGGGATCAGTGTCACACAGAAGAACAGAGGCTACACCATATCCACCTTGGGTACTACCAACCACTACTTCCCCAGGTCCAGCGAACGAGCAAGGATATTCGGCACCTGCTTCTGAAGCGGGAAAAGTTAGACTGACGGCAAGAGGCAAACTGAGTAGCCCAAGCTTTTTGAACGAGTTGGCAGACAAATTCATCTTGATAAATTCCAAACTATGGTCTGTGTAAATTAGGGAGAGTCTAGCCGTCTAAGGTAATTTAGAGCCAAGAGAATCCTCTCTAATGAGCCACTCTACCGCAGGGTCAAATGAGCGTTTCGGGCTGATTAGGTAGAAAGATTCAGTATAGTGACCTCTCAAGTCTCGCTGCGATCGCTCAGGCTATCTTTACGCCTTCGTCAACCTAAGCTCCGGATCATTGCAGGTAGCATGAAGGCAAGACAACGTTGTGTCTTACCTTTCATGGGTAAGCATGAGCGTTACGCCTCACCTCTTCATACATGTTCTCTGAGTTCTTTTCCTGATGAATACTCCTCTGATTTTGACTCTGAAGTTAGATCAAGCTACTTTCGAGCGAGCAAACTTGTTACGCCAGCAGTACTTTCCCCCAGAGCGTAATGTCGTTCCTGCCCACGTTATTCTGTTTCATCAATTACCGAGCGATCGAGAATCGGCTATTTCCCACAGTTTGAAAACCCTGTGCGCTCAGACAAAGCACTTTTCTTTTTCCTTACCCTCACTCCAGTTTCTGGGCAACGGCATCGCCATCCACGTTAGTTCCCCTGAGCTGATGCAATTACACAAAACCCTGGCAACCATTTGGGAGGCTTGGCTCATTCCCCAAGATCGCCAGGGCTACCGCCCACACATCACCATTCAAAACAAAGTGAACCCCGAAACAGCCCGCCAACTGTACGGAGAACTGGAAGCGCAATGGCAACCCATGGAGGGATGGGGCGAAGGCCTGTTGCTGTGGTATTACCACAAGGGCCCGTGGGAGTTAGCCAGAGAATTTTGCTTTGCTCAATAGCCCATACCTCATGTTCTAGAAGGCTTACAATTTCAGGCGTTGCTGAATTGAGGAATGAATTTGCAAAAGCAACAGTTGCTGCATCGGCCCCCCAACCCCCCAATTTTGGGGGGCTTTGAAGTCGTCTGGTTCCCCCCAGAATTGGGGGGCTGGGGGGGCAAATCATACTGCTAATCAGCAACGCCCGATTTTCCTTAACCCTGCTTGAGGCGATATTGCTTCTGCGATCGCGTATCGCGAGGGGTCACCACCCAGGTGTTTTCGCCATTGAGATAGTCGTAGATAGCGACGATCGTGATTGAGTTTTTGAGGGTGACGTAGAAGGGCAAAAACAGCACATGCTTGATGTAATAAGCCAGTGGGTAATGTCTAGACGCGATCTTTGCGGTCGCTAGGATTTGGTAAATTCCGCTAAAGAGCGATAGGCCACCGGCAATGAGGAAATAACCGCGCATTTGGCCAGACACCGCACCGGGCACCAGCAAAAAGGCCAGCAGCACCGGCAAAAGCTGTACCGAAACTAGGGCAAAAAACTTGCAGTAGTAGAGCAAATACGTCCAGTAGAATCTTTGCCAGTTGTTGAAGTGGGGCGATCGCCACAGCCGACGCTGATAGAGCAGCGACACCTCCAACCAACCGTGGGCCCAGCGTTTGCGCTGAAACCAAAATGTTTTGAGCGAGGCGGGCGCTAGCTCACTAGTGACAATGCTGCGATCGTGCAAAATTTTGTAGCCATTGAGCAGCGTTCTTAGAGAGGCATCAATGTCCTCGGTCAACCGATTGGGGTTGAAGCGAATTTGTTTGAGCACCGAAGTTCGCCAGTAGCCGTTCGAGCCACCAAAGATGCTGGAGTCGGTGAGAAATGACTTTGCCGCGTGGCTAATGCCATAGAGCTGCTCAAACTCGATCGCCACATTTTGAGCTAAGAAATTTTCGTCATAATTACGAATGACATTGCGTCCTTGAATCACATCATAGCCCTGGGCAATCCAGTGCCATGACCGCCTAAAACAGTCGGCGCTAGGATGGTGGTCAGAATCGAGCACGCAGGTGATTTCTCCCGTCGCAATGTCGAGGGCGGCATTCATATTTTCGGCCTTAGATCGACTGCCTTCGACCCGTAAAATGATCAGCTCATCATGCTGTCTGGCCAGTTGATGCAGCTCAGCTTCAATGGGCAAATCCACCGGCGTGTTGTAGGCCAAAATAATTTCTAACCCACCCGCTGGTCGCTCAATGTGAGTGAGCAAATGGTGGAGAGTCTCAACGATAATGCTCTGCTCATTGGGCAAATAGGCGGCAACCAAAAACGAGCAGCGGGGCACCGGATCAAGGGGAGAAGGGTATTCAGCTCCCCGCACTCCCATCCAGGCTTTGACCTGGTTGCGAGTCTGCTCTGACGGATCATTGAACCGATGACGATGGGTCGCAAACCGGCGAAACACCGCGTTGCTCGACTCGATGATAATCATCACCGCGTTGAACAAGAAAAGCGTCAATACGACGGCCCGTGGCCCCACTAAAGCCCAGCCGCTAAGCAGCAAATACCCATAAAAAACGGCGGGCAGGCCAATCAGCAGCACGTGGGTAAAGATGACCTTTTGAATTTCGCTAGACCATGTTTTGGCCACTACAGTGCTCCTGGCTTAAACAACAGTTTTGATCGGGGCATAGGGGCTGCTCTGAACCCGTGACGTGGCCTCAATGAGGCTCAAATGGTTGGCGTTGACCCAAATTGTGCGGTGACCCTCTGAAATTTGGCAAAGATAGGATTCGCCTTCGTCGAGCAGGGTTTCAACTTTATACACAATCCAGTCTCGGCGGCCCTTATAGCTGACGCGATCGCCCGCCACCGGCTGCCAGCTAGCTCCTTCAGTCGTTGGGTTCTGCATTAATAGGTAGTCAATGTCACGCCACAACTGCACAGCGCTGCGCTGGATAAAGGGCCGCGCCGCATCGGCAATCATGGCCAAAGCCATGGTGCCAACGACCATCAGCGGCAGAGCCACCCAATAGCGCCAAACGCTGTCTTGCACCCACAGATTGATCGTGCGATCGATCACAAAGCCGTGGATTAAAAAGTAGCTATAGCTATGGACACCCAGCCGCCCCATAGCCGCCGACAGGACAGGTAAATCGCTGAGCGATCGCAGCACCACCGCCGCCACCATGACAAAACCGATAGGCAACAGCAGGTCGCAAACCACCCAGCCGATTTGATAGAACTGCGCTACAAAACCCAGAGCGTAGACTGAGAGCCCTACCCAAAGCAGCCGCTGAGGACGCCAAAACAAGGGGCCACGGTGCTGGCAGTAGGCCTCTGCGATCGCCATGCCGACTACGAAGGTGCTCAGCTTGGCCGCAAATGAGACAAAGGGCAACCAGTTGTTGGGCGTGTCGAGCATAGAGTAAGTCAGATGTCCACCAAAGTGGTAGACCGCTGCGTAGCGGTAGAGCAGCGTGAGCCCTAAACTCACCAGCAGCAGATTACGGCTTCCCCAGCGGTTCAAAAGTTGCCAGAGGATAGGAGAAATTAACGCAAAACTGATAATTAAAGGAATAAACCACCAGGGGCCACTGGTCGCCAGCAAACGTTCGCCGTCAAAGCCAAACAGCAGCGGAAATGTTGCCCCAGCAAAGGTATCCCACGGCGACGGTCGATAGCTGTTGGTAGCAATACCAATCAGCCAAAGAATGGGATAGCTTAGCCAAGCTACAGTCCAAAACGGCCACAGAATTCGCAGCAGACGACTTTGAATAAACTCGCCTGCACCGACAGCGGAGGCTTTGCTGCGCAGCGACAAAACCAGCACAAAGCCAGCGATTAAAATAAAGATATCGACCGCTTGAAAGCCAAACCAAACCGGCAGAGCGATCGCTGAAGCCAGCGCATTTTGGCCAAGATGGGCGTTGGCCTCAGCAATGGCAGCCCAGTTGGCTCGCAGCCCAGTGGGTTGGGGAGTGTAGGCATACTTTGTAAACAGTAGCTGGGCATGATAGAGCAAGATACTAACGGCTGCTAATAGCCGAATACCTTCTAGCCAATTAAGCCGTTGTTTCAAAGGCTGATAATGCTTAGAATTGAATGGAGACATAAACCGACGACTTCAGTAAGTTTGGCCTCGAAGCGCTCTAAACCCTCATTTACACAAGTGTCACTAGAGTGGGTTAAACCAGTGAACACCGCTATGCCCACAGGCGCGACCCATGGGAAAGCTGTCGCTTAGGCATAGCCATCAATTGAGAAAAACCTACCGATCGCGCAAGCAGCAGCGAGCGTAACATATCGTTCAGAATACATGCAACAAAACTTGATGAAAATCCGCCCTAGGTAGTATTTACCTAGCCTGAAGAGGCCAGCTTTAAGAGGTTTTGAGACGACGTTTTTTGCAGGGTTTTAGTTCCCCACTTCTGCTCTAGAGCAAACTTTATGCTCTGATTTACAGGGAACAAACCATCACTCAAGCTCTTTAAAACGTCCCTCAATTGAGTAACGTGGCATCCAAAAACAGTATTTAGGACAAAGCGATGGTATATACATTTCCGCCGGGGTTTCAGTGGGGGGTAGCGACGGCGTCATACCAGATTGAGGGGGCAGCAGATGCTCGCGGGGTCAGCGTGTGGGATGTGTTTAGCCAAACTCCGGGGCGGGTGCTGCATGGCGACACCGGGGCGATCGCCTGCGACCACGTTCACCGCTTTCGCGACGACATCGCCCTGATGGCTGACCTGGGGGTGCGCCACTACCGCTTCAGCATCTCTTGGCCCCGCATCATTCCTGAGGGGCGCGGCGCGGTAAATGATGCTGGTTTAGCTTTCTACGGCGAGCTGGTCGATACCCTGCTGGAGTTTGGCATCACGCCCCACGCCACCCTGTTCCACTGGGATAGCCCCCAGGCGCTCGAAGCCGAGTATGGCTCGTGGCGCAGTCGCCAGATGGCTCAAGACTATGCTGACTATGTCACGGTGGTGGTGAAAAAGCTGGGCGATCGCATCACCCACTGGATGACCCTCAACGAAATCTTTTGCTTTACCCACATCGGCTACGGCGTCGGCCACGTTCCCGAAATGGCCCCCGGCACCGTGGTCAAAACCAGTAAGGAAGTCTGGCAGACCTCCCACCACGCCCTGCTGGCCCACGGTCTCGGCTGCCAAGCCATTCGTGCCGCCTCACCTCAGCCCTGCCAGGTGGCACTAGTCGATAACTATCTTGCCACCGTTCCCCTCACCGATACCCCCGCAGATATCGCCGCAGCCCAGGCCGCCTTTCCCCTCACAGGCACCAACGGCGGCATTCTCTACCCGGCCCTGACTGGCGAATACAATCCTCAACTGCTGGCAGACCTAGGCAAGAATGCCCCCGACATTTTGCCCGGCGACCTGGCCACCATTCACCAACCGCTGGATTCTCTTGGGTTCAACGTCTACACCGGGGTCTATGTGAGAGCGGCAGACAATGCCAGGGGTTTTGAAAGCCTGCCCTTTCCCCAGAGCTACCCACGCATGCACATGCCCTGGCTGCATATCTTGCCCGACAGCCTCTATTGGGGCGTGCGCCACATTAGCGATACCCTTCAGCGCCCCGAGCTGCGCGTCTTTATTAGTGAGAATGGTTGCGCCGCCCAGGATGAACTCACGTCCGCTGGCGAGGTGCTCGACCTCGATCGCATCCAATACCTACAGCAATATCTGCGATCGGCCCACCGCGCTGTGCAGGAGGGCTATCCGCTCATGGGCTATTTCCTCTGGACTTTTATGGATAACTTTGAGTGGGCCTATGGGCGCGATCGCCGCTTTGGCGTCACCTATGTGGACTTTGCCACCCAACAGCGTATTCCCAAAGCCAGCTACCACTGGTACGCCCACTGCATCGAAGAAAATCGGGTGGTGTAGCTCCAAGAGAAACTGTACAATTATTGGTACATGTACTCTTTTGGGGTTCGCCAGGCAAATGGACACCATCACCTACACCGCTCTGCGCAGCAATCTGGCCAAAACTATGGAGCAGGTCTGCGACGATCATGCTCCTGTTACCATTACCCGCAGCAATGCTCGGCCTGTGGTGATGCTGTCGCTCGAAGACTATCAGGCTCTAGCCGAAACCGCCTACTTGCTCCGCAGCCCCAAAAATGCGAAGCGATTGCTGGAATCTGTAGTAGAACTCGAATCGAGCGGCGGGCAAGAGCGGGAGATGCTGGAGTGAGGCTAATTTTTGCTGCCAACGCCTGGGAAGATTACCTGTATTGGCAAAAAAGCGATCGTAAAATCCTCAACCGCATCAACACCCTGATCAAAGACATTCAGCGCCAACCGTTTGAGGGCATTGGCAAGCCAGAACCCCTCAAACACGGCCTGTCTGGCTACTGGTCAAGGCGCATTACCGATGAACACCGCATGGTTTACAAGGTTGAAGACGACTCAATTCTGATCGCTCAACTGCGATACCACTACTAAGTTAAGACAATAATTCCCGATCGCAACCGGGCAACCTGAAAGCATTAACAGCCCTCGACTGCCTTAGGTTTACCGTGCGCGAGTTTTACAATATTGTCCAGGCCGCGACAGATGAGCAGCGCCATGAACTGGGTGAACTGACGGGTTCGGGATTTGGCAGCCAGCCAGATACGCTCTGTGATCACATCAAATATTTGCGGGCTGGCACTATCGGGCAACTGTTCTGGCAGTCGTCATGGAAGCAGGTGGTGACAGATGTTGCCGACCATGTGGGGATTGACTGGTTGATGCTGCTTGCCGAACGACAGTGGTATGAGTTGCCCACGCAGGAGATTGAAGCGGCAGTGATAGCCAAGCTGTTTCACGACATGTTCGACCAGCTCTCGCCCGAGCAGCAGCAAAAGGTCGTTATGGAAATGCAACGAGAAAGTGATGACCCTCGCTTGGAAGCATTACTGCTGGGCGGTGGCGCAATGGCGGTGGCTAAGATAAGTGGGTTTGGTGTCTATTTGATGGCTAGTACGGTACTGGGCGGGCTGACGAATGCCTTAGGCCTGACATTGCCGTTTGCAGTGTATATGGGCACGAGCCAGGCGATCGCCCTAGTATTAGGCCCGGTCGGGTGGGCAGTCTTAGCAGGCGGAGTCGTTTGGACACTGAACCAACCAAACTGGGAAAGGTTAACATTGGGTGTGATTTATGTGTCACTCCTGCGCAATGCAAAGGAAGTCTGACATTACTCTTGATATTCAAAATCACAAATTAAAGTATATTTTCTAATCAAGAAACATTTAAATTATGCTGGTTTTCTTTATTCATGGCGTTGCGACTAGAGATGTAAAATACTCCAACTCGCTTATCGAAGGCATCAAGAAAGAATTTAATCAAATCGATCAAAAGCTACCCTACTTTTATACTAGCTTTTGGGGCCACGTTTTAAATGACTTCAACAAAATCTGGAATCACATTGACGAAGATTTGCATTCTCTTGAGAAACGTAACCCTGGCGTTAATGCCAAAGAATCATTTCGGTATAGGCAGTTTAGAGAAGGTCTAATTTCAGAGTTCGCGGGTGACATGTTCACCTATATGAATGAGAAGCAGGGCCGCGAAGTTAGGCAGCTCATTGCAGATCAACTTCTCAAATTTGTGGAGAAGCACCCAGACGAAGAAGAGATCCACATTATTGCCCACTCGCTGGGAACCGTCATCTTATGGGATATTCTCTTCTCTGACAAATTTGAGGATGGAGATCCAGCGCATGTAATTCGAAGCATAATATCAAAACAGGGAAGTGGAGAGAACACTAGAAGAGTATCTCTCTCCAGTATCACAACGATGGGTTCTCCAATTTTGTTTTTCAACGCGATGCTAGGCATCAACGCTAAAGACATTGAACGGAAGATACGAGACTATACTTCTAGACGAATTAAGTGGCTTAATGTAGTGCATGCCTCTGACATAATTGCATATCCATTAAGTACAAGTTTGAACTTAAGTGACAAGAGCAACCTCGTATTTAGAGATCAGTTTATTTGCAAAGACGCAAATTTGTTAGAGACAGCAGCTCGCAAGATCAATCAACAAGAAGTTGCTCTCATCGCAAGCACGGTTGATGCACACAATAGCTATTGGACGCTACATGAAGTTTCCCAATCTATTTCTAATCAAGTTACTAGTCAGGTTAAATTTTCTGAAAGGATAGTCCTTCTTTTGAAGAAAGTGCCTGGCATGTCTCAGGTCGGCATCAAGCTCCATTCAAATAAGGATGTTGTTGACACCATCAGATTTAAAGATCGAAGTGGAAGACTGAAATACTTTAAGAATTTTGCTGGAGTCTATCATATTTATGTTTATAATGCTTCGTCAGAATGTGTTTTTTCTGGTTTCGTAAATTGGTCATCCACAGATCTCTTGCTTGAAGAAATTGAATACATAAGGTGGGAGTTTGGGGAGTCTTGAAATATTTTGGATCTTTAGAAACCCAAAAAATACGACTAAAAGCATCTAACTACCATCCAGAAACAGATACTTTCTGATGCAAGCGCCACACTAGGTATCCCTACATTTAGCTGTGAAAACCAAATCGTCACTATTCCCCATGAATTTATGCTGCCGGGAACTGAAGTGCTGTTACGCAAAGAGAGCGATCGCTACCAATCACTTAAAATAAAGGCATCTTAGTAGGCAAAAGCGATGTCGGTTGCCATCACAGAGGCGATTACAACCTTGGCAGAGGCCGAGCAGCGGTTTCAGCTAACCCGCATAAAAGATGAAACATTCTTTTGGGAGTGGAGCACTGACCTACTCAGCCTCCGTGACACCGAAAAAGTTGGACTGGCAGACCTGCGACGGCGCTATCTATATCAGCGATCGCAAGGGTACCTACTCGAAAGCACAGTTTTATTGCTCTTTGCCTCTGCCCTCCTCACCCTGCCGGGTTCTACGGCCCACCCTTGAGAGTGAAAGCAGAAGAATCAGTTCGGCTTACCCTGCAAGACCCAGAGGAAACTTTGCAGGGGTGGCTCGATGTATTGGCTTTAAAGGGCCAGTTTTGGATAGTGGTGCTCGAATAGTGCTTTGCCACCGTAATCGAATGCTCGTCTCCGGAGACGAGCACGCCACTGTAATTTTTAAATTTGGTATGGACGTAACTGGACTCGAACCAGTGACCCCCACGATGTCAACGTGGTGCTCTAACCAACTGAGCTATACGTCCGGGCAGACATAAAAGTAGCATATTGGGCGGCGCGATCGCAACCTCCACCGCCCAGTGCTACCGACCAAAAACTGGCTGAAGCATTTTGGGATCTAGCAGCAGCGGCGCATCCTGCTTGGTAGTAGTGGCCACTCGCAGGTTCGAGAGGGCCGTGCCCTGGTAGTAGTGGGCCAAGATTTGCTGGTAGTTTTGACCTCGGGTGGCCAGTCCGCGAGCGCCCCACTGGCTCATCCCCAGACCGTGGCCATAGCCACGCCCGTCAACCCGCAGGGTATCGCCCGCCAGGGTCAGGGAGCACAGCGAACTGCGGAGACCCAGCGCCTGGCGTAGCTCAGTACCCGTCATGGTGCGGGTGCCCTGGGTGCCCTGAAGCCGAATAGAGGCGATGCGCCCCTGGGGCGTGGCTCGCTCAGTGACGATCCCAGTCAGACGGCCAATGCCGGTGATGCGCTGCGCCACCTGCTGAGTCGAAAAGGTTTCAGACCACTGAAACACCGGGGCCTCTTGGTCGTAGTCGGCTACGGCCCGGAGGTAGGGAGTAGCGCGCTGCCAAATATCTTCGGAATTTTCGGTATAGCCGCCGGAGGAGGAGTGGAACACGGCCTCAATCACCCGACCGCCGTAGGTCAGCACCTGGCCCTGGGTAGCGTTGACAGCAGCCTGCACCGAGGGAGCCTCGGCAGCCAGCCCCCCATAGACCTGGTGAGCCGTGGTGCCCCCTACATCAAACAAGTCGCCCTGGGTGCGATCGCGCCGATAGAGCGCGTAGGAGCGAGCCGCTACCGCCTGGGCCTTAAGCGCCTCCTGGGGCCAGCTAGCAGGCATTTCGCCGCCAACCACACCGTAGAGGTAGGCTTCGAGATCCACCCAGTTGACGGCGGTTACTTTGCCGTCGATGGGCACCACCAGCACCCGACCCCGATACCATTTTTCGTTGATAAAGATATAGCCACCGCCGGTCGGCTCGACCCAAAAGGACTGCCCCTGCCAGTCAGCTAATTTCAACCCGCCTCCCTGGGGAGTGACGGTAACCGATCGCCCCTGGGGAATTTGGCCCACTCCCTGGCCAGCCCCGTTTTTGACCACCGCTGGGGTCGAGCTACCGACCACCGCTTGATTGAGGCGATCGCCCACGGCTACCCGCATTTCGACCGCCGCCTGCACCGGCAGCGTCGCTAGCCACCACAGCACCGACAGGCTAAAACCATGCTTGAGAAAGCCTAGGGAGCGGCTGAGCAGCAGCCCAAACAGAGGTTGGCGAAGTAAAGTCATCGGTTACGGCAGAACGTAGGAGAACGTGGGGGATCACCGGACAGCGCTTTTTACGGTATCACCGATGGCTCAGCCCGGCACATTAGGATCCAATCATTCCTATGACGACCTCGGCGCTCGCAGGTTGCCTCGGCAGAGCCAGCAATCAAACTGGTCGCTTAGGGCGGCACGATCGGCTCATAAAGCCTTCGCAGAAAGGCCATGATTTTGCGACCATATTCTGGGTCGGCGCTCCAACGACCGCTGAGTTGATCGACTAAGGGCGCAACTCCCCTGACTACAAACAGAAAGCGTGGATCGACCTGGCGCTGCACCAGGGGGTCGAGGCTAGCGTAGGCCTTGAGGTGCTGAATCTGCGCCCGCACCCCCACCCGCGCGCTGGGAAACGATGACCCCTCTGGCCCGCCCGTGGGTGAGCCAATGCCGCCAAAATTGTTTTGGGCCGGGTTGAGGCTGCCGCCAAAGTTGAGGGAGTTGGTTTCGACCAGCATTTGACAAAAGGCGATGTCGTGGTTGACCCCCTCGATCGCGGCCTCTTCGCGGTAGAGCTTGGGCAGGTCGCGGTAGGTGTTGACGGCACCCTGGTTGACGCTCTGCAAAAACAGGGTCAACTGCGTATCTGACGTGCTGCCGTTGCCCATGATGCGATCCATCGAGCCAGGGCAAAATTGAGTGCCCGTGCGCGATCGCAGCCGAATCGTGCGGCTAGCCGCATCCCAGGTCACGGTCACGTTGTAATTTTGCAGGTCCACCGCCTTGATATAGACCACATTGGCATAGCGAATGCGGGTGATGTTGGGGGAACTGGTCGCGTCGATCCCCAGCAGGTCGGCAATGTCGATGGGCACGTAGGCATTGCCGTTGACGATAATGCCAGTCTCTGGGTAGATGCCGCCGTTGAGATTGATGCGAATTTCGGGCAGGTTGCTCCCTGGGGCGGTGGGGGTGCCGCTGCCCACTGCGCGGCTCCAAGAGGCCAGCCCGTCGGCAATACCGAGGGCCACATCGCGCCGCTGCCGCTGAATGACGGCCAGATCCTGGGGATTGCTCAGATAGCCCACCTCCATCAGCAGCGACGGGCAGCCCAGGTTGCGACAAAAGGGCAGCAGACCCGTCGGCGACTCGGTGTCGGGCTTGACACCTCGGCTAGGCACCTGGGGGATGCGGCGCAGCAGGGCCAGCAGCACAATTTCGGCATGGGTGCGACGCGTGTCGTTTTTGGCAATGTAAAACACCGCCGACCCCCTCACCGCCGGATCACTAAACACCCCAGCGTGAATTTCGAGGGCCACATCTTCAGGGCGACAGCGGGCGTTAATCCAGGCCAGGGTAGCGGCGGCGCTGAGATCGTCGGGCACAGACAACACCGCGAGCTGGCGCGACCTCAGCTCAGCCACCACCAAATCGCGAATCTGAATCATCTCCGCCGCTTCGGTGGTGTTGGGCAGCACGGCACCGGGGTCTACCACCCCATTCTCAAAGCCGCCGTGGCCCGCCGAGATAAAAATCTGTGCCATATAGAACCGAATTCTGAGACGCTCTGGCCAGAATCATACCTAGGAAATGGGGAAGGGGAGTGGGAGAAAGTTTTGAGTGTTTAGTTTTGAGTTTTGAATTCATGCCCTGCATCAGAAATTCAAAACTCAAAACTTAAAATTGAGAACTTGAATTTCTACATCTCCCCAAACGCCTCTAACGCCTCCCCCGTCACCCGGCAGGTCTGCCACTCGGGCTTAATCTCAGCGCCCATGCGCTGGTAAAACTCGATCGCCGGAGTGTTCCAGTCGAGCACGCTCCACTCAAAGCGACCGCAGCCGCGCTCTAGGGCCAGCTTGCCCAGTTGCACTAGCAGCGCTTTGCCAATGCCCTGTCCGCGATAGTCGGGGTACACAAAGATGTCTTCCAGGTAAATGCCGGGCTTCATTAAAAAAGTTGAAAAATTGTGAAAGAACAGGGCCATACCCACCGGCTGTCCGTCTACCCAGGCCACCAGGGCTTCGGCGTAGGGGCGATCGCCAAACAGTGCCCGCTCCAGATCCTCCGGTTTGCCGGTCACCTCGTGGGCCAGCTTTTCGTAATCGGCTAGGGCTTTGATCAAATTCACCAGGGCGGGAATATCGGCGGGGGTAGCGGGGCGAATCTCAATCGAGCGAATCGAGCGATCAGCGGTGGAGGTCATAGGGTCTAATTCAGGCTAGATAGAAACTGGGGTTGGGTGCGATCGCAGTATGAACGGAGCTACGGTGAACCGCTAGTCCTACCAACGATGGCAGGTAACCATTTAATTCATACATTTAGTTCATACATTCCTTCGGGCAAGCTGCTCAAACGCCTAGCAAAGAAGAACTGAAGCCTTGGTTGAGGCCTTTAACTAGACGGCAGGTTGCCGGGAGAGTCGAGTGCGGGTGACTACGCGCAAGTTCAAAAAGCTGGAAGCGGCGATTGAGAGGCTGGAGGGGTGCGATCGCATTCTCCGCCGCCTTGAAGGTGAACTGGCTGAAACTGACGTTCTTTAAGTTTTATCATTCACAAAGAAGAGTGCGTCTAATGTAGTAAGCAATACGTATGAAGATGCCTACTTAGTGGTGTTTAGAAACCAAATAAAGCAGCATTCCCTTCTTACCCAAAAGCGCAATAGTAAACAGCTAAGCAGAAATCAGAATCTTTGGCAATATCCCAATAGACAGACTAGAAAAACCAAAGACATCTGCCATAATCTCGGAGCTAACATTTCTTATTACCTAACGGAGACTGCGGGCTATGTCTGAGCCGAATGGCGTGATGATGCAATATTTTCACTGGTATATTGAGCCTGACGGCAACCTGTGGAATGAGCTTGCTAAGAACGCAAAAGACTTGGCAGAGGCTGGCATTACCTCCGTTTGGCTCCCCCCTGCCTACAAGGGCAACGCTGGCGGCTACGACGTCGGCTACAGCGTCTACGACTTATATGACCTGGGCGAATTTGACCAAAAAGGCAGCGTTCGCACAAAATACGGCACCAAAGACGAATACCTTCAGGCCATAAAAACCGCCAAAGAAGCGGGTATTCGAGTCTATGCCGACGTGGTGTTTAACCACATGATGGGCGGCGATGCCCTTGAAGAAGTCGAAGCCACCCCCATGAGCCACGACAATCGCCATGAGCAAATTGGCGAAAATCGCACGGTCAAAGTGTGGACGCACTTTAAGTTTCCCGGTCGCCAGGGCAAATATTCTGATATGGAGTGGCACTGGTGGCATTTTGACGCCGTTGACTACGACGACAATGATCCCGATTACGACGCGGTTTATTTATTTCAAGGCAAGTCTTTTGATGAAAACGTTGACCTCGAAAAAGGTGCCTTTGACTATCTGATGGGCTGCGACCTCGACATGGAGTCGGACGAGGTGCGCGACGGTCTCAAGGCGTGGGGATCGTGGTACACCGACACCACCCAGGTCGATGGCTTTCGCTTTGATGCGGTGAAACACGTGCGGGCAGGCTTTTTTCCCCACTGGCTCCAGCACTGTCGGCGCGAGGCGGGCCGCAGGCTGTTTGCAGTAGGCGAATATTGGTCCTACGAAATTGAGGCGCTGCACCACTTTATTGAAGTTACCGAGGGCGATGTGCATCTGTTTGATGCGCCCCTGCACTACAACTTCAGCGAGGCCAGCAAAGCCGGTGGCGACTATGACCTCACCACCATTTTTGACAACACCCTGGTCAAAGAGCAGCCCGCTCTCGCCGTTACGCTGGTAGACAACCACGACTCGCAACCCCTGCAATCGCTCGAATCGGTGGTGGAGCCCTGGTTTAAGCCCCTGGCCTACGCGCTGATTTTGCTGCGCCAGGATGGCTACCCCTGCATTTTCTATGCCGACTACTACGGGGCTCACTACAAAGACAACGGCAACGACGGCGGCGAATATGAGATTTGGCTCGACAGCCATAAGTGGCTAATTGATAAGTTTCTGCACGTGCGCCGCACCTACGCCTTTGGCGACCAGTATGACTACTTTGACCACCCCAGCACCATTGGCTGGACTCGGCTCGGCAACGAAGAAAACCCCGGCGGCATGGCCGTGGTGCTGACCAACGGCGATGATGGTCGCAAATGGATGGAGGTGGGCCAGCCCAACCGCACCTACTACGACATTACTGAGCACATCAGCGAGCCGGTCACCACCAACGACGAAGGCTGGGCTGAGTTTAGCTGCGAGGCTGGGTCAGTTTCGGTGTGGGTGCCGAAGGATTAAGGGAGTGAAGGAGTAGGGGGCGATTCTACTGGCTTAGAGCACCATTTTTGCTTTGAGAATCGGCCCTTCTTCCCGTTCTTCAAGCTGGGCGATGCCCAAAAAGGTTCCGTTTGACTCGTTGAGCACTCGGTAGGGAGTGTTTGACGGTATCACCATGGTGGGCGGAAACTTTTGCCCCTGCTGCCAGCGCAGGGCTAGCTCAGCGGGAAGGGCGATCGCTGGTAAATGCTCCAGGGCGATCGCTGGATCCACTAACTCCAGCATCTGCTTTTCGATCAAATCCGCCACGGTCTCCAGCGTCAGGCTGTGGGACGCGTCAAAGCCGCCGCTGCGAGTGCGGGTGAGGTGGGCCAGGGTGGCTCCGGTGCTGAGGCGATCGCCCAAATCCCGTGCGATCGAGCGAATGTAGGTGCCAGGGCCGCAGTCTATGTCTAGGGTTAGCTCCGGCTGCTCCCCCGGCTGCCAGTGCTGCACCGTGAGTTGGTGGATAATCACCGTGCGCGAGGGCGGTGTGACGACTCGGCCCTTGCGGGCCAGATCGTAGAGGCGCTGCCCCTGCACCTGAATGGCGCTAAAAGCGGGGGGCACCTGGTCAATTGTCCCTTCAAACTCGAGCAGGCAGGCCGCGATCGCCTCTACCGTGAGGCGATCGGCAGCCTGCTGGGTCAAAATTTCGCCTTCTAGATCGTCAGTGGTAGTAGTAAGACCAAAGCGAATCACCGCTCGATAGGCCTTGCCCTCGGGCAGGTAGGGCAGCAGGCGCGTGGCTCGCCCTACGGCTATGGGCAAAACGCCCTCAGCCAAAGGATCTAACGTCCCCCCGTGGCCCACTTTTTTGATACCCGTCAGTCGCCGCACGGCCCCCACGCAGTCGTGGGAACTCATGCCCTGGGGCTTGTAGAAGTTCAAAAATCCCTGCACGGTAGTCGGTTTGTTTTAGATTTTGGATTTTAGATTTTGGCGGGGTTACAAGGTTTTCCCTACTCCCTACCCTCTACTCTCCACTGCCCCAAACCTCGGCTAGGCGGCGATCGCGCCCACAGGCCGTGCGGTAATACTTGTAGCGCAGCGGGTGCTTGAGGTAATAGTCCTGGTGGTAGTCTTCGGCAGGGTAAAAAGTCTGGGCGGGCTCGATGGCGGTGACGATGGGGGTTTTTCTAAACGTTGCCTGACGGCTCAGCACTTGCTTAGACTGCTCGGCCAGGGCCAACTGGTCATCGTCCTGGGCAAAGATTTTGGCCTGGTACTGGCTGCCCTTGTCGCAGAACTGGCCCCGGCTGTCGACTGGATCGACATTCTGCCAAAAGACTTGCAGCAGCGTTTCGTAGGTGACTTTAGCGGGGTCGTAGACGACTTGCACCGCTTCCACATGGCCTGTGCCCCCGGCAGAAACTTCGGAGTAGGTGGGGTCAGCCTTGGTGCCGCCGGTATAGCCCGAGGTGGTAGAAATCACGCCGTCTAGCTCATCAAATGGGCCTTCCATGCACCAGAAGCAGCCTCCGGCAAAGGTGGCGGTGGCTAGGCTGGGGTCAGTGACCGCCACCTTTGCCGGAGGCATTAAGTCGGCGGTAGCGTAGAAGGGTAGGGCATCCCACATCAGCCCCAGGGTGGCCAGCAGCAGTAAACCTAACAACAGCCTGCGAATCATCGGCATTACAAGCGCTTTTTATGAATAGTGATTCTCTCATCAGCATACTATTGCCTACCCCTGGGTCGCGCTCTGAAGAGTCGGCTGGAGCAGCGGCTGAGGCGCATCCATCAGTATGGTGGTAGCGCAATTGGCCTGCACGTTCACCAGGGTAATTAGCGGATCCACAAGGGGGTCGATGCCGATTAATAGAATCAGAGCCACATCCACCGGCAGACCCAGGGGCTGCAAGATAATCGAGATCATGGCCAGGGCCACCGCGCCAGGAGCACCCGAGGCCGCAATACCTGCCAAGACTGCGCCTAAAAAGATGACGACGTAGTCAGCCGGATTCAAATGAGCGCCGTAGATGTCGGCAATAAAAACGGTGGCCAGGGCAAAATGGCACACCGACCCCGGTGGGTTGAGGGTAATGCCTAGGGGCAACACCAGATCGGTCACCGTTTTGTCGGTGCCCAGCTTATCTTGCAGTCCTCGCAGGGCGGAAGGAATGGCGGCGAAACTGTTGGCCGTACCCAGCGCTACCACCATGGTCTCTCGCAGCGCCTCTAAGGTGTGGAAGGGGTTGCCCCGCAGCCGCAGCCACATCAACAGGCTGTAGAGAGCAAGCAAAATCAGGCAGCATAGGTAGATCAGCATCACCAGCTTGAGCACGGCCCCGACAATGTTGAGGCCGAGCTGAGCGAGTTGACCGGCTGCCAGGCAAAACAGGCCGATGGGCAGCAGGTACATGAGCCAGGAGGTAATTTTGAGAAAGGTTTCGTAGAGGGCTTCTAGCACCATGAGCACGGGGCGGGCCTTGCGCTTGCCAATGGAACCCAACGCCACCCCCACCACAATGGAGAAAAACAGCACCGACAGCCGCTCTCCCTGGCTGAGGGAGAAGAAAATATTGTCAGGAATCATCTGGTCAAAAAACAGCAGAAGACCGGCCTGACTGGGTTCTATCGCTGGGGTGGTGGAGAGGTTAAATTCGTAGTCTGAAATCAGGGTGCCGAGGGTAGCTCGCGCTGAGGGGGCCAGGTTTGCCCCTGGGTGCCAGAGCAGCCCCACCCCGATGCCGATGACGCTAGCCCCTGCCAGGCCCGCTGTAATCAGCCCAAACAGTCGCAAAATGTAGTTTTGAGCGCTGCCGTGAATAAACAACCGACTAATGCTGCCAATGACGGCGGTGAGCAATATGGGAATGACGCACATTTGCAGCAGACTGGTGTAAAGGCTGCCCAGGGGCGCAAGCTGAGCCCCTAGCTGGGGAAAGTGCCAGCCCAAAAGGGCTCCGGCGACAATGCCCCCGATCACGACCCAGGGGTTGAGGGCTAAGTTGAAGAGCTGTTTACGAGTCATAGGGCGGAGATGGGGTCTATTGGGTGCGCCAATCGCTGTGTTCTAAGTAGGTTTTTATGAGCCGATCGAGGCTGCCGTCATTGCGCATTTTGGCCAGGTAGAGATTTAGCCAGGTCAGCAATTCTTTGTCTTGGCGGTTGACGGCAATGGCAATCGTGTCTTGGCGATCGCCCAGCAAAATCATTTTCAGCCGCAGCCCAATGTCGGGGTGGTCATAGCGCCAGTTCAAAACTTCTAGCTCGTCGTAGAGCAGGGCAAACAGATCCCCGGTCTCCACATCGCGAATCATGCGGCTGAAGTCGGAATAGAGCACTGGCGTGGCCAGAGGGTAGTCGGTTTTGAGAAAGTCGACGTAGGAGGTACCTTGAATCACCCCGATTTTGAGCCCTGCTTGGTTCAATTGAGCACGAATTTCGTCGTTGGTCTGGGCCTGGGGAAAGCGTTGGGCTAACTGTAAGCGGTTGGCCAACAACGTTTGTCGCAGCACCACATACTCCTCTGAAAAGTTGACCTGTAAGGCGCGGTTCAAGGTGTTGCTGAGCAGGCTAATGGCGATGTCAGCTTCCCCTAGAGCCAAGCGATCAATCACGGCATCAAAGGTCTGGGGCTGGCGATTAAAGCTCACCTTTACGCCAAGTTTTTCGGCAATATCTTGAGCGAGCTGGGGGTCAATGCCTACTAAGACGCCCTGGCGATTGTGCATAAAAAAAGGCGGCACGTCCTCAAAGAACATCACCACCTCAAGCCGACCCTGTTGCTTAATGCGATCAAGCTCGGTTAGGGGTTGGGCAGCGGCATCCGCAGCCCAGGCTGATGCGCCTAAGCTAAACAGCACGCAGTTGCACACCACACCAACCAGCACTAAGACCTTAAACCACCGTAGTAACCCCGGTGTACCCATGCCACTTACCCAAATAAACGTTTCTCATCTGGTCTATTTGGCCGCTCTCTACAGGGCTCATCAGGTGCTGAAAGCTGTGTTTTAGTACCTGGCTTAGCTCTAGAGTCTAGAGCTTTTTTAGAAACACCTTCAGCGCTCTGATCAAGAATTAACGATCTTGCCCAGACAGCAGTTGTTCGAGGTCTGAAGACAAGCTGGAACCGCTGAGGTCAAAGGCTAACGCCCTCATCACTGCCGCATCGGCAGATTATGGAGCCAACCAAGGGTAGAGCGATGGGATGATAGGTCAGGAGGGCCTAGGCAACGGTGGACAGCCCTGATGAAAATCGAGAATAGGTCGGTATTGCCAGGGGACAGGGGCGATCGCTCCCTTAGCTTCTCCAACCTCAGCCAGGGTTGTGGGGGCGGTTCAGTTCAGCAATTCTTTAGTGATTGCCGGTTTAATGCGGCATTTCTGCCCCTTGAGCACTTTTTCAGCCCCTATTAGGGGTCAACTTTGTATGATTAGGAAGTATTGCCGTCCTAGCCGCACAGCGTGTTACGGCAGTCCATTGGGCCAGTATTCTCCCTGCTCCAGAGGTTAAGCCGCCTGTGATTTTATCGTCTCCCCCTACCATCAATCGCGGCAAGTCTCTGTATGAGCAGGTTTACCACGCGCTGCGATCGGCCATTTTGACCGGGGCACTTGCGCCGGGCGATCGCCTGGTAGAAACCCAGCTCGCCGAGTGGCTCCAGGTCAGCCGCACCCCCCTGCGCGAGGCTCTGCGCCAGCTTCAGCAAGACGGCTTGGTGACTGCCGACATCAGCGGCGGACTGCGGGTGACCACCATTACCGCCGCCGATGCCGAAGAACTCTACGACTGTCGCCTGGCCCTAGAGGCGCTGGCAGTGGCCGGGGCCTGCACCCACGCCACGGAGGATCAGATGGCGGCGATCGCCGCCTGTGTAGCCAAGGCCGAAGAGGCTACCGCCAACAGCCACGGCAGCCTCTCGGCTGAGAGCCTACTCGATGTTGACTACCAGTTTCACCATCTAATTGCCGAAGGCTCGGGCAATCGGCGGCTGGTGTCGCTATTAGACAGCCTGTTTGATGCCATGGCGCTGCTGCGCATTCAAACCCTTCAGCAAAACCCCAATGTGCTTGATATTCGTCTAGAGCATCGCCAAATCTACGAGGCCATTCGCACCCGCGACCCAGAGGTGGCCGTGGCGGCCATTAGCCAACACCTGAGCGCCAGCAAAACCCGCGTGGTCAAGGAGATCGAGAGTAGTCAACCCGTCGCGGCGACCAAGGCCTAGCGGCTGGCGCGGTCAGCGACGGGGATCGCGCTCTGGTAGGATTTTGAGACTACTCACATTAGCAGGACTAGCCACCATGTCTCAGACACCCACCACCGGGGCCGATGCCGTCGATGCTGCGATCGCAGCGGGCATTGACCTCGATGGCACCCCGATTCCCGCCGCTAAGCTCGACCTCTACCACACCGTGATGGCCAAAGAAGCCGACCGGCAGCGCAGCGGGGTGTCAAACTCGATGCGATCGCGCATTGTGCGCATTGGGGCCAAGCACTTCGCCGCCGATGACCTCAACGCCATGCTGCAAGCCGCCGACTTTGCGCCCCTCAAAGACAAAGAGATTGCCTACTTCTACGGCGGCAAGTAGCCTCGGTTAGTCGTTCAACTGCGAAACCCCGCATCTCAGTTCTGGGATGCGGGGTTTTTTGTAAGTGTTGAAATGGCATTGCGGTGCTGCGGTGCTAGCGATCGCTAAATCAACACAACTCGATGGCCCTCCAAAGCAACAGATCTGCCTCCCAGGGGAACACTGAAACAGCTTTTGCTTTGATCGAGAAACAACGGTTATGGTGGCTCGTACAGTTGGGTGTTTGGGTTCGGCACTAGTGACGGTGGCCGGGCTGGCCGGGGTAACGTGGGTGCTCAACCTGCCCTACCCCATGATTCGCTGGCCGGTAGCCAAGACGGCTCCCCTGATTCTGCTGCCCAGCTACATCAAAATGGATCGCGACTATCGGCAAGCCGTGTCATTGGTAGAGCAGGCCGACCAACTGGTAAATCAGGCCACCTCAGCCCAAGATATTGAACTAGGTGAAGAAAAAGTCACCCAGGCCCAAGAGCATTTGGACGGTCTGCCGGTGTGGTTTTTGGGCTACTACCCGCAGGGCTACTGTGGGTTTGTGGGCTGTAGCTGGCGGTTTACCCTCGATGAGTTTGAGACCGCCCGCGCCGAAATTGGCCGCATGGAGGCCGTCGTGTTTCAGGAGCGCAACGCCCAAACTCTGCTGGCGCAAGGCACCATGGCCGTCGATGGGGCACAGCAGGCATTTCAAACGGCAGAATCTAGCACCGACCGGGCCACAGCCCTCACCACCTGGCAGCAGGGGATGGATCGGCTCAACGAAATTCCACCAGAAACCCTGGCCGGGCGGCAGTCGGCGACTAAGCTGGATGCCTACCAGCGCGACTATCAGCAGGTGGCGGGCAATGTCGCTGGTAGCGATCGCTCGGGCACCTTGGTCGATGCGGCCAAAGCCTTTGGCTATGAAGCTGCCGTCGCTGGCCAAAACCCGCCCCACAGTGCCGCCCGCTGGGAAACCATGGCGGGGCTCTGGGAAACGGCGATCGCCCGTTTAGAAAATATCCCCATCGAAGACCCTGGCTACAGCGAAGCCCAGACCCTGCTAGCCCAATACCAAACTAACTTCGGCATTGTGCAGGAAAATATTGCCAAGGAAGAGTCCTCCGCCAGGGCCTTTGACAGCGCCAACGAAAAAAGCACTCGTATGCTGGCCCAAAACCTAGAGGGCATGGAGCGTAACCAAATTGCCAGCCTGCTGCAAGACATCATTAACGATTTAGAAAAAGTTCAGCCCAACACCACCAGCCATGCTCGGGCCAGCGAAATGCTCAGATCTGCCAACCAGAAGCTGGCCCAGCTTAAGTAGAAAACTTAATTAACTTAAGGTTTTTTGATCTCAGGCAACAGGCTACCCAACGCTAATTCTTCGCAGATGTTGAACTGTTAATAGCCCCTTTAGGTGGGTAAACTTCGCTCTACAATTGACAGCATCTGCGCCGCAGCCAGAGGGTTTGGGCAACGGAAGTATTACTCTTCTTTGCAAAACCCTTGGCGTCTCCGGAAGCAGGCCGGGTGCAAGTGTATTTGATGACGCAACTATCCACCCATGCCACTCCATGCTCAAGCTCGATAACTTGCAACTCGGCCAAAAATTTACCCTGCTGCTGCTGCTCGTATTTGTGGGGGGCATTATTGCCAGCAGCATTGCCCTATCTTCGGTTCTCAACAAGAGCGCCCAGGCTCAGCTCACCACCAACGCCCTAATGTTGATGGAAACGATGAATTCTGTGCGAGATTACACCACTAATCAGGTTAATCCAGAACTGATCGCACGGCTAGAGACTGAATTTTTGCCGGAAACGGTGCCCGCCTATTCTGCACGCGAAGTATTTGAAACCTTTCGCGGCAACCCAATTTATGCTGACTTTTTCTATAAAGAAGCCACCCTCAACCCCACCAATTTAAGAGATAAAGCCGATGGCTTTGAGACCCAGCTCGTCGAACAATTTAAACAGCAGAGCATAGCCCACGAAACCAGTGGATTTCGGCAAACTCCGGCGGGTGACCTCTACTACATTGCTCGCCCCATCAAAATTAGCAAGCCGAGCTGTTTAGAGTGCCACAGCACCCCTGCCGCTGCCCCCGCCAGCCTGATCGAGCGCTACGGTGCCAACAACGGCTTTGGTTGGCATTTAGATGAAATTGTTGGGGCTCAAATAATCTCAGTGCCCGCCGAAAAGGTGCTGAAGAGTGCCCGCCAGTCGCTTGTGCTGATCCTCGGCATTTTTGTGATAGCCTTTTCGCTGGCGATCGTGCTGGTAAATCTCTGGCTTAAGCGCTACGTGGTGCGCCCCCTCAACCGCATGGCCTTAGCGGCGGAAGCGGCCAGCATGGGTGACCCGGTGGCGGAGTTTAGCCAAGACTCTAATGACGAAGTGGGCAAGCTAGCTGAAGCGTTTAACCGCATGCAAATGAGTTTGCAAATGGCCATGCAGCGCCTAGAGCGCTACCGCGAAGGGCGACGCAATTCGGGAGATTTTTCCGGTAAGTAAGCGTCTTAATCGGCTCGATAGTTAGGGGCGATCGCAATTCATTCAACAGCTAGAGTGTCCGCTGTCATCTATTTCTGCGTTGACTCTCAAATAGCGCGATCGGCTGTGCCCCTACTGCATTTGCTGCCGGAAGATTTCTGCCTTTTTGGGGTCAGGAATTTCAGCCGTTAGGCGAGCCACCAAATCTTGGGGCGAGAGGTGAGGAAAATCGGCCAGGGTGTCTTCGACTAGGTAGTTGGCCATGGGGCCAATGCAGCGGGTCAGCGCTTGCCGACAGCGGTTCACGAATTCTGGACTGGGGTGCTCTTTGGCCGGAGCTACGGCATCCAATATTGACTCTGGGTCGGCAGCCGTAAGCTCCTGGGAAGTATCGATTAGGCTGGCGGCATTGTTGTCTACGACACCCTGAATGCGGCTGACAAAATCGGTGGCCTGGCGACCATTTGATAGCTGACTCGCCAAGATTTCGACAAATTGCTCCGGTGTAGCCTGGGGGTGTTGCTCGATCATGTCTTCGACAATCACGCTGGCCATGGGGCCAATACAGCGGGCGAGTTCCTGGCGGCAGGCCTCCACAAATAAAGGATTGTGCAGCTCGGAAAAGGGCGTCTTGGGCGTGTCTGCCGGGGCGGTGAGCCGATAGCCAGCCGGTGCAACAGTTAGGGGAGAGATCGGGGCTTTGATTGCCTCTGCCAGGGGCAACAAGCACTGCATCACATCGCGGGCTGATTGAAACCGGGCCTTTGGTTTCTGCTGCACCATCTGGGTGAGGGTGGCGGCCAAGCTTGGGCTCACGCTGGCGTGGGTTTGCCAGTGCCACTCCAGCGACTCCCGGTCGATCAGGTCGCGGGGATAGCGGCCAGTCAGCAGCACGATCGCCGTCACCCCCAGCGCGTAGAGGTCACTAGACGGGAAATACTGGCCCAGGTGAATTTGCTCGGGCGGTGAGTAACCAAATTTGCCCACCATGGTGGCAGGCTGGGCATCGTCAGCGGCGGTCACCTCGTCCGATAGCAGAGTGCTAATGGCGTCGCTGACTAGGCCAAAGTCGATTAGCACCGGCAGGCTGCGATCGCGACAATACATAATGTTGTCCGGCGAAATATCGCGGTGCACAATATTCAAACCGTGGAGATAATCCAGCACTTGCAGCATCTGCATCAGCCACTGCACGACCTCGGCCTCAGAGAACTGGCTGTTTTGCTGACGGCGCTGCTTGATCAGTTGAGAATAGGGCACGCCGTCAATATATTCCTGCACGATAAACAGGCGCTCTTTCTGGGTAAAGCAGGCCAGAAATTTGGGTACCTGGGGATGATCGAGCTGATATAAGGTTTTGGCCTCTCGCTTGAATAGATCCAGGGCTTTTTGCAGGTTGCTCCCCGACTTTTTGGTGGGAAAAAACTCCTTCAGCACGCAGGCCTCACCAAACCGCTGGGAATCTTCGACTAAGTAAGACCGACCAAAGCCGCCCTGCCCCAGCACGCGCTGGACGATGTAGCGACCGCCCACCTTGGTGCCGGGGGCCAAGAGCTGGCGGTCTGTAGAGACGTCAGGCGGTGCCTCCAGCCCTTCTTCGGTGGTGATTGCCGAGGGGCTGGCCTCATTTTTCTCCCTCGGTAGGGCGTGGACATGGTAGGCCGGCACCAGCTCTTGAATGTTTTTGAGCTGGAGCGGCCCGGCGTAGGTGGTGTCTAGATCTAAGCGTGACTTGACCACGTCGTAGACAATTTTAGAGATGCAAATGCCGCTGGGGTGCGCTTCGGTTTGCAGGCGGGCGGCAATGTTGACCCCGTTGCCCATGACGTCAGACTGGCTAAAAAAGACATCCCCCAAATGGATGCCAATGCGGTGCAGCAGGGCGGGTTCACCCTCGCCATGGGCGTTGATGCGGTGCAGTTCTTTTTGGATCTCTAGCCCGCAGGTGACGGCCTGCACAGCACTGGCAAAGTACATCAGCAGGCCATCGCCGGTCGATTTGAGCACTTTGCCCTCAAACTGCTCGCAGAGTGCTTCCATCAGCGCCTGATCGCGCTCGAGCTGGGAGAGGGTTAATTCTTCCTGTACTGACATGCGGGCGCTAAAGCCAACCGCATCGGTCAGCATAATAGCGGCTAGGGTGCGATGGCCATGGGTCACACGAGTCAGCTCCAAGGGTTGCTAGAGACGTCTAAACAGCTAACGAACCGATGCGGTTAACTACCGTGAACTTCACCCTATGGGCGGCGATTCCTGAAGGCCTCGCAGACGGTGATGATGGTATAGCATGCACCCCTACACCTGAGATCTATCGTTTTAGCCGCCGCTTTAACAGCAAACTATGCAGTAAACAACGTTCCTCAGAAAGTAGCTTTGGCCCTAATTCTAGCCTACGGATAGGCCTCGCGCCGTCTCACAACTCACGCTCCAAGAACCTTGGTAAAGCCGATAGACAAAGGATTCACGGGTGCCGTATCTAGGGCTAGGGGCCGAGGGTTAGCACCGCAGGCTGCTCTTTGACGCGAGGCTCTAAGGGCCGCACTTTGTTAACCAAGGCAATTAGCTGACTGAGGTCGGGCGGAGGCGCGTTGGGAACGTAGCCCGCATCGGCGGTGAGGTTGGATGGGGCATTTTGCATGGCTTGCTCAAGGTACTGCTGCTGGTTGCGATCGACGTTGGGGCTGATCAAGACCGCCCCTGGAGGAATGGCCCGGCTGGCATGCAAAACGCGAAAGGTGTCGCCCGCAAATGCGCTGCGGGACTGCTGAAAGGCGTCCTCTGACATAGCCCCGGCGGCCACTCGACCGCTGGCAATCCACTCTAGGGTTGTGGCGGGGGTGGAGGAAAACTCAATGGCCTTGAGGGTGAGACCGTAAAGGTCATAGAGGGGCAGATAGTAGCCCGTGGCGGATCCAGCTTCCCCTAGAGCGAGGGTTTGGTTGGCCAGATCGCCCAGCGCCTGAAACGGGCTATCGCTGCGCACCACCAGCACCGATTTTTGGTTGGGGGCACCCAGCATGGGAAAGATGGGGAGGTAGTTGGCTTCGGCCATGGCGATCGCAGCTAATCCCGAGGGCGCAAACACCAGCGACCAGTTGGCATCACGAATTTGCTCAACGGCACGAATTTCGTTGAACACTGGCTCTAGCTCCACTACCGCCTTGAGCTGCTCGGCCAGGTAGGTCTGAAAGCGCTGATATTTTTCTAATGAGCTGGCCCCGTCGTCGTAGCTCACCAGCCCTATCGTCAGCCGCAGGGGCTGGTCGGCTACTTTGGCTGGGCCGCAGCCGATCGCCTGGAGCAGCACCACCGCCATCAGGCCCACCAGGCAGAATTTAAATAACCGACGCCATCGACTCATAGCGATCCACAACCTTGAGCGAGGTTTCTCCCCGAAACTCTGCACCCGTGTTTGCAGCTTAGATCGACGGCTCGAATAATCCAGATCTTCTTTGTATTCTGTGACGTTTGGGAGGCTGGGGGGCGATCGCGCTACCCAAAGTAGTCCGGTTCATTCCCCGGGGTCCACTTGATGTTGCAGCCAATGCTGGGTTTTTGGTGGCCAGGCATGGCCTCAGCCGCGAGCACGGCATCGAGTGCTGCCCGCAGATCTGCGCCCGTAACCGGCAGGTTGTTGCCGGGGCGGCTGTCGTCGAGCTGGCCTCGATAGGCCAGGGTTTTGGCCTGGTCAAACACAAAGAAATCGGGGGTGCAGGCGGCGGTGTAGGCCTTGGCCACCTCCTGGGTTTCGTCAAAGCAGTAGGGAAAGGTGAAGCCCACGTCTTGGGCCTGGGCCTTGAGGTGTTCTGGGCCATCCTGGGGGTGGGTTTGTAGGCTATTGGCGCTGATGGCGACGATGCCCACGCCTTTAGGGCCGTAGTCTCGGCCCAAGCGGGCCAGTTCTTGCTCCACATGCTTCACAAAAGGGCAGTGGCGGCAGATAAACATCACCAGCAGGGCCGGGGCATCGGCAAAGGTGCCGAGGTTAATGGTTTGGCCGCTGACGACGTCTCTGAGTTCAAAGTGGGGGGCAGCGGTGCCCAGGGGCAGCATGGTAGATTCCACCATAGCCATGGGATGAAGTCTCCAGGGTGAGTTTTCTTTATCGTACTGAATCCTACTGAGGGATCTGGCTATGACCGCTGATGCTTTGCAGGCCATCCGCAACTACCTGGCCCTTTCGCCTACCCTGGGTACCGCCGGGCAGCCCACCGCCGAGCAGTTTAAAGCGGTGGCCGAGGCCGGTTACACCGTCGTGGTGAACCTGGCGCTGTCCACCTCCGACCACGCCATCCCCAACGAAGCCGAAGTGCTGAAAAGTCTGGGGATCACCTACTTTCACGTTCCGGTAGTCTGGGAAGCGCCAACCCCAGCAGACCTGGCCATCTTCTTTAAAGTGATGGATCGCAACCGCGACGTTAAGGTCTTGGTTCACTGTGCGCTCAACATGCGCGTCTCTGCCTTTGTCTATCTCTACCGCGTGCTGCGCCTGGGGATAAACCCAGCGGTGGCGATCGCCGACCTCCACCGCATCTGGCACCCCAACCCCACCTGGCAAACCTTCATCGACCAATCCCTAACCTAACCCCATCTTCCCCACCTCCCCCTACCCCCCACCCCCTCCCTCCCCTAAAATGTCTCTATGGCAAACGAGACCCACTACCAAACCCTTGAGGTTCAAGAGTCAGCGACCCAGGCAGAGATTAAGCGCGCCTACCGTCGTCTGGCCAAGGAATATCACCCCGACAGCAAGAGCGATCAGGCCTCCCACGATCGCATTGCTCGCATCAACATTGCCTACGAAGTCATTGGTGACCCGTCGCGGCGTACCGTTTATGACCAGCAGCGCCAGGGGTTTGTGGCTACTGACCCAGTGGAGAGTGCCGCCAACCGGGCGAAGCGCACCGCTGCCGCTGCTGCGGTATATCGCCAGGCCCGCCAAGCCACGCAATCGTCTGAAGCGCGGGAAGATGCCTGGCTAAAGCTGGTGTATGGCCCAGTGGACAGGCTGCTGGGTAAAATCATGTCGCCCCTCAGAACGGAGATTCGCAAGCTGTCGGCTGACCCCTTCGACGATGAGCTGATGGAGGGGTTCATGGCCTATTTAGAGCAGGGCCGCACTTGGCTAGAGCAAGCCCAGAGCAAGTTTAACTCGATGGCGAATCCGGCGAGTATGGCGGGAGTGGCAGCGGACATTTACCACTGCCTGGGGCTGCTAGAGGATGGCTTGGATGAGTTCGATCGCTTCACGATGAGCTATGAGGAGAGCTATATTCACACCGGAACAGAGCTGTTTCGACGGGTAAAGCAGCTGCGGGCGGATGCAAAGGAGCGGTTGAAGCGGTTGGTGTAAGGTGTCTCGTAGGGTGCATCCGCGCAGCGATGCACCATCTTCAGGAGACCTTCCCATATATAGAACTGATATGAATCAAGGATGGGTTTACACCGATCGCATCACCTCCGCCGAAGCGGGTCTCACCGTCCTCGACTTCTACAGCAGTCGTTACAGGCAATTTAGTCGGGCGATATGGCGCGATCGCATCCTATCCGGCCAAATTCGCCAAAACGGCATTGCCCTAGCCGACGACGATCGCCTCAGTGCAGGGGACAGGTTGGACTACCATCGCCCCCCGTGGGAGGAGCCAGAGGCACCGCTGGAGTTTGAGGTGCTGTATGAAGATAAGGATTTGATGGCGATCGCCAAACCGTCGGGTCTGCCGGTGCTGCCTGGCGGGGGTTTTCTCACCCATACGCTGCTGCACCAGCTCAGGCTGCGCTATCCCGAAAATCCGCCCATTCCGGTGCATCGGCTGGGGCGGGGCACGTCGGGGGTAATGCTGCTGGGGCGATCGCCCCTGGCCCGTGCTGTGCTCAGCCGCCAGCTACGCGACTCGACCGCAGCAGCCCACGATCCCCAGGCCCCACACCCCATTCGCAAGACCTATCGAGCGCTGATTGGGGCCAGCGACTTGCCCGATGCGTTCACCCTCACAACCCCCATTGGCAAAGTCGATCACCCAGCGCTGGGGTATGTGTACGCGGCCTCGCCCACTGGTCTACCCTCCTACAGCGAGGGCCTGATTATCCAGCGCAATATAGATTCCACCCTAGTAGAAGTCACCATTCGCACCGGGCGACCTCACCAAATTCGCATTCACCTAGCGGCGGCAGGGTTTCCGCTCATCGGCGATCCCCTCTACGGGGTCGGCGGCCTACCGCTGCCGATTAAACCATCTGAAACTGGCAGAGTTCCCGTCCCCGGCGACGTTGGCTACCACCTGCACGCCTACCATCTAACCCTCCCCCATCCCCGCACCCAAGAGCCTTTAGAAATTCTCTGCCCTGCCCCCACCCTATTGCAGAGTTCCAGTCGCTAAGCTCATTCACATCAGCGAACTCCATCCACACCCCACGTCCCCACGCCCTACTCCTTACCTCCCCCACAAGGCCGCACCATCAACAGCTGCTCCGCCTGACCAAAGCCATATTTTTCGTAAAAGGGCTGCATCTCGGGGGTGCAAAATAGCTGAATACACTCCACCTGGGAGAGCTGGGGGTGACGGATCACTTGCTCGATCAGCATTGCCCCCAAGCCCTGCCCACGATGGTCTGCTGCCACAATCACATCAAATACGATCGCCCGATACACCCAGTCCGTCAGCACTCGACAAAAGCCCGCCAGTCGCTGCGTCTCTTCGCTCCACAGGCCAAAGAGGAGGTCGCTGTTGGCCAGCAGGCGCGGCACATCGGCTAGGGCGCGATCGCTGCTCCACCACTCTTGCAAATACATCTGGTGAAGCTGCTCAACCTGGGCCGGGGTGAGCTGATGAATAACAGTAAGCATGGGTGATTGCGATTCTTTACGGTACGGATATCCTGACCCAGCAGCCCAAAGAAAGGGCTACGATCAAGAAGTAGCACAGGCGCAAGACCTATCTTACTGCCGATGGCAAGGGCCAAGGCCACCGATACAGTATGGGTGTAGCTGCAACCTAGTTCCCCTCTCTGCCTAGGGCAGAATGCACGCGAAATTAAGGGGCAATGGCAAGCTACTTCCGTCAGCTAGGACTCACCCAAGCAGTGCTGGCACTGATCACCAATAGCGGAGGATTCCTCCATGAAACTCACTCTCCTTGCTGGGGCCGCGATCGCTATCCCGTTAGCGCTCGGTCTACCTGCTCAAGCCGAAAACCCGGCCCATGTCCAGCAGCTTCTCGAAACCAACCTCTGCCAGGGCTGCGATCTATCAGGGGCCAATCTTACCCAGGCTCACCTCATTGGCGCTGACCTGCGTGATGCCAATTTAGCAGGCGCAACTCTCCTAGAATCGAACCTGGAAGGGGCTGACCTAAGCGGTGCCGATCTAACTGGTGCCAACCTCACCCGCGCCTTTTTGACCAACGCCCTGCTCGAAAATGCTACTTTCGACCAGGCCAATTTAACTGAGGCATCCCTTTACTTTGCCGAGGTCACCGGAGCGTCATTTCTCAATGCCAATCTGACTGGAGCCGATATTGTAGGCACTCCAATTAGCGTTGGCGGCGACTAGCATCACGCCGATCATGGCCATGTAATGGCGGGGCCACTCGTGAACTAGGGGCAGCTAGTGGGCATACCCGTCATCACAATGGTAGAGCGTTTAATACTGACAACTTAGCTGACTCGGGGCCGCTGCGTCTGTACCTATCGACTCAGCTAGCAGCGATGTGAACTAATTCTGAGATAACGGGGTTAGCAACATAGTGGGACAACCCCTTGCGCAGCAGAAATTGTTGACTTTGTTGCCCAAGGACTCACCCATAAACAAATTGGAGCTGCCTCTGGACTACCAAAAGTTCTGCGAAGCGGGTGCTAAAGCACATCTTTCGTAGGCTCGATGTGTCGTCGCGAGCCGAAATGGTGGCAAAACTGTCTGCCTAATAGGTTGTGAGCCTGAACCGGATTTTTCTCTACGAAAGCGAAATCAGCTTGCAAATGCAGCTCACTAGATTCTTGTTTACCGTTAAAGGCGACACCCGGATTCGAACCGGGGGTGGAGGTTTTGCAGACCTCTGCCTTACCACTTGGCTATGTCGCCACCTTATCAGTTTTCGAGTATAGCAAACTCGGGACGCAATCCGGCGATCGCGCCACGCCGCCTTGGGCAAATCATCTTTTCTCGCCCAGAGACCAACAGATCAAGTTGGCTACGCTTTAAGGAGCGATTGCAACGGGTCTGTTCCTTCGCTCTCTAGGGCAAGTAGGCCGAGTCAGTGTGGGGCTGGCGAAATCGATAAATATCCTCCAGCGCCGTCGCCCAACTCGTAGCCAGAGAGGTGAGGAGCTGCTCCCCTTTTGCCCCCGTGGCCATAGTTGGGTCTCCCAAAACTCCGCTGGCGCTCAGATCGCGAGTTACCCAGGCAAAGGGCAACGCTCCCTCCATGGTGAGCCAGCTATCCGTTGGCAAATTTTGGGGAAACTCGGCCTTGGCCTCAGCCATGCGCACCTGCTCGGGCAGGATCGACAGCATCAGGCTGGTCTCGGCATCCCCAGCGTGAATGCCCAGTTCCATCTCTTTGGGCGTCAGCAAATCGCCAGCACAGTTGGGTACTGCCCAGACAAATAGAGGAAACACCATCAAATCATCGTGAACCTGATGCAAATCGCGCGCGGCAATTTCTAGCACCTGGGGTTGACCGCCGTGGGCATTGAGCAGCACCAGCTTGCGAAATCCAGCTCGGTAGATACTTTCGGCGACATCGTAGATGACCTTTAGCAGGGTTTCAGCCGAGAGGGTGATCGTGCCTGGAAAATGCCAGTGCTCGTTAGATTTGCCATAGTACAGGGGCGGCAGGCTGTAGACCGGTACTGCGTCATCTAGCTGGGCCAGGGCGTTGCCAAGCACGGTCGTACAGATGGCGCTGTCTACGGCGAGGGGAAGGTGCGGGCCGTGCTGCTCGATCGCTCCCATGGGCTGCACAATCACCGCATTGGCGCGCTCGGGCATGGCTTCGATGTCAGTCCAGGTGAGGTAAGCAAAGTAGCGGTGGGGAGGAATGGGGCCGTGCATAGTTCTTTACGAGGGAAGGAGTAGAGAATTTAAAGCTGCTCACCTTGTTTTAGCCCAGGGAAGGGGGAGCCTCACGTTCCTTGGCCTTGGGGCTGTAAGGATAAAAAAAGAGTTGACATTTACGAGTGAAACGGTAACAATAAATACAGAAACAAATCGTTCATCTCTCTGTGAGAGACGGAAGTAGAGCTTCAGCTCGAAGGAACGCGCCTCTGTTTATACACCTTCATTCTTTAAGGAGAGGCGAAAGATGTCCTTGAAATATCGCGGCGTTGATTACGAACCGGCTACTGCTCAGGTCGATGTATCTGAAGAAGTTATTGGTCGCTACCGTGGCGCTGTTGCTACCCGTCATGTAGCGCCCCAGGTTCGAGGCGAGCATCCCCAGGGCCTCAAGTACCGAGGAGCTACTGTTCGATAAGCTAAGTTTGCCCGGTTAGGCTGAGCGGTGGTTTTGGTTATAACACTGAAACCACCGCTAACTATGTTGAGGGCAGGAGATTACCTGAGTCGTTATTTTGCTGAAGCACCTCCGTGGGGGGTGCTTTTTTGTGCGATAGGCTTGGACAAGACGTGATCGCTGCGGCCAGGAAAAAGCTTGGTTATCTTTGCATATCTGCTGGGGTTGGCTACAGGAGTGCTACTGCTATTTTGGCAGCAGCGGCGGCAGCGGTACCGCGAGCGGCGTCTGATCAAGACACTGCAAGCTACCGATTGGCCCACCGCCTTAGGGCAGGTTGAGCAGTTGGTGAAAACCCAGCCTCAGCAGCAGCGGCAGCTGCGATCGCTGGGCACCAGCCGCGATACCCTAGAGCGCATTTTGCAGACGGCTCCCATTGGTTATCTACAGGTCGATGAAGAAAACCAGCTGGTTTGGTGCAACGACCAAGCCAACCGATTGCTCAAGATGAATCAGCCCCTGACCGGGTCAGTGCAGCGCCGCCGTCTGCTGCTAGAGGTAGCCCGCTCCTATGAGCTTGATGCGCTGATCGAAGAAACCCGGGAAAAGCAAACCCACTGCCAGCGTGAGTGGATGCTCTATCAAATTTCGCCGGATCCACTGCATCCCAAAGAAGAGCCCACGTTTCCTCTGCGGGGCTACGCCATTCCCCTCGATGGGGGTGAAGTTGGCGTATTTTTGGAGAACCGCCAGGAGGCGGCGCTGCTGGTGCAGCAGCGCGATCGCTGGACATCTGACGTGGCGCATGAACTCAAGACCCCTCTTACATCCATTCGCCTCGTGGCCGAAACTCTCCAGCCCCGCGTCGATGAGAGCCAACGCCGCTGGCTTGACCGTTTAGTTAACGAAACCATTCGTCTCAGCAATTTAGTCGAAGATCTGCTAAATCTCAGCCGTCTCCAGGGGGATCAGTTTCAGGGCCTGAGCCTCAAGCCTGTCGATTTGCCCCAAATGGTTCAACGGGCCTGGATTAGCCTAGAGCCTCTGGCCGAGGTCAAAGCGCTCAAGCTAGCTTACGATGGCCCCTCCCACCGCCTCGCCAGTCTCGATGAGCCGCTTTTTCACCGGGTGCTGCTAAACCTGATCGACAACGCTATTAAGCACAGCCCCAGTCACGCCACCGTATATATTCGGTTGTTAGAGCCGGGGTCTGCCCTAGCGTTGGATCACGATGCCGAAGATCCAGAGCCAGACACGCTAATTCTTGACGTGATGGATATGGGGCCGGGCTTCAATGCTAAAGATCTGCCCTATATTTTTGACCGCTTTTATCGGGCCGACCCCTCGCGCACCCGCATTGACCCGCTGGTTGGCCTGGTTCCTGTAGATGCCGGAACCACTCCAGAAATTGGCCGGGGTACAGGGCTGGGCCTGGCCATTGTGAGCCAAATTATAGAGGCCCACAATGGCACAATTACCGCCGCCAACCACCCCGATCTGGGTGGCGGCTGGCTGCGGCTGCGGCTGCCGGCTAACCAGTCCGATAGCCTGTTATGAGAGGCGTTTTGTCGCCCTTGACTGCCAGCAAGCTGGCCGAGTTGAGCAGCACCACTTAGCGATCTTAGTAAGAACTTATACTCAGATGCCCTAGATTGCTGCCATAATTGTTAAGCAGGTTGAACAAACCCTGCCGGGGTTACCCTATCTATGCGTCACCACGTCATGGCAGAACGGCTACAAAAAATCCTCTCTCAGTATGGGATTGCCTCCCGACGGCAGGCCGAGCAAATGATTGAGGCTGGGCAGGTACAGGTCAACGGAGTCGTGGCCTATTTGGGCCAGCGGGCTGACCCAAACTGCGATCGCATAGAAGTCAATCGACACCCCCTCCAGGCCCATCATCGGCCTACCCAGCACTATCTACTCCTGCACAAGCCCCTCGGCATGGTGTCTACCTGTGCGGATCCCCAGGAGCGCCCTACCGTGCTAAATGCCCTATCCCCTGAGCTGCAAACCGTCGGCATTCACCCCGTAGGGCGACTCGATGCCTACACAACCGGAGCGCTACTGCTCACCAACGATGGTGACTTCACCTTTCGGCTCACCCATCCCCGCCACGACGTCTCTAAAACCTATCGGGTGTGTCTTGAGGGCCAACTGTCGCCCTCAGCCCTCGACGCTTGGCGACAGGGTATCTGGCTCGATCGCCAACTTACCCGCCCTGCCCAAGTTCGAGTGATTGCCACTCACCCAAACCAAACCCAGCTTGAGGTTATTCTTCAAGAAGGGCGCAACCGGCAAATCCGCCGGGTGGCCAAGGCTCTAGGTTATCGGGTGATAAACTTACACCGAACCGCAGTGGGTTCAGTTACGCTGGGTAACTTAGGTGTGGGGGCTTACAGGGCTTTATCATCTGCCGAAATTGAGGCATTATTAGCTGAGTCATTGGTTCAATCAACCCCTCAGCAAACTGCCTCCGTCACGCTTTAGCTGTTCGCCGTCTTGAGCTAGATTTTCCCTGTATGAAGACAAAAGAGTTGGTTGACCCTAATGCCCTCTACCGAGAACAGCTCTCAGAGCTTGGTGCTCTGCTGCGATCGGCTCGCCAGAACCAGGAGCAAAGCCTGGAGGTCATGGCTGAAAAAACCCTGATTCGCCCTAGCCTATTGACCGCCATTGAACAGGGCGATCTAGATGGGCTGCCCGAACCGGTATACATCCGTGGTCTCCTGCGCCGCTACGGCGATGCTCTCCAACTCGACGGCGAGACCCTAGCAAGTCAGTTTTTTACTCCACCCCGCATTCAGCGAACCTCTTGGAAAGAGACTCCAGCCGCACAACTGCGCCCTTTGCATCTCTATGGTGCCTACTTTGTGCTGCTAGTGGCGGCCATTAGCGGATTGTCCTACGTACTGCGTCAGACAGCCCCAGAGGTGACTGTGTTGCCTCCTTTGAACCCCCTGGAGGGGGTGGAAGCACCGTCTAACCCAAGCTCAAACAATACCCCTACTCCACCTGCCGCCGAGCCTGAGGATCCTCAAGCTCCGATCAAAGTCAAAATGACGCTCACGGCCCAGTCTTGGCTGCGCATTACCTCTGACGGTAGAACGGAGTTTGAAGGCATTTTGCAGCCTGGCGATACCCGTCTATGGACCGCAGACCAGGCCTTAACCGTTCGAGCGGGCAATGCTGGCGCGGTGATGGTCAGCCACAACGACAAACAAGCCGAAGCCCTGGGCCAGCCTGGAATGGTGCGAGAAATCACCTACTCCCCCATTGATGCCATTAGCCTAGCCTGGTAAAAACCTGTTCTGACGGATGCTGACCTCACTTGCCCTATTAAACGGCGCAAGTGGGGTCGATTTTTTGGGGCGATTGAATTAGCCCGACTGATCTGTCTCGTCACCGGCGGCTTGCTGTAAGTCAAAGAGGAGCGGTACGTTGCTGCCTTGACCCATCACCAAGACTCGGGGTACTTGAGCGCCGCCTCCTTTCCAAGCCTCGATCGCCTCCTTTTGCAGAACAAGCTGACCACCCTTGGCCTTTAGGGTTTCAGCGATCAGACGCTGGGCTTCGGCGCGGCCCTTGGCCCGGTTGATTTCGGCCTGGGCTTCTTGTTCTGCCTCTTGGGCGATGTAGACGGCGCGGCGGGCACGCTGCTCGGCAATTTGCTTATCTTCGACGGCCTTGGCAAACTCAGTGGAGAATGTCAGATCAACCACGCTGGTGTCCAGAACCAAAATGCCGTACTTGTCGAGACGAAAGGTTAAGGCATCATCAAAGTCTTGCTTGAGTTCAGACCGCTGGGTAATCGCCTCCTCGACAGTACGGCGGGCAGCCGCGATCTTAAATGACTCCTGGGTCTGAGGTGCCACAATTTTAGACACGATGTTTTCGAGCGTGCCTTGGGTGCGCCGAATATTCACCACCTCAGTGGGGTCAAGGCGAAAGTTGATGGCAAAGCGGCCGGAAAGATCTTGCAGGTCTTTGGTGGAGCTTTGGGCTGGCACCTCAAACTTCTGCACTGTCACGTCGTAGACATCGACTGTAGACACTAGAGGTGGCTTCAAGTGAATGCCTTCTAGCAGCACCCCATCCTGAGATTTGCCGAGGATACTCAGCACCCCAGCTTGGCCTGGGTTAATAATTACAAAACTGCTGGTGACCAGGGCTAAACCCACAATCGTGAGAAAGCTCAGCACCACTGGTGGCCAGTTCAGAGTCGAAGATTTCAACGGATGTTCCTAAATATGCTGCCCTTCTACGGTATCGGCTATTCAGCCAGAACGGGGTAGTTCTTCAGCAAGGCTTCGGATCAGCGCTGCCTGGGCGACGCCGTAGTGCTCAGGCAAGCTGAAGCTACTCGGGCAGGCCGGTGACCGACCCCGACCCAGAGGTTATCTCACCCACCAGGTAGGCCTCGACTTGGTGTTGGGCCAACCAAGCCAGGGCGCGATCGATCTCCTGAGGAGGAACCACTAAAGCAAAGCCCAAGCCCATATTAAACGTGTTGTAGAGAGCGGCGGCGGGCACCTGCCCTGCCTCGGCCAACCAGCTAAACACTGGGGGTACCGGCCAGCTGCCCTCCTGGATATGAATGCTCTGGTCTGGCCCCAGGCAGCGGGGCAGGTTTTCGGGTAGCCCGCCCCCCGTGATGTGAGCCATGCCGTGGATGGTGAGCCCTTCCCGGCGAGCCTTGAGTACAGGCTCTACATAGATGCGGGTGGGGGTGAGAAAGATTTCTCCCAAGCTGTGATTGCCCAAAGCCGGTACGGTTTCGTCCCAGGTGTAGCCAGTATTGGTGGTGTCGGTTCGCTGGCCCTCAGCCACTACCTTGCGCACCAGGCTAAAGCCGTTGCTGTGCACACCGCTGCTGGCTAGGCCAATGATGCGATCGCCCACCTGCACCTGACTACCATCTAAGATCTGAGACTTCTCAACTACACCGACGCAAAACCCCGCTAAGTCATATTCACCTGGGCCATAGAAGCCAGGCATCTCGGCAGTTTCGCCCCCGAGCAGGGCACAGCCGGCCAGCCGACAGCCAGCCACAATGCCCTCTACCACCTCCGCCAGGGCGGCAGGCTCAAGCTTGCCCGTAGCTAAGTAGTCGAGAAAAAATAGCGGTTCTGCCCCGCTGGTAAGGATATCGTTGACGCACATAGCTACCAGATCGATGCCGACGGTGCTGTGGCGCTGGGTGATCTGGGCAATTTTGAGCTTAGTACCCACCCCATCGGTGCCCGACACCAGCACAGGCTCGCGGTAGCCACTGGGTAGCTCGCAGAGGCCGCTGAAGCCTCCCAGGGCTCCTAACACCTCTGGACGGCGGGTGCTGTCTACCAGGGTGCGAATGCGCTGCACAAAGCTACGTCCTGCCTCTACATCTACACCAGCATCCCGATAATCCATGGGGTCAATCTCCTGTGTGGCCAGTCTCTTACCTTAGAAACGGGGGTGAGCTTCGTCAATGGGCAAGGCAGTCAGCAGCGGCGATCGCCCCAATCAAAGCCCTAATTTCCTAGTTTTTGGATCCATAAAGTGCTATTTTTGAGCAGCTATTTAAGGGTTAGGGGGGGTGATTCTGGCCTTAGATAGAGCATCGTCATGAGAGACATTTGGTGACCAAAAGCACGCGTGAAGTTCCAGCAACTTCACGTCTTGTCGACAAACTCTGTCAAATCGCTGAATAGATTGATTAATTTTACATAACTCGGTTGACGCCATAGATAAATAATTTGAAAGTTGAGCGAAGTGGGTTCACACCCGGCAAGCCTAGCTACGATAGCGGGTTGAGCCAGTTACCGTAGGGCAAATACTTTTTTATTTTGTGGCAAAGGGCTAAGCCTGCCGGTAGATGCCCGGATTCGCAATGTCATCTGAACGTGCTAGGTTACATTTCGTCAAAAAAAACCGAAGACCAATTTGCAACGGGTATGGGATTTAAGGCAATTCCTGTGCTGCCTGTTCTGAGTCATTTTCCATGACCAGGATCTATCCCCTGCTCTTCCTGTTGAATTCTTTTGGTGTAAATGAAACATCGCGTATTGGGCGGACTGACGGTTGCCGTCGCTATGTCCGTCTTTGGAGCACCCTTGCCTACCCAGGCCCAGGATAGTGGCGATAACAGTCTCTCTTTGGAGCCAGAACCTGAGCATCATGCCAACATTCTTCCTCAGCTCCCTGAAGCAGGGTCGCCAGCGGACTCTGACCCTTCAGCTTTTGAGCCTAGTGAACCTGACTCAGCGTTATTACTTCAACCCTCCGATTCCACCGACGACATTCTCGAGACAGCCACTGTCTTTCCTCACGCTTTAGATGCCCGCCCAGGCGATGCCGCCGAACCTGACTCAGCACTCTCGCTGCAGCCCCCTGGCTCCGCCAGCGATACGATTGAGACAGCCACTGTCTTTTCCCACGCCCTAGACTCCCGTCAGGCAGCTACCGTCTACATTCGCTCGATTCCGGTTATCACCTTGGTGGGCGGCGAGCTAGAAACGCTGAGTGCCAGCCTTGGCAGCGTTGCCGTAGCCTCAGATGCCCAGGAGCCCCAGCACCGAGCCGAAACGGTTGTGTCTCGTCTACAAGAACTGGCCGCGAACGGCAATGCTGACGCTATTGTGGCCCGTTGGAACAGCGTCGATGAGTCATTTGTGGTGGCTTGGGGAGAGGAACCCCTGATCACCCTGGATGGCGAGACGATCTTGCCCGATACCACCGACAACCCCGGTGAAGACGCACTCCAGATCGCCAATCGACTGCGGCGACTGCTGGGCGATGCCCCTCCCCTGGCTCGGGTCGAGGGTCTACCTGAGCCTCCAGCCCCCGATACCCGAGTGGGCATAGTAACCTCTACTCTCACCGGCATGGCCTCCTGGTATGGGCCTGGGTTCCATGGGCGACGCAGCGCTAGCGGTGAGGTGTTTAACCAAAACGACCTAACCGCTGCCCATCGCACTTTGCCTTTTGGCACTCGAGTCCGGGTGACTAACGTATCTACGGGACAGTCTGTGGTGGTGCGGATCAACGATCGCGGCCCTTTCAGCCACGGTCGAGTCATCGACCTCTCGGCGGCGGCGGCCTCTAACATTGGGTTGAGAGCCAGCGGCGTGGCACGCGTGCAGCTAGATGTACTGTCGGCTGAGTAGTTGATCTGACCACCTTGGCGGCTCTAGAGCTTGACCTTTGAGGGGTTGAGCTAGCCCTCTCCACCGACTCGGTTGGAGAGGGCTTTTGACGGCCTGCCCTAGCATTGGCGCTACCAAAGAGCTGAAGTAAAGTCATAGCTAAAGCAGGGCACTGGCAATATGCCCATGACTCTAAATCTGGTACGGTATTACCTTTGGAGCGAGGTGGCCAGAAGTTCAGCTGTCACACACTCACGCAGTAGAGGGTAGAAGATTGTGCGAGTACTCAAGACGGTTGAAGGGGTAAAATGCTATTTGGCCCAAGTACGCCGCGAGCAAAACGCAGACGGCGTAACCGTAGGGTTAGTCCCCACTATGGGCAATCTGCACCAAGGCCATTTCAGTCTGATTGAACGGGCTCGGCTAGAGAACTCGGTGGTTGTAGTCAGCATTTTTGTGAATCCGCTGCAATTTGGCCCCCACGAAGATTTGGCTCGTTACCCCCACACCCCCGAGCAAGACCTGCATCTGTGTGAAGAGGCTGGGGTCGATGCGGTGTTTATGCCTACCGCCACGGCCTTCTACGGCGCTGCTCAGCCCCAGGCCGACGCCATGACTCGGGTGATGCCGCCAAAGGCGATGGTGACCGTACTGTGCGGCCCTCACCGGCTGGGTCACTTTGAGGGGGTGGCTACGGTGGTGACTAAGTTGTTGAGCTTGGTGGCTCCCGATCGCGCCTACTTTGGCTACAAAGACGCTCAACAACTGGCCATTCTCAAGCGCTTGGCTCGCGATCTCAACCTGCCCGGTCAAATGGTGGGTTGCCCTACGGTGCGCGAGGCGAGTGGGTTGGCTCTAAGCTCCCGCAACAGCTACTTGAGCGAGGTCGAGCGGCAGCAGGCGGCAGTGATCTATAGAGGGCTATTGGCAGCCCAGCAGTGCTTTCAATCCGGTGAGCGGCTAAGTTCGGCTCTGACTGCGGCTGTGGATGCTGAACTGGCCCAGGAGCCTGATCTGAGGCCCCAGTATGTGGAACTGGTACACCCCGAAACCCTGCAACCCCTGGAGCAGGTGGAGACCTTAGGCATGTTGGCGGTGGCGGCTCACCTGGGTATGACAAGGCTAATTGACAATATTTTGCTGCGCGATCGCCAGCCGATTGTGGCCATTGATGGGCCAGCTGGGGCCGGTAAGTCAACGGTGGCTCGCCAGGTGGCTCAACGGCTCAACCTGCTTTACCTCGACAGCGGCGCGATGTATCGGGCGGTGACTTGGCTGGTCTTAGAGCGGGGCATCGACGTGCAGGACGAGGTTGCGATCGCAGAACTCGTGCAGGACTGCGAACTTCGGCTAGAGGCCTCAGGTCATGACGCTGCCTTTGCTGCCTACCCCAGCCGCATCTGGCTCAACGGTCAGGAAGTGACCCAGGCCATTCGCAGCGCGGCTGTCACGGCTGCAGTCTCGGCGGTGTCAGCCCAACCCACGGTGCGCGAGATTCTTCTGCACCAGCAGCAGCAGTATGGCGTCTCAGGCGGCGTTGTCATGGAAGGCCGCGACATCGGTACCCAGGTATTTCCCCAAGCGGAGCTGAAAATTTTTCTCACCGCGTCGGTGGGTGAACGGGCTCGCCGCCGCCAGCGCGACCTGGCTGCCCAAGATCAACCAGGCGTATCCCTTATCGACCTAGAGCGGGCCATCGACGAGCGCGATCGCAAAGACAGCAGTCGCCGAGTGTCGCCCCTGCGTCAGGCCGATGACGCGATCGCCCTCAACACCGATGGCCTCTCCATCGAAGATGTGGTGAACAAAATAGTTCAGCTATTTGAATCGAGAGTAAGGCCATGAGCATCACTGGAACCACCCAAATCCTCGGTATTATTGGCGACCCGGTTACCCACTCCCTGTCGCCGGTCATGCACAATGCTGCGCTGGCAGAGCTTGGCGCTGATTATGTCTATGTACCCTTTCCGGTTTTGGCAGACGGGCTTGAGGCGGCGATCGCAGGCTTTGCCGCCACTGGGGTGCAGGGATTCAGTATCACCATTCCCCACAAGCAGGCCATTCTGCCTCTGTTGGCAACGATGACTGACGAGGCTCAGGCGGTAGGAGCCGTTAACACGGTGTGGCGCACCGAGCAAGGTTGGGCCGGTACCAATACTGACGTAGCCGGGTTTGTGGCCCCGCTCAAGGCATTCAGACCTTGGGCTGGATGCACGGTCTTAGTCTTGGGCAACGGCGGGGCCGCCAGGGCCGTAGTGGCGGGCTGTGCGCAGCTGGGATTTGAATCGGTGCAGGTGGTAGGTCGCAGGGCCGCAGCTCTGGATGTCTTTCAGCAGGGCTGGGTCAATTCACCTCTGCACCCTCCGCTCACGGTTCATTCCTGGGAATCGTTACCGACCTTGCTGCCCACCGCCGATCTGATTGTTAATACCACTCCCCTGGGCATGCACACCACCGCCGGGCAGACGCCCTTAGCCCCAGAGGATCTGGCTTTGGCTCCGTCCCATGCTGTAGTCTACGACTTGATCTATACACCCAGGCCTACTCAATTGCTGACTCTGGCCGACCAGCGGGGACTGGCCACCTTAGACGGTCTAGAAATGCTGGTGCAGCAGGGGGCAGCAGCTCTGGAGATTTGGCTGGACTGCCCAGTGCCCGTCGCTACGATGCGCCAGGCCTTAGTTGATTGGTTGGCGCGGTAGCTAAAGGTCTGAGGCGGCTTCCTGCGGTGTAGAACGGTTGAATCGCTTGACTCGCCTAGGTCATACTGAGCCCAAAGGCGATCGCTCTCTCAGGGCAAGAAGGTTCTAGGACGAGCAGCCATATCCTCAGCCTTGGCTACTTCATGCCCAAAGCCGTTGTGGGTGAGTAAGTGCTGAATGACCCCAGCCATAATCTTTTGCATAGCCGCGTCGTTGCCGCTGTGGTCGAGAGTAGCGGTGATGATGTAACGCTGGCCGCTCACCCTAACCGCTGTAGTGGTGCCCAGCACCTTCGAATTGCGTCCGGTCTTTTCGCCCAGCCAGTCAACGGGGGAATACACAGCCGTGTGGCCTAGATTGCGATCGCGCTGGTTGGCCAACGCCGCTTCTACCAGGTCGGCTCCCAAAAACTCTCGGTTGTAGATCGCCACCATCATGTCAGTCAGCTCGTCAGTGGTAATGACGTTAGGAGCGTTACCAGCATTGGCTGGGTGGGTCGATTCTCCCACCAGCTTGCTGGTAACGCGGGTCGCTTGATACCCTCGGCTGTGCAGACTGTGGTTAACACCATGCCACCCGATGTAGTCAATTAGCTGGTTGGTGGCGATATTGCCGCTAGCGCTAATCATGTCGGCCATGATCTGCTCTAGGGAATATTCGGTTCTGACCCAGATAGAACCGGCATCCTCAGTCCAGTTGCTGGGGTTTACCCAGAGCAGGGTGTTGGGGGCAATGCCCTCCTGGTGAAGCTTGGCCATAAGGGCGATCGCCACCGGCACTTTAATCAGGCTGGCAGGGCTAGCTGGCGGCAGGTGTCCCTGCCAGCGTCGGCACTCTCGCCGCAGCGAGCACACGGTCAAGCGTACCCGCGAGGCCAGACCAGTTTGTTCGACGATGGGCTTTAGAAAAGCCGATTGGGCCGTGTCGTAGTGATAAGCCGCGATCGCCCGCTGCTGCTCATACTGCTGTTTTTGAGCCGCTGCCTGGGTTTCACCAAAGGTGTTGGGTGGAATCTGGTTCAGCGCCGCTACGGCTTTGTCCCAGTGGGTGTAGGCAGTAGCCAGCTCTGTGGCAGAGAGGGCGGCGGGGTTACCCAGGGCGATCGCCGCCGCCGCCTGCTCGGCTCGCTGCTGAAGCTGTCGGGCGGTTTCTTCTTGCTGTAGACGATAGTTAATGGTTCCTAGCTGGGTCAGCACATCGGCAGGCGGGGGCTCAACCCCAGAGCGAGTTGCCACCGTTACGGTGGGGTAATGGCTGAGTTCACCCCCCAGGCGATCGCGCAGACGATACAGCTCTGCCAAGGTTTCAACCTTGGGTAGGACGGCTGTGGCCTGAGAGTTCTGCTCAGGTGCCGCCACCGGAAACTTGGGCAGCGCCACATTGGCCATCAAAATACCCACTATCACTGTGGGCTTTAACAACTGCAACCAGACAGAATGCATTGCTCCCCGATCCTGAATACAGTATCGAGGTTGCCTAGGGCAACCAGATAGTAGGCAATTTAAGCCCTCTCTGAGCCAAAAAATGCCAGCCAAGGCACAGAAACTCGATTTTTGACGCTTAGCTGCGGGTTGGTGCCAGATTTTGCTGCAAAATCGCCTGCCAGCTAGCACTCAAGTCGTCATCGCTGCGGTGAGCCTCCCAGGGGCCAGCATCGAAACCAGCGATGCTCCACTCCCCAGTAATATGATCCCCGTCTTCAGACACCGTGCCTGTGTAATCGATGGCGGCTTGCCCCCGACCCAAATAGCGCTTGACAAACCGTACCTGGCGACCCACTACGGTGCCGCTGAGTTGGGCCTCGCCCAGATAGCCGCTGTCGAGAATGCTGCCGCTCAGAGCATTGCCCCCCTGCACCAGGGTGGCCTCAAAGCGGGTTGGGGTATCCCGCTGCCAGTAGGTGCCTAGCCACATGCCGCTCAAATCTGCCATTGCCCACCTTACATGCATAGCCTTACACGTACAATTTAAATACTGCGCAACCCTAGGAGTCTCTCCCCATTTACACCCGTCCCCTAGCTCGACTGATCGAAGAATTCCAGCGGCTGCCGGGGGTTGGCCCTAAGTCAGCCCAGCGGCTGGCGCTGCACGTTCTCAAGCGCCCCCAAACCGAGGTGCAGGCTTTGGCCCAGGCGCTCCTAGAGGCCAAAGCCCAGGTGGGGCAGTGCTCGGTGTGCTTTCACCTGTCCGCCGACCCGGTGTGCGACATCTGCCGGGCTACCAATCGCGACCCCCAGACCCTCTGCGTGGTGGCCGACTCGCGAGACGTCATTGCCATTGAGAAAACCCGCGAATATCGAGGCCGTTACCATGTGCTGGGCGGGCTGATCTCGCCGATGGATGGCATTGGCCCCGAGCAGCTAAACATTGGCCCCCTGGTGCACCGAGTCAGCAAAGAGAGCACCCGAGAAGTGATTATGGCCATTAGCCCCAGCATTGAGGGCGACACCACTACGCTCTACGTAGGCCAATTGCTAAAGCCCTTTACTCGGGTAACGCGCATCGCCTTTGGCCTGCCTATGGGAGGCGATTTAGAATATGCCGACGAGGTCACCCTAGCTCGGGCCTTAGAGGGGCGCCGAGATCTAGACTAGGCCAAGATTTAGCTAGGTCTTATACAATTCTGAACCTGTTTTGGGTTGCCCAGCCCGTAGGTTAGATTAGGGATGATAAGCCCTTTGCCGTGGGTTGAGTGTTTTAGGGCTTGCTGGGCGAGGTGGTTCTCGGCACTCACGCAATTGTTTACCGCCAGGCACTGATGGGAGTTTTTCTCTATTTTTTACGGCATGGCCAAACAGCCTATAGCCTCACAGGGGGCTACTGTGGCACGCCTGAAAACGACCCCGGGCTAACTCCTGAGGGGATGGCCATGGCCCAGGAGTTTGCCGAAACCTACGCCCATCTGCCCTGGAGCGCCGCCTACGTCAGCCCTCTGCGGCGGGCGGTCGAGACAGCTCGACCGCTGTGTGAGGTGTTGAACTTAGAGATGCGGCTGCGCGACGGGCTGCGCGAGGTGATGTATGGCCGCTGGGAAGGCATGCACCCGACCGCTGTTGACCGCGATCACCACGACGAGTATGTAGCTTGGCTAACTGACCCAGCCTGGTATGCCCCAGTCGGGGGCGAACGCGCTGTAGACATCGCCCGGCGGTCGGCCCAGGTGCTGGATGAAATCGAGCGCACCCATCCCAGTGGCCACATCTTGCTCGTGTCTCATAAGGCCACTATTCGCATTATGCTCTGCACTCTGCTAGGCATTGATGTGGGCCGCTACCGCGATCGCATGGATATGCCGGTTGCCGCCGTAAGCGTAGTCGAGCTGGGCTCGCGGGGGCCGCTGTTCCACACGATTGGCGATCGCTCTCACCTGAGCGACCAGCTGCGATCGCTCCCCTCCACCTGAGGTCAAGTGCCCTATGCCCCTGAGGCTTTACCTACTCCGCAACGCTGAAACCGAGTACTGCCGCACGGGTCGCTACTGTAGCCAAGATGGGGTAGCGCTGACGGCCCAGGGTCAGCAGATGGCCGACTATTTTGCCAAGGCCTACCACCATCTCGACTGGAAGGCGGTTTTTTGTAGCCCGCTCAGTCATGCCGCCGCTACCGTGCAGCCCCTGTGCCAAATTACGGGGCTGACGGTACAGCGTCGCGATCATTTGCGGGAACTGGCCTTTGGGCAGTGGGAGGGTATGGCTCCCGCCGAGGTCAACACGGCATTCCACGATGACTACATTCGCTGGCTGGCTGACCCCGCCTGGAATACGCCCACCGAGGGTGAAAAGGCCATGCAGGTAGCCCGCCGCAGTTCCGATGTGCTGGCCGAAATCGAAGAGGCCTATCCCGACGGCAATGTGCTGATCGTGTCCCACAAGGCCACCCTGCGGATTATGCTGTGCACCCTACTGGGCATTGATGTCGGGCGATACCGCGATCGCCTGGCTATGCCCGTTAGTGCCGTGTCGCTAGTTGAGCTGATGGAGTATGGCCCCTTTGTGCGCCAGCTCAACGACTGTGCCCATTTGCCCCTTCACCTGCGCCGCCCCTGGGCAGGCAACGGCTCTGACAGCTAAGAAGATGATTGCAACCGGCAGCTCTATCTGTGGGTAGATGGCGCTGGCTATAGACCCCAGAGAGATTGGTGATTGAGTGTGATCGCCCCGACCGCGATCGTTTTATGTCAAATCTGAGTTGGTCATTTGCTTCGGTATTTATGGTGTTTACTCGGTTTACCGCTACTTGGGTGCCCTGCCTTGCCTTGATTGCCCTGGGCAGCTGCGCTTCAGCCCCTAGTCCCACGATCCCGAATTCGAGGGACACAGCCCAAGTCGAATCGCCGGCTCCTGAGAGTTCTCCTACAGAGGCAGTGGTGAATAGTGTCGAGCCAGTTACCGTTGTAGACGGCCTAGAGCATCCTTGGAGCATGGTCTGGCTGCCCGATGGCGATATGCTCATTACCGAGCGTCCTGGACGTCTGCGCCGGGTCAGCAACGGCACCCTAGACCCTACCCCCATCGCCGGGCTTCCTGAGGTATTGGCCTTTCGCCAGGGGGGACTACTAGACATTGCCCTGCATCCCGAGTTTGAAGACAATGGTCTTATCTACCTGGCCTACGCCGATGGCACCCAGCAGGCCAACCGTACCCAGGTGGCCCGGGCGAGGCTAGAGGGCAATACCCTCACCGACTGGACGGTGATTTTTACCAACAACCGCGACAAAGCAGACGGCCAGCACTTTGGCTCACGCCTGCTGTGGCTACCCGACGGCACGCTGTTGGTGGCCCTGGGGGATGGTGGTAATCCCCCGCTACAACTCGACGGCGAGCTCATCCGTAACCAGGCCCAAAACCGTCAGACCCTTCTAGGTTCGGTGGTGCGCCTCACCGACGAGGGAGAAGCCCCTAGCGACAATCCCTTTGTGAATGACTCAGGTGCCAACCCGCTGATTTGGAGCTACGGTCACCGAAACATTCAGGGCCTAGCCCTTGACCCTGAAACCGATCAGGTGTGGTCCACAGAGCACGGCTCTCGGGGTGGGGACGAACTCAACCGCTTGGAGTCAGGCAAAAACTACGGCTGGCCAGTGGTGACCTACAGTGAGGAGTATTCCGGTGGCCCGGTTTCTACGGAGCGATCGCGTCCAGATATGGTAGATCCTCTCACCTACTGGACGCCCTCTATTGCGCCCTCAGGGCTGGCAGTCTATCGGGGCGATCGCTATCCCCAGTGGCAAGGGCAGCTATTTGCCGGTGGGCTAGTCTCCCAGGATGTGCGCCGCATCGAGGTGGATGCCAATGGTGCCGTAGTCGATCAGGTTTCAATTCCCATTGGTCAGCGGGTGCGCGATGTGCGCCAAGGGCCTGATGGCTTTCTCTATGTCCTGACCGACGACCCCAATGGTCGCCTAGTGCGTCTGGAACCAGCCTCCTAGAGAGCTTCAACACGTAGACTCTGCTAACGCAAAGGGCATTCCGGATGGGATGCCCTTGCGACTTTCAACTTTGGGCTAGCTATTCTTTAAGCGTAGCTCCGATAAGCGTGGCTCCGGCCCACTGCTCACCCCCTCACAGCAAACGGTAATTGTGTGGTTGAGCGATCGCGGCATTGAGCTACGGGCGAAGGTCTTGCTGAAATACTTCAATTCAATTGCCTAATAGCCACTCTCTTGGACGAGAACCTATCCTGAAACGCTTCCTCGCCAAAGCTCCTTGCGAAGCTAGGCAGCGTAGTCAAACACCGCGTCCAGATACAGACGATTGATGCGGCGATCGCTAATGCCGTTCTGCATCAAAAAGAGTGACAGCGCCGCGCAGAATACCCGATGTTGACTCCACGATGGGTGGGCCTCTACATAGTCACGCATGGCCTCAAACAACTCCTCCGGCACCTCTACACTGAGGCTAATTCTCGATGCCATAGCCGCCATTGATTGCTCACTCATCTCCACTTCCCCAATCTGACACTAGACAGCAAAACAAAGCCCCCACCAACTGTTTAACAAGCTGGATCCCTTGCTGAAAGGGATTGTAAAGCCTGTAGACGAGCTGGAACAGAAGCGCTGTATAAGCTGGTCGCACCATTGTCACCAGAGGGCAGGGGGATGTCAATCTTGCCAACTCCTCCCCGATCCGCTATTCCCTATTTCTGGCAAACGAAGCCTCAAGGGTTTCAGCGATCCCCGGCTGAGCTAGCCGTAACCACCCACACCTAAGCGATCTAATGTACCTGTGGAGAAGTCCAATCCCCAGGTCGGGTCTAAATGACTACTCCGTCGTTCATTTCTGGGGAAAACTCTGCCAAAACTGGGGAAAACCCTGGGGAAAACCTGAGAAGAAAAAGAAAAAATATAAAATCCAGCAGAGCTGCAAATTTTAATCGTCTAGGCGGACAAAGTGTCAGCATGTTTTGCAGGTTAGGCGCTTGTGGTTCCAATCGCTGACGCCCATTGCGCTGGCCAAATAGCTGAGGACACAGAAAGCTGACCAAGACAAAACCTGTGACACCATCTGGCTCACCATCGCCACTCAAGGAGTTTTGTCTTTGCTTGTCCTCTAAAGATGGCTATACTTCATCCGATAGCAACCTGAGTCACTGGTACTAAACCTAAGCCCAATTTGATTAGCTTAGATCATTGTTCTCGGGCCAAGAGCCATCGCCAGACTGCGAATCAAACCCATCGCTAGACCCGTCTAGGTCGTAGCGTAGATAGTCGAGTCTTTGCTTCTGGTGGCGGCGCGACGGGCGACGGTATTTTTTGGTCTGAAGCCTTGGCTCTTGGCATTGCTGTCCCTGCTCTCCCATTCTCAGCTTGAGGGGGGCGTCGGGATCACGCTGCTGTTGTTGGCTCTCCTGGTACTCCAGTGCTTCATTCAGCAAGGTGAGATAAAAGTCATAGCGAGGCCAGTCGGGATCTACAGCACAGCCCGGTGCGTCCCGGTGTAGACAATCGTTGAATTGGCAGACACCCTGAGCTAGGCGCGATCGAATTTCTGGAAAGCACTGACCCAAGGCTAGCGGGGTCAGTGCCACATCGGGCTGGTTAAAGCCAGGGGTATCCGCCAAAAAGCCGCCCCCTGGCAGCTCAAATAGCTCTACATGGCGAGTAGTGTGTCGGCCCCGCCCCAACTTGCCAGACACCGCGCCTGTCCTCAGGCTGGCCTGGGGAATGAGCCAGTTAATTAAACTTGATTTACCTACTCCAGAGGGCCCAGAGATGATGGTTGTGCGCCCCTGTAGCCAAGGGAGTAGCCCTTGCACGGTTTCATCTTCTTGAAGACTGATCATCGTGGCTGGGTAGCCCCAGGCGTCTAGCTGCTCCTGCCAGTAGCGGCGGGTGGCAGCGCTGACTAGGTCTTGCTTGTTGAGGCAGAGGTGAACGGGTACCCCCGTTGATTCGGCTTTGACTAAGAACCGCCCCATCTGCTGGGGGTCAAGGTCAGGCTCGGCGAGGGCAAAGACTAGCAAAATCTGGTCAGCATTGGCCACAGGTGGCCGATCTAGCACCGATCGGCGAGAACCGACTGCGGCGATCGCGCCCCGCCCATCGACCCAGTCGATCGCCTCTAACTGCACGCGATCGCCCACCATCACCTGCTGACCAGTTTTCCTTAAGCGCGCCCGGCGGGTACATAGCAAGATTTGACCCGCAGTCTCATCTCCAAGCAGGTTGCTGGTTGTATCTAATCTCACCCGATAGTAGTTGGCTTGTATAGCTACTACTAGACCCCAGGGGCCTGATCTCGACTCAGTAAGTACCGTATCATCAAGCTCAGAGGGTGCCATCACCTAACTAGGTCGGCGCACATAAACAACAAAATAATCAGCACAATCTTCTAAATGCTCTACCTTGTATCCTTCCATGGTGAGACTATCAGGTACCTGCTCAACAGGTTCCCCAGCATCAAGCCACACCTCTAGCAAAGCCCCAGGTGCCATTTTCTCGAGCCGGAGCTTGGTTCGCACAAAATTGATGGGGCAGGGCGTGCCCCGCAGATCTAAACGCTCATCAGCGGCTGTAGAGTAACTCATCCGCGAAACAGCCCCCCCAAGAAGCCCTCAATACCACCTCGGTTGACCTTCTCGCCCCGAATTTCTGCTAGTTTCTCAACTAGCTCTCGCTCCTCAGGCTTCAGACGCGTAGGGATGTCAACCTGAACGGTGATCAAGTGATCGCCGCGACTAACGGGATTGCCTAGCTTGGGCACACCACGATTGTCGAGGGTGAGAACAGTACCAGGCTGGGTGCCAGCGGGTACGTCGAGCTCTTCTGGGCCTTCAACGGTGTCAATAGTCAGCTTGCAGCCCAAAATTGCTTGAAGATAGCTAATCTTGAGATCAGAGAGAATATTGATGCCATCCCGCTTAAAGGAAGCATCTTCAGCGACAAACAGGTAGACATACAAATCTCCAGCAGGCCCACCCCGTAGCCCAGTATCCCCTTCATTCGACACCCGCAGCCGAGTACCGTTGTCGACGCCAGCCGGCACAGTAATTTTGAGTTTTTTAGTTTCCTGGTTCTGACCGCTGCCGCCGCACACGTCGCATCGATCTTCAATGACTTCGCCTGTGCCATTACAGGTCGGGCAGGCCGACACTTGGGTAAAGCTGCCAAAGGGAGTACGGGTAGCCCGGCGAACTTGGCCAGTACCGCTACAGGTGCCGCAGGTAGAAGGACGAGTACCTGGCTTAGCCCCGCTGCCTGTGCAGGTGCCACAGGTTTCCAAATGGCTAATCTTAATTTCTTTCTCGCCGCCAAACACCGCTTCTTTGAAGTCAAGCCTGAGGTCAAGGCGGAGATCATCGCCTCGGGTCGGCCCGCGTCGTCGAGTACCCTGGCCCGCGCCTCCCGCAAAACCGCTAAAGAAGCTCTCGAAGATATCGGCGAAGCCACCCATGTCACCCATGTCTTGGTAGCCGCCAGCACCAGCGCCCAACCCGGCTTCTCCAAAGCGATCATAGCGAGCTCGAACCTCGGGCTCAGAAAGCACTTCGTAGGCTCGGTTGATCTCTTTGAAGGTGTCTTCAGCCCCAGGATCTTTGTTGACATCGGGGTGGTATTTGCGGGCTAAGCGTCGGTAGGCTCGCTTAACATCGTCCTGATCGGCGTTGCGCGAAATACCGAGAATCTCATAGAAATCACGGGCCATAGGGGGCTACCTAGACAACTCCAGCAACAATCAAACATTAAACCATTCTAAAAGGAGTTCCCACTTTGGCTAGGTGGGAATACCCGCCCCCTTAGCCTTAATCTATGGCTTCGTAATCGGCAGTAACGGTGGCGTCTAACCCCATATCATCGTCATAATCAGGGTCATAGGTCTCGTCGTTCCCGGCTTCAACGTTGGCATAGGCCGCTGCCGGAACGCCCATATCCACTTCGGCTCCAGTGTCTACATCGCGGTAAACGTTGGTACCAACGGCAAAGATAGCCGCTTGCAGAGCATCAATACATCCCTGGAATGTAGCGACATCAATGCTGGGGTCGTGGGTAGCAGCCCGGAGCTGACTGACTTTCTCGTCTAAATCAGCCCGAGTTGCCTCATCTAGCAGGCTGCCATGATCGCGCAGGGTGGCTTCGTAGCTATAAAACAGGTTGTCAGCTCGATTAGTTAGTTCGGCCAGCTGTCGCCGTCGCCCGTCCTCATCGGCATAGGTTTCAGCCTCCAAGCGCATGCGATCGACTTCGCTGTCGGTCAGGCCGCCCGTGTTAGTAATGCAGATGCTCTGGGCCCGACCCGTACCTTTATCGAGGGCCGCTACTTTAAGAATACCGTCGGCGTCGATTTCAAAGGACACCTCAATTTGCGGTACTCCTCGCGGAGCAGGGGGAAGACCGGTCAGCTCAAACTTACCTAGGCTCTTGTTGTCCTTGGCCATGGCTCGCTCACCCTGGAGAACGTGAATTTCTACAGAGGTTTGGCCATCGGTGGCGGTCGAAAATACCTGAGACTTGCTAGTGGGAATAGTGGTGTTGCGCTCGATAATTTTGGTAAATACTTCTCCCAAGGTTTCGATCCCCAGGGAGAGGGGGGTGATGTCGAGCAGTAGTAGATCCTTGACTTCTCCCCCTAGTACGCCTGCTTGAATTGATGCCCCTAGGGCCACTGCTTCATCAGGGTTCACAGAGCGATCGGGAGCTTTGCCGTTGAAGTAGGCACTAACTGCCTGCTGCACAGCTGGGATGCGGGTAGAGCCGCCTACCAGCAAGATGCGATCGATCGCATCAGGGCTCAAATCGGCATCTTTAAGGGCCTGCTTAACCGGATCTAGGGTGGCCTGTACCAGTTCTGACGCGAATTGCTCGAACTGAGCGCGAGTCAGCGTCATTTCTAGGTGCTTTGGCCCAGACTCATCGGCGGTAATAAAGGGAAGGTTGATGGAAGTCGAAGGCATGCTCGACAACTCGACTTTGGCTTTTTCGGCGGCTTCGCGGATGCGCTGTAGCGCCATGCGATCGGCAGATAGATCAATACCTTCTTGCTCGCGAAAAGCAGCGGTCATCCATTCAACGATACAGTTGTCAAAGTCGTCACCGCCTAAATGGTTGTTGCCAGCGGTAGCTTTGACCTCAAAGACGCCATCGCCTAGCTGCAAAATAGACACATCGAAGGTACCGCCCCCCAGATCGAACACCAGCACAATCTGGTCTTGGTCTTGCTTATCAAGCCCGTAGGAAAGAGCGGCAGCGGTAGGCTCGTTGATGATGCGCAGAACTTCTAGCCCCGCAATGGTGCCAGCGTCTTTGGTTGCCTGGCGCTGTGCGTCGGTAAAGTAAGCCGGTACGGTAATGACAGCCTGAGTTACTTCGGTTCCCAAGTAAGTTTCGGCATCCTGCTTAAGCTTCTGCAAAATCATTGCAGAGATTTCCTGGGGTGTGAACGCCTTGCCCCGGATCTGCACGTCTACAGTGTTGTCACGACCGCTAACGCAGACGTAAGGTACGCGGCTGCGCTCCGCCTCGGTGTCTTCCCAGCGACGACCAATAAATCGTTTAATGCTGTAGACCGTATTCTCTGCGTTGGTGACCGCCTGGCGTTTGGCCAACTGGCCTACCAACCGCTCGCCGTTTTTGCCGAATCCAACAATGCTGGGTACCGTGCGGCCCCCTTCGGTGCTGGCAATTACAGCTGGTTTGCCGCCTTCGAGGACAGCGACACAACTGTTTGTTGTTCCTAGGTCAATGCCGATTACTTTACCCATAGCCCACGGTGCTCAACTTAATCGTTCGCGTTACCTTCGAAATTGGCTCAGGCCATAACGGTCGGAGCTAATTGTGATTAGGTTGCCCGCTTGCACCGCAGAAGTTATCGTCACTGCGGTAACTTTTGACGGCACTGCCCAGAGGCGGGGGCTTGGTAGAACCTAGAGCACAGTGATAAGCCTGCCCTGCTGCTTATTAGAATAAGCCAGCACACAGTTAATCGGTCAGTGGATTAGTCAGAGGCACCAGAACTCTCAATGTCTGGGTTTTGAGAGCCCTCCTCTGGGGGAGCCGCTACTTTTACCATAGCGTGGCGCAGCACCCGATCACCAAGCTGGTAGCCCCGCACAAACTCTTCAATCACTACCCCCTCAGCATGGTCGGCGGTTGGTTCGCGCATGACGGCCTCGTGCAGCAGCGGGTCAAACTCTTGCCCTTCTGCACGCATGGCTGAAACACCTAAGCGCTTTAGTGTTTCCACGAGCTGTTTGTAAACGCTTTGATAACTTTTGTGAATGGTCATCTCGGCTTCGGTCTGAGGCTTAATCTGCGATCGCGCCCGTTCAAAGTTGTCAACCACGGGCAGTAGCTCAATAACGGTGTCGCCCTTAATCTGAGTAGCTAACTCGTCTTTTTCTTTGCTAGTGCGTTTGCGGTAGTTCTCAAAGTCGGCTGCAATCCGCATCGATTGATTTGCCCGGTCTTCAAGCTGGGCTTTTAGCCCCGCCACTTGGCGCTCTAGATCGGCTACTAAAGCCGTATCAACACCACTTCCGTCAGAGGGCGGTGCTGTTTCAGCGGCTTCAACGGTTGCTGCTGCGGCTTCGACCACGTCATCAAAGTCAATATCCACAGCGTCTTCTTCAAGAATCTCTTCAATAGCTTCAGGGTCAGAAGCGGGATCGTGGGCAGTGTGATGAATGTCGTCAACCATGCTGATAGGTAACTCGGCGGGTGAATGCAATAACGTGCCTAGGCCCAAGTCTATCTCAGCGACTTGCCCTTGGCAGTGCTTCTAATTCTATCGTGGAATGTGGGTTTGACTGCCGTGGGGTTGAGGCTCTGCCTGACTCCCAAGAGTGACACGCCATGGCCCAGTCGTGGTGCAGATAAATTAGATAAGGGTATTATCGACACTACGGGGTCAATGCGGGTAGGGCTTGCGATCGCGCTAGCTTAGTGGGTACAGCCCCCCGTTTAGGGCATACTGCCTGCATAGATTGGGTTTAAGCCTGTTTTACACCAGCACTTTGGCATCAGCGCTATGACTAATTCCTCCTCACGGCGAGCTCTAGTACTTCAGCGGAGTTTTTCGCCCTTCGGCAACAAGCTCATTCAAGCGGGCTATGTTGACTCTGAGCAGATGCAGAAAGCCCTGGCAGAGAGCCGCAAAAGTGGGCAGTCGCTGACTGATGTGCTTGAGTCGCTCACCGGGCAGCAGCTCTCTCCCGAACTGCTGCGGCAGTACAAAAAACAGCAGCTTTTTGAGCTCAAAATTCTTTACGGGGTTGAATCCCTCGATCCCGAACTCAACGATATTTCTCCGGCGCAAATCGGGCAACTAATCGATACCCTGGTACCAGTGGATATCTGCCGTCGCCACCGCTTGGTGCCTCTTTCCAAGGATCAAGGTGAGACCCCTTCGGTGCTCGTTGCCATGGTCGACCCAGAGAATTTGGAAGCTCAGGACGACCTCAACCGTATCTTGCGGGCCCAAGGTCTCTCTCTTCGGCGCATGGTCATTACCGTCGAAGACTATCAGCGGCTAATGTCTACCTATCTAGACGATGCGGTAGCTAAGCAGAAGAAAGAAGAACTAGATGCAGCCGTTGACGTTAACACTAGCCTGGAAGAGCTCGATTTTGGCGCAGGCAGCTTAGAAGATGTTATCGACGAAGAGGCCGACCTGGGCATGGCCCTCAAGGATGCCGGTGCGGCTCCGGTCATTGCCCTAGTCAACAAAATCTTGGCCAAAGCTCTACAAGAAGGCGTTTCTGATATCCATGTTGAACCTCAAGAGGAGTATCTGAGGGTGCGCTTCCGTAAAGATGGGGTGCTCAAAGAAGCGCTGCCGAAGATGCCCAAGAAGATCATCCCAGCAGTTACCGCCCGCTTTAAAATCATTGCTGAGTTAGACATTGCCGAGCGCCGAGCACCTCAGGATGGTCGGATTCGGCGGGTGTTCCAGGGGCGCAAAGTTGACTTTCGAGTCAACACCCTACCCAGTCGCTGCGGCGAGAAGGTGGTGCTGCGAATTCTAGATAACTCAGCGACTCAGCTCGGTCTAGATAAGTTAATTACTGACCCCGATTCCCTGCGCATTGTGCAGGAGATGGCCTCTCGGCCCTTTGGCCTGCTGTTGGTGACTGGCCCGACCGGTTCGGGGAAGACCACGACTCTCTACTCGGTGTTATCAGAGCGTAACGACCCCGGTATCAATATCAGCACTGCCGAAGACCCAATCGAATACACGCTGCCTGGTTTAACCCAGGTGCAGGTGATTCGCGAAAAGGGCATGGATTTTGCGTCGATTCTACGCGCTTTTTTGCGCCAAGACCCCGATGTGATTCTGGTGGGTGAAACCCGCGATCGCGAAACGGCTAAGACGGCAATCGAAGCCGCTTTGACGGGGCACTTGGTGCTGACGACGCTGCACACCAATGACGCCGCTGGAGCGATCGCCCGTCTTGACGAAATGGGGGTAGAGTCATTCATGGTTTCTAGCGCCCTGATTGGGGTACTAGCTCAGCGTCTAGTGCGGCGAGTGTGCACAGACTGCCGCATTGCCTACAGCCCGACTCACGAAGATCTAGCTCACTTTGGTCTGAGTTCTGCCTCTGAATCAGATATCACCTTCTATCAGGCTAATACTCTTACTGTAGAAGAACTTGTGGCCGCTAAAGATAACAATACTCTGTGCCAAAGATGTCAAGGTGGTGGCTACAAGGGCAGAGTTGGAGTATACGAAGTGCTGCGCGTCACCGAGCGCCTGCAAAAGTTGATTTCTGAAGGTGCCCCGACTGAGTTAATCAAGGAGGCAGCGGTAGAAGAAGGTATGCAGACTCTACTTTCCTACAGCCTAGACCTAGTCCGCCAGGGATACACCACCCTAGATGAAGTGGAACGGGTAACCTTTACGGATACAGGCCTGGAGGCAGAACTGAAATCTAAGCGCAAGGCCTCGCTGACTTGTGCCAGTTGCGCCGCTGAGCTTCAGCAAGATTGGCTTGATTGTCCCTACTGTCTCACTCCCCGCTTTCACGATTAGCGGTTGTTGACAGCATTTTGTGCCCAAGTGGGCATCTTGTTAGCAACAACGGGTCTTACAGCACCAATTGTTTTATCGGCTTAGCCTAAGCTTTTCCAACGCTGGATTTTCTCGACGTTTCTCAACCCCCATGAGGTAGCCCTATGGAATTGATGATCGAAGACTTGATGGAAGAGGTGATTGAGCGGGGTGGCTCTGACCTGCACCTTTCCGCAGGTTTGCCCCCCTATATCCGCATTAGCGGCAAACTCACCCCCACCGAGCACGAGCCGATGACTGCCGAGTCGTGTCAGCGGCTGATCTTCAGCATGCTCAACAATACCCAGCGCAAACAGCTAGAGCAGACTTGGGAACTAGATTGCTCCTACGGCGTCAAGGGGCTGGCCCGCTTTCGGGTCAATGTCTACAAAGATCGAGGTACCTATGCAGCCTGTTTGCGAGCCCTGAGCTCCAAAATCCCGAGTATGGATACGTTGGGGTTACCCAACATTGTGCGGGAGCTGTCAGAGAAGCCTCGAGGCCTAATTCTGGTAACCGGACCCACGGGTTCTGGAAAATCGACCACTCTGGCCTCAATGATTAACAACATCAACCTCACGCGGCCTGAGCACATTCTCACCGTTGAGGATCCAATTGAGTTTGTCTATGAGCCCATCAAAAGCCTGATTCACCAGCGCCAGATTGGGGAAGATACCAAAAGTTTTGCCAATGCCCTGCGCGCTGCTCTGCGGGAAGATCCAGACGTAATTCTGGTGGGTGAGATGCGTGACCTCGAAACCATTTCCTTGGCCATTTCGGCCGCAGAAACAGGGCACCTCGTTTTTGGTACCCTGCACACTAGCTCAGCGGCCCAAACCGTTGACCGGATGATCGACGTATTTCCGCCGGAACAGCAGCAGCAGATTCGGGTGCAGTTGTCAGGCTCGCTAGTGGCGGTACTCAGCCAAACCCTGGTGCCCAAGGCCAATCCTAAACCCGGTGAGTTTGGCCGTATCATGGCTCAAGAAATTATGGTGATTACCCCAGCGATCGCCAACATGATCCGGGAAGGTAAAACCCCCCAAATCTACGGGGCCATCCAGACCGGAGGGAAGCTGGCCATGCAGACCCTAGAAAAGGTTTTGGCTGATCTCTACAAGGCGGGCACGATTTCCTTTGAGGCCGCCATGTCTAAGACCTCTCGCCCCGACGAGCTACAACGGCTGATTGGAGGAGCGCCAGCACCCAATGCTGCTGCCCGCCAAGGGGCAGCAGCCGGACGCCATTAAGCCTGGGCAAACGGCTCCATGTAACTAAATAGGGCGCTTAGGGAAAATTAAACTGAGTGCCCTAGTCTAGAGAGGGAGCATAGACTATCTATTCCTCTCACGGGTTTGGGGTTAAACCTAGGAGCAAAGTGACCATGCTGCTAGAGCAAGGCACGCACCACGCGAGTTCGGGTAGATTTAGCGGGTTCGGTCAGCTGAACCCGTCGCTATAATTGCAGTACTTTTAAGCCATTGAGCTATTAGCCATGCCTACCTACGTTGCCATTGGTCGCGACACCAACGGAGCCCAGCGCAAAGAGCGGATCGCCGCCGAGAATCCCAATGAGGCCCGCAATCGCCTGAAAGATCAGGGCCTCTACGTGATGGATATCAAGGAGGAATCCGGGTTCACTATTGACATGGAGAGCATTAAAACCTCCATGACCAAGGTGACGGTTAAGGACAAGGCGATCTTTTCCCGTCAGTTTGCTGCTCTCGTTAACGCTGGTGTTGCTCTGGTGCGAGGGTTAGGGGTACTGGCAGATGACTGCGCCAACCCTAAACTTAAGAAGGCACTGATGGCCATTAACGCTGACGTGCAGCAGGGCACCAACCTGTCTGATGCGATGCGTAAGCACCCCGCTTGCTTTGATAACCTTTACGTAGCACTGATCCAAGCGGGTGAGGTCGGTGGCGTACTCGATGAAGTGCTCAATCGTCTGGCTAAGCTACTGGAAGATTTAGCCCGGTTGCAGAACCAGATTAAGTCGGCCATGGCCTATCCAGTAACGGTAGGGTTCTTGGCGGTGATTATCTTTGTCGGTATGACGGTATTTTTGCTGCCGATCTTTGCCGATATGTTTGAAGACCTAGGGGCTGATCTGCCGGTCTTTACTCAGGTGATGATGATGATCAGCCGGTTTTTACGCCAACCCTTAAACTGGGTGTTCATGATAGCAGCGATATCGGCGTTGACATTTGCCTACCGTCGATATTACGCCACTTTAAACGGGCGACGGGTGATTGACCGTTTATCCCTCAAGATGCCTTTGTTTGGTGACCTGATCCAAAAAACGGCTACTGCGCGCTTTTGCCGCACCTTTGGTTCTCTGTCGAAATCTGGGGTACCGATTCTAACAGCGTTGGAAATTGTGCGGGACACGGCGGGTAATCAGGTGATTGCTGAGGCTGTAGACGAGGCCCGTAAAGATGTCCAGGGTGGAGGCATGATTAGCTTGGCACTCCAAAAGCACGCGGTGTTTCCCGGCATGGCGATTCAGATGATCAGCATTGGGGAAGAAACAGGGGAGTTAGACGCAATGCTGATGAAAGTGGCTGACTTCTATGAGGATGAGGTAGAACAGGCCGTAAAAGCTCTAACCAGCATCATGGAGCCGATCATGATTGTGGTGTTGGGTGGCATGGTAGGGTCAATTTTGATATCGATGTACTTGCCAATGTTCAAGATTATGGATGCGATTGGTTAAGGGTTAGCAGCCCTCTGGAGTCCAATCTGGGACAATTGCTCGCACCAATAGCCAAGGCATCTTTGCCTTGGCTATTGGTGCGTTTAACGGTCTAATCGAGCTAAGACAGTAGCCCTTTGCTGAGTCGCTGGATAGCTCTGTGGGCGACCTCGCCATAACTGACCTCACCGCAGAACACCTTCACCATGGTTAGAGTGCTGGAGGGACGTTTCACCCCAGCACGATAGGCTAAGGCCGGTGCACTGTAGACTAGGCGGGCTATGCGTCTGGCCCAACGCATCTCTTCACCCCATTCTGTGTTCATTACCTGGCTATAGGTTGTGAGGGCTCGATGCCCCTTCGAGACTGGGGGTTGATTGTCTTCTTTAAGAGCCTGGGCGATCGCCTCTGCAGCCTTGAGTCCGCTAAAGATGGAGGGGCGAATGCCCTCAGCCGTGAAGGGATCGACTACGCAGGCGGCTTCCCCTGCCAGCACGGCCCGGTGGGTATGCAGATCCTGAGGGCCATCCCAAATGAATATGGGGTGGCCAAAGTGTTGCACGGTGCTGGCGTCTACGCCAAAAGCAGCAGAATAGTCACTGACTGGGGTTCGCAGGTCTTGCTTGCGCTGAGCTCCGGAGCGAAATACACCTCCACCGATGGAGTAGCCATCGGCTTTGGGGAAGTTCCATAGGTAGCCCTGCTGCATGAGGCCTAGGTCAAAATGCACTACGGGCTCGCTGGGAACCTCCAGTCGAGGCTCAGCTTCTAGGGCTGCGGCCAGTTTGTATCGCCGTTGAGAAAAGCCCAGCCACTTGGCCATTGCCCCCCGCGCTCCGTCTGCTGCGATCAAAAAACGCCCTTGAACTGGCCCCTGAGTAGTGTTGACCTGCCAAAAATCTCCTTGATTTTCGATGCTTTGGGCCTTGGTGCCATCCCACAAGGTCGCCCCTTGTTTTTGGGCCTGCTGCACAATGAAGTGATCAAACTCGTCGCGTCGCACCATCCACAGGGCTTTTTCGGCGGGCAGTTCGGCCTCAATGGGGTCGGTCATGTTGAAGGTGTAGCGCACCTTGCGCACCTTAACAGAGATGGCGGGGGCAAAGTCAAAGTCAAACCACTGAGCTACCTGGGGCGAGACGCCGCCGCCACAGGGTTTGTAGCGAGGGAGCTTGGCGGCATCGAGTAGCAGTACTTGGTGTCCGGCTTTGCTGAGGTGGTAGGCGGCGGTGGCTCCGGCGGGGCCGGCACCAACAATGATGCAGTCGTACATGGTTTTAGATCCGTTGTGCCAGTCTGCTCTGGGCTAGGCCAGCCAGCAGGCTAGGGGGAACATCAGGTATTGCAGGAAAAATAGTTTCCAAATGAATTGGTAAAACTCGGGATAGGCTAGTTTTTTCTGAGCTGCGATGTTTTGACCGCTGTGGGAAACTCGAAGACTCATCCACCCTAGGAAAGCTAGCACCAGCAGGTGCGATCCGGCCAGAAAAAGCCGATTGACTTCGGTCAGCCAGGGGGCGACTAGCGCCATGCCCAGATAGCAGACAGTCAAAATACCCAGCGCCAGCTTAAACACGGTGCGCTGGCCCAGTTTTAAAGACAGAGTGCGAATGCCGTAGCGGCGATCGCCCTCAATGTCGGGAATATCCTTAAATAGTGCAATAGCAATGCTAAATAGCAGAACGAACGCCGTCAGCGCCCAAACTCGACCAGGAACGGTGAGAGGCAAATTGAGGCGATCGCTAAAGTGCAAAAACAATCCCAAATTTACAATGGTGCCCCGCACCGCCAAAATACACACTGAGGCCCAAAAAGGAAATCGTTTGAGCCGCGCCGGGGGCAGCGAATAGGCGGTGCCGATGATCAGGCTCAGGCCCACTGTCGCCAACAGCCAGGGACCGCCTACAACCGCCAAACCCATGGCTCCTAGGCCCGCTAAGCCAACAATCCAGCGGCCATCAGCAACGGAGAATTCTCCAGCGGCTAGGGGCAGGTGAGGCTTGTTGATGCGATCGATCGCAATATCTTCGAGCTGATTGAGTCCAACAATGTAGAGATTGCCCAGCAGGCAGGCCACCACGGCAGTCCCGACTACACTCAGCAGAAGCTTGAAGGGTAGAAGATTATCGAACTCTAAATCAGCCAAAACGATAGCGGCAACGCCCACTACGCTCAAGCTAGTACCAATGACTGTGTGAGGCCGCCAAAATTTCCAGAGAGCGTAGAGCCAGGGGCGGGGAGACTGGGTAAAGCGCAGCCGCTTCCCCTGGGGCATGGAGGAGTTTGGCGGGGCAGCGTTGGTCATAAATCAAGTTTTATCGCCAGGGGTTCAGTGTTCTAGCTTATCGGCTGATGGCCTATTTATTGGCCTACTTTAACTAGGCTGGGCTGATTTTTTAGTCTCGGGTGGGTTTTCCCCGCATCGCTTCAATATCCAGCCAGGTGACAATTACCCCAGCCACGGGCACCGCTAGAAAAAGTCCCAACACTCCAGCTACCGTAGCCCCAACAATCAACGCAAAAAACATGACTACGGGATTGATATCTAACGAGTCTTTCATGATGTAAGGCAGCAGCAAATTTTCTTCAATCTGTTCTACGGCAACGCAAACGACAACGGCTTGAAGGGCTAACCACACCCCTTGAGATAGCAGCAGCAAGGACACAATACTGATCCCTAGGGTAGCCCCAATGCCTGGAATCAAATTAAATAACCCGGCAATGACGGCGAGCAGCAGCGGAAAGGGCATGCCCAAAAAGGCAAAGACCGCAAAGGTGGAGGTAATAGAAAACGCGGCCAGCAGCAGGCGACCCCAGAAAAAACCCAGCAAATTGTGCTGAATGACGGTATTGAAGCGCCTTTTGTTGCGAATGGGCAGGTGGTTGAGCAACCACCACCAAATTTTGGCCCCATCCAGCATCATAAACAGGGTCACAACCGCAATTAGGATGGCGAGAACCAGGTTGGCTAGGGTTGATTGCAGGAGCCCTAGCCCCGTTGTGAGGATAGTGACGGCCTGGTTCTGCAGCTGAGGCTCTAAACCCTGCAAATCGACGGGCAGATTTAGCGTCTCCAAGAGATCTTCGGCACTGCTGAGCCAGGGGGCGACCGAGTCAGAAAAATTTTGTATGCTGGCGGAAAGCTGCTGCCCCTGGGATAACACCGCCATGCCTAGGGTGAGGGAAAGGCCAACAATAATGGCTAAGCACGTGAGAAATACGGCGATCGCCGCTACCCCGCGCGGTAGCCACCGGCTGAGCCAGGTGACCGGATGGTTGAGCAAAAACGCCAGAATCGTAGCAGTGACAAACACCACTATCAGCACTTCAAAGTAGGCCAGTAGCTGAATGGTGGCCCAGCCGCTGGCAAACAACAGCAAGAATCGCACTAGAGTGCTGGTGCCCAAAGCGGCCCAGATACTATCTTTGCTCCGAGGCGACGCTCCCGGGGCAGTTTCTTCCTGGGCTTCCTCAGTTTTCATGGACTGGGGCTTCTTGCACGAGCACGAAGGGTTGCACAATCAACGATTGGAACTGCTTTTTAGCGGCTTGATCCCACACTTCTAGCTGCAAGGGCGAGGGTTTGGTGATTAGCGCTTCGGCAATCCAATGGTTGACAGCAGCGGTATTGTCGGTGGCGATCGCCATGCCCACCTCGACTAAATCTAGCTGTGGGTCAACTACCACCACTGCCCCCCGATTGGCGTGGGGGCTGATCCAGGCCCAGTCGGCGGGGGCAAGCATATCGGTGAGTTCTTGTTTGAGGTCTTGGGACATGGGCTTGCCGGGTGCGATCGCGGGTTTGTTACAGGCTACCAGATGGGGCGGGATGGGGGTGGAGGGGTGGGGAGTGGAGGGGTAGGTGAGGAGATTAGCGGCCAAGGTCGTGGAGGCGGTGAATCTCGGCGGCGCACTGAGCGGTGACTACCTCTAACCCTTCGCGGGCCGTGGAGGGGGGTGGGGCGATGGGCGCGCCAATGCGGATGGTGAGGGGAGCGGGGCGGGGTATCGACGAACCCTTGGTGAAAATGCGCTGGGTGCCCCAGAGGCTGACGGGCAGCAGCGGTACCTGAGCCTTGGCCGCAATCAGCGCCGCGCCGATTTTGGGTTCAGGAATGCGGCCATCGGGCGTGCGAGTGCCCTGGAGAAAAATGCCCACCGCCCAGCCCTGCTCCAACTGCTTGAGGGCTTCGCGAATGGCACTGCGATCGGCGCTGCCCCGCTTCACGGGGTAGGCCCCGTAGAGGCGAATGGCCTGACTGAGCACCGGCACCTTAAACAGCTCTTCTTTGGCCATGTAGGAGACGGGGCGGCGCACGGCAGCAGAGAGCAGCGGTGGGTCAAAATCGCTGGCGTGGTTGGCGACCACCACCAACCCGCCAGTTTGGGGCACCTGATCTGTGCTGTAGACCCGGCCCCGAAAATAGAGGCCCAGCATCGGGCTCACCACCGACCATTTGAACAGGTGGTACCACAGCAGGTTAACGGGGGGTTCGCGATCGCGGCTCATCTCGGGCCTATTCTGTAAAACCATCAAAGTCCCTTTGCCTAGGAAATTAGGACTGTCGCGTGGGGCTCAGCCTGCACTGGCAACCTGCTCTAGATTACCTACGTTGACCAGCGCGAGTTCTTTGCAGGTGCGCTTGGTCAACCCGGTGAGCACATTCCCTGGCCCCACTTCGACTACTGTGTCAATGCCTATTTCTGGCAACGCCAAAGTAATCTCGCGCCAGCGCACAGAGCTTGTCATCTGCTGGATTAGCCGCTGCTTCAACACCGAGCCGTCAGTGGAGGGGGTAGGGTCTACGTTGGAGAGCACCGGCACTTGAGCAGTGGCGAAGGGGATTGGTTCTAAAACTTCCTGAAATGTTGCGGCGGCATCAGCCATCAGCGGCGAGTGGAAAGCCCCGCTGACATTGAGCTTCACAGCCCGCTTGGCTTTCACACCTTCCATCACCGTGGTGACGGCCTCCGGCGTGCCTGAGATCACTACCTGACCAGGATTGTTGTCGTTGGCGAGCACCACGCCTGGGGTGGCCTCAATCTTGGCAGCTAGCTCATCGGCATCAAAGCCCAGCAGGGCAGCCATCATGCCGTCAGAGGCTTGAGCCATCAGCTCGGCACGACGCTGCACCAGGGTCAGCCCGGCGGCAAAGTCAAAGACGCCAGCGGCGTAGAGGGCAACGTATTCTCCCAGGCTGTGGCCAGCTACAACCGCTGGCTGGTGTCCCTGCTCTTTGAGTAAATCAACCAGAATACTTTCGATGACGTACAGACAGGGCTGGGTATAAAGGGTGTTCGAAACCTTGTCGGCAGCATCTTGAACCACATCGAGCACCGACCAGCCCAGGATGGCCTCAGCTTCGGCAAAGCGCGCTTGGGCTGGGGCCACGGTGGCCAGGTCTGTCCCCATGCCGATCGCCTGGGAACCTTGCCCAGGAAATACCCATGCTGCGTTTGTCATGCCTCTACCTTCCCGACTTGTGTGGCGATCGCGGCCAGCCCCAATACCTGCCTTGTCCCATCCCTAGATTCAGGGCTGACCTACAAAGTTATTAGCGCTGCCAGAACTACACAAGATACTGTCTCACAAAATGCTCACTGAAACCGCCGTGGGAAGGAGAGCGAGGGTGAGGGGAAACCTAAGTCGACTATCTGACTTGGCAACAGCAGCTGGCCCAATTGCCTAGCCCCACCGGATGATGGCAGAGCCCCAGGTCAGCCCCGCCCCAAAACCAGCAGTAGCAATCACATCTTCAGCTTTTATTTTCCCGGCCCGCACGGCTTCGTCGAGGGCAATAGGGATAGAGGCGGCGGAGGTGTTGCCGTGACGGGCCATGTTGCTGACTACGCGCTCAGCGGGTACGTCTAGGCGCTCGGCTACCGCGTCAAGAATGCGCTGGTTGGCCTGGTGGAGCACCAGCCAGTTAATATCGGCGGTGGTGAGGTTGGCGCGGAAGAGAGCTTTTTCGATCACTTCGGGGACGCGGTTGACGGCGAACTTATAGACTTCGCGTCCATTCATGGTGATGGGGGCGAAGGTGCCTTTCTGAACGGTGATGTCTCCAACCAGAACCTCGGATTCAGGTTGGTAAGCCAGGTTCAGGCAGTGATTTAAGGAGCCATCACTGCACAACTCAAAGCCAAGCAGGCGATCGCGCTCAGCCGCCTGTAGCACCACGGCCCCGGCCCCGTCGCCAAATAGCACACAGGTAGTGCGATCGTCCCAGTCCGTCCAGCGAGAGAGCACGTCGGCCCCGATCACTACCACGTTCTTAAATACTCCGGTGCGAATGTATTGCGCCGCTGTAACCAGGGCAAACACAAACCCTGAGCAGGCGGCAGTGAGGTCAAAGGCCACGGCGCGAGTTGCTCCTAGGGCCACCTGTACCCGGCAGGCACTACCAAAGAGGTCGTCAGGGGTAGAGGTTGCCAACACGATTAGATCGACCTCTTCGGCGGCTACCTCAGCCATCGCTAGCGCATTACGAGCAGCCTCAGTTGCTAAGGAGGCAAGCGACTCGTCTGGAGCCGCAATGTGGCGCTGGCGGATGCCCGTACGGGCCGCAATCCACTCGTCAGAGGTATCGACACGCTGGCTGAGGTCATCGTTGCTGAGCGGTATGGTTAGGCGTGCCGAACCGCTGCCCACCAGTGACACACCGGGCATAAACTGTTCCACGGGTTATTCTCCGTCTGCTGCGGGTATAGCCACCCGCTGGTACTGGGCCTGAATGCGGTCTTGAACGCGGTTGTCGACCGCTTCTTTGGCTAACCGAATGGCGTTAAACACCGAGGGTGCCTGGGAGCTGCCGTGGCTAATCACCGTCACCCCAGCTACACCCAGCAGTAGGCCACCGCCATGCTCGGCGTGATCGACTCGCTGCTTAATGCGCCGCAGATTGGGCTTGAGAATTGAGGCTCCAATCTTGCCGCGCACGCCTTGGGGCAGCTCTTCCCGCAAGATTTGCAGCACCGACTCACCCACCGCTTCGGCAAACTTGAGCAGCACGTTGCCCACGAAACCGTCGCAGACCACCACATCAAACTGGCCCGAGAGAATGTCGCGCCCCTCAGCGTTGCCCGCGAAGGGAATGTTGGGATTTTCTTCCAGCAGTTGGTGAGCCTTTAAGGCCGCGTCGTTGCCTTTGCTGGGCTCTTCGCCAATATTGATTAGCCCCACGCGAGGGTTATCGACCCCCAACACGTAGCGAGAATAGATGGTGCCCATGATGGCGAACTGTTCTAGATACTTGGGGCGGCAGTCTACATTGGCCCCCACATCTAAAATCAGCACCGACTTGTTGGCGACCACGGTGGGAAACACAGCCCCGATCGCCGGTCGGTCAATACCCTTCAGCCGTCCCAAACGCAGCAGGGCGGCAGCCATCGCTGCCCCCGAGTGCCCCGCAGACACTACTGCGTCGGCCTCATTGCGCTTGACCAAGTCCATCGCCACGTTGATAGAGGCTTGAGGCTTTTTGCGCAGGGCGCTGAGTGGCTCTTCGTGCATTTCGATGCTGCCCTCGGCGGGCACTAGCTCAATGCCCACCAGTTGCTCCGGACTAGCCGTAGATGCCTTGATCTGATCGATATCACCGACCAGGACAACATCGACATCTAGCTCGGCCTTGGCGCGAATGGCACCTGCAACGATCTCACCTGGGGCAAAATCTCCCCCCATGGCATCAATAGCAATGCGTGCCCGGTTAAAACCCATCTGCTAAATCTGTTAAAAACCTGAGGAAATTCTAGCAGACTACCCTACCGACTATTCTTCGCCGGGTTCCACTATGCGCTGAAACAGGTAGCCGGTACCTCGAGCAGTGAGAATCAGCTCTGGGTTGCTAGGGTCGTCTTCGAGCTTAGCCCGCAGGCGAGAAATGTGTACATCGACCACGCGGGTATCGACGTGACGTTCAGGGGTGTAGCCCCATACTTCCTGCAAAATCTCGGAGCGCGAGAAGGGCTCGCCAGAGCGGCTGACCAGCAGCTCTAGCAGGCTAAACTCCATGCCGGTCAGGCGAATGCGCTCGTCGCCCTTGTATACTTGGCGCTTGTTGGTGTCGATGCGAATGGTATTGACGGAGATGACGCCAGAGCTGGGGATGCCGGTCATGCCGGTTTTATCGACCCGGCGCAGCACGGAGCGAATGCGGGCTTCGAGTTCTTTGGGAGAGAAGGGTTTGACGACGTAGTCATCAGCCCCAAGCTCTAGGCCGGTGATGCGATCGGCCACATCGCCCAGAGCGGTGAGCATAATAATAGGAATGTCAGACTCTTTGCGGAGCTCTTGGCAGACGCCGTAGCCGTCGAGCTTGGGCATCATCACATCGAGCACCACCAGGTCAGGAGCGGCGTTGCGAAAGGTTTCTAGGGCTTCTTCGCCATCGGCGGCGGTGACGACGTCATAGCCGATCATCGATAGGCGAGTTTCGAGAATTCGCCGAATGCTGGCCTCGTCGTCGACCACTAGAATTTTTTCTTTGTTGTTTTCCAAGGCTTTCAAGGCTCCCTACATAACGTCATATTCTATAAACAATCGCAACGTTTAATGATTAACTTTTGAAAGCTAATTAGTCGATTGAGCGAAACAGCCCTAGGCACCGCTAAAGCAGTCCCCTAAAACGCTGCCGGAGCAGGACTTACGACGTTTGATTTGATTATCCTATGTGTATTGATTCATGCCGCATGCATGGAACATCTGTGCTTCAGGCTTTTTTAAGGTTTATTGCACAGTAGCGGCCATTGGTTTAGAGCCAAGTATCGCCCCGAGTAATCGGCGGGGCAGGGGTAGTGATGGCTAAATCTCGTTCAATTTTTGTCTGCAACGAATGCGGTGCTGAGTCGCCCCAGTACTTTGGCCGCTGCCCCGTGTGCAACAGCTGGAATGCATTGGTGGAGCAGGCTCAGCCCGCTAAGGAGACGACCGCTCGGGCCTCTGCGTTAGGGCGCAGTCGGGGTGGGTCGACAACGGCTAAGGTCAGTCAGCCGCGCTTGGCCATGACCCTAAACCAGATTCAAGACCATCCCCAGGCGCGGCTGCCTTCGGGCTATGGGGAACTCGACCGAGTGCTGGGCGGCGGTATTGTGCCGGGGTCACTGGTGCTGCTGGGGGGTGATCCCGGCATTGGCAAATCTACCCTGCTGCTCCAGGTGGCAAACCAGCTCGCGTCGCGGCAGCGGGTGCTGTATGTGTGCGCGGAGGAGTCGGGCCAGCAGGTGAAGCTGCGGTGGCAGCGCTTGGGGCCGGTGGAGAAGGTGGAGAGTGATGGAGTAGGGGGTGATAGGGTAAAAGCAAAAGGCAAAGGGCAAAGGGCAAAAAAAGAAGCGGTAGAAGATCTAGAGGTTTATGAGACTTCTGGCATGGAGGCGGTGGATAGCCAGCTGTTTTTGCTGCCAGAAATTGACCTAGAGACCATCTTGATGGAGCTGGAGTCGCTGAAGCCGACGGTGGCGATTATCGACAGTATTCAGGCGTTGTACTATGCGGCGCTGACGTCGGCACCGGGGTCGGTATCGCAGGTGCGGGAATGTACGTCGGCGCTGATGCAGCTGGCGAAGCGGGCGAATATTTCGCTATTTATTGTGGGTCACGTGACCAAGGAGGGGGCGATCGCAGGCCCCAAAGTCCTTGAACACCTTGTAGATACGGTGCTGTACTTTGAGGGCGATCGCTTTGCCAGCCATCGACTACTGCGATCGGTGAAAAACCGCTTCGGGGCCACCCACGAGTTGGGCGTGTTTGAAATGGTCGATCGCGGCCTGGCGGAGATTAGCAATCCTTCAGCCCTTTTCCTCGGCAACCGCGATGAGCAGGTGCCGGGCATTGCCACGATTGTGGCCTGCGAGGGCACAAGACCCCTGGTGGTGGAGCTGCAATCGCTAGTTAGCCCCACTAGCTACAGCTCGCCGCGCCGTTCCACGACGGGTGTGGAGTACAACCGGCTGCTGCAAATTTTGGCGGTGCTGGAGAAGCGGGTGGGGATTCCTCTATCTAAGCTCGATGCCTATGTGGCATCGTCCGGCGGGCTAGCGGTGGGGGAACCGGCGGCGGATCTGGGCATCGCGATTTCGGTGGTGGCTAGCTTTCGCGATCGCCTCGTCGATCCAGAACTCGTTCTCATTGGCGAAGTGGGCCTAGGTGGCCAAGTGCGCCCCATCTCTCAGCTAGAGCTGCGGCTAAAGGAGGCGGCGAAGCTGGGCTTCAAGCGGGCGATCGTGCCCAAGGGGCAGTCCGTAAAAGTAGACGGGCTGGAGATTGTGGAGGTGTCGCGGGTGGTGGATGCGATCGCCCATGCTTTGAAGGGAAGTGGGTGAGGAGGATGCCTATCCAACTATGGACGTGGCGACGGTGCCGAGAAGACTAAAATAATGTAAAGAACCTTAAATATCGCTCCTGGAGGTGCGCCATGACCCCTACCGTCGAAATTTACACCTGGAGAAGCTGCCCCTTCTGCATTCGCGCTAAGCGATTGCTCGACCAAAAAGGGATTGAATACACCGAATATGCCATTGACGGTGATGAGGCGGCTCGCAGCAAAATGTCTGAGCGGGCAAACGGGCGGCGATCGCTCCCCCAGATCTTCATCAACGATCACCATGTGGGCGGCTGCGACGACCTCTTTGCCCTGGATGCTAAGGGCGGCGTAGAACCTCTCCTGAGCGGCTCCCCTGCTTAGCAAAACTGCTGGCAGACAAAGAACCTGCGAATTCTCCTGCGGTCAGATAGCCCCTTTAGATAGCTCACCCACGCCCCTAGAGTTTATCCATGACGAAAGCCCCAGATTTCAAAAAGGAATCTGGGGCTTCTGGTTGGTGTGCAACTCACATAAGGGCTAGCTGTGAACAGTGGCTTCAGAAGCCTGCTGAGCTTTTTGCCCGTTTTGGTGGCCGTTTTGGTTGGGTTTGCGGGGCTGAATCAACCCGTAGCCACCGTGGTTGCGCTCGTAGATCACGTTGATTTCTTCGGTTTCTGCGTTGAGAAACATATAGAAATCGTGGTCAATGACCGAGAGTTGCTCCAGTGCCTCTGTCACAGACATGGGCGACATCGCAAAGTACTTGGTGCGAATCACCTCTTCAGGCAGCTGAGGCTCACTGGTGTTGAGCACGTGGGTGACATCGGTCAGGGGCGCTTCGTTGAGGTAGGCCTCGGTGGTTTTGCCTAAACTGCCCTGCATGCGGGTATTGCGCTTTTCTTTGAACTTGCGCAGCTGGCGGCTAATTTTATCGGCTACCAAGTCGATGCTGGCGTAGAGATTTTCGCTGCTTTCTTCGGCTCTAACAACGGCTCCGTCTACGAATAGGGTAACTTCGGCGGCCTGGTTGGCCCCAATTCTGGGGTTTTTAGCTACGGACAGATGAACGTCAACCTCGTTGGTCAGGTGTTTGAAGTGGCTCACCGCCTTGAGGATTTTTTGCTCTACATGCTCCCGAATCGCGTCTGTGATCTCAATATTTCTGCCATGGATTACCAACTTCATAAAGCGGACTCCTTGATACGTCGGCTTGGTTTCACCCTAACACCTTGTATTCTGCACAACAGCGTCCGTTAGAATCCTTTGCATGGGTTGATAATTCTTGATTGCAAAACCCAGAAAAATGGGCTATTTCCGCTGATTTTACGCTTGACAGGAATGAATCAAAACCTCGGGGAATCAATGCCCCGTTGCGATATTTACGAGCTGGGGGTGATGCCCTTTGCCGCAGCTTGGACGTTGCAAAAGACCTTAGTACAGCGCCACCGGGAGCATCCCCAGCCCGAACGCCTGCTCTTGGTCGAGCATCCTGGTGTCTATACCTTGGGCCAGGGGTCAACCCTAGATCACCTCAGGCTCCCAGCCAAAGAATTGCCTTATCCTCTATTTCGCACTGAGCGGGGGGGCGAGGTCACCCACCACTGCCCCGGTCAGCTAGTGGGCTACCCCATTCTCAACCTGAAGCGGCACCAGCCCGATCTGCACTGGTACCTGCGCCAGCTAGAGGAGGTGCTGATTCAAACCCTGGCGCAGTTTGGCGTGAGCGCCGAGCGGCAGGCCGGGCTAACCGGCGTGTGGGTAGGCAACACCAAGCTGGCGGCGATCGGCATTAAGGTGAGCCGCTGGGTGACGATGCACGGCTTTGCGCTCAATGTATGCCCTGATTTAGAAGGGTTTCAGGCGATCGTGCCCTGCGGCATTGCCGACAAATCGGTGGGCAGCCTGGCCCAGTTTTGCCCAGGCATTACGGTGGAGTCAGTGCGACCTGTCGTGATCACTCGCTTTGCTCAGGTGTTTGGGGTTAAGCCCGTCATACAGAATGTCGCCCAACTGGGCCTTTGAGCCCTTTGACCGCGCAGATGCTGCACCGTCCCCAGCGCTTGAGTTCCCCCGTGGGGCAGTGGCACTGACACTGGGGGCAGAGGGGTTGCTGGGCAGCTAGCTGTTGGGTGAGGCCTGCCCAGCGCTCAAAGCTCTCTGCGGCTGTCTCGGGTCGCTGGGGCGATCGCGGGATGGCTCGCGGCTCATAGCTAGGGTGCTGTCGCAGCCATTCAGGCAGTTCTGCGGCGGCTGGGGCCGTAGTAGTTTTGCCAGCCTTATTCTGCCGATACCAATCGCCGCTCGAAAAGCGAATGTCGCTGAGGTTGAGATGGAGGCGATCGTTGAGCTTGGCCAGAATGCGCAGGCGCTCTAGGGTCAGGGTTTGGGCCCACATGGGGTTGACCACCGCCACATGCAGCACGTCTTGATCGAGCCGCACTGGGGCAGCCTGGCGAGCAACGCCTTCCCCCACTACCGCAGCCCAACCGTTGAGCACGTGGCGAAACTGGCCCCGGCTGCGCCAGCGAGGCTGCTGCTCAAACTGGTGAATGACGTTGTGGATAGAGTCGAGGGGCATGGGTGAAGGTTGTACCGTAGTTCAGGGGGATGACCGTCGAATTTTCATGGAGAAAAGCGTCTATCTCGTCACCTGTTCGCTCTACCCAGAATGGATTTAGCTTAGCTTGGCCTGACCGGATTGCTCCCGTTGCAGCGTAGGAGGTTCGGCAATTTTGGGAAACACAGATTACCCTAAACTAGGGCCTTTCGCTTTGGGGCCAGCTCTTGATCGCCGCGCAAACTCACTCCCAGACCCATGGCTTCCATTCTTGACCCGCCCATTTTGACCAAAGTCGCCAAAATGAAGGAGCGGGTCTGCTGGCAGCACCCACTTTTAATGCAGCGCCGCATCGATCAAACCCGGCTGATGTTGGAAGATGGCCGCAGCGACGATCGAGAATTTTCGTTCTTGGTGATTGGCGATAGCGGCTCTGGCCCCCACCCCGACCATCACCCCCAGCGGCGCATTGCCGAGCAAATGCTGCCCCACCTGCCAGATTGCCGTTTTTTGCTGCACACGGGCGATGTGGTGTATCAGGTAGGCTCTAGCGAGCAGTATCCAGAAAATTTCATCAAGCCCTATCGGGAATGGCTGGTGGGGGGCGATCGCCCCGATCGCATTGCCTTTAACGATATGGTGTTCCAGTTTCCGTTTTTGGCGGTGCCGGGCAACCACGACTATTACAACTTGCCTCGGCTCTACAGCATTTTGGTGCAGTTGAGCCGACCCGTGCGCAAGCTGCTGGGGCTGAACCTCAACCCCAACGTGGGCTGGCACGGTTCTGGCATCGGCGACGCCTATGCCCGCGCTTTTTTAGATTACTTAAGAACGCTGTCGGATGAAGAGCTAGCCGCTCACCTCGATCGCCACTACGGCCCCTGGGGCGAGAACACCCTGGGGCTGCGCTACCAGCCGGGGCAGTTTACCCGCTTGCCCAATCGCTACTACACCTTTCGCTACGGCGGCATCGACTTTTTTGCCCTCGACAGCAGCACCTTTAACGACCCGGCTCTGTCGCCCCAGCGGGCTTCAAATGCGGCCTATCGAGGTCGGCTGCTGGCCCAGCGAGAGGCGATTCAGCGCCAGCAGCAGCAGGTGCGCGACGAAGCCATGCACCTGCAACGCACCGATCCCCACGCCCAGGAGCGCCTAGACGACCTACAGGCCAAGATCGAGCAAATGGAGGAAATGCTGCTCGACATTGAAAAGCAGGTGCACCCTCGGCCCACCACGCTGGTCGATACTGAGCAGTTGCTGTGGCTGCGGGACGGGCTGATTGCCTCCTGGCAGGATAAGGCGGTGCGGGGGCGCGTGCTGTTCTTTCACCACCCGCCCTACGTGACGGAAAACACCAAATGGGGTCAGGGGCAGACGATGGCTATTCGCCAAAACCTGCGCTGGGTGCTCGATCAGGTGGCAGCGGCGGTGCCCGAAATTAGCCCCGATCGCCCCCCGGTTAACCTGGTGCTCAACGGCCACGCCCACTGTTTTGAATATCTCAAGACCGAAGCCACGGGCTACGCCGACAGTCACATGAACTATTTAGTCTGCGGCGGCAGCGGTTTGAGCCTGCGGCGACAACGACCGGAAGGCACCATGCTCTATGAACCCTTGGGGGCTGACCCCGATGGACAAACGGAGTTTAAGCTGGTGGCAAAATCACAGCTATACATGGGCCTCGTGGGCCACAAAGCCGAGCGACGGCGGCCTTACTCTTTTGTGCGCATTGATGTCACCCAGGATGAAGTGCCCAAATTTATTGTGACGCCCCACATTTCGGAGCGATCGCACCAGACCTGGGAAGACTATGCCCTTGATCCGCTGGTGCTGGAGTAGATGAGCCGATGGAGCGTTGGCAGGCGATTCTGCGGTTTTGGTTTGGCGACCCAGAGAATCCGGGTAGTGAATATGGCCAGCAACGCCGAGTCTGGTTTAAGAAAGACCCGGCGTTTGACGACACCATTCGGCAGCGGTTTTTGCCTGACTATGAGCAGGCCGCAGCCGGTGCTCTGGCGACGTGGCGGCAGGAACCGCGATCGTGCCTTGCCCTGGTGATTTTGCTCGATCAGTTTCCGCGCAATCTGTTTCGGGGCGAGGCGCGCAGTTTTGCCAGCGATCGCGCTGCCCGAGACACTGCCAACTATGCCCTGGCCCAGGGCTACGACCAGCAGGTGTTGCCGGTGGAGCGCATCTTCTTTTACCTACCGCTAGAGCACAGCGAAAATCTGGCCGATCAGGAGCGCTCGGTGAAATTGGTGCGATCGCTCCACGCCGCCCACCCTGAGTTTGAATCTTGCCTTGACTACGCCCTGCGCCATCGGGACATCATTCAACGGTTTGGGCGATTCCCCCACCGCAACGAGATCCTGGGGCGAGAGGCAACTCCGGCAGAGGCGGAGTTTTTGCAGCAGCCAGGGTCGAGATTCTGAGAAGTTTTAAGTTTTAAGTTTTGAGTTTTGAATTAGCGAACTCAAAACTTAAAATTCAAAATTCAAAACTTACCCACCCAGCCGATAGCCTTTGCCGTAGACGGTGTGAATTATTGGCGCGGTACCCTTCGGCTCTATTTTGCGGCGTAGCAGGCGCATTTGGGCGGCGACGACGTTGCTGCTGGGGGCATCCTGGTCATCCCAAACACTTTGGTAAATCTGCTCGTGGGTGAGCACCTGATTGGCGTGGCGCAGCAGGTAGGCTAGCAGGCGGGTTTCTTTTTCGGAGAGTTCGGCGGGTTGGCCCTGGCGGTGGGCGAGCTGATTGGCTTCGTCGAGGGTGAGATCGCCGTAGGCGAGGCGGGGTGGGGTGGATGCTTCGAGGTTGGGCGATCGCCGCAGCAGCGCCCGCACCCGCGCCAGCAGTTCTCGCAGCTCAAAGGGTTTGACCAAGTAGTCATCGGCTCCGGCGTCGAGGCCATCGACGCGATCGTTAAGGGTGTCTTTGGCGGTGAGGAATAGGACGGGGGTGGAGTCTTGGCGCGATCGCACCTGCCGACAGATCTCTAACCCGCTTAACCCCGGCAGCATCCAGTCAAGAATTAGCAGGTCGTAACCGCCTTGGCCAGCCAGGTCACAGCCCGCTTCCCCGTCAGTCGCCACATCTACCTCATAACCCTCCCGGTTGAGCAAGCGACTCAGCGGGTCGGCGAGTTCGACTTCGTCATCGACAAGCAGAATTTTCATAGGGACAAGCGGCGGGTGAGGGGGTAGTGAGTAAAGCGTCTTTTAACGCCAAAATTCCTCGGCTAGTAGGGCTGGTAGCTCTTTGCTAAAGGGATATGCGGTAGGAAATTCGGTAGTAGGATAGGCGGCGATCGCCTCCGCCAAAGCATCCTGATACACTTCGTCTAACACGCCCTGAAAGTAGGTTTTGAGGCTTGGGGATTGCTTGAGCAACCGCTTGAGGGCGTTGCGCTGCTCCAAAATGGTGAGCTGCCAACCGCGATAGTCGTTGGGTAAATTCACATAGCAGCGCTTGAGCAAGTGAACGAGCAAAACACTCAGACGGCTTTCTAGCTCTCGCTTGGCCGATTTACCCAAGTCTTCAATCTCCTCTATCAGCCCGTCCCAGTCGAGCTGTTCAGTATCTCTATTCTTCAAACAGGCAGCAGTAGCTTCCACCCAGCGGACAAAATCCTCGTCATAGAGCTGCCGCAAAGGTGTTTGGAGAGGAGTCTTGGGCATGGCACCAAGGCCTAAAAGAACTATTCATCAGTTTAAGCCACGCCAGTGATGGGCAAGTCATCACAGACAGGCGCGAATCGCTTGCTCCAAAATGGCCAAGCCTTCGTCTAGCTCTTCGTAGGTGACGGTCAACGGCGGGGCGATGCGCCACACCGCGCCCATGCCGGGGAGGGCGGTGATGTTCATGCTCAACCCTAGTTCCAGGCAGCGTCGGGTAATGGCGGCACCTTTTTCTGGGTCGGGTTCACGGGTGGTGCGATCTTTAACCAGCTCTACCCCCAGCAGCAGCCCTCGACCGCGCACATCGCCGATCGCCTCGTAGCGATCCTTCAGCTTGAGCAATCCATCCTTCAAGTAGGCTCCCATGGTTGCCGCGCGCTCCGTTAGGTTTTGGCTGGTCAACACTCGCAGCACCGCCAGCCCTACCTCTGCGGGCATTGGGTCAGACACGTGAGAGGTGTAGAAGATAAAGCCTTTTTCGTAGCAGTCGGCCTCGATCGCCTCACTGGTAACGGTCGCGGCCAGGGGCAGACCGCCCCCCAAGGTTTTTGACAGGGTGAGAATATCGGGCACCACGCCCAGTTGCTCGAAGGCGAAAAAGCTACCCAGGCGGCCAAAGGCGGTTTGGGCCTCATCTAAAATCAGCACCATGCCCCGTTCCCGGCAGTAGCCCTGCAACCGCTGAAAATAGCCATCAGGGGGTACGATTACCCCGCCAGAGCTGAGCACCGGTTCGGCAATTACGGCGGCATAGGCCCCCACCGACTGGCTATCGACTAGGTCAAAGCCCACCGCCAGGCAGGTCATGTCGCACTGGTCTTGGCAGTGGCGAATGGGGCAGCGGTAGCAGTTGGGGGTGGGCAGCGCCAAGTTGCCTGGAATGGTGGGGCCATAGCCCTTGCGGGCCGACACAAAGGTGCTCGCCCCAGCCCCGGCGGTCATGCCGTGCCAGGAGGTGCTTAACCCCACCACCTCAAAGCCGCCCGTGTGCAGTTTGGCCATCCGCAGGGCGGCTTCGTTAGCCTCGCTGCCGGTGTTGAGAAATAGAGCTTTTTGCAGGGTGGGCGGCAAGAGCTGGCAGAGGGCGTCGGCCAGTTCTACCACCGCTGGCGACAACATGCCGCTAAACAGGTGCAGCACGTCTTCGCAGGCTTTGTGGATGGCCTGCACTACATCGGGATGGTTGTGGCCCAGGGTGGCGCACATTTGCCCAGAGGTAAAGTCGAGAATCTTGCGACCCTGGCGATCGTACAGGTGGCTGCCCCGCGCCCGCTCGATCAGCCGGGGGGTAAAATCGCCGCCGTAGCGCACCAGGTGATGCTCAACGATGTCCCACATTTCCTCATCCGAGGAGACATTTGCCGCAGGAACTAAATCTGCACTCGCGGGGAAAGGTGCGCTGACGTCATGGGTAGAGTCGGGCATGGCATATAGCGGGGAAGGGCATGTCTCCTTAGATTAGCGGGAATTTCAGGTTGCTTTAGCAACATCCCGCTAGTTAGCCCAACCCTTAGCCCGCTCGACCGCTTTCATCCACAGGGCAAAGTTTTCCTGGGCTTCGGCCTGACCAGTGCCGGGTTCAAAGATGCGATCGATCGCACGCCCCTCCACCAAAGTGCGGTAGTCATCCCAAAAGCCGACGGCTAGACCCGCTGCAAAGGCGGCTCCCTGAGCGGTGACATCGAGCATCTGGGGCCGCTCGACGGGAATGCCCAGCACGTCGGCCTGGAACTGCATGAGAAAGTCGTTGTTGCAGGCCCCGCCATCGACCTTGAGCTGACGAATGGGAGTACCGGCATCCTGGTTGACAGCGTCGACGACTTCTTTGACTTCGTAGGCGATCGCCTCTAGCACCGCCCGCACCATGTGCTCTCGCTGGGCACCGCGCGTCAGCCCCAGAAAGGCACCCCTGGCGCTCATATCCCAATGGGGGGCACCAAGGCCGCTGAGGGCGGGCACAAAGTAGACGCCGCCGTTGTCGCGGGCATTGCGGGCCAGAATTTCGGTCTCCGCCGCGCTGGAGATAATTTGCAGGCCATCGCGCAGCCACTGAATGCAGGCCCCAGCGGTAAACATGCTGCCCTCGATCGCATAGCCAAGATGGGGCCGCAGCGGATCGAGCGTGGCCTCAGACCAGGCCACCGTAGAAAGTAGATGATTTTGCGATCGCGCCACCTCATCCCCCGTGTGCGACACCAGAAACGCCCCGGTGCCGTAGGTGCATTTGAGCAGACCGGGGCGATCGCAGCCGTGGCCATAGAGCGCCGCCTGCTGGTCGCCAAAGATCGCCGCAATCGGAATTTCGGCCCCGAAAACAGACGCATCGGTATGGCCAAATACTCCCACGCTGGGCTGAATCGTGGGCATGATGTGGGGCGGAATGCCAAATAGCTTCAGCAGAGTGTCATCCCACTGGCCGCTGGCCAGGTTGAGCAGCATGGTGCGGCTGGCGTTGCTGTGGTCGGTGGCGTGCACCTGCCGCCCGGTGAGGTTCCACAGCACCCAGCTATCGATCGTGCCTGCGAGCACCTGGTCAAAGTCAACCGGCGGATCCACCTCTTTCTTGGCTTGCTCTAGCAGCCAGGCCAGCTTAGTGGCAGAGAAGTAGGCGTCAAGGATTAGGCCAGTGCGATCGTAGATTTCTTCGGCTTTACCCGCTTCTCTGAGCTGGTTGCACAATGGCGCGGTACGGCGATCTTGCCAGACGATCGCATTGGCGAGGGGGCGACCCGTGCGACTGTCCCACAGCAGACAGGTTTCACGCTGCACCGTGAGGCCGATAACGGCAATATCGGTCGGCTTGAGGCTGGCTTTGGCGATCGCTGACCCCATAGCCCAGGCGATCGCTTCCCAAATCTCACGGGCGTCGTGCTCAACCCAGCCGGGCTGCGGGTAATACTGGGTCAGCTCGCGGTAGGCCTGACCGGCGATCGCCCCTTCCCGGTCAAAGATGATCGCTCGGTTGCCGGTGGTGCCCAAATCTAGGGCCATGATGTAGTTAGCAGTCATCTAGAACTCTCGTTGCTGGCTTCCAGCATGCTATTCAACCCAGGCCTTCGGCCTTAACCACTCGAAAGTACGGTATCCCCCTCCCCCGCTGAGTGGGCAATTGTGAAACAATTTTGATCAATCGACAGGATACTACCCCCCTGCTGTTGTGCGTCGAATTTGCGTTATGAGGCATGCTCCCTTGAAACAAGGACTCTGGATACCCCTAAGACGGCTGCTGGCGGCGATCGCAGCGGCGGTGATGATGTTGAGTGGCGCGATCGCCGCCCCAGCCGAAGCGCAGTCGGCAGCCACAGCGGCGATCGGCAACGAAAGCTTTGTAGCGGCTGCTGTGCGCCAGGTTGGCCCAGCGGTGGTGCGCATTGACACCGAAAAAACGATCACTCGCCAGACCCGCGATCCGCTCTACGAAGATCCCTTCTTGCGCGATTTCTTTGGCGGTATGCCGCGCCAGCGCCAGGAGGAACTGCTGCGGGGTCAAGGGTCAGGGTTCATCATCGACGACACCGGCAACATCTTGACCAACGCCCACGTGATCAACGGCGCTGACCGGGTGGTGGTCACCCTCAAGGATGGCCGCAGCTTTGACGCCGTGGTGGAAGGGGTAGACGAAGTCACCGATCTGGCCGTGGTCAAAATTGATGATGGCGAAGACGACGTGCTGCCCATCGCTACCCTGGGCGACTCTGACCAGATCGAAGTGGGTGACTGGGCGATCGCCGTCGGCAACCCCCTTGGCCTCGACAATACCGTGACTCTGGGCATTGTCAGCACCCTCAAGCGCACCAGCAGCTCCGTGGGCATCCCTGGCAAGCGGCTGGAGTTTATTCAGACCGATGCCGCTATCAACCCCGGCAACTCGGGGGGGCCGCTGGTCAACCAGCGGGGCGAAGTGATCGGCATCAACACCGCCATTCGCGCTGATGCCATGGGCATTGGCTTTGCGATTCCTATCAACAAAGCCAAAGAGGTTAAAGACAGACTGGCTCGGGGCGAAACGGTGGCCCACCCCTACATCGGTGTGCAAATCGCCAACCTTACCCCTGAGCAGGCCAAGCGCAGCAACGAAGACATCAACTCGGGCATGTATCTGCCCGAAGTGGATGGCGTACTCATCATTCGAGTGCTGGAAGGCACCCCCGCTGCCGATGCGGGTCTGCGCCGAGGCGATGTGATTTTGCAGGTCAACGGCACCCCCATTCGCAGCGCCGATGGGTTGCAAATCAAGGTCGAAAACACCAAGATTGGCGATGCTTTAGAGCTTGAGATCCAGCGGGGCGATCGCCCCTTGACGGTGCAGGTCAAAACTGCCGAACTTCGTGAGCAGGCCGAATAACTCAGGCGCTCGGCTAAAGAGCTGACCAAATTTCAAAATTGCAGTTGTCAACATTCTTTATTCAGGAGACTTTCCATGCATTCCACCGAAGACACCGGCACCCGAAAAATTCTATCTGCGGTTAGCCACGGCTCAATTTTCTTCAATACTCTAGTAGTATCTGTGGGCGTTCCTATCGCCATTCTGCTAATTTCTGACGACTTAGTCGTTAAAGAAAATGCTAAGGAAGCCATAAACTTCCACCTAAACATATGGTTTTGGAAGGTGGTTGCAGGAATTTTGGCTTGGGTGCTGATCGGCATTCCGCTCTTGTTGGTTGTGTTTCTTGTGGACTTGATTATGCCTATCTTTGGCATCTTCCACAGCCTCACTAACCCCAACACAGCATTTCGCTATCCTCTCATTCTGCGACTGTTCTAGGGAGACCCTTGGTAGGGACGTTGCTTGCGATGACCCCTACCAAGCGTTATCCACCTACCTGCTCTACCCAATCCAGCGCTCGGTTCCATGCCCACCAGGGGTCGCTGTCCCCAGCTTGGCGTTGACCGGCGCTGCTGTTGTAGTAGCCCACGTGGCCGCCGAACTCGGTTAGCACCAAGTCAATCTTGGGGTTGGCTGCGCAAACATTATTTAAGTCGGGGATGATTTCGGGGCTGAATAGAGGGTCATCGGCGGCATAGAGAATCAGAGTGGGAATCGTCAGTTCGGCCATAAACGGGAGCGGACTGCTGGCGTTGTAGTAGTCTTCGACTGAAGCAAACCCCAGGCGAGGAATCACCAACTCGTGGTCAAAGCCCCAGATGCTGTTGGCGCGATCGATCGCAGCTAGGTCAAAGTGGTCGGGATGGGCCTGGTAGAGACGCTGGGCTAGGCGCTTGAGTTCGGCGGCGATCGATCGCTCTAAAAATTTGCCCAGCGGGTCAGCGCTCAGGTAGCGCAGCGATCGATTTGAGTCGAGGCTGGGGCAGACCACCACGACTCCGGCAATGTCTCCCGGCACTAAACCGCTGTCGGCGGGCAGTTGCATGGCCGCTTTAGCCCCCCACAGCGCCAGTTGCCCGCTGAGGGAATAGCCCATGAACCAGAAGGGCGGTGCACAGCCCAGCGCCTTGGCCTGGGCGGCTAGGGCTACATAGTCATCCCCTTCGTAGATGCCATCGGAGGTGAGGGTGGGCGAGAGGTCGGCAGTTTTGCCGTGGGCGCGCCAGTCAAACACCACCAGGCCATAGCCCCGATGGTGGGCTTTGCGGCCCAAAATATCGAGCTGCCACTGATCGTCGAGGCTGCCGGTAATGCCGTAAGTGGCGATAATGGTGCCCTTCGAGCGGTTGGGCGTTGTCCAGCGACCAAAGATCGGCACCTCCCCCTGGCCTGTGAAAATATGGTCTTGGTAGGAGACGGGCGATAGGTCAATGCTTTGGGGCCAGGTTTGGCTCGACACCAGGGCGGTATAGAGGGTCATGGCCAGGCCATTCTGCAAAAACCAAGGGGGCACATAGGGGGGCATAGGGACGGGCTGATACTGCCTTCAGCATTCCAGAGAACCCGTTGTAGCACCATCCCCCCGCTGGAGAAAAACGTACTATGGCGGTGGCGATATAGCTGAGGAACGGGTGATGGCAACCCCTAAGGTCAAGGGCGATCGGGTGCGGGTCGGTATGGTCGGCACGGGCTTTGTAGCGCGGCTGCGGGCCGAGGCGCTGCGGGGAAGCGATCGCGCCTCCTTGGTCGCCGTAGCTGGCCACAACACCGCCGACACCCAAGCCTTTGCCTCGCAGTACAACGCTGTCTCTGTGGATGACTGGAAAGCCCTAGTCGATCGCTCTGACCTAGATCTAATCATGGTCTGCCATATCAACCGCGACCACAGCACTGTCACCGCCGCTGCCCTAGAGGCCAACCACCACGTGGTGGTGGAGTATCCCCTAGCGCTGAGGGCCGACAAAGCTCAGCCCCTGCTCACCCTGGCTCAGGAGAAGCAGCGCCTGCTGCATGTCGAGCATATCGAGCTGCTGGGGGGCACTCATTTGGCAGCAAAAGCTAATTTGGGGGCGATCGGTCAGCCCTTCTACACCCGCTACTGCACCCTGGCCTCTCGCCGCCCTGCTCCTGCCGCCTGGACTTACTGCCCTGAGCTGTTTGGCTTTCCGTTAGTGGGGGCACTGTCGCGCCTGCACCGGCTGATCGACTGCTTTGGCCCGGTGGCGCGGGTCTACTGCCAAAACCACTACGGCAGCCTCACCCCCGGCCCTGAGGGGATGACCTGCTACACCACCTGCCTCTGCACCGCCCAGCTCACCTTTATTTCGGGGCTAATCGCTGAGGTTACCTACGGCAAGGGCGAGGCTCTTTGGCAGGCGACGCGGCGGCTAGAGGTGCTCGGCAGCGACGGCTCACTTTGTCTGGACGGCGATCAGGGTACTCTGACTGACGCCCAAGGCACGCGTGCTGTAGAGGTCGGCTCCCGCCGGGGATTGTTTGCGGCTGACACGGCCCAGGTGATCGAGCACCTACTCACCGGGCAGGCGCTGTACTGCACACCCGAAGCCAGTTTATATACCTTACAGGTGGCGACTGCTGCCCAGCGATCGGCGGCGACGGAGGGCGTGATCGAGGTTGCCGCGCCTATGCCACCGTATAGCCCGCCTTCTGAATTGCCTCGGTAAGCGCCTCGGCGGTCACGCTGGCGGTAATGTCTACTGCCTTAGACGCGAGGTCGGTTTTGACCTCAGCGCTGGGGTCAACAGCCTGCACGGCTTGGGTAATGGTGCTGACGCAGGCGCCGCAGGCCATATCGGGCACGGTCACAGAAAGGGTGGTCATAGGAATTGGTCTAGGAAATTAGAGGACTCAATCACTGTAGGCCATGGGCATTGGCACGGGGCGACGTTCGGCTTTTGGTCTGCTAGGGCGATCGCCGTTCCCACCCCCGTGCGATCGCCTCTGCGGGCTGTTTGGCCCTAACCAAATCGGGTTCACGAGCAAGGCTGTCGCGCTGTTATTCTCCCCACTCGGTTGACAGCAGCGCTAAGGTTGATCAGATGATTTGGTAGCGTTGATGACGGCGGGGCATAAACCCCCTTGGAATCATAGGTCAGCAAACGGGAGCGATAACTACTATGACCGCATGTGAGTACAGGCCCGGTTTAGAGGGTGTACCGGCCACCCAGTCGAGCATTAGCTATGTGGATGGCCAGGCGGGAATCTTGGAGTATCGCGGCATTCCCATTGAAGAGTTGGCCCAGCGGGGCACCTTTCTCGAAACGGCTTACCTGTTGATTTGGGGCGGGCTGCCCTCCAAGCCAGAGCTGGAAGCGTTTGAGTACGAAATTCGCTACCACCGCCGCCTCAAGTACCGCATCCGCGACATGATGAAGTGCTTCCCCGAGAGCGGCCACCCGATGGATGCCCTGCAAGCCTGCGCGGCGGCCTTAGGCCTGTTTTACTCGCGCCGGGCGTTGGATAATCCGGTCTACATTCAGCAAGCGGTAGTTCGGCTGCTGGCCAAAATTCCTACCATGGTGGCGGCGTTTCAGCTAATGCGTAAGGGCAACGACCCGGTGCAGCCCCGCGACGACCTCAACTACTCCGCCAACTTTCTCTACATGCTCAACGAGCGCGAGCCCGACCCCCTGGCGGCGCGGATCTTTGATATCTGCCTCACCCTCCACGCTGAGCACACCATCAACGCCTCCACCTTTTCGGCCATGGTGACGGCCTCGACCTTGACTGATCCCTACGCAGTAGTGGCCTCGGCGGTGGGCACCCTGGCGGGGCCGCTCCACGGCGGAGCCAACGAGGAGGTGATCGACATGCTCGAGGAGATTGGCTCAGTCGGAAATGTGCGCCCCTACGTGGAGCGCTGCATTGCCGAAAAGTCTAAGATCATGGGCTTTGGCCACCGGGTCTACAAGGTCAAAGATCCCCGCGCCACGATTTTGCAAGGGCTGGCCGAGCAGCTATTTGCCAAGTTTGGCCAAGACGAGTACTACGCGATCGCCCTAGAGATGGAGCTGGCCGTCTCCGAAAAGCTCGGCGCTAAGGGCATTTACCCCAACGTTGACTTCTACTCGGGGCTGGTTTACCGCAAGCTGGGCATTCCGACCGATCTGTTTACGCCGATCTTTGCGATCGCCCGCGTGGCTGGCTGGCTGGCCCACTGGAAAGAGCAGCTCGGTGAAAACCGCATCTTCCGCCCCACCCAGATCTACACTGGCCCCCACAGTCAGGCCTATGTTGACCTGGCCAACCGCCCCCACATCTGGGATAAACAGGGTTTTTCGGTGTCGCTACCCTCCTAATTGACCACTGATGGGTCAGACCCCCCTGGGCACTCTTCTCCCCTGAGCAGATTATTGATCTAGTGACGATTTTCAGGAACTCCTGCCCCTCTGGCGCTTGCGCTGGGGGGCTTTTGTTTGGGGATGTCACAGACGGGTTTCCAGGTGCGAGGGATACAGTGAACTGCCTTCCACCTCGCACCGTACAGCTTGAACCCCTCACAGGCCACCCCAACCGGCTTTTCAATCCCTTCCCGCCAAAACTTCCTATGAATCCCATCTGCCCGGCTCGGTGGATGGGGGAAGATGGCGGTAGAATCTAAAGTGTTTTCTCTTTGCCAGAGTTAACTGTACCGTTGCGAAGGACCAGCCCATGAACCAAGGAATTGACCTACGGGGTAGCTTCGTTGATGCCCTCGTCGACCTGGGGGTGCCCACTGGGGCTGCTAAAGCTCTGTGGCTGCCGCTGCCGATGGTGGTCATTTTAGTGGGGGCCACGGTCAGTATTTTTGTGACGGTATGGCTAGAGCGCAAGATTTCTGCCGCCGCTCAGCAGCGAATTGGGCCTGAGTTCGCCGGGCCGCTGGGCACCCTGCAGGCCGCTGCCGACGGCATCAAACTGATCTTTAAAGAAGACATCACCCCCGCCAAGGCCGACCCAATTTTGTTTACGCTGGGGCCTGCGATCGTGGTGATCCCAGTGTTTTTGTCGTACCTAATTGTGCCCTTTGGCCAAAATCTGGTGATCACCGACATCGGTGTCGGCATCTTTCTGTGGATTGCCCTCTCCAGCATTGCCCCGATCGGCCTGCTAATGTCGGGCTACTCCTCCAACAACAAGTACTCCCTACTGGGGGGCTTGCGGGCAGCGGCCCAGTCGATCAGCTACGAAATTCCCATGGCGCTGGCGGTGCTGGCGGTGGTGCTGATGTCCAACAGCCTGAGCACCATTGACATTGTCAATCAGCAGTCGGGCTACGGCATTTTAGGGTGGAATATCTGGCGGCAGCCCGCTGGCTTCTTAATTTTTTGGATTGCCGCCCTGGCGGAGTGCGAGCGTCTGCCCTTTGACCTGCCAGAGGCGGAGGAAGAGCTGGTAGCGGGCTATCAAACCGAATACACGGGTATGAAGTTTGGCCTCTTCTACGTCGGCTCCTACGTCAACCTGGTGTTGTCGGCGCTGATCGTCTCGATTTTGTACCTGGGCGGTTGGGAATCTCCCATCTCGGTGAGCTGGTTAGCTAGTCTGGTCGGGGTCAGCGAGACTACGCCCTGGCTTCAGGTCATCACCGCTTCGCTGGGCATCGTAATGACCCTATTCAAGGCCTACGCCCTAGTGTTCATTGCAGTGCTGCTGCGATGGACCGTGCCCCGCGTTCGCATTGACCAGCTGCTTGACTTTGGCTGGAAGTTTCTACTGCCGGTGGCGCTGGTCAATCTGTTGTTGACCGCCGCTCTTAAGCTGGCGTTTCCGGCTGCCTTTGGTGGCTAGCTGAGAAGGCTTGCCTTACCCTTTAGATAAGTGGCTGCTGGTGGCTAACCCCTGCTGAACGCTCAACCTCATCGACAATCTGTACCACTGCGGAGGTCTTCCCCATGCTGGGTTTTCTCAAACAAGTCGGCGATTATGCCAAAGAGAGCTTACAGGCGGCCAAGTATATCGGCCAGGGGCTCTCTGTAACCTTTGACCACATGAGCCGCCGCCCGGTAACAGTGCAATACCCCTACGAGAAACTGATCCCCTCAGAGCGGTTTCGGGGGCGCATTCACTTTGAGTTTGACAAGTGCATCGCCTGCGAGGTGTGCGTGCGGGTGTGCCCCATCAACCTGCCCGTGGTCGATTGGGAATTTGATAAGGCGACCAAGAAAAAAGACCTGAAGCATTACAGCATTGACTTTGGGGTCTGCATTTTCTGCGGCAACTGCGTGGAGTATTGCCCCACTAACTGTTTGTCGATGACCGAAGAGTATGAGCTGGCTGTCTATGAGCGCCACGAGCTGAACTACGACAACGTAGCCCTGGGTCGTTTGCCCTACAAGGTCACCCAAGACTCGATGGTTACCCCTCTGCGAGAGCTGGCCTATCTGCCTCAGGGCGTGATGGATCCTCACGATCTGCCGATCAATGCTCGGCGGGCGGGCCAAATGCCTCAAGAAATTTTGGAGGCGGCTCAAAAAGAAGTCAAAACGGCTGAAGGCGAAGCTAAGGCCAGCGAAGCCAAGCCCAAGGAGTAATACACCCGTTAGGGTTCCGTGGTACATTCGCCTAAGCTAAGACCACGGCTGCGATCGCTCAATGTTTATCAGGAGTCAAGACTGTGACGCTAGCGGAAGGGGTACAACTCGTTGCCTTTGGCATACTGGTGGCGATGACGCTGGGGGGTGCCCTGGGTGTCGTGCTGTTAGACAACATTGTCTACTCGGCGTTTTTGCTGGGGGGCGTGTTTACCAGCATGTCGGGCCTTTACATCTTGCTCAATGCGGGGTTTGTAGCCGCCGCTCAGGTACTGGTGTACGTGGGTGCTGTCAGCGTGCTGATTTTGTTTGGGATCATGCTGGTAAACAAAGAACAGCAGTTCGCCCCCATCAAGCAGGCCTGGGTGGGCAAGATCGCCACAGCCGGAGTTTGTGTTGGTCTGTTTGCGCTGCTGACAACCTCAACCCTAAACACGCCTTGGGCTATTTCTACCGAAGTGCCCCAGGGTGAGAATGCCACTGTCGCCATTGGTATTCACTTCTTTACCGACTATCTGCTGCCCTTTGAGCTGGCTTCGGTGCTGCTGCTGATTGCGCTGATTGGGGCGATCGTGCTGGCCCGCCGCGAGCTGATTCCTGACGTGGCTCCTGGGGAGGCTGCCTCCGAGGCATTGCAGCTGCCAGAGCGGCCTCGCGAACTGGTGTCGTCGATGGCAAGCCCAGAGTCTGACTAGACCTCTATTTGGCGGCCTTGGCAGGATGAGGAACTGCCGCTTGAGGCTCAAAACTGTTGTTCGGGATTAGAACGGATTCTTCTTCAGCCATGCAACTAGAGTATTTTCTGCTTACTGCCGCTGCCCTGTTCTGTATCGGCATCTATGGCTTGGTTAACAGCCGCAACGTGATTCGCGTGCTGATGTCCATTGAGCTGATGCTAAATGCCGTCAACCTAAACCTGCTAGCGTTTTCAAACTACCTTGACCCGGTGGGAATCAACGGTCAGGTGTTTGCAGTGTTTGTGATTAGTATTGCAGCCGCAGAGGCGGCGGTGGGCTTAGCCATTGTGCTGTCGATCTATCGCAACCGTGACACCGTCGATATGGAGCAGTTCAACCTGCTCAAGTGGTAGGACTACCGAAGCGTAAGAATGTCTGGATTGTAGAGGGGGTGGCATTGCTCCCTCTACAATTGTTTTTAAAGCACTGGGGTGTCGCTGTCTAGGGATGCTGAAAACGGTGTGCTTTCTCGCTCTGTACTGTCAACCCACGGCATTTTGTTGTGCAACTTGAGCAAGTCATCATTGTCCATAAGGCTGGTAACCGGCTGAGCCAAAAGTGGGCCGAGAAGTGCGCCCACCAGCTAGAGGCCCTAGGCAGCAAGGTCTTGCGCGGCCCCAGTGGGCCTAAAGACAACCCCTATCCGGTATTTTTGGCCTCGGTGAGTCAGCCGATTGATTTGGCCATTGTGTTTGGCGGCGACGGCACGGCGCTGACGGCGGCTCGCAACCTGGCTGCCGAGAATATCCCCATTCTCGCAGTCAATATTGGCGGTCACTTGGGATTTTTAACCGAAAGCTCTGAGGAAATGGACGACACCGAGGCGGTGTGGGAGCGGCTGCTGAGCGATCGCTTTGCCGTGCAGCGCCGCATGATGCTGCAAGCCCGCATCTACGAGGGTCATCGCACCAACCTCGACCCGGTGAGCGAGGTCTACCTGGCTCTCAACGAAATGGCGATCAAGCCCGCTTCGCCCGATCGCATGATCACCTCCATGCTCGAAATGGAGATCGACGGTGAAGTGGTAGACCAATACCAAGGGGATGGTCTGCTGATCAGCACCCCCACTGGCTCCACCGGCTACACCGTAGCGGCAGGCGGCCCGATTATTCACCCCGGCATGGATGCGATCGTGGTGACGCCCATTTGCCCCCTCAGTTTATCGAGTCGCCCCATTGTGCTGCCGCCCGGCTCAGTGGTCAGCGTGTGGCCCCTAGCCGACCCCGACCTCACCACCAAGCTGTGGACTGACGGTGTGCTGGGCACCGCCATCTGGCCCGGTCAGCGGGTGGATGTGCGCAGCGCCGAGGCCATGGCCCAGTTCATTATTTTAAGACAAGACCATTCCTACTACGGCACCCTGCGCAACAAGCTCAACTGGGCAGGCACCCGCGTCAACTATGTGAACAACCATAGAAACTAGGCTACAATCTCTTGCCCTAGACACTTCATTACCTGCAAGACCCGACCCAGCACATTTCGCCCCGGCAAGAGCAGCATCACATCGGACACCTCATAACGAGGTTCTGGGGTTTGAGCGAGCTTGAGGAAGGCAAAACTACTGCCATTAGTCACCAACCCATAGGTGAAGCGCTCTGTCTGTGGGCTAGCAAGCATATAACCCAACGCTTGAGGAATGGCCGTATCAATACCCAGGGCTGAGTTCTTAGCCTCAATCACTAAAATCCAAAACGAGTCTTTGACTACGAGGGCATCAATGCGGCCCCACCAAACCTGGTTGGCTTCAGTGACTTCAATTTGGACAGATTCCTCTAGCCTGACCTCAAAGGGACGGCGGTAAAACCCTGCTAGGTGCAGCAACGGCGATATAACAATCAGCTTGATTAGCCCTTCAGAAATTTGGCCGCTGCGGGTTTGATCAAAATACTCCCGTTGCACTTGGTCTAAGTAGCGCGTTTCCTCGTCGTTTAGGCCGGGCAGATTTTGGTGCCATTCTGGGAAAAAATCCAGGTTGTCGGTCAGCTTCAGGTGCTTTGTTTCCTCCAACTCGGGCAGAGTCAGATTGCCGATCGCAATGCTTTGTACCATCCCCTGACTCCTATCATTGGTTTTACGCGAGATAACTTGAGCGCAGCTTAATCTAATCCTGCCTGAAATCGCTCTCTAAGCGTTACCTAGCTGGATGGAATAGGAAACGATCGCTCAAGAACTGTGGCGATCGCGATGGATATCGTAAATCGCTTTTTCCCAGCACCACTGCTCACTCTGGCTGGGGTTGCGGAGCTGTACCTGCTCGACCAGACGCTCGGCTACGGCTTGGTTGCCCCCCACCAGGCGCAGGAGCTGTCGCTGGGTGGGGCCTCGCACCGACCGGCTAGGAGCGGTGACGGTTGGCGACCGATAGGCAGCGGGCCGTCGTCGGCCCTGGCGACGATTGAGCCAGAAGATGAGGGCGATGATCAGGGCGATCGCCAGTAAAAAAGATAAATCCATTCCAGCGGCATAACGTGGCTATAGCTCTCAGATCCCTCAGCCAGAAGCATCCACGGCCAGTTGATTCACGCCTAGGGCCGATTGAGCTAACTCTAGTTCTACACAAAAATGCCCTCTACCGGCAGGTAGCCCTAATGCCGCTGCCATTAAATCGCCAGGGTTTGCTAGTGTAATTTATATATTTGTCTAGCCTAGCCCCCCGAGCTTTTGCTGCGGCAACACCACCGCCATCGGGCTTAGGTAAGCGTTAAGTCCCTCATTTGCGCGTCGCTACCCATGCCAAGAACCCAACGCAACGACAACTTCATCGATAAATCCTTCACCGTCATGGCCGACATGATTTTGAAGATGATGCCCGCCAAAAAGAGCGAGAAAGAGGCCTTTGCCTACTACCGCGACGGCATGTCGGCCCAGGCCGATGGGGAATATGCTGAGGCTATGGAGAACTACCGCGAAGCCCTGATTCTAGAGGAAGAACCCTACGATAAAAGCTTCATCCTTTACAACATGGGCCTGATCCACGCTAGCAACGGCGAACATGAAATTGCCCTAGAGAAGTACAAGGAAGCGCTAGACCTCAACCCTCGCCTGTGTCAGGCGCTCAACAACATTGCGGTGATTTACCACTACAAGGGTGAGCAGGCCGAGGCCAGCGGCGACACCGACACCGCCGAAAACCTCTTCGACGAAGCGGCCCGCTACTGGCTAGAGGCGATCACCATCGCCCCCAACAACTACATCGAAGCCCAAAACTGGATGAAGAACACGGGCCGCATGAAGAACGACATCTTCTTCTAAGGCCAACTCTTTAACCCGTAGGGTGGGCAGTGCCCACCATCCAACTTTCGCTGTGTAGGTTCAATCTGTCCCTGCTGTCCCTTGCTGGGTGACTATTGTTGGGTGCCATTGCATTTGACCCAACTTACAGCCGATAAGCTTCAATTCCCCTTTCTGGATTCCCGTCCCCATGATCGATCTTGAACAGGTTCGCAAAGTGGCCCTGCTGGCCCGCCTAGAGCTAACCGCCGAAGAAGAAGCGCAGTTCACCGGGCAGCTCAGCGGCATTCTCGACTACGTGGAGCAGCTCAAGGAGCTGAACACCGACGACGTAGAGCCCACCACCCGCGCCATCGAGCTAAGCAACATCACCCGCACCGACAGCCTCCAGACCTTTGCCGAACGCGATGCCATTCTCGACTGTGCCCCCGATCGCGAAGATGGCTTTTTCAAAGTGCCCAAGATCCTCAGCGAGTAGGGCAGGGTTCAAATTTCACTAATTCAGTCTCAATGGCCGTTTAACCCACTGGTTGTTAGGCAAGGTCTGGTTTCTTACGATTTCCTACCGATAGCGCTGGCCGATCTCAACCTATAGGACAATCGACCTCAGCTTAAATATGTAGCAGTTGTCAGTCGATAGCTGCGGCATAGCTTTGTTCTGGGTTCTCCTATGTTGAGGTGCCATGAAGCGTCGGCAGTTGGTTAAAACGACAACCTTGGGCGTGGCAGCGGCTACGACCGCGAGTGTAGCCGCCTGCACTGGGGCTTCTTCCCCCGTGGCTGAGGGCGGCGCTGAGGATCTGCCCCGGATTGATTGGCAGATGGCAACTAGCTGGCCTGCGGCCCTCGACACGATTTTGGGCGGGGCGCAGACCTTTGCCGATCGCGTCAGTGCCATGAGCGGCGGGCAGTTCACCATTTCACCCCGCTCCGCTGGCGAAATTGCCCCACCGCTAGAAGTGCTGAATGTGGTCTCTCAGGGGGCGGTGCCCTGTGGCCACACAGCTTCGTACTACTACGTGGGGCGCAGCCCGGTGATGGGTTTTGGGGCCAGTCTGCCCTTTGGCTTCACGCCCCAGCAGCAAAACGCCTGGCTCTACGAGGGGGGCGGGCTAGACAAGCTCCAGGAATTTTATGCCCGCCAGTTCAACGTGATTCAGTTTCCCGCTGGCAATACCGGGGCGCAGATGGGGGGGTGGTTTCGCCGCGAGATCGCCAGCGTCAGCGACCTGGCGGGGCTCAAGATGCGTATCCCTGGTCTGGGGGGCCAGGTGATGAGCAAGCTGGGGGTGACGGTGCAGACGTTGCCGGGGGGCGAGATTTTTCAGGCATTGCAAACTGGGGCGATCGACGCCGCCGAGTGGGTTGGCCCCTACGACGACGAAAAGCTGGGGCTGAATAAGGTGGCCCAGTACTACTACTACCCCGGCTGGTGGGAGCCGGGCAGCACCCTCGAAGTGCAGATTAACCTCGACCAGTGGAACCAATTGCCCGAGGTCTATCAGCAGATCGTGCGCACGGCGGCTTTTGAGGCCAACTTAGAAATGCTGTCGCGCTACGAAACCCGCAACAACGAAGCTTTGCAGCGCCTGGTTGACGGCGGCGTGCAGCTGCGCGAGTACAGCGCTGAGATTATGACCGCCGCCCAGGAGGCTACCTTTGACCTCTACGACGAGTTTGCCGCTAGCGATGCCGACTTTAAAGCGATCTATGACGACTGGCGCGGGTTTCGCGATCGCATCTATGCCTGGAGCCAGCTCAACCAGGGAGCCTTTGAGCGCTTTGTCTACAGCAATCTGAAGGCTGGGGGCGAGCCGCCCGCCTAGTGCAAAGACTAACGCTATGGTGGGGCTACTGGAGCGATCGCTCTACCAGCCAGCTCACCGTCTGGGGAAACACCATCACGACCACCAGCACCACCAGCTGAATGGCCATAAACGGCAGCGCGCTGCGGTGAATTTCGCGGGTGGTAATGGTTTTTGGAGCCACGCTCTGCAAATAAAACAGCGAGAACCCCACCGGCGGCGAAATAAACGCCGTTTGCAAGTTCAGCGCCATCACCACCCCAAACCACACCATGTCGATGCCTAATGCCTGGGCGGCGGGCACCAGCAGTGGCATAGCGATAAAGCAAATTTCAATAAATTCTAAAAATACCCCCATAGCAAAAATAACCAGGTTGGCCACCAGCAAAAAGGTCACGTAGCCCCCCGGCATGTTCACCAGCAGATTGGTGATTAGGGTTTTGCCCCCCAGGGCATCAAACACTAGGCCAAAAAACGACGAGCAAAACAGAATAATCAGCACTACCCCGGTCACGATCGCCGTGGCGTGGGCCGCCTCCTGCAGCAGCTTGAGCGTCAGTCGCCGGTTGAGGGCAGCTAGCCCACAGGCTCCCACGGCCCCGACCGCGCCCGCTTCGGTGGGGGTGGCAAGGCCAAAGAAAATGCTGCCCAGCACCACAAAAATCAGCAGTACTGGCGGCACGATCGCCTTCATCACCCGCTTGAGCAGCTCCCAACGGCTGATCTGGCGCATCGCTAGGGGCAACGACGGGGCCGTACCGGGTTTAAAGTAAGCCACCATGAGCACATAGACCGCGTAAGCTCCGGCCAGCATCAGCCCCGGAATCAGCGCCCCCAAAAACAGATCGCCCACCGACACCCCCAGCTGGTCGCTCAGCACCACCAGCACCAGGCTGGGCGGAATTAGCTGCGCCAGGGTGCCCGAGGCAATGATGGTGCCAGCGGCCAGCTCCTTGTCGTAGCCGTGGCGCAGCATAATCGGCAGCGAAATCATGCCCATGAGAATGACCGTGGCGGCCACCACCCCAGTTGTCGCCGCCAGCAGGGTGCCAACCAGCACCACCGCCAGGGCCATGCCGCCGCGCAGGGGGCCAAGTACTAGGCCAATGGTCTCTAGTAGCTCCTCCGCCAGGCCCGACTTTTCGAGCACCGCGCCCAGGAACACAAAAAACGGAATTGCCAGCAGCGTGAAGTTGCCCATGGTGCCAAACCAGATGTTGGGCAGCAGCAGCAGGCGGGCGGGCTCAAAGGCCCCCAGCAGCCAGCCCACCAGGCCAAACACCAGCCCCGTACCGGCAAAGGAAAATGCCACGGGGTAGCCACTCATCAAGATCAAAAAGAAGCCAACGAACATGGCGATCGCCAACCACTCGTAGCCCATGGCGCACCTTACAAAGGGGACTTAAAAAACCTGAATCCTGAAAACGATGAAACTGCCCATGACTGCTCACTCCAGAGGCGGGAGATCAGCCTCGGCCTCTGGCAGCTGCCTGCCCTCGATATAGCCGCACCACACCGCCCAATATTTGATCGCCTGGGCCACGGCCTGAAGCAGCAGCAGCCCAAAACCCACCAGCACCATCGATTTGATCGGTGCTCTGGGCAGCCCGCTGGCGTCGGGAGACACCTCCCAGCGGCCCCAGGTGCCATCGGGCAGCAGCCCCCACGACTGCATCACCGGGTTCACCGTCACCCACAGCCCCAGCACGCAAAAGGGAATCAGAAACAGCACCGTGCCCCAGAAGCTAATCATGGCCTTACGGCGATCGCTCCAGCCCGACTCCAAAAAATCGACCCGCACATTCGCCCCCTGCTGAAGAATGTAGGGAAAGCTGAGCAAAAAGGTAATCGAAAATAGGTACCACTGCCACTCAAGCAGCCCGTTCGAGGCCAATTGCAGACCCAAAAAACGGCCAATGTAGCGAGCCATGACGTTGTAAAAACCCACGGCCACGGTGAGCAGCACCAGCCAGCTCAGACTCTTGCCAATCCACTCGCTCAGGTTGTCGATCGCCTGAGCCACCCGCAACAGCCGTCCAATCAGTCCAGGATTCAGCACTCTTTAGATCCCCCGCCGACTAGCGTTGGAGTTGATAATACCGCCTAATGGAATGTGCTACAGAGCAGAGGTTTGAGGTAGTGCATTAGCCCTGTCGTAAAGGACTACCCCAACGCGATCGATATGGTCAACCAGCGGCTGATCCAGGCTGTTGTAGTGAACTACGTCGAAAAAATAGGGCAGGGGCAGCTCTTCATTGAGCAGATCGGCAAGCTGGGCGAGGGTGCGGCGGGTGATGCGATCGCCCTTCACCGCCAAATCTACGTCTGACCCTGGTTTGTAATTGCCCTTGGCCCGCGAGCCAAACAGCACCACCGCCGCAATTTCCTCAAACTGGCAGCAGGCCGCAACGATTTGAGCCATATCGCTCTCTGTCAGCCCGTAGGCGTTAGCCATCAGCTTTCACCTTTAGGACTTGGTAAAGTTCGGTCAGCAAGGGAAAGTAGTCGTTGCGAATGCTAGTTTCGACTGCGATCGCCGTGGCTTCGTTGTAGGTATGCGTGGTCAAATTGCGGTCTTGTAGCGCGCTCATCCAACCATGCCCTTGACTAATCAGGCCGATTTGAAACCCCTGCTTAATTGCCTCCCTGGGAGTTTTGACCAGGATTCCCTCAGCTTCTTCATAGTCTTTCATCACCTTCCACGCTAGCTCAAAGGCCAGCTCAAAAAACTGAATGATCCCCGCCCTCTCCACCAGGGAGGGTGACTCAATCGCCAGGGCATCGCGCAGCAGCAAAAACGTGCGCTCGAAGTTAGCGAATCGCTGGACCCAGCGGGTATCGAGGGGATGCATGGGCGCGCAAGGTGAACTCTTCTAGATTAGGCGGGTTTGTGGTGTTCGTGCCAGTGGCGAGCGATGTCGACGCGGCGGCAGATCCAGACGCGATCGCGCCCCTGCACATAGTCCAAAAACCTCGCCAGTGCTGCCGTGCGCCCCGGCTTGCCCGCCAGGCGACAGTGTAGGCCAATGCTCATCATCTTGGGGCAGTCGTCGCCCTCAGCGTAGAGAGTGTCGAAGGCATCGCACAGGTAGGCAAAAAACTGATCCCCCGAGTTGAAGCCCGCATAGGTGGCAAAGCGCATGTCGTTGTTATCGAGGGTGTAGGGAATCACCAGGTGCGGCCTGCCGTACTCAGTATTCCAGTAGGGCAGGTCGTCGGCGTAGCTGTCGGCGTCGTAGAGAAAGCCGCCCTCTTCGACCACCAGGGCGCGGGTATTAGGGCTGTTGCGGCCCTGATAAAAGCCCAGGGGCCTACAGCCCGCCACCTGCGTGTGAACCTCCACCGCCTTCCAAATGTGCTCGCGCTCGGCCTCAATGCCAAAATACTGGTAATCAATCCAACGGTAGCCGTGGCTGGCGATCTCCCAGTCGGCCTCGGTCATGGCGGCGATCGCCTCAGGGTTACGGGCCATAGCCATGGCCACGGCATACACCGTCAGCGGCAGGCCGCGCCCCGTAAACAGCCGGTGCAGCCGCCAAAACCCCGCCCGACTGCCGTACTCATACATCGATTCCATGTTCATATTGCGCACTCCGCGCAGCGGTGCAGCCCCCACACTTTCTGACAGAAATGCCTCCGAGGCCGCGTCGCCGTGGAGAATGCAGTTTTCGCCCCCCTCTTCGTAATTAATCACAAACTGCACTGCAATTCTGGCGTTGCCGGGCCACTGGGCTTGGGGCGGAGTGCGTCCGTAGCCCACCAAGTCGCGGGGGTAGGAAGGAGAAATTGCCATAGGAGATGAGGAATGGAGTTTGCAGCGCGATTTAGGCTGGATTTTAAGGGTTAAATTACGCTTTGGTCTAGCTAACTTGCTGGGCTAGCTCACAACTTTTTCACCACAAAAAGGATCCCTCAAGTTCGGTTTCTCGTAAAAAAACATGGGCCAAGGTCACGAATTAGCGCTTCTACACTGGTTTATGATCTTATGATCTATAGATCGGCTAATGTCGAAATACAGCTAAAGGCGGATAAGAATACAGGGGGCTGAGCTACGGTGTAGCATGAAGTTTGTGTTCTTAAACATCAATTAACTCTGCTGGCGGCTTGGCTGACAGCACAACCACCACAGAATTGTGGCACTGGAGCTACGGCTTTGTTGAACGGAAGGAGTAAACCCATGTCAGATGTCGCGCTCTTGCCCAGCAAGGTGCAGGCCGCCCCCGTTCTTGACCTCGACGCTATCAACCGAGAGTGGGGAGAGGCTGACGCCAGCAGTCTGGTGCAGTGGGGCTACAGCACCTTTGGCGATGGTCTCGTCATGAGCACTAGCTTTGGTATTCAGTCGGCGGTGATGCTGCATCTGGTGACCCAGGTGGTGCCTCAAATTCCAATCATTTGGGTGGACACTGGCTATCTGCCGGTTGAGACCTACCGCTTTGCTGAGGAACTCTCGACCCGCCTCAACCTCAACCTCAAGGTCTACCAGTCGCCCCTCAGCCCGGCTCGCATGGAAGCCCTGCACGGACGCCTGTGGGAGCAGCACGATGTAGAGGCGCTAAACCGCTACGACAAAATCCGTAAGGTAGAGCCCATGCAGCGGGCCTTGGACGACCTCAACGCCACGGCTTGGCTCACTGGGCTGCGATCAGATCAGACTGACCACCGCAAGTCCCTAGGGCGGGTGGGCCAGCAGGGGGGCCGCTACAAGCTGCTGCCCATTCTTAAGTGGACTTCCAAGGATGTGTACGACTACTTGGTGGCCCACGACTTGCCCTACCACCCGCTGTTTGATCAGGGCTATGTGACGGTGGGCGATTGGCATTCTAGCCGTCCGATCACGGCGGCTGATGATAACGAGCGCGACACTCGATTTAAGGGGCTCAAGCAGGAATGCGGTCTGCACCTGCCTCAGTCACCTGAGGAGGCGGCTAGCTTAGACTCTAGTTCGCTGTAGGGCGGGTGGTTGACTGGCGATCGCCCCTTTCCGCCGCCCTCTCTGGCTTTAGTGATGCTGTCTTGTTGTTAACGCATCAGCCACTAGCAGTGAAGCAAAAACTGAACCCTCTGGGAAGGTTCAATGGTTGGATTAGCATCACCTTCTGCGGTATTGTCTGCTGTGGAAAAATGGGGCGATCGCCTCGATTTTTCAGTCTTGACTAGAGAAGTGCGAGACACTTTTGCGCCTGCTGTGTAGGTTCAACTAGGAAAAGATGGCAGAGACAGGATGAAGTTCAAAAGCATGGCTTTAAGCCTGGTTAAAGTTTGGGATCAGCCATTAACGCTATGGGCAACATTGAGGGTACGCACAACAATGGCTAGTTTGGTTACGGCTAAACGTGGGGTCTACCGAATGTCTAGGGCGACGCGATCAACGTCTGCCCCAGGGGGGAGGTTTCCCCATTCAAATTCTTTTAGACTAGACGGGTTAGGCCGAGGTATGACTTCTAACCATTCAGAAATGCCCATCAACGGCATAGCTTATCCCTCTTGGTACATGCCCTGAATCGCCAATGTCCTCAGCTCCCCTACCTAACGACGAAGCGGGACGGTTAGAAGCCCTGCGGCGCTACGAAATTTTAGATACTCCCCCCGAAGCTGGGTTCGATCGCATCACTGCTTTGGCTGCCCGGCTGTTTAACGTGCCCATGGCCCTGGTTTCCCTAGTGGATGAATCTCGGGCTTGGTTTAAGTCTTGCTATGGGTTTGAGGGGCAAGAAATGCAGCGGCACAGTACGTTTTGTAGCCATGCGCTGCTGTCTGAAGACGTGTTAGTTGTCCCTGAGGCGCGCCACGATCGCCGCTTTGCCGATAACCCCCTAGTGCAAGCTGAGCCAGGGTTGCGCTTTTATGCCGGAGCCCCCCTGCGCAATCAAGACGGCTTTATTTTAGGCACTCTGTGCCTGCTTGACACTCAGCCACGAGACGATTTTGGCCGTGACCAGCAGGCGATGCTGTCAGATCTAGCCGCCATGGTGATCGATGAACTCGACCTGCGTTTGGCCGCCCACCGAGTGGACTCCATCGACCAGGCCTTGCTAGCAGTTACCCAGGGGGTGGCTACCCAAACCGGGGATGCCTTTTTCTCGGCTTTGGTGCTGCATCTCACCCAGACCCTAGGGGTTGACTATGCCTATGTTGGTCTGGTCACGGGCGCTGGGCAAGATGCCATCCAAACCATTGCCGTCTGCGCCCAAGGGCAAATAGCCGAAAATTTTGACTATCTCCTACACCATACTCCCTGCCATCAGGTGCTGCTTAAGCGCGAACTGTGCTGCTATGCCAGTGGCGTTAGGGTTCAGTTTCCGCAGGCGGCGCTGCTGAAACCCTTGGGCATTGACAGCTACGCAGCGATTCCCTTTTTTGACCCCGAGGGCAATCCTTTAGGTTTGCTGGGCGTGATGGACAGCAAGCCCTGGGGCAACGTGCAGCTAATCAAAGCGCTGCTGCCCATTTTTGCTCTGCGCATTGCCACCGAACTCGACCGGCAGCGTACCGATGCCGCTCGGCTCCAGGTGCAGCAAGACCTAGAGCATTTGGTAGCCCAGCGCACTGCTGAGCTTTCCCAAACCAATCACCGACTACAGTTAGAAATTGAAGAACGACGGCAAGCCGAAATCGCCTTGGAAAAAGAGCAGGAGCTGCTGCGGGTGCTGCTCGAAAACGTGCAGGCGGGCATTGTGGCCTGCGATGAAGCGGGCATGTTAAGGCTGTTTAACCAGGCGGCGCGAGACTTCCACGGTCTGCCAGAGGCACCGCTACCCCCCGATCGGTGGGCCGACTACTACGACCTTTACCATTCCGACGGCAAAACACCTCTGGCTCAGGAGGCGATTCCGCTGTTTCGGGCGCTGCGGGGCGATCGCGTGGTCGACGCTGAGATGGTGATTGCGCCTAAGGGGGGTAAGGCACGTACGGTGCTGACGAGTGGCCAGGCGATCGCCACCCTAGACGGCAATAACCGGGGTGCCGTGGTCGTTATGCACGACATTACGGAACGCAAACAGGTCGAAAATGCCTTGCGCGACAGTGAAGCTCGGCTATCTAGCATTTTTGAAACGGTGCCCAACGGCATTATTATTTTTGACGACGAGGGCCAGCTAGTCACCGCAAACTCAACCGCAGAGGAGATCTTTAAGCTGACTCGCAGTGAATTGGCCGATCGCGCCTACAACGACCTGTCATGGGCTATTACTACAGTAGATGGGCAGCCCTTTGCCCCCGAAGACCTGCCCTTTGCTCAGGTCATGCGCGCTAAAACACCGATTCACGGCATTGAATATGCGATTACCCATGCCGATGGCAGCCGCGCAATTCTCTGCATTAACGCTTCACCGTTGTTCGACGCTGATGGCCACATTACCAATGTGATTACGTCGATTACCGACATCACCGAGCGGCACCAGTCTGCGGCTACTCTCCAGGCCTCTGAAGAACGCTATCGCTCGGTGATTGAAACCGTTGCCGAGGGCATTGTGCTCCAGCACGCCGATGGCAGCATTTTTACCTGCAATGCCAGCGCTGAAGAGATTTTGGGCCTGACCGCCGAGCAAATGATGGGACGCAGCTCCCTCGACCCTCGCTGGTCATCTACCTATGAGGATGGCTCTCCCTTTGCGGGCGATCAGCACCCCGCCATGGTCACGCTGCGAACCGGGGAGCCGCAGTCTAACGTGATCATGGGGGTGCATAAACCCGATGGCACCCTCACCTGGATCTCGATCAACACCCGACCGCTGTTTCACCCCAATGACCCCACGCCCTTTGCCGCGGTGGCTTCGTTTTCGAATATTACTGCCCGCAAGTTGGCCGAGGCTGAGCGGGCTCAGCTGATTCGAGAGCAGGCCGCCCGTCTCGATGCCGAAGTTGGCCAGTTTCGCTCAGCGCTACTGGTGGATATTAGTACGACGCTGGCCTCGCTGCTCAACCATACAGATACCCTAGAACGGGTTGCCGATCGGGTGGTGCCGTTTTTTGCCGACTGGTGTGCGATCGATCTGCTGCACCCAAACCAGGGCCGGAGCCAGAGCCTTGAGCGGGTGGCAATGGCGCACTGCGATCGCGCTAAAGTCGAGTTGGGCTGGCAGCTACATCGCCAATACCCACCGTCGCTGGATGCTCTAGAGGGAGTGCCCAAAATTTTGCGCACGGGCCAAACCCAACTGGTGGCCGAGATTCCACCAGCGATGCTAGAGACGGCGGCCCACGACGGCGAGCACCTGCGTTTGCTGCAAGGGCTAGGTCTGAGGTCTTGTATTATTGCCCCGCTAATTGCTCGGGGACAAACCCTGGGAGCGATTTCCTTTGTGATGGCTGAAACTGGCCGCCGCTATGGTGCTAACGACCTGGCCCTGGCTGAGAATATTGCCCATCAGGTGGCGATCGCCGTCGATAACGCCCGCCTCTACCAAGCAGAGCAAACCGCACGCAATGAGGCTGAAGCGGCTAACCGCATCAAAGACGAGTTTTTGGCGGTGCTCTCCCACGAGCTGAGGTCGCCCCTTAACCCGATTTTGGGCTGGTCGCAGCTGCTGCAAAGGCGATCGCCCGATGCCACCACGCTGATGCGAGGACTCCAGACCATTGAGCGCAACGCCAAGCTGCAAACTCAGCTAATTGCCGATCTGCTCGATATGTCGCGGATTTTGCAGGGTAAGCTCAGCCTGGAGGTAGCGCCAGTGCAGCTTCAGGCCACCGTCGAAGCAGCCATGGAAACCGTGCGGCTCGCAGCGGAGGCCAAGGCCATTGAGATGCGCGCCCAGTTTGACCCAACCCTTGCCCCTGTGATGGGCGATGCCGGGCGGCTCCAGCAGGTGGCTTGGAACCTGCTAGCCAACGCGGTGAAATTTACCCCTGAGGGTGGCCGCGTTGAGATTCAGCTACGGGCCATTACCCCAACCAACCAGCGGGCTGAGTTGCCCACTGCCAGGCACTTAGCTCAGGCCGAGCTGACGGTGACCGATACTGGCAAGGGCATCGCCCCAGAGGTGTTGCCCTACATTTTTGAGCGCTTTCGCCAGGCCGATGGCAAGACCACGCGCCAGTTTGGCGGGCTGGGGCTGGGGTTGGCGATCGCCCGGCAGCTAGTCGAGTTGCACGGGGGCACCATCACCGTAGCTAGCCCCGGCGATGACCAAGGGGCTACGTTTACCGTACGTTTACCCCTCCAGCGCCACCCGCTCCATCGGCTAAAGGGCAGCTTAAACTCTACAGCCGACCTGCCAGGTTCTTTGCAGACCGGCACCTTGGCAGGGATTCGTATTTTGGTGGTCGAAGATGAAATTGATGCCCGCGAGCTGCTGGTATTTGTGCTAGAGCAGGCTGGGGCTGCCGTCACCGTTACGGCCTCTGCTGAGGAGGCGCTAAAACGACTGCCCGATCTGGAGATAGACATCTTGATTAGCGACATTGCCATGCCCCAGATGGATGGCTACATGCTGATGCATCAGATGCAGGCTGAACTAAACCGTCGGGGCCAGCGCTGCAAAGCGATCGCTCTCACTGCCTACGCTAGCGATTTAGATCAACGGCAGGCGTTAGCAGCGGGGTTTCATCGCCATCTCAGTAAACCCTTTGAGCCAGCACAGCTCATTGAGGCGATCGCTACGTTGGTCGCTGAATAGATGTAGCCCAAAAGCAAAACGTGTGGGGCTTTTTTGCGATCGGTTGCTTGCGGTTGCATAGCGATCGGGCTGAGTCACCGTGACTCAAGCAAAGCCCACCGGTGCTCAGCCCCACGCTGACTCTTTAGGGTGATCTAATCACCCTTCAATGGTGATGATTGGCCTCAAGCAAGGCTGCAACCTTATTGAGTAACTGGTCAAACTCGATTGGCTTACGGATGAAATTGCTAGGTTCTAACGCCAACCCCTGACTTGTTTGGAGAGTGTCATAGGCTGTGACAATTAAAATTGGCATCTGCGGCAGGGCAGGATTTTGTCGGATCTTTTTAGTGACTTCATAGCCATTCATATCCGGCATCATTACATCCATCAAAATCAGGTCGGGAGGCGCATGCTCAACCTTAGCTAGAGCTGAGCCGCCATTGCCAGCGGTTTCAACTTCGTAGCCTTCTGTTTCTAAAACAGTTCTCAACAAAAACAAATTATCTTCTATGTCGTCAACGACCAGAATACGAAAATCAGAGGGGGTGCACACAGCAAGGGACTAAATGAAGTATATGAATATAGCTAGTCTAGTTGATAAGTTATTCTACCTACCTCAAACTTGAGGCACAGATCTAAGCCGCAAAAAAGGTAGGCTTATGCCTACCTTTTTTCCTTTTGCTGGATTGACAAAGGTTCGCTAGCGCTAGCGAGGAGCAGCGCCGTAGGTGCGGGGACTACGAGCACCGGTAGCAGCACCAGCGAGGGAAGCCACTAGGCCCAGCAAAGACCCCAAGGCAAATGACCAGCCAACCTTGGCGGCATTGCCAGCAATGTTTTGGGCTTGCTCTTGGGTGACGTTGGGGTCAGCGGCATTGGGCAGAGCGTCAACGGGCACCTGATTAACGACGGCGTCGGCTCCCTGGGCTACTAGGCCAAAGGCACCGGCCACGCCACTCGAAAGCAGCCAGGCGCTAACAGCCAAGGTGGTTGCCCACAAAATAGCGCCATTCAGTAGAGCAGTTTTGCGATTCATGGGACCGCAGGCACGGGAGGTAACGTAGCCGCCTAAAAACAGGGCAATCAGCAGGCTAATAATTGACCAGATGCCCACGGCAGTACCAACGTCGCCAGCATTACTTTGGGCAGCATCTGAGCCAGCAATGTTGGTGAGGCCCACAGCAGCGCCCAAGGCGGTGAGCACGAGTTGGGTGGCGATCGCAACCACCAGTCCGGCAAAAATTGGGCCCCAGCGTACCAGGTCGTGGTAGCCAGTGACGGCAACGGGCGCTGTGTCTGCTACGCGCTGGCTAGGATTGGTGCTATAAGCGACGGGCTCTTCTCGATAAGCGCCGGGTTCGTTGGTGTAAGACATGGATACTCTTTACCTCTCAGTGGACTAACTCTTAGACTGATAAATCGCTTGGGCTGATAAATCTTGTCCCCAATTTATGACGTTGTCGGAATCTGACCATCTACACAGAGATACAAACTAAAACACCTAAAGAGGTAGATGCAGCATGTTCCTATTGAGATGTCTTGAAGAGTACTCTGATCAAGTCTATAGACAGGCCTAAAAAATCGTAAAAGGAGCCAGAAAACGGTCGGCATTTTTTATTTACAAAAAGTAAGTACCGCGCCTTAGACAACTCTGCCCTTAGGTGTATGCCCAAAATGGGGTAATACTACACCCTAGGAAAAGCTGCCAATTGGCGATCGCCCTTTGAGGGTGAGTTGGGCGGTTAGTTGTCGTGGCGATCGAGCGTGATTAAGGAGATGTTGTGAATAAAGTATTAGGTATTGTGCTGGGTGGTGGTGCCGGAACCCGTCTCTATCCCCTAACGAAGACTCGGGCAAAGCCAGCGGTGCCCCTAGGTGGCAAACACCGCCTGATCGACATTCCTATTAGCAACTGCATCAACTCAGGTATCTCAAAAATCTACGTTCTCACGCAGTTTAACTCGGCCTCGCTGAACTCCCATATTTCCCGGGCCTACAGTTTTTCAGGTTTTCAGCAGGGTTTCGTAGAAGTATTAGCAGCCCAGCAAACCCCCGAAAACTTAGACTGGTTCCAGGGAACTGCCGATGCCGTGCGACAGTACCTGCCGCGTTTTGAAGACATGGATGTAGATGAATATTTGATCCTGTCGGGCGACCACCTATATCGCATGGACTACAGCGATTTTGTAGAGCACCATCGGCGCACCAACGCTGACATTACCCTATCGGTGCTGCCGGTTGATGAAGCTCACGCCTCCAGCTTTGGGTTAATGAAAATTGACGATTCAGGCCGCATCATCAACTTTAGCGAAAAGCCCAAGGGTGATGCCCTCAGGCAGATGCAGGTTGATACTACCACCCTAGGCCTCTCTCCAGAAGGCGCTAAAGAAAAGCCCTACATCGCCTCCATGGGCATCTATTTATTTAAGCGAGAGGTATTGATAGACCTGCTTAAAAAGCAGCCTGAATCACCTGACTTTGGCAAAGAGATTATTCCAAATTCTGCTAAAGACCATAATGTGCAGGCCTATCTCTTTAACGACTATTGGGAAGATATTGGGACAATTGAGTCGTTCTTTAACGCCAATTTGGCTCTGGTCAAGCAGCCCAACCCGCTGTTTAGCTTTTACGATGAGTCAGCCCCAATCTATACCCGCGCCCGCTATCTGCCGCCGACAAAACACCTTAAGTGTGATATCACCGAGTCGATGATTAGTGAGGGCTGCATTCTTAAGGAGTGCCGTATCACTAATTCGATTATTGGCATTCGCTCTCGCATTGAGTCGGGCTGCACCATTCAAGACAGCCTGATTATGGGAGCCGACTATTACCAAGACAACTTTGAGCGTCGCGGCAGTTGTGATACAGCCAGAGTTCCCCTCGGCATTGGTGCTAACACCACTATTAACCATGCCATTGTCGATAAAAATGCCCGCATCGGCTGCAACGTAAAAATCCTCAATAAAGACCGTGTTAAGGAGGCCGAGCGGGAAGATGAGGGATTTTACATTCGCAGCGGCATTGTGGTTATTCTGCGAGGAGCTATTATTCCCGACGACACGGTTATTTAAGCTGAGCTAATTAGACAGCACAAGCCATAAAAAAGAGGCTCTAGTCGTGACTAGAGCCTCTTTTTGTGCATATTGAGCAGCTGCATTGCGGACTATAGCCACGTATGACTGGAGAGATGACCATAGACTTGGAGTCTAACATTTTAGGTTACCCTAGCAGTGCTGCTACGAGCGCTCTTCAAGATGAGACACTAGGCTGTCTCAAGTTTAATTTGCCTACAGCATTTCCCTACTGCGTGAATAAGCCTAATGGCTAGATATCGAGGGATTTAGAACGCTCCATATCCCTCACTAGCTTTTTGGGAAAGGGGTAAACGTATTGAACGGGCAATAAAAAGGGCGATCGCGCTACCAACGCGATCGCCCTTTTCTATCGTTACTCTATATCTAGCTCCCGACGGCTAGACCACCAGCAGCGGCGGCACAGAGAGCCGAAATCGTAGCGGTAGCAAAGATCCACCAGGAGGCAGCGGCGGCGGTTTTGCGAGTGTCTTCCACCTGCTGATAGGCCTGGTGCTTGATCTCACTCAGACGATTTTCGACCGCATGTTCGAGCTGTTCGGCTTTGCTGAGAGCGCCAGTGCGGACATCTTCGATCTGGTCGATGATGCGGTTGGCATCGGTCTCTGAAATCGCATCGTGGGAACTCATGATCGCCACCAGGGTGCCGCGATCGACCTGGCCGAGGCGCACCTTAAGCGACTCAAAACCTGCTTGAGGGTCATCCAAAAGCTGCTGCAAGTCGCGGCGGATGCCATAGTAGTCGAGCTCGGGGCGGCCTAGGGAGTCGAGATAGTTGCGAATTCGAGACATAATGTTGCTCACAACCGACGTAACCCGCGCCTGCACGTTGCGGATTTGGGCCACGACCTGGTTCCGCACCGATAGCACCTGATCGACGGCGGCCTCAGCTTCGGCCTGGGTCATGTCGGGGCGCTGGGCCAGCAGAGCCACAACGGTATCGCGGTCGATTCTCGACAGGCGAGTTTGCAGACGCTCGGCCCCTAGACGCGGATCGTTGAGCAGCAGCTTGAGATCGCGCTTGATGTCGTCGGGGTTGAGCGCAGCTTTGTTGGTGTTGCGCAGGTAGTCTTCTAGGGCAGTCTCGAAAGAGATCACCTGGGCCTGGGCCCGACGAGCCAGCCGCTGAGGCATGTGCAGAATATCGCGAATGTTACCTAACACATCGTCAATGATGCGATTGGCTTCTGCCTCGCTGAGGTCTTCGCGCTGGCTGAGCAGCTGCACCAGGGTGTCACGATCCATCGCCGACAGGCGATCGCGCATGGCCCCAACCCCCGCTTTAGGGTCGTTCACCAGTAGCTCTAGGTCGCGCTTAATGCCCTCGGGGTTGAGCTCGGGCTTGCCGGTTTCGAGCAAATAGCGCTCGATCGCACTGGTGGCTTCGTCGTATTTAGCCTTGGCCTGGGCTGTCAGCGCACCGGGCGCATTAATCGTCTTGTACCAGGTCGACTCAACTTGGTCGAGGGTGCGGTTGATCTCAGCTTCGGAGAGATCTTGACGCTGGTTGAGCAACTGCACCAGGGTATCGCGATCGAACTGGGCCAGGCGCTGACGCAGGCGATGCACGCCAGCATCGGGCTCGTGGAGCAGAGTAGCCAGGTCGGCTTTTATACCCTCAGGGTTAAGCTCAGCTTTGTGGGTGTTTTGCAGGTAGTGCTGTAACCCCGTCCACTGGTTCTCAACTCGGGCTTTAGCCGAAGATTGCAGCCCGGCAGCGTCGGCCCGCACGTTGTTCATCACCCCTTCTAAACGGCTGGCAACAGCCTGGATTTCGGCCTCGCTCAGATCGCCACGGGTGCTTAGGGTCTGGGTAAGCGCCTCATAAGTAAACGGGGTGAACCGCTCTTGCAGATCGTCAGCATCGGCGTAGGGATCGTCTAGCAGGCTGCTAAAGGCACGGGTGCCCATGTCAGATAGCAGCTCTTCGCGCGGAGTTTGACGCAGGAAAGTGTAGACCTTAGATTGGGTATCCTTAGCCGCTTCGATCCGATAGCGCTCAGAAACTTCGCCCAGAGCTTGAAGCCGCACGGCTTCGAGCTGGCGAGAGACTTCGGCAATTTCGCCCTTGGTCAACAGCCCCCGCGAGGCCAACAGCTCGGCGAAGAATGATTGATCCAAGTTCATTAGCTCTTGGCGCATCAGACCAGGGTCGGCAAAGGGATCGTAGATCACATCCCAAAACTCTTTTTGCATGCGCTGGGTGTTGAGCTGCCATGGGTAGGCGTTGAGCAGGTAGGTCTCAACGTCGGCTCTGACAACGCTGTAGCGATCGCTGCCACTCACCTGGCTGGTGAGCGTGTCAACCTGGCCGGTGACATCGTGCTTGAGCTGCTTGAAGCGATCGGTGATTTTCTCCACATCCAGGTCAGAGAGGTCGGCTCGACCCATCACCACACCCATCAAGGTGGTTAGCCCCTGGTTGAGCGGGTTAGTCTTAGCCTCTTTGCCCTTGCGCTGCTGGCGCATTTCGCCCAGAAACTCGTCTAGGCGGCTACCCAGCGTGTCAGCCAACAGTTCTTCGGGGTGAGCTGACTTGAGATAGTTGACCAGTTCACCCAGGCTGTCGCCGCCGGAGGCCTTGCCTAGAGCCTTGTTCCAGGTGCCGTAGAGGCGATCGGCGATGCGGCTAGCTTCTTTGCGCGACAAATCGGTACGGCTGCTGACCAGCTTCTCAAAGCTGTCGCGGTTGAGCTGGGATAGAGTATCGCGATCGGCCAGCGATGTCAGGTCAGACTCGTGAATCAGGCGCTCGAACTCCGCTTCTAACCCTGCAATATCTAAGGCTGGAGACGTGAGGGAACTAACGTAGTCGCGCAGCGTGTCCTTAATATCGTTGCCGCTCCAGCCAGCAGTGAGTTCGCGGCGCACGGCGGCAGCGGTAGCTTCGGCGGTCTCAATCACCTGATTGCTGGCCATCTTGGCTCCCACAGCCCCGGTAGCTGCCCCTAATAGAGACTGAAAGCTAGATGTAGCGGTTTTGACCACTGATCCAATCAGCGACCCAACGGTGGTGGAGCTGACCCAAAACAGCAGGCAAAAGTAGGTGCCCCACACCACCAAACCGGTAATAGCCCCTAGCAACGCACTGCTGTAAAGGCTGAGCTTGACGGCCAAAAAGCAGGCGCAAAAAAGGGCCAAACTGACCGTAATCACGGTCCAAACGCCAACTTTGGTGGCAATTTTTTTGTCACCGCTACCAGAGCCGCTGCTACTACTACTCGATGAAGACTGGCCAATGTAGGTGAGGCCTGCGGCGACCGACAGGTTGGTTAGCAAAAGATGGAAGCCAAAGGCCAAAATTACGCCCGAAAGCAGGGCAATAAAAAACTGAGGCCCCGAAAAAATAAGGGCAGCATCTTCAGGAGTTGCAACTCCTGGAGATACTACCTGGGCCAGAGGGCCACTTAATAGGTCTAATCCAATGTGCTCAATCACGGTACTGTTCCTTTGAAAATTGCAACTGTCTTGATGCCGCTTGGTCTACCCGTTTCTAGTAACTGTTAGTGGAGATACTGAGAATGCAGTTTGATCTGCCAAAGACTAGAAGGCTATGGGTGAGGTTTGACTTGGCGATCGCTCTTAGCGCTTCGGGACATAAAACCGATGGAGCAGTTGCCAAGACTAGGTCTCACAAAAAATAGACTTAAAAAATGAAAAATCTGAGTAGTCTGAGTCGCAACTCTAGATACATCAGGACAACCAATACAGCCTCTAGGCTTACATCAAACTCTATTAGTCCCCAAAAAGCATCTATCCCACTGCCTAATTCTTTGGGGGGATAATATGTGCGTCTAGACCCGATTGGGTCTAGGGTAGGGCCGATGGTGGACTGGCCCTTCGGGGGAGCGATCGCCCCTAGCCCCCCTCTTGGCACTCCAAAACCTCCGCAACTGTTCGACAAAGGCTTTAGCCTCTGCTTAGCTATCCAATCTACCTATCGGGTTAAAGTCGGGCTAGATCGCAGTAGCTCGTCAACAACACCGTGCGAGGGTGCCGCCAGAGTGAAGTGTACCTCTTGACGGATGATGTCTCCAAACCCTGTCGTTACGTTATGGAAAGGAAAAATTAGAAAGCAGAGGAATAACCCATGAGCATTCAAGATAGGGCTGAAGCCACCGGCAAGAACATTCAAGGTAAGGCGCAGGAAGCAGCCGGTAAAGTTACCGGAAATACTTCCGACGAAGCGAAAGGCAAGTCTAAGCAGGGCGAAGCCAGCGTTCAGCATGCCAAAGAAGATGTCAAAGATCAAATCAAAAAAGTGATTGATTAGGATTGACTGACGGTTCTTCGTGAGCCGTAGATCAAAAAAGGAGAGCATCAAAATTGCTCTCCTTTTTTGATCGTTTTTTTGAAATTAAGTATTTTTAAACGGGGGCAGTGTGTGGGCTCATCCGCCATGGAGTGCACAAGCAAACGGCAAAACCAATATCCTGAGTTTCTATGTCTAAGGTTTCTATGTCTAAGGACTGTTTAGAAAAGGATAGTTGCAACTTTATCATCTTGTGAAAATTATCGTGTAAAAGATGTGGCTGTTGCTACACCCCCAGCAGGATAAGACGAGTTTTGACCTGTATTCCCACGCGATCGCCATGGACTCTGAACCCCCAAGTCTGCGTCTGCTGATCACGATGAATTTAGGCTTTTGGGGAGTGCAGATTGGCAATGGTCTGCAAACTGCCCACGCCAGTGCCGTTTTTGAGAGCCTGGGGGCCGAGGCCAGCCAGTTGCCCCTGCTGTGGCTGGGGGCACCGTTGATGGGGCTGCTGGCCCAGCCGATTGTTGGCGAACTCAGCGATCGCACCGTCAGCCGCTGGGGCAAGCGGCAGCCCTACTTTCTGGGCGGTGCGGTGATCGGAGCGGCGATGCTGGTGACGATGCCCATGGCCACCAGTCTGATGCAGGCGGTGGCGCTGTACTGGGTGCTACAGCTCGCCCTCAATGTCAGCGTTGCCCCCAGTCGCCCCTTTGTGGGGGATTTGCTGTCTCCGGCCCATCGCACCCTGGGCTACTCGCTCCAGGGGTTCTGCATTGGGCTGGGCACCATCTGCGCGGCGGGGTTGCCCTGGATGTTAGAGCATGTCTTTCGCCTAGAACCCGTCTCCCACGCCGGTATTCCCGACGTGATTCGCGGAGCCTACTGGGTGGGGGCAGCGTTTTGTTTAGTCGGTACCCTGGCCACTTTTTGGGCCGTGGAGGAACCGACCCACGAGGTGATGGCTCTCCCTCACGAACCAGCGGGCGATCGCCTACCGATGCTAGCGGCGATCGCTCAGGCGGTAACGGATCTGCCCCCGATGATGCGGCATCTGGCGGCGGTGCAAGCCCTGAGCTGGGCTGGCATCTACTGCATTTTTGTGTACCTGCCCAATGCGATCGCCCTCAACGTTTTGGCCACCCCCGACCGTTCCATAACCAGTTATGCCCACGGCGTGGAGTGGGCCGGTCTTTGTACAGCCTTTTATAACCTGGTCTGCCTTGGGGTTTCCTGGGCCATTCCCTCCCTGAGCCAGCGCTGGGGTCGGGTGACGGTGCATGCCTGTTTTCTGATGGCTGGCTGCGTGGGCCTGCTGTCACTGCTGCTGGTGCACAGCCGCTACCCGGTACTGCTCTCAATGGTGGGGCTGGGCATCGCCTGGGCCAGCATCTTGTCCATTCCCTACTCGCTGCTGATGGATGACCTGGCAGAGGGCCAGAGCGGCGTCTACATGGGGATTTTCAACGGCTTTATTACCCTGCCTCAGATCGCCATGTCCCTGGGGTTTGGCTGGGTCATGAAGGCTCTGCTGCAAGACAATCGCCTTTGGGCGCTGGCGCTGGGGGGCATCTTCCTGGGGCTGGCGGCTTTGCTCATGTTGCGCGTACCAGAACCCACTGGGGCTGATGAAAGCAAATCGGCAAGTGCCCTGGCTACAGCGCAAAAATAGCTACAACGGGAGACTTGACCTGCCCCCTTTGAGCGATGTGGCCAACCCTTTCAGAAAGTTACTTTGGTTTTATTCAAACGCTACTCAAAGAGGTGAATCCCATGGATACTCAAAATTCTGAAGAGCGCAAGCCCATCAGCCAGCCCCTCACCCCTGAGGAGGTTTCTCCCGAGCAGCGGGCGGAAATGAAAAGAGCCATGAAAGAAGATGACCTCGTGCTCAACCCCGGCGACTACGTCAAGGGCGAAAAGACACTCGAAGAAAAGTCTAAGCAGGTAGCGGTTGACACGGCTGACATTACGGGCGATCGCATCGTCGTCCCCACCTACTTCGTTGTCGATGACACTGATGGAGAACAAAAAGCTCTGCACCACATCAAGGATGCAGAGGAAATCTCCGACGTCATTCGCCAGGCCCGCATTGATGAAGACGGCAATCGCACCTGGAACTAGCCCCATCCCAGCTTTGCTCCACCATGAAATACCCTGCCCATAACCCCAACGCTTCTGTCCTGTCAGTCAGGGCTCAAGACAGCAGCTTGCCTGCTTTTCTGACTCGGGTTTCGCTGTCTATTCTGGCGCTGCCCTTGGGTGGATACGTCCTCGGTAGCCTTGCTGACAGGCAGCTACAAGGGGAAATTTCCTGGGCGATCGCCGTGGCCCTGCTGGGCTTAACCGCTGGGCTAATCCACCTCTGGATGTGGATGAAACGCCCGGCCCCTGAACAGACTCTCAAATAGTCGAGGTTTGTGGGCATGAGTTCCGCCTTCCCTAGAAAGCGGGGTCGGGGCAAATGCTACTCTATAAGCTGGTTTAGCAGACTGCTAAACCAGCTAGCTGCCGTATTTACTCTCAGAAGTTCCTGGCCAAAGCTATGTTCACGCCAGCCTGAGGTATACCCCACACCCATCTCTGGTGTGGTCGCTAGCTTACTCGACTGTATCGCTACTGCGCCCCTATGTTAGAACCTTCGCTGCTGCGCGCCCTAGTCTGGACAGACTATCGACTAGCGGTTTTATTCACCGTATTTTTGCCCCTGGTGCTGCTGATTTGGGCCTTTGTGCAAAAAAACGAATCCATTCAGCACCTGCTCACCATCTACTGGAAGGTGGCCAGCCTGCTAATGATCACCGTCTATCTGATGATCGGCGGCTTTAATATCAGCTTTTTATCAGGGCTGATGGCGCGCATCCTGATTCCGGTGGGGCTGTGGTTTTGGGTAGACCTCAACGAAGAGATTCGCGAACAGCCCGACTCGCTGCTCAAGCTGCTGTTTAGCGCCTGGCGCTGGGCCATCACCCTCTACAACATCATTGGCGGGGCGATTGTACTCGGCTTTTTGCCCTGCGCCTTCTCCAACGCCCGCTTTGGCGCGGCTGACTGCCAAACCTGGCTAGAGCCACCGCTGCTCTACAAAGAATATTTCCACGCGGGCTATACCAACGGATTTTTAGGCTTCTTTGGCATTTTGGGCCTGGTGGTTTATATGGCTTGCCTAGCCTGGTTTGTGTTTGTGCGCCTGGGCAAACAGGGTCGCCAGGCAATCAATTAATTTGCCATGACTCCCGGTTTTCGACTAGAACAATACACTCTACGGATACCCCAAGTGGTGCTGCTGGTGCAGGCGATCAGCGATGGAGAAGTCGACGAGGTACTAATTTTTCGCGGCTTCTCTAGCTCACTGATGCACCCTACGGCAGCCGACCCTGAGGTGCCCGTACTGCCTGGAACCGCTGATATTAAGGCCATTGATATCATGGCTGGCCCCTACAATCCCGCTGCGCCTCAATACCTGCACCGGGGCCTTTCCTGGACTGACATGCTGCCTTTGTTAGAATCTGCTGGGGTTTAGGGGTTGTTTTGGGGAAAGCAATGGGTGCGGGGTTTATAGGGTGAAGACTCTGCTAAACCTGGCTCCCATCCTTAGACCCTGTACCTTGCACCCTATACCCTCTACTCCTCTGTCTTCTCTTCCCGCAGATGCTTGGGTTGCCACCCTTCGTGATTTTTTTGGGGGGCGCGGGAAACGACGAGGCAGTTGTCGGGGGCATCTTTGCGTACCACTGACCCGGCGGCGATGGTGACGTCGCTACCGATGGTGATGGGGGCAACGAGCACACTGTTGCTGCCGGTTTTGGTGCGATCGCCAATCACAGTCGGGTGCTTTTTATAGCCGTCGTAATTCGCCGTAATCGTCCCCGCTCCCACATTCACCTTATTGCCCAGGGTAGCGTCGCCGAGGTAAGACAGGTGAGCCACGTTGGTGCCCGCCCCCAGGGCCGATTTCTTAATTTCCACAAAGTTGCCGATGCGGCAGTTGTCGCCCACTACCGCATCGCCTCGCAGGTGGGCATAGGGACCAACTCGCGTACCATTGCCCACGGTGCTGTTACTCACCACCGAAAAGGCTACGGTGGCATCGGCCCCAATTTGACTGTTTTCAATCAGGCTACCGGGGCCAATGCGGCTGCCGGTGCCTACCGTGGTTTTGCCCCGCAGATGGGTCTGGGGTTCGATCACCACATCAGGTTCAAGCTGGACGGTGGTGTCAATGGTGGTGCTGTCGGGGTCAATCAGGGTCACCCCCGCCGCCATCCAGTAGTCTTTGATGCGGTCTTGCAGAATAGCGTAGGCTTCGGCGAGCTGCTTGCGGCTGTTAATGCCAAAAATCTCCTGGCAGTCTTCTACATCTACCGCCATGGCCGGGGTCAGGTCTTTGACCACGTCAGTGAGGTAATACTCCTGCTGGTCGTTGTCGGCGCTGAGGTGGGGCAGCACCGTCATCAGCTTGGCCCAGTTAAAGCAGTAGATCCCGGCGTTGATACGCGGATTTTGGCGCTGGGCAGGGCTACAGTCGCGGTGCTCAACAATTTCGGTAATCAAATTTTGCTCGGTGCAAAACACTCGCCCATAACCCGTGGGGTCGGTGAACTGGGCCGTGAGCAGGGTGGCGGCGTTGCCCTTGCCTTGATGGGTTTTGACCAGGGTTTGAATGGTTTCGGGTCGCAGCAGCGGCACATCGCCGTTGAGCACCAGCAAATCGCCATCAAACCCCTCCAGATGAGGAATCACCTGCTGCACAGCGTGGCCAGTGCCGAGCTGTTCGGTCTGCTCCACAAAGGTGAGACCGGGGATGTGGGCTAGGGCCGCTTTCACCTGATCTTGGCCAAAGCCGACAACGATGATGGTGTGGCTGGGGTTGAGGTCGGCTAGCCCATCCAGCACGCGCTCGACCATTGATTTGCCGCCTACCGAGTGCAGCACCTTGGGCAGGCTCGATTTCATGCGGGTGCCGCGCCCGGCGGCAAGAATGGCGACAGCGACCATGGGTGATTGTCCTTAGTGGGGATGGCTCGAAGGAGTATATCGCGGTTTGGGGAGGGGTGGGGAGTAGGGGAGTAAGGGGGTGGGGGGTGAGGAAGATGGGGGAGGTGAGGGAGTGGGGAGTTAGGGGGTGGTGGATGGGGTGGTGGGGGGGAGAGAGGGGTTGAGGCTGCGGAAGTAGCGGCTGCCGACGAGGGCTAGGAAGCTGAGGTAGGCCACGATTTGGAGTAGATATAGGTGATCGCGGTAGCCGAGTAGGGTTTTGAAGACAATGCCAGGGAATTGGCGATCGCTCAGAATGCTGCTGCCATCCCACACTAGCGGGCCGAGGATGCAGGAGCTTTGGGCGAAGCAGAGGTCGGCGGCGGGGTTGATTTGGCTGATGGCGGCTAGGGCCGCATCGAGATTCTTAAAGACTGACACTACCAGGCCGCCGACGATCAGGAGTAGCAATATCCCCATCACCTGGAAGAAGCGCTTGAGGTTGATGCGCAGACCCCAGCGAAATAGCGCTAGGCCAATGAGCACGGCACCGAGCAGTCCTCCCACAGCCCCCGCGACGGCAGACACACTGGTTTCGACGTTGGTGAAAATAAACAGCACTGTTTCAAACCCTTCGCGCAGCACGGCGATGCAGACCAGGCTAAAGACGCTCCAGCCTGCGGTTTGGGCATCATCAAGGGCCGATCGCACCGTGCCTTCAATTTCGCCCTTCAGACTGCGAGCCTGGCGGGTCATCCACAGCAGCATCCAGCTCAGCATGATGATGGCGATCGCCCCAAACAGCACATTCAACAGCGGCTTGATCACCGTTTGCAGACTGGGCAGCACCTGCTGAATCTGCTGAAGCCCCAGCCCCAGCGCGATGCCGAGCATGACGCTGCCAGCTAGCCCGGCGGCGATGCCAGCATAGGCCCAGGAGTTGAGGCTTTGGCGGTTGGCCTTAGCTAGGCAGGCCAGCACAATGCCGACGACCAGGGCCGCTTCTACCCCTTCGCGCAGAGTGATAAAAAACGTGGGCAGGGCAGCGGTGAAATCCATGCTTAGGGCCATGCTGGAGTGTTATGGGGCTATTGGTATTGTGTCAAACAACCTCATCCTTTGCCGTGAATCTGGGCTAGGTCAGCGGCATGGGGGGTGGCATTTGTGGTTGGAAATGCGTTGGCCCTAGCCATCAACCACAATCCAGGCTCCCCCCCGGCGACCGTCGCCTATTCCTGAGAGAGTGCCGTCGGGGTCAACCGCTACGGCATGAACGCCGCCAAAAAACATGCTGGGAGCCTGCCACCAGGTGCAAACGTCATCGCCGGTAATGCCCTGGGCCGCGATCGCCGCCTGTTCATAACCTGGCTCCAAATGCAGTGCCCCCCGTTCCCAGTGGAGCCGGGGCGCGCTGACGGCGGCTTCAATATCCATGTCAAAGTCGAGCACGTTCGACACCACCTGCAAAATCGCGGTGCGAATCCGGTTAGACCCACCCGACCCCAATACCAGGCAGGGCTTGCCGTCCTTCAGTACTACCGTGGGGGCCATCATCGACGACATCCGCTGGTTCGTCGGCCATTGGTGAAAGCCCTGGGGGTTGAGGTCTTCTTCCCCCAGCATGTTGTTCATCATGATGCCGGTGCCTGGGATGACGTAGGCCGAGCCTTCACCGTTGGAGGTGGTGAGACTGGCGGCGTTGCCCTCGCCATCGACCACGCTGATGTGGGTGGTGCTGCCCCACTTGCTGCCCCCCCGGCTGAGAACGGCCTGAAACTGTTCCAGGTAGGGGGCAAGATGAGCCACACCTAAGAATTCCTGGGCAATCTCGCTACGGTAAAGGTGATCGTCGTAGCCCTTTTGGCGAGCCAGGTTGGTGAGACTCATCACCTCCCGCAGCATGGCTACGTGGCGAGGACTACCATGGGCAGTGAGAGCAGGGGAAGCCTGGGCCAATAGGTGCAGGGCAAAGGCAATCAGTGTGCCGCCGGAACTGGGGGGCGGGTTGGTAAGCAAGGTGGCGCTGCCGTAGGGCACCGCTAGCGGTTCGCGCTCGACGACTTGGTAGGTTTGCAAATCCTCTAGGGTGAGGTAGCCGCCGTGGGCCTGGCAGTCTTGGGCGATCGCATGGGCCAAATCTCCCCGATAAAACAGGTCGGCTCCCTGACGCGCCAGGTCGTCTAAAAACGCGGCAAAGTCGGGTAGATAAAAGCGATCGCCCGCCGTCAGCAACGTGCCACCCGGTGCATAGATTGCCCTGGCCTCGGCAGTTGCTGTGAGAATGGGAGCCAAAATCTGAAAGCAACCAGCCCGAAACGGCTCTACCTGAGTACCCTGGGTGGCCCAATGTTGGGCAGGAGCTACGATCTGCTTAAGCGGCAGTCGTCCCAGCCTTTGGTGGACATGGAGTAACCCGGCGATCGCCCCTGGCACCGCCATTGACCCTAAGCCAATGTGAAACTCCTGCACGGTGTCGCCAAAGTTGGCGTGGATGGGGTAAAAATCGGGCGATCGCCCAATCGCTTTCGAGCGGGGCGTCTGGCAAAAAAAGTCGAATAGTCGGTTTTCGCCCGCCGCTGTATGGGCCAGCAAAAAGCCGCCCCCCGCCAGGGAGGTCAACGACGATTCCACTACGCAGGCGGTGAAAGCGGCGGCGATCGCGGCGTCAAAGGCATTGCCGCCCTGACGCAGCATCTCGGCACCGGCTTCGGCGGTAAGGGCGTGGCCTGCTGCGATCGCGCCCCGATTGACTTTAGGGATACTCATAGCTGAGTAGTATATCCCTAGCTCCAGTCTTCGCGGCCTCGACCTAGCCCTTTGTAGACCTCGCCCTGCTGGTGGATGGCGCGGGTTTTTTCAAACAGTTCGGCCTCGGTGAGCTGCCAGCGAGTGAGAGCCTTTTTGAGGTCGGTCTGAATGTCACGGGCACCGGGAAAGCCTTCATAACGAGTGATCAGCCGGGCCAGTTCGACCAGGTTGTAGTCGTTGGCTTCGCCCGCCAAAAGCTGGTTCACGACCTGGCGATCGGTCTTGTACTGAGGATGCTGCTGGTCTTTAGTGATATCAGCCATGGGGCAGTACCTGATTTGATCGGCTTTGTAACAACGCTATGCACCTGAAACACCTATCTAGGACGACTAACTCGCAGCAGCTTATCTTGAAGAGTCACCTCATGGCAGACAGCCTCATTAATTTGATGAACTAGTCCGAGGAAGTCTCGATTTTCAGAGCAAACAATGATTTCATCATGGTTAGAATTCGCTGGTGTAGCTTGCTGAAGTCACGGCGATTTTGCGTTAAGACAGTAAGCTGATTGGCGATCGCAAAGGCCAGAACATCGGGATCATCCGCTCCTGCTTGCCCGGCTTCTTGAACGGTCGTGACATGATGGCCAAATCTGCGCAGTGCTTCTACAACAGGACGAGGAAACTGCTCATCAGCGTATAGCTTGGCCATGACTAACGTTCAGGGGCACCGTCCGCAGCATTTTCCTGTTCTTGAAGGGCGATCGCGATTTCCTCAGGGTGAGCATCGGCGTAGGCCCAAACATTGACTAAATCTGCTGCCGTCAGGTGGGGATAAGCCTCCAGCAGTTCTGCATCCGTAGCGCCCTGCCGCCGCAGGCTAACAAACAGCCAAACGGGTAAGCGAGTCTTGGCAATGCAGGCATCACCACCCATTACCTCGGGAATTTTGGTAATGCCTAAAGAAGGCCGACTCAGGGTTTCAGTCAAAATCTGCAAGGCGTCGCCCCTCTCTGCGGCGGTGAGGGTTTGAAACTGAGTCTTCAACGATTGAGAAGTCATAGGTGCGATCAATGGCTAAGGGCTCCAGCTTCGGTCATAGGGGCAGATAGCTCAGGGACAGCGGCCTCAATTAAGCCACCACCGAGCACCCGATCGCCGTCATACCACACCGCCGCTTGGCCGGGGGTAACGCCAAACTGAGGCTCGTCAAACACAATCCGTACTCGGTCGCCTGTGCCGTTTCCAGACGCTAAGGGAACTAGCGTCGCCCCCACCGCCTCACTGCGATAGCGAATTTGCACAGAGACCTTCATGGGTTCCTGGGGGGCGGCGATCGCCACCCAGTTCACCCGCTGCACGGTGCAGTCGGGCAGGTGGGCATCGCTGCGATCGGCCACGATTACATGGTTTTTGCCCATGTCAAAGCCCACCACGTAGAGCGGGTTAGCGGCAGCAATGCCCAGGCCTTTGCGCTGACCAATGGTGTAGTGGTGAATGCCGGTGTGCTGACCGAGAATGCGGCCTTCGGTATCGACAATGTCGCCGGGTTTGGGGGCCAGGTACTTATCCAAAAAGGTCTGCATCGAGCCGTGGTGCTCGATCAGGCAAAGGTCTTGGCTGTCAGGTTTCTCGGCGGTGTGCAGGCCCAGCGCGGCAGCCACACGGCGGGTTTCGGTCTTAGTTTGGTGGCCGAGGGGAAAGTCACAGGCGGCCAGCAAATCCTGGGTAAGGTCGTAGAGAAAGTAGGACTGATCTTTGGCCGGGTCAACGGCGCGGCGTAGCTCATAGCGACCCGTCTCAGCATTTTGAGTGATGCGAGCGTAGTGACCAGTGGCAATGCGATCGCACCCCAGCTCCTCCCGCGCATACTGCAACATCGGCCCAAACTTGACCGCTCGGTTGCACTGCGAGCAGGGCAGCGGCGTAATGCCGCTGCCGTAGCCGTCTACTAAATAGTTAATGATTTCGCGCTCAAATACCTCGCGGCTATCGACCACGTGGTACTCAATGCCCAGGTCTTCGCAGAGTTTGGCCGCATCGACCATGCCCTCAGAGCAGCACTGACCCTTGCCCTTCATTAGCCACAGGGTGAGGCCCACCACGTCATATCCCTGCTGGTGCAGGGTCGCCGCCGCTACAGAGCTATCTACGCCGCCGGAGAGCCCGACTACAATCCTTTCCATGGCCAAAATGCTGCGCCTAAACCGCTGATGAGAGTTTACGGGTGGAAATTTCACCTTACAAGGCAAAATTTCAATCTAGCTTTCCATTCTAGCTCACGGCCTTTGGCCCTACGGAAGGTTTGGCATAGCTGCGGCTACACCGTCAGCGGCACAGTTTCAATCAGCGGGCAAATATCCCCCGGCTGCGGGCGGGGCTGCGACTCGGCCCAGCGATCGCGATACTCCTCTAAATCGGCCTTAAACGCTGTCATTTGCTGAATTTGGTCTTCTAACTGCTGAATTTTGTCTTGCAGCAGCGATCGCACAAACCCACAGGGCACATCTCCCCGTTGATGCACGTTGAGCACATCCCCCACATCCTCCAGGGAAAATCCCAACGCCTGAGCTTTCTTAATAAACTGCACTTGGTGTACGGCCTCTGGTGAATAGTAGCGGTAGCCGTTGTCGCCCCGTTGCGAGCTGAGCAAACCCAGGCTTTCGTAGTAGCGCAGTGCCCCCACCGCAACGCCAGTTTGCTTAGCCACATCGCCAATTTTGAGACCCGTTGCCACAGCCATAGTCAACCTCCAACCTAGACATTCCCATCCTAAACCCTATAGCTCACTACAGAGTCTAGCCCCCACACCTCACCGCCCGCGGTCGCCGCTACACTGGTCAACAAGACCTATGTTGATAGTTTTACCTGGAGATTATGACTCGGACTGCACGATCTAAGCGTCGCCGCACCTCTTCTAGCGCACTGTCGCTGATACTTGGCCCAGTGGGCATTACCGCGCTCATGGTCGCCCTAATTGGCGGGCTGTGGTACCGCAACCGCCCTCAGTCGGTAGCCTTTGAGCCCAACACCACCGTTGGCGAAGCAGCAATGGCGGCGATCCAGACCTTCCCCGACCAGGGGCAGGCTCACGTTAATCCTGGTCAGGCAGTTAATTACGACAGCGACTTCCCCACCTCTGGCCCCCACGACCCCAATCCTGTTTTGCCGGGGGTTTACGCCCAAGAGCAGCGGTTAGAAGAACTGGTGCACTCCATCGAGCACGGCAACATTGTGATCTATGTTGACCAGCCTGGGCAGGCCGCCATGGACACGCTCACGGCCTGGGCCAGCGAATTTCCAGGTCTTTGGGATGGGTTGGTGGTAGTGCCCAAAGCCGGACTAGGCAAAGAAGTCGTGCTCACCGCCTGGACAAAAAAGCTAATTTTGCCCGAATTTGAGCCAGAAGCCGCCGCCACCTTCATCGACGCCTATCGCGGACGCGGCCCCGAGAACCCAGTGCGGTAGCTAAGGAATGAGTCAATCGGGAAAAATTTCGCACCGAGAAAATTCCCCTTTGAGCCGTCGTTTCCGTAGGGGCAAACGACCGTTTGCCCCTACGGAGAAGCTCGTCCCAATCCATGCCCTTAAGTTTCATGCTGCGGCCAGCGTTGGTGGATGGCTCTGGGCACCCTAGGTTCAGCAGTCTGTAAGGTTGGCCAATGCTGACATCATCGCCCCATCAATTGTTTATGGTTAGCGGCAAGGGCGGCGTGGGCAAAACCACTCTTTCCTGCGGGTTTGCGCGGCAGCTAGGCCAACAGCACCCCAACGAAACGGTGTTGCTGCTCTCTACCGACCCGGCCCATTCCCTCGGGGATGTGTTGCAGCTTCCTGTCGACAATACGCCCCACCCCCTGCCCGACTTGGCGAATGTGCAGGTGCGCGCCCTGGATGCGCTGCTGCTGCTAGAGCAGTTTCGGGCTGACTATGGCACCGTACTAGAACTGCTGGTTGAGCGGGGTAGTTTCGTTGAGGGCGATGACCTCAGCCCCGTGTGGGATATGGGCTGGCCCGGCCTTGACGAGCTGATGGCGCTGCTGGAGATTCAGCGAATTTTGCGCGATCGCGAAGCCGATCGCGTCGTCGTCGATATGGCCCCCAGCGGCCACACCCTCAGCCTGTTTGCCCTGATGGATTTTCTCGATACCTTGCTAGAGGCGCTGGGGCAGTTTCAGCAAAAGCACCGCACCCTGACCGAAACCCTGGCGGGTCGCTACACCCCCGATCATGCCGACCAGTTTATTACTGACATGCGCCACGACCTAGAGCAGGGTCGGGCGCTGATTCAAGACCGCGATCGCGCTGCCTGCTGGGTGATCGGCATTCCCGAGCCGATGAGCTGGGCTGAGAGCGATCGTTTCATCACGGCTTTGGGACGGTTAGGCGTTCCCCTCGGGGGTCTAGTGATTAACCGCGTGCTGCAAGAATCGGGCCAAGTTTTAGAAAGCCACCGCCGGGTGCTGGCCGAGTTTGAGGCGATCGCCCAGGGCCAGCCAGTGCTGTGGTTGCCAGCCCAAACCCAGGAACCCTTAGGCGGAGTCGCCCTCGATGCCCTCATGCCCCAGCTCATGCCCCTGACCTCAGCGCAGACGCTAGCCGATCCTGCCGCAGCGCTCTCCCCCCTACTCCAATGGCCGCAGCCAATTTCCCCCGGCGTGGAAGACCTAATCACCGCAGGGCGACGGCTGATTGTGGTGGGTGGCAAGGGGGGCGTGGGCAAAACCACCATATCGGCAGCCCTGAGCTGGGGGCTGGCAGAGCGCCATCCCGAGGCCAACCTGCGGGTCATGTCCATCGACCCAGCCCACTCCCTGGGCGACGCCTTTGGCCAGCCCCTCAGCCACGAACCCACCCTGCTGCGGCCTAATCTCCAAGCCCAGGAGGTCAGCGCCGACATGGTGCTCGACCAGTTTCGCACCGACTACCTGTGGGAGCTGGCCGACATGATGGCGGGCGATGGTGATATTGCCAGCGGCATTCAAATGGCCTATGGCCCCGCCGCCTGGCGGCAGATCGTCGCCCAAGCCCTGCCTGGTATTGACGAAATGCTCTCGCTGATTACCGTCATGGATCTGCTGGAGCGCAATGAGCAGCAGCTGATTGTGCTCGACACCGCCCCCACCGGTCATCTGCTGCGGTTTCTAGAGATGCCCACCGCCCTGGGCGACTGGCTGGGGTGGATCTTTAAGCTCTGGATTAAATACAAAGATGTGGTGGGTCGGGTGGAGTTTATGGGTCGCCTGCGCACCCTGCGCCAGCGCGTGCTGGCCGCCCAAGACAAGCTCAAAGACCCGCAGCACACCGAGTTTATTGGCGTGGTGCAAAACCAGGCGGCGATTTTGGCCGAGGCCAGTCGGCTAACTCACACTTTGGGCGATCGCGGCATTGCCCAGCGCTATATCGTCCACAACCGCTACCAGGTTGGCAGCGATTTACCGGCTGAGCTGTTTCCCCACCAGTGTGTGGTGCGACTGCCCGCGCTGGTGCCCTGCCCTAGCGCTCTTGACCAGGTAAAGCAGGCCGCCCATCTGCTGCTCGCTCCAAAGTCGCCCCAGGCTTAGGACAGCCAAATTTAGCTCAGTATTTCTAGGGCTGCACCTGTCAGTTTTGAGGTTCAGCAGGGCATACTAAAGCCAGTTCTGGGCTAGATTGGGCGGGGCGGTAGCAGGGTATTTGAAACCCACACTGAGCTGTCGCTATATTCTTCGGCCCCAGCACAGACTTTCCGGAAACCTGAACTATACTTAATGGCACCGCCTACCATGGCCTTCGACACCGCGAGAGGAATCAACTGTGGCAAATCATAGGATTTTGGTCATCGATGATAGCCGGGTGATTCGCATGCGGGTGCGCGACATGCTTCCCCAGGGCAATTTTGAAGTCATTGAAGCCCAAGATGGTGTAGAAGGCATGGATGCCATTCGCAGCCAGCGCCCCAACTTGATCATGCTCGACTTCCTGCTGCCCCGCATGAGCGGCTGGGAAGTCTTCCAAGAAATTCAGGCAAACCCAGACCTCCAGAACATTCCCCTGGTGCTGATGTCGGGCCGCAAAGAAGAAGTTACCGAAAAAATCACCGAGCCCTTCGAGTACTTCGAGTTTATTCAAAAACCCTTTGAGCAAAAAGAACTAATCGAAGCTATCAAAGCGTCGATGGTCAAGGCCCGCAAGCCGCGTCGTACCCCGATGACAGCCCCCGCCTCAGCAGGGACTGCGGCGTCATCCGGTGGTGGCGATGTGAGTGCCGCCGAATTCCAGGCTCTCCAGGCCCAGGTGGCCCAGCTTCAAGGCGAGGTGGCCCAGCTCAAAGGCCAGCTAGGCAAAATGCTGGCCTATATCAAGCAAAAGCTGAAGTAGAGCAATTGGGGGCGGCGGCGATACAACAGGCATTGTGTTGCCGCCACCCACCAGAACGGGTACTGCATCCTAAGCTCAGCCAGCTTTTAAGCTCATACGACTACTAGCGGGGTTCAATAGCCCCGCTTTTTGCGGTTTTGTGGACGCCATCACCGTTGTGGTTGTGGTGTTCTGTAACGTTAGGCAGCTCCGTAAACGCCTGCTGGGGTACCCCGATGGCAATGCCCGCCTTGTCAAAGGCGATGCGCAAGCGGCGGCGAAACTCACGTGCCACCAAAAACTGTTTGAGGGGTCGGGTGCGAATCCAAATCAAAAGGGTGAGGCCTGCGTGGGTCATGCTCTCAACCCCCAGCATTTCAACCGGGTTGAGAATGGCGTAGCGCCACTCGGGGTCACTGGCCATGATCTGGGCGGTCTCGTGTAGGACCCATAGGGCCTCATCGACGTTGGTACCGTAGGCCACATCAATGAGGATATTGGCCCGTGACCAGCTGCGACTGAGGTTTTCGACCTGGGCAATCAGGCTGTTGGGCAGGGTGACCAGTCGACCGTCCTCACCGCGAATTTGAGTAATCCGCAGATTGAGATTTTCGACAATGCCGGTGGTGGTGCCGGTGGTCACCAGGTCACCGATGGCGTATTGGTCTTCTAGCAAAATCAAAAAGCCATTGACCAAGTCTTTAACCAAATTCTGGGCCGCAAAGGAAATGGCCAGGGCAGAAATCGCCCCAAAGGCCAGCAGCGACGCTGGAGCAATTCTTAGGGTTTGGAGCACTAGCAGGGTGGCTAGGGCGTAGATGACAGCCGTCTTCAGTCCTTTAAGCGCACCGATGATGGTCGAAATGCGCATCGATTTGCGCTGAATGTCGTCCAAATCGCCCAGCTCATTTTTGCTCCAGGCCTGAGCTACTCGCTCAATGGCCAGGTTAGCCAGTCGGTTGAGCAAGCCGGTAAAAAACCAGGTCAGCAGCAGCAGTACCGGAATGGAAAACAGCCCAAAGGCATAGCTGCGGGTTTGCGGGAAAATGTAGAGCCCGCTGGCGATGCCCGTAATCCACACGAAGGCAATGCCCCAAAACATCAGCCAGCGCAAAAAGGCTACGACCTGAAGCCGCTGGGCCAGGGTGAGCTGGTAGCTAAACACCTGCAAGAGCTGCTGCTCGGGGACATCGGCTCCGGGGGAAATGGGGAGATTGTTTTGGGCCGTTTGTTTTTGCTCTAGCTCACTTTTGCGCCTGCCCAGCACTCGCCAAATGCCGGTTAGCACAAGGGTGAGCAGCAGGCTGGCTAGCAAAATCCAGACAGTGCGGCGAATTTGCCGCTGGCGAGCTTCGGGCAGGCGGCTGTCGACGGCCTGCCGCAGCGAGTCGCGCAGCACGGCCTGCCAGCGGTCAGCCAGATCGAGTTGTGACGCCCCGTTGTACTGAGCATCGGTGTCGGTGATGGTGAGCAGTACTCTCGGCTCAATCAGGCCCGATTCGATCGCAAATAGTACCGGTTGGCCGCTAATGGTTTCAATGCTGACATTGAGGGATGAGCTATCGACGGCGTTGTCGTCATAGATCCGCTCCAGGGTGCGATTGACCACCTGGTTGAGGTTGGTCTCGATCTGCCGCGCGCGCACCTCGACGGGCACCTCTGTGCCTGATTCATTGCGGTTAAACACCGCCGGGGAGGCGATATCGAAAAGGGAGGTGCCATCGAGGGTGATCGGCGTGGTCTCAAGCAGGCCAATGCGCTCTACCCCGGCTGGGGGGAGGGTGCTGTTGCCGCCGAAGGGGTTGGAGATTTGGGCCACGGCTGGAGACAGGCCCCAGCCTAGGGCGAGCAACAGTCCCAGCAGGGCTAGCAGCAGCTGCATCCACCGTTGGGGACGGCTAGACCTAGTCGTCGGTTTGGGTGTGGGTCTGGGCATAGAAAAACGCGATTCTCGTTTCGAGAGGCTTCGCCAGTGCAACAACAGGGCGGGGCAGGTTCACCCCTGGGTTGTTTTAGCATTCTGACAACCTCAGTTGCACAGCCTAGTCTACAAGTGTGTCAAACGTGAACCCCGTTCCACCGCAGCATTAGGATCCAGAACGTAGAAAACCACGCTCTGGAAATGCCCCAAACCAACGGCATGCCACCATTTCGATGCGCTGCAAAAAACGATGGGCTGAAGAGCCGCAACGGCAAGTTCGTTAACTCCGTTCCCTAGGTGACCCTAGAAAAACCAGCCGTAGCTGTGTAGCCCTTTGCCGAGAATATTCACTCCCAGATAGCACACCCACACCACCACAAACCCTGTGGCCGCGAGAATTGCTGGACGACGCCCCTGCCAGCCCTTGGTGATGCGGGCGTGGAGGTAGGCGGCAAACACCAGCCAGGTAATGAGCGCCCAAGTTTCTTTTGGATCCCAGCTCCAGTAGGAACCCCAGGCTTCGTTGGCCCACACCGCCCCGGCAATGATGCCAATGGTGAGCAGCGGAAAGCCCAGGCCAATCATGCGGTAGCTGATGTTGTCGAGGGTGTCGGCCAGGGTTAGCCGCTGGGGTGAGAGGGTGGCGGCAGCAGGTTTTTCGAGCACCGCCGCGCCCCCGGCAGACATTGTCATCACAGACGAGGCTTCAGCGGCGTCATCCTCAGCCCGGCGCAGCTTGACGTTGCGAAAGCCGCCGGTGCCCACGGAGCTGCCTTTAAGCTCTACTGCCTGGCCCTGGGTGACGAGGAGGAATGCGATCGCCAGCAGTGCCCCCACCAGCAGCGCCGCGTAGCTCAGCAGCATGACGCTGACGTGCATCATCAGCCAGTTCGACTTGAGTGCGGGCACCAGCGGCTCTGACCCCTGCATGGTATCGGGCAGGGTCAGGGTGGCAAAGGCGGCGATCGCCATAGCAATAGGAGCAGTGACGGCCCCCACCAGAGCGCTGCGGCTCATGCGCTCGGCCACCAGGTGCATAGCGGTGATTCCCCAGGCTAGGGCAAACAGCGACTCATAGAGGTTACTCATGGGGAAGTAGCCCCCCTCAATCCACCGGGCACCGAGCAGGGCGGCAATGGTGAGGTTGCCCACGGCCATGGCGGCGGTGCCCAGCGATGGCAGCACGCTGGCCTTGGGAAACGCCACCCCGCACCAATAGAGCAGCATTGCCGCAAACAGCACCGCAAAGGATGCGTTGTCGAGCCAGCCCTGGAGCGCAATCAAATCCATGTTCGGTAGCCACGAGGAGTCTCTCCTATCGTACCGATTTTTTGGGCCGACTTTTGCGGGGTGACTTGTCGAGGCGGCGGTGAGAGTTATTGGGGAGTGGAGGGAGCGGTATCGGGAGCGGCCTCGGGGGTAGCTCCTGGAGTGGGAGTGGCTTGGGGCTCGGCTCCACCAGGGAGGGGGCCGGGGCGATCGCCCCGCTTGAGCGCCACCGCAATGTCGTAGCGCACCTGGCGATCGCTGAGCACCGTCGCCGTTACCCCGATCGCCTCGATCGCCTCAGAACTCAGCAACCCATCCTGGGGCAAGGGCGGCAGCAGCAGGTTGTTTTCGACCCCGGTGAGGGTTTCTAGATTGATAAAAAAGTGGCCGTTGTTGGGGCGCGGTGCGTTGCCAGTAGTGGTCTGGAAGAGGTCATTTTCACCCAGGCTGCGGTTGGGGGCTGGGGCCACCTGCTCGGCGATGCCCTGACCCAGGGTAAAAAAGGCAATGTCGCCGTCGAGCCAGCCGTGGGCCATCACCAGCGAGTCAAAGGGAGACGTCCAGCGGGTGACGGGCACGCCGCCCAGCTCCGTAGTCTCGATCGCAAAGCGGTAGCGGCTCTCCATCACGGCGTCGAGCTGCTCAAAGGTGGCGGTGGCGGCTTCGCGATCATTGGTTTTAACCATCAGCACCAGGGCCGGGTTTGGCAGCGGCGGGGCATTGTCACCATTGGCCAGTGGGGGAGGGTTGAGCACCCCCAGGGCAAATTCTCCGGCCATCCAGGGCAGCAGGTTTTCTTGCAGGCTTAGGCCAGTAGCGGTTTGCAGCCCCACAGATAAATCGCTAGCTCGCACCGGCAGCAGGGCCGAGAGTTGCTCGCCAGCCTCAAAATCTTCCCAAAACTGCTGAAAGTCGCCCCCTGACACTGCCACCAGAGTACCCGCAGGCAGTCGCTGGGGCATTTGGTCGGCCCGGTTGCCGGTGGCAAAGGTTTGAGGGCCGGGTTCGAGCCAGCTAATGCCCTGGAAACCAACGCCGCGATTTTGCAGCGCGATCGCCCCTACCAGCCCCCGTGGGGTCTGAAACGCCCGCAGCCGAGCCGGGGCAATGGGTGGGTCAGCCGCCGCTGCCACGGTTTGAGACAGGGCCGGTACATCTACATAAAAGCGGGCTAAAGGCCGAGTTTCGGTAAGTTGCTCAAAGGCTTTGCCCACCCCAGGACGAGTCACTAATGACTCGCCTCCTCGATAGGTGTCGATCGCTCGCTTCAGCAGGGGCAACTGCGGACTGAGCACCGCCGTTTCGGCGTCGAGCACGGCGGCGTAGAGGGGTGTGTCTGCCTCGCCATTGAGCTGCTGTAGGGCAATGCCTCGGTAAGGGGCATCTTCTACCGACTCAGCGGCTCCCAGGCGATCGCCCAGATCGTTTTGAGCGCGGTTGGCGTCGGCAATGGGGATGATGACGACCACGTTTGAGGCTAAGGCCAGCTCGGGAGCGGGCAGCGACGGGGGCAGATCGCTGGGGCCGGTCTCAACGGGCAACACCGCCAAGGTAATCTCGGGGCCAACCCAGGGCTGAATGTCGCGGGCAAAGTTAAGATCTTGGTCGGCCAGCAGGCGATCGCGCCACTGCACTAGCTGCTGGTCAAACTGGGCCTGGGTAGCCTCGGTGCCAAACTGCCGCAGCCGTCGCCACTGAGCTTCATCGCTGCTCAAGGCCACCACCGCTAGCGCATCAGCCGGAATGGCATTGGCCCCAGCGGGCAACGTTTTGGCGAACTGTCCATGTCGCGAGGTGGCCCAAAAGGTCAGCGCGCCGCCACCAATAAAGAGTAGAGCTGCGCCCACGGGCAACAGCAGCGGAGGCTTTTTCTGCAGCAGCTTAGAATGCAACACTATGGGAGCCTGGCCAATTTGTCCTGCCACTCTAGCAAAGAACTCCAACAACGAACCAAGGATTCTACTGCGCCCTAGCGGAAGCGAAAATCGTATCCGGCGTAGCGATCGCCCTCATAGAGCACCACCAGCCAGGTTTGGGGGTCAAACTCCAGAGGGTAGGCCTCGCGATCAGCGGGCAGCCCCGCCTCAGTTTTGCCCGGCGACAGCACGCAGTAGGGCATTTGAAGGAATTCCTGTACCGTAGCCTTAGGCGCTTGCAACTCGGTTTCTAGGAGCTTTTTTATTTGGTCGCGCGAGACTAGCGCCTTGGGCTGCTCTTGCCGAATGCAGGTAAAGGCCTCGGCCTCCTGCACCTTGGCCTGATCGAGGTTGGGCGAAACCAGCAGGGCGGCTAGAGCGAGCATTGAGCCCCCGGCCATGCCTCCGGCCATCAGCACCTGGCGAGGCCGAGGTCGATCTGGAAGGGCTCCAGAGGCAGCTCGTCGAGGTTGAGGGGCATAGGCATAGGAGCCAGGCTGAGTCCGCAATGGCTGCGGTGGCTTCGACTGGAGGTTCTCCGGGCGAGGATGCACCGGCTGGGGCTGGGGGGGCTGATAGTGGGCTGATACAGGGTAAGGAGGACGTTGAACCATGGCGTTGACCTTTACTGTCTACCGTTTTGGATCAGGGGAGCGCCCAACTTTAGCGGGCAACCAAAGTAGCACCTCTAGCCCTGAAACTTTGCTTGAAGCAAAGAACTAGCACAGGGATCCTTAAGCACAGGTGTTCTGCGCTAGGGGTGAGTGCCGCTGGGCTAGATAGTGATTCGCCGCCGAGGGAGCATAGCCCCAAAATGGAACCTGGGTGGCAGCGAAGAGAGTGAGAAATCAATAAACTCAAGTATAGTACTAAAATACTATTAGGCGCTCAGGTAGGCCGGTTTTTCGTTACGGTTAGAGAAGCCGTCTTGTTTCTCAGTAATTGCTCAACCGGGTTAACAGGTGCTACTGATGAGAGAGGGCGGGTTTTGATTCGTTGGCTGTAGGTCATGGGTTCCCGTTACCAGGTTTCTCTAGTTTTGTTAGGTTCCATCTGCTGAAGCAGTTCTAGCAGCGGTATAACTTGCCCTTGGAGTAACTCTAGGGGCGGCTTTTGGCGAGACTCAGCTCGCATGTAGTCTCCCTGATGTCTGAATCTTTGGCCATGATGAAGACGACCGCGATCGCCAGGTGGTGACAGGCCATAAAAGATGCCATACAGCATAAAGCCTTATCACGTAACGGCCTCATGCTGCATCCTGACTTAATTTGGCTATGGTGTAGACAGCATCCTTGATCGTTTCATGCTGCAAATTACCAACCGCACCGCCATTCCGCTTAGCGAAATTGAGTTAAGCGCCGTCCGTTCCCAGGGGGCGGGAGGTCAAAACGTCAACAAGGTGGCCACTGCCATTCACCTGCGGTTTGACATCAATGCATCTTCCCTATCGCCCCTCTATAAAGAACGTCTGCTCAACCTCAATGACAGCCGCATCACTAAAGAGGGAGTTGTCATTATCAAAGCCCAGCAGCATCGCACCCAAGAGCAAAACCGAGAAGATGCCCTCGATCGCCTCAAAGTTTTAGTCAAAAGCGTCACCATCACACCGAAAAAGCGCAAACCCACTAAACCCTCAAAAACTGCCAAGCGCAAACGCCTCGATAGCAAAGCGAAGCGTGGACAGATTAAATCTCTGCGGGGTAACGTGCGCGACTGAGATGCCTTTGTCGCGCCCTGAATAGCGGGCGAAAATCTTTCTGCGAACCCGTGCCCAGCCTGACAAACCCTGCTAATGTGAATGTCTGAATTCTGCCGCCAACGGGTGAAGACATCGCCAGTGCTAGCACCATTTGAACTACTGTGGGCTTTGATTGGGTTGGTTCTCACCATTGTGGCCACCTGGATGGAAGCCTTTACCCTCAATGCTCCCTGGACCTGGGGACAGTCTGGCATGGCACTGCTGTCGCTAGGGGTGAGCTTTCAGGTGGGGGCTGTGCTGCTGACCGGCTGCGTGGGGGGCAAAAACGCGGCGGCGCTGTCGCAGGTTGCTTACTTGGTGCTGGGGCTAGCGCTGTTTCGAGTGTTTGAGTTTCCAGTGTTTACTCAGGGGGGCGGCCTGAGCTACGTGCGCGAGCCGGGCTTTGGCTATCTGATTGGCTTTGTGCCCGCTGGGTGGGTGTGCGGCTACCTGGCCTTTCAAAACCCGCCCAAGCTAGAGACGCTAGCGCTGAGCGGCCTCAGCGGGTTGGGCATCATCCACGGGCTGGGCATTCTTTACCTGACTCTCGCCTCCCTGCTAGGCTGGTTGCAGACCGTATCGGCCTCCTACTGGGAGTTGCTGGTGGGATACTCTATTTTGCCGCTGCCGGGCCATCTGGTGGTAGTGTGTGCGGTGGCAGTGCTGTCGCTGGTGCTACGACAGCTGTTGTTTTACTAGGCCCATGAGAGTGCGCAATCGTTGGTTTTGGATCGCCGCTGGGGTTGGGCTAGCCCTCGATCAGCTGACTAAGTTTTGGGTGGCTCAAACCTTTGAACTCACCACCCCTCCCGACTCGCTGCCCATCTGGCCAGGGGTGTTTTACTTTACCTATGTCACCAACAGCGGGGCCGCTTTCAGTCTGTTTAGCAACAACGGCGAGTGGCTCAAGTGGCTGTCGCTGGCTGTCAGTCTGGGGCTTATTGCCTTAGGTTTAAAAGCACGATTGCCCAACCGCTGGGAGCAGGTGGGCTACGGGTTCATTCTCAGCGGGGCGTTAGGCAACGGCATCGATCGCCTTCTGTCGGGCGAAGTCATTGACTTCTTAGACTTTCGGCTGATTCGCTTCCCGATTTTTAACGTGGCTGATGTGTGCATTAACATCGGTATTGTCTGCCTGCTGGTGGCGGCGCTGAGGGAACCGCAGCCACCTAAGCGAGGAAATGAGGGAGGGAGAGAGTTTTAAATGCCTAGTTTTGAGTTTTGAGTTCTTTGGCTATTGAATTCAAAACTCAACATTCAACATTCAAAACTCCCCTAACCCATCACTCCCCTACTCCCCCGCCACCGGCACTGCTTTCACCTTCCAGATCTCGCGGGCATAGTCGGCGATCGTGCGATCGGCGGAGAATTTGCCGATGCGAGCGGTGTTGAGAATGGCCATGCGCACCCAGCGATCGCGGTCTTCATAGGTGCGGCTGACATGCTCTTGACACTGCACGTAGGCGGCAAAGTCGGCCATCACCATATAGGGATCATCGACCAGCAGCGAATCGAGAATGGGCAAGAACAGGTCAGGCTCGCCGGGCGAAAATAATCCTGAGGCGATCACATCCAGGGTGCGCTTCAGCTCGGGGTTGGTGTCGTAGTAGTACCAGGGGTTATGGCCCACGGCCTTACAGGCCGCAACCTGCTCCGTGGTCAAACCAAACAGGAAGAAGTTGTCGGCTCCCACCTCCTCGCGGATTTCTACGTTAGCGCCATCGAGGGTGCCAATGGTAAGGGCACCGTTGAGGGCAAACTTCATGTTGCCGGTGCCCGAGGCCTCCATGCCAGCAGTCGAGATCTGCTCTGACAGGTCAGAGGCCGGGAACAGCCGCTGGGCCTGGGAGACGTTGTAGTTGGGCAAAAACACCACCTTCAGCCGCCCATTGACGCTTGGGTCATTGTTGACCACATCGGCGACCGCGTTGATCAGCTTCACCACTAGCTTGGCCATGGCATAGCCGGGGGCCGCCTTGCCGCCAAAGATCACCGTGCGCGGCACGACGTGATCCCCAGGGTTTTGCACCATGCGGTTGTAGAGGGTGATCACGTGCAGCACGTTCATCAGCTGCCGCTTGTACTCGTGGATGCGCTTAATCTGCACATCAAACATGGAGTCGGGGTTGACCTCTATACCCACAGCGTCATGGATGTAGCGGGCCAAACTCCACTTGTTTTCTTGCTTGATGGCCTGCCAGGCGTGGCGGAAGGCCTCATCGTCCAGGTGGGCCTCTAGCTGCTTGAGATCGTCGAGGTTGGTAATCCAGCTATCGCCGATGGTTTCAGAGATTAGCTGGGCCAAGCGGGGGTTGCACTGCAACAGCCAGCGGCGGGGGGTGATGCCATTGGTCTTGTTGCTAAATTTGTCGGGCCACAGCTCATAGAAATCTTGCAGCACCTCCTGCTTGAGCAACTCGGTATGCAAGGCGGCGACGCCGTTGATGGCGTGGCTGCCGACGCAGGCCAGGTTGGCCATCCGCACCCGGCGCTCGCCGCCTTCTTCAATCAGAGAAAGGCGTTCGAGGCGATCGGGGTCGTTGGGGTAGCGCAGCTTAACCTGGGCCAAGAAGCGGTGGTTGATTTCGTAGATGATTTCGAGGTGGCGGGGCAGCAGCTTACCAAACAAATCCACCGACCACTTCTCTAGCGCCTCGGGCATGAGGGTGTGGTTGGTGTAGCCAAAGGTGCGCTGGGTGATTTGCCAAGCGGCAGCCCACTCGAAGCTGTATTCATCGATCAGCAGACGCATGAGCTCGGCGACGCCAATGGCCGGGTGGGTATCGTTGAGCTGAATGGCGGAAAACTCGGCCAAATTCCCTAGGTTGCTGTGGTCGCGCAGGTGCAGGCGAATGATGTCTTGCAGCGAGCAGGCGACGAAGAAATACTGTTGTTGCAGACGCAGCTCTTTGCCCTGGCGAGTTTCGTCGTTGGGGTAGAGCACCTTGGTGATGTTCTCGGAGATCATCTTGTTGGCTACCGCCCCAAAATAGTCGCCAGCGTTAAAGGCATCAAGGTCAAAGGCTTCTCCGGCCTCGGCCTTCCAAAGCCGCAGCAGGTTGACATTGTCGGTGCCATAGCCCGGCACTGGCACATCGTGGGGAATGCCAATCACGGTCTGGGCCTGAATCCACCGCACCTGGTAGTCGTCGTCACCGTCTTTCTTATAAACCTCGGTGTGGCCACCAAACTTGATCTCAACCCGGTAGTCGGGGCGGGCAATTTCCCAAGGGTTGCCGTAGCTGAGCCACTTGTCAGGCGCTTCGACCTGGTGACCTTGGCGAATGAGCTGGGTAAAGATGCCAAACTCGTAGCGAATGCCGTAGCCGATCGCAGGCAGGTTAAGCGTCGTGAGCGAGTCCATAAAGCAGGCGGCGAGGCGACCCAGCCCGCCGTTGCCTAGGCCCGGCTCGGCCTCACGCTCGAGCAGTTCGTCTAGATCTAGCCCGCAGTCAGCCAGGGCGTGGCGCATGGTGTCGTACATGCCCAGGTTGATCAGACCGTTGCCGAGCTGGCGGCCCATGAGAAATTCTGCCGACAGATAGTACACGTTTTTGGCCTTCGCTTCGGCGTAGGTCTTGGCTGTGCGAATGCGTTTTTTCAGCAGCTGATTGCGTACGCTGTGGGCCAGTGCTGTGTAGTAGTCGTGGGCATTAGCAAACTGTTCGTCTTTGCCTTGTACCCAGTGCAAGTTGTTGACCAACGCCTGCTGAATTTGGCTCACCTGCGTTTCAGCATCGAGCGCAACACCTGCCGAGCCTAACGACAGTGGCACCTCTGTCTCTGTGTTTGATTCGGGCAGACGAATAGATTGCTTAGCCATAAGAACCCTTAATACTGTAGTAATCACACAAGAATTCGCTGGCAGCCCGTAGGCTCGAAGCAGATACCGCAATGGTCCTAGATTGCCTGTAGAGGCGATCGCATTACCCAAGACAAATACCCAGGGCAATTCACCATTCACGTTGACAACTTGGTCTCAATGACTTGAGACGTTTACACCAACAAACTCAAACATGGATTGGCTCACTCACCAGTGCTGGGGCAATAAATTGACCCCTTAGCTTGACGGGAGTGAACTCATTTTAACTGGCCGCGAATAAAACTCTGTTGCCTAACCAACTCTGAAAAGCGGTAGGCGAAAGAAAAAAGCCCGCCGCGCGCCATAAAAGATTCCTAAACTGGCAGCACAACTCTCGATAAAACATGCTGGCGATCGCCCTAACACCGCTAACTACAGCGATCGCAGAGTCCTTAAAAGAATGTTAAGGGCAATATTATGAGTAGGTGATTTAGAAGTATTAAGTTAAATGTATTAGTGCGTCAGAGAGCCTATTTTGCCGACACAAAATTTTGAATCCCTCTCCCTGCGGTCGTTTCGCGTGTAAAGAAAATGTTATGAAGGATTCTAAATATTGCTAGAAGCCACTTCACATTGCTTAACGCCATGCCTCTATTGCCCCTAAAGAGCGCCGTCGCTGATGCGTAGCAGGCTTGTGATTATCTTAATCAATTTATCGATAAAGTGAATTTTAGATTAAACGGTCTAGCGGCTAGTGTCAGCGTTTTTAGATAATAAATACTGATTCATTTAAGATCCGGTTCGCTTGAACCCTGCGGCCAGAGGCATGACTTTACGGAAGCAACACAAACAGTTATTTCAAAGCAGGGGAAAGGAGCATTTCTTCGCTTTTCTAATCAAGACAAGCTTAAGGACACACTGATCTTAGGGTTTGGGTTTAACAGCTACTTAGTGCCAAATAGGCGATCGCCCGCATCCCCCAGCCCTGGCAAAATGTAGCCACGCTCGTCCAGCTTTTCATCTACGGCGGCAGCGTAGAGGGGTACGTCGGGGTGCTCACGGTGGAAGTGGGCGATGCCCTCGGGGGCGGCGAGCAAGCAGAGAAAGCGCAGCGATCGCGGTTTGGCCTGCTTCAGCGGGTATAGTGCTGCCACTGCCGTATTGCCCGTAGCGATCATGGGGTCAACGACAAGAACATCCCTGTCTGACAGATCCTCCGGCACCTTAAAGAAATACTCAATCACCCGCAGGGTTTGGGGATCGCGGTAGAGTCCAATGTGCCCTACCCGCGCCGAGGGCATGAGTTCTAAAATGCCGTCGAGAATGCCCTGCCCCGCCCGCATGATCGAAACCACAACCAGCTTTTTCTCTGGAGCCAGCACCGGGGCTTCCATCGTAGCCATGGGCGTTTGAATGGTTTCTAGCTTGAGGGGCAGATCGCGTGTCACCTCGTAGGCCATCAGCAGGCTAATTTCCTTGAGCAACGTGCGAAACTTTGCCGTGCTGGTCTCAGCTCGACGCATGAGGGTGAGTTTGTGCTGGATGAGGGGGTGGTCGATGAGGTGGAGATCGGGCATGGGAAGTGTAGGGGAAATGGGTAAGCGAGGGAAGGGGAAAATTCAAAATGGAGAATTCAAAATTTTGAATTCTCCATTTTGAATTTTGAACTCTAAAACACCGTGCCATCACTGGCCAATTGAATCGGTGGCCCTCCACCTGCCCGCCTCTCCCCAGCGATCTGTCGCCCCGCTGTCCAGGTGCCACCCTGGAGAACTTTGACCAGGGGTAGCGTTTCGGCATCCAGACTCAACGACTGGCGAAGGTGAGTAGCGAGGTCATCGAGCAGACAGAGGGTGAGGGCACGCCATTCAACAATTAGGGGCGAACCGGGTGTATGGGCGGTTTCAGCCGCAGCGGGATCCTTCAGGCTCAGCACGCCACAGTCCATGAACAGACCCCCGTTGCGGTATTCAGCTAGGCCAGTGAGCTGATCGAGGTTGGTGATGGTGAGGCCCAAGTCTTGCAGGGGTTCCAGCAGTGAATAGGTGAGCCACTGGGAGAGCTTGTGGAAGGGTACTAAGTTGCTGCCGGGGCCAGTATCAGGCAGTTGAGGATGGGGCCACACGTCGCCCAGATTGATCCCCGCCAGCTCTACCCGTCCGGGCCAGATTGGCCCCAAGCCCAGCAGGATGGTTTGCAGGATGGTCGTTGCCGATAGCTGGCTATGGGAGGCAGTTTGTAGCCAGTAATTCACTAAGTTGCCTGGCCGGGGCAGATCAGGCCCAAAGAATTGAGGCTGTTGGTGCAGGGCGTGGCCGAGTTTTTGCAGCAGCGCTACTCGTCCTTCCAGCCCTAGCAGTGGATTGTTGTCGTGAACCTGGAAAGCTTCGACAAGGCGGTTAGCGGTGAGTTGCGTGAGTCCGTGGGCGTCGGCTTGCCAGGGATGGTCGGGTTGGCTAGAGAACAGTCCGGCGGTGAAGCTGTGAAAGCTGGCGATCGCCAATCCTTCCGATCTGGCAAACCCCAGCCCCGTCCCCGGCTCCACGTACCGCCACCGATTCCCCGCCCCGGCATCTAGCAGCACGCTGGTGATCGCCAGATCCACCTTCAGCTTTGTCCGCTCTACAGGATCCAGCCTCGATAACTCTGGCTCTAGAAGGTCTAGGCGCGATCGCCCCGCTACCTCAAAATGCCGCCAGCGGGAGTGAAAGGGAATGTCGCCATCGGGATACTGCTGTCGCATCACGTCGAGCACGTAGGCGGTGGTGGCGGGCAGGGCTTCGGGATGATAGCGAAAATGCTGGAGCCGATCCTGCTCGGCTAAGTGGAAAAGGGCGCGGGTGCGATCGCGAATCGCCTGCGGACGTTGCAGGTAAGCGATCGCGGCCTCCGCCGTAGGGTGGTCACCGCCCACCATCCCACCCCCGCCTAAAGTCACCATTCCTACTCCAAACCCCGCCCTTTGATCTGGGCCAAATCTTCTTCTGTCGGTGCAACCTTGTCGGTGTAGTAGCCCGCCGCCTTCTTGGCCTCAATTTCCACCCGCGCATCGGGCGGCACCAGGTCGTCGGGGATCGGCACCCGCTCGACAATCTCGATGCCCGATCGCACTAGGGCGTTGTACTTCATGTCGCTCATCGACACGAAGCGATCGATGCGGGTCACCCCCAGCCAGTGCAGCACATCGGGCATCAGCTCTTGAAAGCGCACATCCTGCACCCCGGCCACGCATTCGGTGCGGGCAAAGTAGGCGTCGGCGCGATCGCCCCCTTCCTGCCGCTTGCGGGCGTTATACACCAAAAACTTGGTCACTTCCCCCAGGGCGCGCCCTTCCTTGCGGAAGTAGACGATCAGCCCCGCGCCCCCGGCTTGGGCTGTAGCAATACATTCTTCCAGGCCGTGCACTAGGTAAGGGCGGCAGGTGCAAATGTCAGAACCAAACACATCCGAGCCGTTGCATTCGTCGTGAACCCGTACCGCTAGGGGGCGAGCCGGGTCAGTGATCGCGTCAGGATCACCCACGATATACACCGTAATGCCGCCAATGGGGGGCAAAAACACCTTCACATCAAACCGCGTCACCAGCTCAGGGAACATTCCCCCAGTCTGCTCAAACAGGGCGTAGCGCAGATCCTCTTCACTCACCCCCAGGCGCTGGGCCACCCCCGGCAGATACCACACCGGCTCTACGGCTGCTTTTGTCACTACTAGATCGCCGCCGGGTTTAACGATTTTGCCGTCTTCTTTAATTCGTCCCTGGCGCACCGCCTCTAGCAACTCCGGCATTTGAATGTGGGCGCGGGTGACGGCGATCGTGGGGCGAATATCGATGCCTTCAGCAATTTGGGACGCGTATAGGTTGCCGACCAAGGCCCCAAAGGGGTCGAGGGAGACAATTTTTTCAGGGTCAGCCCAGCTGGGATGGGGGCCAATGGGAATAGTGGGCGCTGTATTGGTAAAGTCAGGCTTATGATCAGGATCCAGCACCCCGCTGGCCACCGCCAGGGCGCGGTACACGGCATAGGAGCCAGAATGAGTGCCAATGGCGTTGCGGTGGTTGGGATCGCTAACCGTCGCCACGATCGCCCCACGCTGGAGCGGATCCCCATGGCCCCACTGCACTGGGATGCCTTTGAGCCCAGACCGATTGGAATGAGAGGTGAGCACTATATGGCGGCGCTTGGGCAAGGTTTCCGCCTCGGGTAGACCGGGTTGAGCCAGGTTTCCCGCTGCCAAACCGTTACCATCACTCATAGGTGCCTCATGGAGCAGAAACCACTAATCTGCCACACTTTTTCTCGGATAAACCGCTCACAAGTGACAGACAGCAGTGACTTCATTCTTTCTTGAGTTTACATTGGGGATCAGCCCAATCCTCAGAGGCGCATTGAACGATTCCGATGTCCCATACTCAGGGGTACAGGAAAAAAGATTCACATTGCAACTATTTGGCTTCAACTTTCTCAACTAGGAACTGGGCCTTTGCCACTACCCATGGCTCAGTTTTTTCACTATTTGCTATTTTCTTTAGCGCATCTGCGGCACGATCTTCCCGAATAATACGTCGAGCTGACAAAACCCTAGTCTTTGCACCGCTTTCTTCGTAGCCCTCAATTTTCGTCAAAGCATCAATCAAGTCATCATCATTCTTTTCAGCATCAGAGAATGCTTCAAAGTATTTTACGAAGCATCCCATTCCAATTGATTGGATGCCTCTCTTGAGCTGCTCGTCATCCATTTACACAACCTTGATACTGCATTCGTTAAGACTTCGACAACGACGACTTTGGAAAGTTCGCCTCCCCTGTTGTCTCCGTTGATTTTTCTAGCTTAGTCACTTCCGGCCCAGGCTTAGCTAGCTGGTCTTTAAAGTCGATCCCCAGCATTTCGCTGTAGAGCTTGACGTAGTCGATCGCCGATTTGTCCCAGCTAAAGTCTTGCTCCATGGCCCGCTGCTGTAGCGCCCGCCAGGCATCCTTAAAGCGGTAGCCTTCCCAGGCGCGAATCAGGCAGGTAAACAGATCGAGCGGCTCGTAGCGGTCAAAGCAGTAGCCTGTGCCCGCTTGATGCTCAGGGTCGTGGTGCTGCACCGTATCCACCAGGCCGCCCGTGCGCCGCACTACTGGAATACAGCCGTAGCGCATGGCAATCATCTGGCTAATGCCGCAGGGCTCAAACCGCGACGGCATCAGAAACGCGTCGGCTCCAGCGTAGATGCGGCGACCCAGTCCCTCGCTGTAGAGCAGGTAGGTGGCCATGCGGCCCCGGTAGCGGCTGGCCATCTGCCAGAGCTGGGTTTCGTAGTAGCGATCGCCCGTGCCCAGCAAAATAAACTGCGCATCGGTGTACGACAAAAACCGATCCAAAATTTGCAGAATCAGGTCGAGCCCCTTCTGCTCGACCAATCGGCCCACTAGACCCACCAAAAAAGCCTTTGAGTTGACCTCTAGACCCAGCTCTTCTTGAATAGTGATCTTGTTAGCGCGACGCTGATCGAGGGTGTCAGCGGTGAAGTTTTTAGCGATGTAGCGATCGGTGGCTGGGTCGTAAGACTCATCATCAATGCCATTGAGAATGCCGCTCAGCTTGCCGCTGATAAACGACAGCAGCCCTTCCAGCTCTTCGCCGTAGTCGGGGGTTTTAATTTGCTGGGCATAGGTGGGCGATACCGTGTTGACGCGATCGGCAGCCTGCACCGCCGCCGCCATGGTGTTGTGCCCCTGCATATACCACGGGCACCAGGTAATGCGCTCTAGCTCCCAGCGCCACGGCCCCTGGTAAGCCAGGTTGTGGATCGTAAACACCGTGCCAATGTCGGGCGACTGCTGCATCCACACCGGAATCATGCCCGTGTGCCAGTCGTGGCAGTGAATGATCTGGGGCTTCCAGTAGTTCCAGGCAAACTCAGCCGCGCCGTTGGCAAAGAAGGTAAACCGCCAGGCTTCGTCGTCGCCGCCATAGACCTTGCGAGGGTCAAAGGCGGGATGGCCAAATAGATACACCGGCACGTCCGACTCAGGCAGAGTAGTCTCGTACACCGCAAAGTCGTTAAACATGGCGGTGCCTTTCCACACCGGCTCTTCAGGAATATCGACCTTGTCAGGCAAAAAGCCGTAGTAGGGCATGAAGATGCGCACATCGTGCCCCATTTTGCGCAGCACTTTAGGCAGAGAACCCACGACGTCACCCATACCGCCGACCTTAGCCAGGGGTGCCGCTTCCGCTGCTACAAAAAGAATTTCCATATCGCCCGCCCTGCTGTTGGATCAATCGGTTGTCCTCAGTCTACGGGGGTGTGGGCGTTATGCCTAGATCATTGGCCCTCAGCCATTCTCCATTTCGGGGCCCACGCTCGACCCCGCCGAGAGCTGCCCTTCCCCTCGATCGCAGCTCGGCCAGTTGCCCGATTCACGAGCGGTTTGGGCAACTGGCCCTAGACGATCGCGACCTGCGTCTAGAACGGCAGTGGCCACAGAGGTTGGGCAAGGGCAATGGTCTAGCTCAGGTACTTAGTTAGAGTTTCGCTATATTCGTCGTATTTTTTTGCCCCCACCAAGGTCTCCGCGACATCGCCCTGCTGAAAGAACATCACGGCGGGAATGCTGCGAATGCCGTAGCGCTTGGCCACCGCCTGATTGGCATCTAGATCGAGCTTGAGGACTTTGACGCGATCGCCGTATTCGTCGGCTAGCTGATCCATCAGCGGGGCCACTAGCTTGCAGGGGCCACACCAGGCCGCCGTACAATCGACCACAAACAATGACTCTGCACTGAGCAACGCATCAAACTCAGTTTCGTTTTCAATGTAGGCAGCGGGCATAGGTGAAATCTCAGTTAAAAGCCTATTCTCCCACGGGGATGGTTCAGGAAACCGGTCGCTCCCCATCGCCCCTTTCCCTAGATAAAGTGGGCGAGGCGGCTAAAACTGACCTAAGCAAGAATTTGCTCAAAGTCGGGGCCATCAAAATATACAAAACTTTACAAGTAAAACGCTAGATATACGGTTGCACGTTGTTTGTTGCTCCACAACTAGTTTTTATTTAGCAATTTGACCGTCTAAGGTTCCACCAGCTTTTCAAACGTGCTAGGGTATCTCCAGAGATTTAGAGTTCGGTTAGCAGCATTTGTTTCTAGTACTAACGAGTTTTTCCGTTTTTCCATTGACAGACTTCTCTCCGAAATTTTGCTCTGTACATCCTTTAATTTTTGGAGAAAAGATATGTCAATCTACGTAGGCAACCTGTCCTATGACGCTACCAGCGAAGACCTAACCTCTGTATTTGCAGAGTACGGGTCTGTTAAGCGGGTACAACTTCCCACCGATCGTGAAACCGGGCGCATGCGCGGCTTTGCCTTCGTTGAGATGTCTGCTGATTCTGAAGAAAACGCCGCCATCGAAGCCCTAGACGGTGCTGAGTGGATGGGTCGTGACCTCAAAGTCAACAAAGCTAAGCCCCGTGAAGATCGCGGTGGCGGCGGTGGTAACTTTGGTGGTGGCGGCGGTGGTCGTCGTGGCGGTGGCGACAGCTTCTCCCGCGGCGGTTACTAAATCTGTCCTGCGGCTTGGCTCTAAACGCTAGGCTACCAGCAGTAAAAAGGGACTTAGGCATGACTGCCTAAGTCCCTTTTTTAATGTATGTTCTTCATCGTCTCTTACCCCAACGTGGCGCTAAGACGGCATCAGTACCTCTTGGCTGATGCCGTTGTTGATGGAGTGATTATGGGGCGACACTTGCAGCATATCGGTGAGCAGCGTAGTGGGGGGCTGGCTGTGGGGCCAGGCAAAGGCGTGGCGAAAGGCCGCTTCCTGGCAGGCTTGCAGCTCTTCAAAGCCGATCACGTCGTGGGTGAGCAGGTTTTCGTACTCAAAGGGCAGTCGCACGTTATGCAGCCCGGCGTTGTCGGTGCAGATGGCAATATCGACCCCGGCCTCAAAGCAGCGATCGAACACGACCTTGAGCTGACTAATCTCCTCTAGGGTGCCGGTCTTGAGGTAGGTGGTGGGGCACACCTCCAAGCACTGGCCTCGGGCCGCCACCTCCGGCAGCAGCTCCGGGTGCCGCAGTGGAATTTGAATGCCGTGGCCAATCCGCATCAGGTAGGGCAGCAGCTTGGGATGGTCGCCATCGACAGTTTCGTAGAGGTGGCCTGTGGTTTTGAGGCCTAGATCCTGGGCGCGTTGGTAGAGTTGGGTAAATTCGTCGATGCGATCGCCGTACTTGGCATCACCGCCCGCCACATCCACAGCGCACACGTACTCAGGGTATTGCCCCGCCAGTTCCACAATCGCCTGGTTCACCTCGTGGGGCAGCCGCGAGTGCATACAGAGAATCTGCTTAGTCACAATCGGGTACTCAGGTTGCTGGCTGGCTCGCCCGACAATTTCGACAATCTCAGCCATCGCCTCAATGCGCTGGTTCTGGGTCAAATGCTCAGGGGTGCGCAGGTAGGGGGTGTAGCGCAGCTCTAAGTAGGCCAGATTTTCAAAAATGTAGGCACCCCGAATCAAGCGATAGATGAAGTAGGGCAAAGCCTCGTAGGTTTGCACACTCTCGACGAGGGTATGCAGCTCTAGATACTCTGCGAGGGTGTTGCGAGGACGGGTGTAAAACTGCTCAAACGCCGGATAATCAGCAAACTGGCCCGACAGATCGGGGCGATTGCGCTCAAAATAGCGCCACAGTACTCGGGGTACGACAGAACCGCCCAGATGGCGGTGTAGCTCGGCATATAGACTCACGGGAACCTCCGCCTTAGTGAAGATTTGATGGGCTAAGCCCGCGATCGCCCCTCCGAACCGACGCGTCTCTTGCGGAGAGGCTGCGCCCATGGCGATCGCAAATCCGTAGGAAATCTGAAGAAATGTAAACTCAATCTGCCTCCGTTCTATCGCATATTTCACTCATTGGGTATAAGGTTAAACACATTTAATTTGCTAGGGGTTCGGGCTTTAGGTAGAATTACCCCTTGAGCAGCGCTGCAAATTCCAAGTTGACACAATGACATTTACCTAGTGATAATGGGAATTTGTGTGAACTTTAGAGCCTGAATTCCCTTGGCAAACGTTGTAGTAATTGGGGCCCAGTGGGGCGACGAAGGTAAGGGCAAAATTACCGATTTGCTGAGTCGTTCGGCAGACGTAGTTGTGCGCTACCAGGGTGGGGTCAACGCCGGTCATACCGTCGTTGTTAAAGATCAAACCTTCAAGCTGCACCTGATTCCCTCCGGCATCCTCTACCCCGATACTGAGTGCGTCATTGGCAGTGGCACCGTTATTGACCCCAAGGCTCTAATCGGCGAACTCGACAAACTCGTCGAGCTAGGCATTTCCACCAAAAACCTCTTCATCTCTAACGCGGCCCACGTCACCATGCCCTATCACCGCCTGATCGATCAGGCGTCGGAGGAGCGCCGGGGCAACCACAAAATTGGCACCACCAAGCGCGGCATTGGCCCCACCTACGCCGACAAGTCTGAGCGCATCGGCATCCGCATCATTGACCTGATGGACTACGCCCGCCTCCGCAAGCAGCTGGAGTGGACGATTCAGTACAAAAACGGCATTCTCGAAAAGCTCTACGACCTCGCCCCCCTCGACCCAGCGGCGGTGATTGACGAATACATTGAGTACGCCGAGCGGCTGCGGCCCCACATCATCGACAGTTCGCTGCACGTCTACCAGGCTATTCGCCAGCGCAAAAATGTGCTGTTTGAAGGGGCCCAGGGCACGCTGCTCGACCTCGACCACGGCACCTATCCCTACGTTACCTCCTCTAACCCGGTGGCGGGCGGGGCCTGCATTGGCACCGGCATTGGCCCCACGGTGATCGACCGGGTGATCGGGGTGGCCAAGGCCTATACCACCCGGGTCGGGGAAGGCCCCTTCCCCACCGAGCTGACCGGCGGCATGGGTGAGTTGCTCTGCGATCGCGGGGCCGAGTTTGGCACCACCACCGGTCGCCGCCGCCGCTGCGGCTGGTTTGATGCCGTGATTGGCCGCTACGCGGTGCGCATCAATGGCCTCGACTGCCTCGCCGTCACCAAGCTCGATGTGCTCGACGATGTCGACGAGATTGAGGTGTGCGTGGCCTACGAACTAGACGGTGAGCGCTGCGAAGAGCTGCCAGCCAGTGCTGAGGCCTTTGGCCGCTGCAAGCCGATCTACAAAACCATGCCCGGGTGGAAGCAGCCCACCGACCACTGCCGATCGCTGAGCGACCTGCCCAAAGCTGCCCTAGACTATCTCAAGTTTTTGGCGGAATTGATGGAAGTGCCGATCGCGATCGTGTCGCTCGGGGCTAGCCGCGACCAGACTATCATCGTAGAAGACCCCATCCACGGGCCGAAGCGGGCGCTGCTCTACGAGAATGGCGAGTCCCAGGTAGCCTAGGGCTTGGCAGGTTTGTTTTTTTGAATTTATTTCTAACGGGGGGATTTTCCATGGAACTGACTATTGAGTGCAAATCGCGCGATGCAAAGGCTAAGCCTAACGCCCTACGCCGCGAAGGGCTGCTGCCGGTAGTTCTTTACGGTCACCAAGGCACTGAGTCGGTGTCGCTGACCGTCAACCAAAAAGATGCTGACCTGCTGCTGCGCAAGGCCGCCGTCAACAACACCATGATTGACCTCAAAATTCCAGATATGCCTTGGAATGGCAAGGCTCTGCTGCGGGAAGTTCAGGCCCACCCCTGGAAGAAAACCGTGTACCACCTCAGCTTCTTTGCCGTTAAGGCCCAGGATTTTGTGGAAGTGGGCGTAGTGCTCAACTTTGTGGGGGAGCCCACGGGTGTGAAAGACGATGGCGGTGTGCTCAACACTGAGATCAACGAAGTTACGGTCAAGTGTAAGGCGATCGACATCCCTGAGGCGATTGAGGTAGATGTATCTGGGCTGGCTGTGGGTGACTCACTCACCGTGGCTGACCTGGTGCTGCCCGAGGGCGCTGTGGTAGCTGGCGACCAAACTCAAACCATTGCTACGGTGCTCCAGGGCCGCATGGCTGAGGGCGAAGGCGAGGCCGAAGCGGCGGCAGAATAGGCTGGCTCGCTAATACGGCAAGTTTTAATCCCTAGGGGCTAGGAAACATATTCCTGGCCCCTTTGTAGCGTTAGGCACTTTTTGGCAGGTAGAATATGGCCGATTTTGCACTTCCCGAGTTGATTCAGCAGATGAGTCAGCCGGGGTTTTATCCCCACCCGGTAGTTGAGCCGATTCGGCTGCTGCAAACCCACGTGTCCTATGTGCTGCTGACCGGCGACTACGCTTACAAAGTGAAAAAGCCGGTAAATTTCGGCTTTCTAGACTATTCCACCCTGGAGAAGCGGCAGCACTTTTGCCAAGAGGAACTGCGGCTTAACCAGCGGGGGGCCGGAGCGCTGTACCTAGAGGTGGTCGCTCTGGGCCAGACCGGCGATACCTACCACCTGGGCAGCGGCACGCCCGTGGAGTATGCCGTCAAAATGGTTCAGTTTCCGCAGGATACGCTGCTCAGTTCCCTGTATGATCGCGGCGAACTCACCCCAGCCCTGATGGTAGAGCTAGCAGCGGCAGTGGCCGACTTTCACCTGGGAGCCGAAACTAATGACCACATCCGCACCTTTGGCGCAGTGGAGCAGATTCGCCAGGCCTTTGACGAAAACTACGAGCAGACCACTGGCTTTATCGGCGGCCCCCAGACCCAGGCCCAATTCAATGAGACCAAGGCCTACACCGACTCTTTCTTTGCGGCCCATGGCGATCTGTTTAAACGGCGGGTTGAACAAAACTGGATTCGCGCCTGCCACGGCGACCTGCACCTAAACAATCTGTGTCGCTGGCAAGATCAACTCTATCTCTTTGACTGCATCGAGTTTAACGAGCCCTTTCGCTACGTCGATGTGATGTACGACGTCGGCTTTGTGGTGATGGATTTGCTGTCTAAGGACTGCGCTACTCTGGCTACGGTGTTCTTAAACCACTATGTAGAGCGCACTGGCGACTGGGAAGGGGTGCAGCTGCTGCCCCTGTACATTAGCCGCCAGGCCTACGTGCGGGCCAAGGTGACCTCATTTTTGCTCGGCGACCCGTCGGTGGATGAGGAGAGTAAGCGCAAGGCTGCTGAGACGGCGGCTAGCTACTACCGCCTCGCCTGGTCGGTGTGTCAGCCCCGCAGCGGTGCAGTTTATGTGATGGCTGGGCTATCCGGTTCGGGTAAGTCCACCACCGCTCGGCAGTTAGCGAGTCAAATCAACGGCATTCACCTGCGCAGCGATGCGGTGCGCAAGCACCTAGCCGGGGTGCCCTTAGACCAACGAGGCGACGACAGCCTCTACACCCCAGCCATGACGGAGAAAACCTACGATCGCCTCCTCACCCTGGGTATTGCCCTAGCCCAGGCAGGCTACCCGGTAATTCTCGATGCCAAGTACGATCGCCAGGCCCTGCGTCAGACTGCAATTGAGACCATTCAGCAGGCAGAACTGCCGGTGAGCATTTTGCACTGCACGGCTCCCCCTGAGGTATTGGAGCAGCGGGTGCGCGATCGCGCGGGGGACATTGCTGACGCCACCGTAGCGGTGCTCCAGCGCCAGCAGATGGAGCCCTTTACTGCGGTTGAGCAGCCGCTGGTGCAGGCGATCGACACCACCCAGGCGGTGCCCCTGCAAATAGCCGCTATAGTAGGGGCATAGGCGCTTGCCTAGCCTCGCTAGCGCCCCAGAGAGGATGTACCGGTGGCCGACAAAATTATTCCACCAGCGCTAAAAATTTGGCTGGCCTTTCTATTTATATTCTTGCTGCTGGGCTATGGCGTGGTGCCCAGCATTTTGTTGGGAGCGGTGGCTGGGTTTGCCGGAGGCACCATCAATGCGTGGTGGATGACCCCTGGTGGCGAGCCCACCACCACCCTAGAACTGCCGGCCCCGCTGCGCCAGCTCAACCCGAGACGGCTGCCCCTGGGCAACCTCTTGCGGCGCGGCGGCACCCAGCGGTTGCCACGGTTGCCTCGGGCGCGGCGGTAGGGCAGACGGGAGAATACGGGCATACTGAGCGGGAGAATCTTACCCCCGTCCAGCATGTCAGAACGAGCGTATTGGGTGGCCTGGGCTCAGGCCCACGGCCTTGGCCCAATTTTGTTGAAGCGACTGTGCAGCCACTTTGGCACCCTATCCAGCGCCTGGCATGCTGATGGAGCTGACCTGCTAGAGGTAGAAGGTATTGGCCTGGGGACGGGGGCCAAGCTGGTGGAGTATCGGCAGAAAATTTCTCCGCTAGAGCTACTGGCCAGCTACGAACAGCAGCACTCCAATTTTTGGACACCAGCCGATGCGGAGTACCCAGCCCTACTCTACGAAATTACTGACCCGCCACCGCTGCTGTTTTATCGGGGACAGCCTGAGTTGGCCGCTGCCCTGCGCCTGGTGCCATCGGTTGGGGTGGTGGGCACGCGCAACCCATCGGACTACGGCCAGCGCTGGACTCGCCGTCTGACTCAGCAACTGGTGACCCACAATGTGATTGTGATCTCGGGGCTGGCCAAGGGGGTCGATCGCTACGCCCACCAGCAGACCCTAGACAGCCACGGTCTCACCATCGCGGTGCTGGGGACGGGGGTTGACCAGGTTTACCCTCTGGTCAACCGCGATCTGCACGATCGCATTGCCCGCCACGGTCTGTTGCTCAGCGAGCACCCCGACGGCACTCCCCCCGATCGCGCCCACTTTCCCCGCCGCAACCGCATCATTGCCGGGCTCAGCCGAGCGGTGGTGGTGACCGAGGCCCCGGCGCGATCGGGGGCACTGATTACAGCGCAGTTGGCCAATGACTATGGCCGCGATGTATTTGCGGTACCGGGGTCGCTGGATAACCTCAACAGCGAGGGTTGCCTAGGGCTGATCAACCAGGGTGCCCAAATGATTTTGAACGACATGACGCTGATCGCCGCTCTCGGCCAGATGCCCCAGATCGGCAGTGAATCGGCGGGCGATGCCTTGACGGGAAAGGGCGATTCGCGAAGCGATCCGTCCCGGAATCGCCCAACCGTAAGTCCCCCGGTGCTGCCGCCCTTATCCCCAGTTATGGCCCAGGTAATAGCCGCTATTAGCGACGAGCCGATTTCCCTCGACGGCCTAGTGCAGCAGCTGGCCCAGCCCACCGGGGAGGTGCTGGCCACCCTCGTGCAGCTAGAGCTGATGGGTCTGGTCACCCAGCTGCCGGGCATGCGTTACCAGCGCGGTTAGACGTCGTGCCACACCGATTGGTCGCAGCGCTGCTGCAAAAACTCGAACCGCAGGCTGCCTAGCTTCACCAAGTCGCCGTCTTGCAGGTAGTGGCGCTGGGCCGGAGCCAGGCGGCGACCATTCACCCAGGTGCCCCCATTGCTGCCCAGGTCGGTGAGAAAAAAACCCTGCACTGGGTCAAAGTTGAGGGCCGCATGGCAGTCGGCAATCCCCGGCTGGGGCATGGGCACGGCGCAGCGGCGACTCTGCCCCAGCAGCCAGCGGGTGCTGCACAGCGTGACCTGAATGGCGCGATCGGCGTTGATATTGGTGCTGAGAAAGGCGCGATCGGTGGCCACAATGCCCTGCACATACCAGTCGGTGCGGTAGCAATGGTTTTGGGCCGTCAGAATGGGGTCAATAATATCGGCCACTTGCTCTAGGTCATAGCTCAAGTTGCGAAAGAGCGTATCTAGCATCCAGGGAGGCGAAGTGATTCCCGTTGGGGTCACTTCGCGAATCGCACCATTACCTGCTTGGGGAACAGTGCTAAATCGCTGATCTGGATCGGCAGAAAAGAAGGGGGAGGAAACCATAACAAACCGTCGTTTTACCGCTAACTACGTCTCTAAAACAGGTCATTTATCAACCGCAGCCTGGGCCGTAGCCTTATTTGGAAGGGGTGGGGTTGGGTGTAACCTGGCTTATGCACCTGCCCAAAGTTCAACAGGTAACGTTGGGCGTTGTAGAGAAACTCCTTAGGGACTGTGAGAATCACATGTGACGATTTTCCTCAGGTGCCTCGCCCAGTCAGGCTTGGCTCCTGCCATTAAACTGGGTTTCTACAGTAGGCACAATGCCGGGGCTAGGGATGCTTATAAAAGCTTTATAGTTTCTCCGCAAATCTACCGTTGAGCTTTAATCCGCTACTGGCACCGGCAGAGTTTGGCTCTACTCTGCTATATCATCGGAGGGTTCATTAAATGCCTGGCCAGGGTCTAACCCCGTGAACCCCTCCACCCGTGCTCAGCCACCGTTGAGCTTTATTCCCCCCGAGTTAGATACTCGGGTGCTAGCCCTGGTGCGCCTGGGGCTACCCTACTGGATGCGCTGGCGAGAACAGGTTCAGCACGTAGAGGTGGTCAACGCCGAGGGGCTGGTGCAGTTATTCAAAGCATTTGATGCTGGAGAAACCCGGTTTCTACTGGCCTTCCGCCATCCCAGCCCGCTCGACTCATTTTGCATAGGACATTTGCTGTGGTATGCGGTACCCCAGCGAGCCCGAGAATTGGGTGTTGAGCTCAAGCGCCCGGTTCACGTGCACTTCATCTACGATCGAGGCATTCCCCTTTGGGCTGGTGCTTGGGTCGGCAAGCTCTACGCCAAACTGGGCGGCACCCCCATCCAGCGGGGCAAAGTCGATCGCCAGGGGCTGCGATCGGCCCGTCATTTGCTGGCCAATGGGCAGTTTCCCCTCGCCGCTGCTCCCGAGGGCGGCAACAACGGCCACACCGAAATTGTCAGCCCCCTAGAGCCAGGGGTGAGCCAGATGGCCTTTTGGTGTGTCGAAGATTTGCACAGCCAGGGACGCGCAGAGCAGATGGCGATCGCCCCTCTGGGCATCTCCTACCGCTACATCACACCGCCCTGGCGCGAACTCGATCGCTGGCTCGATCGCCTAGAGCAGGAGACTAGTTTGGCTCCACAGAAGCATCTCTACCCGCCCGGCGACACCTCTAAAACCGCCATTGAGCAGCGCTATCGTCGGCTCTCCGACTTGGGTGAGCGTCTGCTCACCCTGATAGAAAATTATTACCGCCGGGTATATCGCGTGGCGCTTCCCGTAGTCGATTCTAGCGATCGCCTCGATGCTACGCCCCCGACTAACGCCCTGAGCAATCGCCTCGAAGCCCTGATGAATGCGGCCCTACAGGTGGCTGAAAGCTATTTCCAGCTCCAGCCCAAAGGCAGCTCCATTGACCGCTGCCGCCGCATTGAGCAAGCCGGGTGGGAGCATATCTTTCGTCAAGACGTTGCGGGCAACCCACGACTGTCAGCGGTGGAGCTGGGGCTGGCCGATCGCGAGGCCGAAGAAGCCTCCCTGCGCATGTGGCACATGCGCCTAGTGGAGAGCTTCATTGCCGTCACGGGCCAGTACGTACGCCAGCGGCCCTCCGCTGAGCGCTTTGCCGAAACAGTGATGATTCTGCGCGATACGGTGTGCTTAATCCAGGGCAAAAACCCCTTCCCACGGCCCAAGCTGGGGCCACAGCGGGCGGTGCTCACGGTGGGGGAGCCGATCTCGGTGAGCGATCGCTGGCCCGCTTACAAAGCCAACCGCAAACAGGCCGTCGCCCAGCTCACCGCCGACCTGCAAGCGTCGCTAGAAGCCATGATTCCCCCGCCGCCTTCGGTATGATGGGCTAGGTTCTCTACGAGGCTGGCGCGGTGAACGACCTCTATCAGCGGTACATCGACACCTACCGCAAACTGAATCTGTTTCCGCTGCTCAAGTCAGAGGATATTGAGCGGTTTCGCATTACCCACAGTGCTGAAACCCTGGCCCGGCTGCGCAGCGCCATTGTCGCCAGCGAGGCCAACGGCAAGCTGATCTTTACGGGGCATCGGGGCTGCGGCAAAACCACCCTCCTCAATGAACTGGCCCTAGAGGTTCGCAAGCGGGGTCTGTTCGTCGAGTTTTTCTCCATCGCCAATATGGTGGAGATGTCGGATGTGAACCATATCAATATTCTCTATGCGATCGCCCTGCGGCTGCTGCGACGAGCTATCCGCAACGATGTGCCGATTCCTGAAAGCACCCGCGAGAGCCTAAAGAGCTGGTTTACCCAAACCAAGTCAGTCACCTACACCGATCAGCTCAAGAAAGAGACTGCCCTGGGTGGCGACTTTTTCAAAGTGTTTACCGCCAAACTGCAAAAAGAAGACTCTTTTCGCCAAGAGATTAAAGAGACCTACGAGCGGCGGGTGTCTGAGCTGGCTCAGCACATCGATCTGATTGCCGCCGCCATTCAAACCGCTACGGGCAAGGAAGTCTTGGTGATCATTGATGATCTGGACAAGCTCGATCTGGGCGTGGTGGAGCCTATCTTCCGCGACAACATCAATGCCCTCTTTTCCCCTCAAATTCGCATTCTGTTTACCATTCCCATTGCGGTAGTGCGTGAGCCAGAATTGGTCGAAATTTTAGAAACCCAAAGCTCGATTTTGCTGCTCTCGGTGACCAAATTTTTTACCCGCGATGCCTCTCACCAGCCTGATGCCCAGCCCATAGAAGCCAACGTGGCCCGACTGCAAAGCATGCTAGAAAAGCGCATCGATGCCGACTTGATCGAACCCGAGGTGATGCGGCAAATGGTATTGCTCAGTGGTGGTGTGCTGCGCGAACTGGTACGGCTGGGGCAAGAATGCTGCCGCGAATGCATGCTGCGCTTTGAGCTGGAGCCTGAGATTCGCGAGGTGAAAATTGACAGCGAGATTTTGGCCGCCGCTGTGAGAGAACTTCGCAAGCAGTACGCTCGGCCCTTGGGCAACAACCTCTACGAACTGTTGCGGCAAACCTACGAGTCGTTTACGCCGCCCGATACAGGCGATCCTAAGTTTTTAGAACTCCTCCACGGGCTGTATGTGTTGGAATATGAGAATGATGATCTCTGGTACGACCTACACCCCTTGGTAACTGACCTGCTAAAGCGCAAAAAACTGATCTAACCCACAGATCCCAAGGTTCTTTGAGAACCCTGGGATCTGCTCCCCGGCACCGCCTATGCCCCCAGCCGACCTCTCACCGTTGAACGATCGCGAGTATCGCAAACTGCTGCTGACGCTGACGCTCAACAGCCAGCAGCTCGACTTGCTGGTGGCCATTACAGACGATCGCAACCTACAAGACCAACTCATCACCGCCTACGAAACCGATCTGAGAGACCAGGGCATTGCCCCCCTACGCGCCCGCCTCGACCCCAAGCGCCCCAGCCTGCGCGCCACCCTAGAGGAACTGGTGGCCCAGACTCCGGCTCTGCAAAATGGGGAACCCGCTGTGGTGACGGTGTTGAATGCAGGCGAGCTGCTGGGGGTGCGCCTGAGCGACGAAAAATCTGAGCAGGAGAAGTTTTTCTTTTCGTTGCAGTGGACGCGGGAGGCGCTGCGAAATTTTGCTTTCCCGATTGTGCTGTGGTTACCGGATGCGGTGGCTACCCGCCTGGCCCAGCAGGCCCCCGACTTTTGGAGCTGGCGCGGCGGTGTATTTGAGTTTTTGGCGGAAGCGCGTGTGCCAGAGCGGGGTGGGATGGTGCCGCTGCCCAACCGCGATAGAGCAATGGAAGAACCCAGTAGCACAGTTGCCATTGAAGATCTGCAACAGCAGATTGCTCAGCTAGAGCAAACCGCCCCAGAATCGCCCCTGCTGATTACGCTCTACAACAACCTGGGCGAAGCCTATGAAGGCAAGTACAACTACAAGCAGGCGCTAGAGCTATACGAAAAAGCCCTGACTCTGGCTGAGGCCAAAGCCGACACGCCTGGGCAAGCTAAATCACTCTTTAATTTGGGGAATGCGCTGAGATATTGTGGGCGACCTTTTCAAGCGGTGGACTATTCTCAGCAAGCGTTGATCAAGTATCAAAAGCTGGGTGATCGCCAATGCGAGGGCGCTTCATTCGGTAATTTAGGCCTTGCGTACAATGCGCTGGGCCAATACCCCCTGGCAATTGAGTACCACCAGCAGTCGCTGGCAATCGCTCGCGCGATTGGTAATCTCCGAGGCGAGGCCGCTTCTCTGGGCAATTTGGGTCTTGCGTACGATGCGCTGGGCCAATACTGCCAGGCGATTGAATACCACCAGCAGAACCTAGCGATCGCGCGGGAGATAGGCGATCGCCGCAGCGAGGCCAATTCGCTGGGCAATTTGGGTCTTGCTTACTATTCGCTAGGGCAAGATCAACAAGCGATTGAGTATTATCAGCAACAGTTAGCAATCACACGGGAGATTGGCGACCGTCGAGGCGAGGCCGCTTCGCTGGGCAATTTAGGTCTTACGTATAATGCGCTGGGCCAATACTCCCAGGCGATTGAATACCACGAGCAGAACCTGGCGATCGCGCGGGAGATAGGCGATCGCCGCAGCGAGGCCAATTCCCTAGGCAATTTGGGCAATGCGTACAATCGCCTAGGAATGTTGCCCCAAGCGATTGAGTACCACCAGCAGAGCTTAGTGATCGCGCGGGAGATAGGCGATCGTGCAAGTGAAGCAGGTTCTTTGTGCAATTTAGGTTTGGTATTGAACTCTCTTGGAGAGTATCAACGCGCTATTAAGTATTTTCAAGAAGCTGTAACTATTGCGCATGAAATTGGCAAACGTAACTTTGAAGCCAATTCTCTTTTTAGCTTTGGCAATTCTCTAGCCAGGGTTGACCAAAAATGGGACGCCCGTCAAGCCTATGAAGCAGCCAGAGCACTATTCCAAGATATGGGTTTACAGAAAGAAGTTGAAGACTGCGATCGAGCCATTTATAACCTTGGTCAGATAGTTGTAGCCGAACCCAAGCACGCCCCAACCATTGGCGAACCACCGCCCAAAGACCCAGATTGGCTCGCCAAGTCTATGCCGACCCCACCACCCACCACCCTATCTACTCGCCCTCAAAAGTTGCCAGTCACCGTATGGTTTGTGGTGGGTATGGGGCTGGCCGGGTTGCTGTGGAGGCTCCTGCAATAGGGTGCATTCGCGACCCCAAACCCACTCCTCCAACCATAAATCCTTGCTCCGCAATGCACCACTGCCCCATCACGAGAATCCCAATATCCGACTCCCTGCTGTGCATTGCGACGAGACGAAGGTGAAAGGGTTGCAGCAGGGGCGATCGCGCCGCGAATGCACCCTACAATTCACCCTTTGAAGGCGACCCCAGTGGAGCGCTGCTTGGCTGCTAGAAGTCGCTGGCGCATCGTCTCGCTCTTAAGCAAATGCTGAGTCTCCAGTTCGCTCAGAATATCCCGCCAAAGCTGAATGGAGAGAATCACTCCAGTGACCTCTCCCTGGTCATCAGAAACGTATTGCACTTGGGGGTCATTCATAGCGGTTAGCGATCGCTCTATCTGTTTGCAGTTTAACAGGAGTCCTTTCAAGACAATCGCTACGGGACAATTGGCATCACCGTAGGCAGCGCGGCCAAAATGGCGTTGACTTGGTCGGTGTAATCGGTCTCAGCCATGGCAGGTATGCTATTCCCCACCGCTACCGATTCGCCAATTTCAACCCAAGAACGGCAGCCGTTGTACCCAGCATGGCGGGGCAGCACCAGCGATGCATCTAGTCGATAGGCTCGAAGCAACAGCCCATAGAGGGGGCGATCGGGTTGCCAGTTGAGCCGTTCTGCCACAAATTGCTCATTCCACACCAGGTAGGGCAGCAGGGCCACCACCTCTGCCTCTGCGCTGAGGGGCAGGGCGTGGGTAATGGTCGCCCACCCGTCAAACCGCACTTGGTCATCGTGAGCGACTTCCTCGGTGATCAGGGGTCGAAAGGCATCCTTCAGCAAGGCTGCTTTTTGATGTTCTGTGGTGGGCAGCAGCAACACTTGCCGCGCCGCCAGCGCAAACTGCCCCTTGGCTTCGCGAATGCCGCCCTTACGCAGCAGCAAGATGGTTTCGCCCTGCAACAGAGCCGTAACCGCAACTTGCCATTCCTTTAAAACCCACGACACCATAGCGTTTGCTCTCCATCGTTATCGGGTCAGCCGAACTCAGTCTCGGCAGTTAAATCATCCCACTGGCTTAAAACTAGGGTGGCACCGGGCACGGGCGATCGCCCCCAGGGCTCAGATACCGACACAAACCCTGCGGCTTTAGCCTGTTCTGCCAAGGCTAGATCGACCCAGCTATCGCCGACAACTAGGGTGTGCGCGACTGAAACCTGGAGGTGATCGCACAATACCCCCAGCAGCGTCGGATCCGGCTTCGGCGGATCCTCTGGCCCTGTCCCCTGCCACTCATCTACCCAGGGCAGCAGCTTGTAATAGGTCAAAAATTCTTCGACGAAGGCCGGGCTATCGGACGACAGCACGCCAATTTTGAGAGGACTCTGGTGCAACCGTTCTAGCATAGCCGCCGTACCTTCAAAAGGTGGGGTATAGGCCGCCTTGCCGTTGCGGGCTGCATTCACCGCCGCAAAGCAGTCCGCCACCCACTCCGTAGCCTGCGCTAGGGAATGCCCCGCCTTCACCAGCACCGTTACCGCCCCCTGCTTATTGGCCTCGCGGGTGCCCGCCGCCATCAACCCGTCGGGGTCAATGCCGTGGGCAGAGACGCCAAAACAGTCTAAAAGGGCTTGAATCAAGTCATCCCCCGCCCCCGCTGCCGCTGCGCAGGCCGCTGCCCGTGCCAGAGCCGTGCGCTGCAACAGATGGTGGGAGTTAGCCAAAGTGCCGTCTTTATCGAAGACAATCGCCTGCACGTTAGCGATCTGCTGTTGCCCGCACTGCACCCCAACCATTCCTTCATCCTCAAGCACTGACATCACAGAGTTTCGTTAGAAATTCGCCGAAAAAAATAGCTTTCAAGCTCACCCACTATCCTAGATAATGGGAAGGTTTTGAAATTTCAACTATAAGCAGTTCACTATGCGCACCCACTACTGCGGCACCCTGCGGGCCAGCGACATTGGCAGCACCGTTACCCTGTTCGGCTGGGTCGATCGCCGCCGCGACCATGGGGGCGTTATTTTTATTGACCTGCGCGATCGCACCGGAGTCGTGCAGATCGTCAGCGACCCCGAACGCACCCCGGCCTCCTATCCCCAGGCCGACCCGCTGCGCAACGAGTATGTGGTCAAAATTCAGGGCCGGGTCAGCCAGCGCCAGGAGGGTTCCATCAACCCCAAGCTGCCGACCGGGGAGGTCGAGATCTTCGCCGACACCATTGAGCTGCTAAATGCGGTGCGCAAGCCGCTGCCGTTTCAGGTCTCCACCGCTGATTCTGAGAGCGTGCGCGAAGATCTGCGGCTGAAGTATCGCTATCTGGATTTGCGGCGGGAACGCATGGCCCAAAACCTGCGCATTCGCCACGAAGTTACCAAAGCCATTCGCCGTTTTCTCGAAGACCAGGAGGGCTTCTACGAAGTCGAAACCCCCATTCTCACCCGCTCCACCCCAGAGGGTGCCAGAGATTATCTGGTGCCCTCGCGGGTCAACCCCGGTGAGTTTTACGCTCTGCCCCAGTCGCCCCAGCTGTTCAAGCAATTGCTGATGGTTTCCGGGGTCGATCGCTACTACCAGATCGCCCGCTGCTTCCGCGACGAAGATTTGCGGGCCGATCGCCAGCCCGAGTTCACCCAGCTCGACATGGAAATGAGCTTCATGACCCAGGACGAGATTCTGGCGCTGAATGAAGCCCTGGTGGCCCACATCTTTAAGGAAGTGAAAGGCGTTGACATCCCCTTACCCTTTCCCCGGTTGACCTACGCCGAGGCGATGGATCGCTACGGCAGCGACAAGCCTGACACCCGCTACGGTCTGGAGCTGGTGGATGTGTCTGACCTGGTGAAAGGCTGCGGCTTTAAGGTGTTCTCGGGCGCGATCGCAGACGGCGGCATCGTCAAAGTGCTGCCCATCCCCAACGGCAATGACCAAATCTCGAACGTGCGGATTAAGCCGGGCGGCGATGTGTTCAAAATTGCAGCGGATGCCGGGGCTAAGGGTCTGGCCTACGTGCGGGTGCGGGGCAATGGCGAAGTGGATACCATCGGCGCAATCAAAGACAACCTAAATGCCGATCAAATGGCGGAACTGCTGCGCCGCACTGGGGCCACCGAGGGCACGCTGCTGCTGTTTGGGGCGGGGCCAACGGATATTGTCAATGCCACGCTGGATCGGGTGCGCCAGGCGATCGCCCGCGAAATGAACCTAATCCCCGAGGGCACCTACAACCTGCTGTGGGTGACCGACTTTCCCATGTTTGAGTGGAACGCCGACCAGCAGCGCCTCGAAGCCCTGCACCACCCCTTCACCGCGCCCAACCCTGAGGATATTGACGACCTCAAGACCGCCCGGGCGATCGCCTACGACATCGTGCTCAACGGCTACGAAATCGGCGGCGGCAGCCTGCGCATCTACCAGCCCGAGGTGCAGAGCCAGGTGTTTGACACCATTGGCCTATCTGAGTCAGAAGCCCGCGACAAGTTTGGCTTTTTGCTCGAAGCCTTTGAGTATGGCACTCCGCCCCACGGCGGCATTGCCTACGGGTTGGATCGGATTGTCATGCTGCTGGCGGGTGAGGAATCGATTCGGGATGCGATCGCCTTCCCCAAGACCCAGCAGGCCCGCTGTCTGCTCACCCAAGCTCCCTCGGGTGTAGACGAAGCCCAGCTCAAGGAACTCTATATCGCCTCCACCTACGAGCCAGAGGAAGATTAGGAAAAATAGGTGGAGAGGTGAGACTGGCGGGTGTGACGAGCGCTCCCGACGTGGTTGGGCGCATCGTTGTCATCCGCAGGCTCGCCGTCGTTAATCTGACGGTGGTATAAAAACTTGCGCTACTAACAGTAATTCGTGGCAACCTATGGGCTTATTAGAGAAAGCCGATTGGGAGACACACCGAGCTATGTTGCAGCAGGAAAACGCCTCAAAACAACTACTGCATCCGTTGGGAAAGCCAGGGGGGCGATGGCGTTATGTGCCCTGGGTAACGTTGGGTAGTTTACTGCTGCTTTGCCCTGCTGCTTTAGCGCAGGGCGTCAGCACGACTGACCTTCAAGTTGCCTTAGACACGGTGTGGGTACTGGTAGCCGGGTTTCTGGTGTTCTTTATGAATGCTGGCTTCTGCATGCTTGAAACCGGCTTTTGCCGCAGCAAAAACGCCGTCAACCTGCTGGCCAAAAACCTGATTGTGTTTGGCCTCTCGACCCTGGCATTTTGGGTAGTGGGCTTTGGCCTCATGTTTGGCGACGGCAACCCTCTGTTTGGCTTCTCAGGATTTTTGCTGCAAGGGGCCGACAACAGCCCCGCCATTGGCGATGCCTACCGAGGCACCTATAGTGCGTTGAACTGGGCTGGGGTGCCGCTAAACGCCAAGTTTTTCTTTCAGCTAGCCTTTGCTGGGACGGCTGCAACCATTGTGTCTGGGGCCGTAGCCGAGCGAATTAAATTTTTGGCGTTCTTCATCTTTAGCCTGCTGCTGGTGGGCATCTCTTACCCCATCACAGGCCACTGGATCTGGGGCGGCGGCATGCTGTTTGACCTGGGCTTCCGCGACTTTGCCGGTTCTACGGTGGTGCATTCTGTGGGCGGCTGGGCGGCCCTGGTTGGGGCGATTTTGCTGGGGCCACGGCGGGGGCGGTTTCAGGCTCGCCCGGTGGCGATGCCAGGGCACAACCTGAGCATTTCGGCGCTGGGCTGCCTAATTTTGTGGCTGGGCTGGTTTGGGTTCAACCCCGGCTCAGTCATGGCCGCTGACCCCTTTGCCATTAGCCATATTGTGGTTACCACCAATATTGCCGCTGCGCTCGGCGGGTTGGCCGCTACGGTGACATCTTGGATTTATCTGAGCAAGCCTGACCTATCAATGATTATCAATGGCGTGCTGGCGGGGCTGGTCTCTGTGACGGCTTCCTGCGCCTACATTAATCTGGGCAGTGCGGCGCTGATCGGCTTGGTCGGCGGGGTCATTGTGGTTTTCTCGGTCACGCTGCTCGACGCGCTCAAAATTGATGACCCAGTAGGGGCGGTTTCGGTACACCTGGTGTGTGGCACTTGGGGCACTGTAGCCCTGGGGCTGTTTAGCGCTACGCCAGGTGTGTATTCCTGGTACGACGAAGCCTCTGGGCCCCTGGCTGGACTGCTGATGGGGGGCGGCATTCAGCAGCTACTCATTCAGATCTTGGGCATTGCAGCGGTGGGGGCATTTACCGTGTCCTTTAGCCTGGTGGGTTGGTTGACGCTGCGGGCTACTGTAGGCATTCGCGTATCTGAAGCTGAAGAAATTCAGGGCCTTGATCTGGGCGAGCACGCGATGGAAGCCTACCCAGAGTTTCAGGTGGGGCCATAGAGGTGAGGGGATGGGTGGGTATGGAAAACTCCCTTAGACAAAATGGTAGGGGGGAAGCGGTTCACTGAGAGTGATTTGCCAGTGGGTGGTCTGCGATCGCAACTCTTCCACCCGCTGCTCCAGACCCTCAGCGGCAGCGCGATCGATCAGCAGGTAGACCCGCGCCTCCCCGGCAGGGCTCTCGGCCTCGAGATAATTTTCGTAGGCAGCGTGAAGCTCATTGAGCACCTGCTCAAGCTCCTGGTGTTGCTGCTCTTGAGCAGCGGTTTGATCTTGGAGGCGCTGTTTTTTTGCCAAAAAGTAGTCGCGCCCGGTCAACCCCTCAGCCAGGGGCGGTAGCTCAACGGGTTGGGCCACCAGCTTGAGCTGGTATTCAACCTGGTGGCCTAGGATGGCCAGTTTGGCGGCATAGTCGGCTCCCTGGCTGGCCAGGTGGGCCTTGAGATGCTCGATGGTGGCAATTTGCGTGCCAAACCGCAGGGGCAGCAGAGGCGTGTGCTGAAACAGCTCGCAGATGACGCGATCATGGCTGAGCACCGCATTGAGCAGTCGCGGTTCGTCGGTTTGCAGAGCCTGGAGATCGACACCAGTTTCAACTAGGGCAGCAACGTTGTCTACGGCAATTAGCTGGGTGGGTGCAGCCAGCCCCAGGGGCAGGGGCAGAGGTTGCAGAGGGCGAGGGCAAATACTGTAGAGGTAGATGGGCTCTTGGATCAGCCCTGGGGTCAGTGGAGACACGATATCTAATGCCTTTGGGATGCGCCACAGTTCGTTCTCACTCTAGGCGATTTGCTCTTTGGCAAGGGGTGAGATGTCATAAAGCGGCCAAAAAATTCACGGCCTTTGCCATCATTGGAACGGCGGCCAAATTATCTTGAACAGCTACCGCTATAGCGTGGTTTGCAGGGTGAAGCACCAGTCGAGGGTGAGCTGCCCTGCCTGGCAACCGACTTCGGCATCGAGCCGGTGCAGGTGAATGGAGGTGCCCTGGCGCAGAGCTGCGATCGCAGGCGTATGCAAGCTCAGATCGCCATCCACCAGCGTGGTTAGATCGGCCACGGTGAGCGGCGGCCCCCAGGGGTCATCGGCCACATCGACGGCGGCCTCGGCGGGTAGTGCCTGGGGTGTGGTGGGCAAGAGCCGTCCCCGGCCTAAGTCGACAATCCAGCTGCGATTGGAGGTAGTGAGCTGCATCAGCGGGCGCAGGTAGAGGCTGCCCTGCTGCCAGCTTAGCCCTGGCGGCAACACCTGAGCCGATACGCCCCCCATTAGCTGCATCACCCGTTCTGAGCTTTGGGCCAGGTGCCAGCGCAGTCGAGGCCACAGATCTGCTACCAACACCGGCTCATGGACAAAGGTGTGCTTAAAGAGGCCGCTAGCACCCTGCACCAGATCGGTGGCGGCGTAGGTGACACGATTACAAAGATCTTCCCGTTGGCGAAGCCGCTCCGAAGGAGTATCGCCCGCCTGGCCCAGCAGCATTTGAGGTAGATGCTGCGCCACTACCTGCTCGGCGTAAGCACTCAGAAAAGTTTGAATCCAGCGTTCATTGGTGAAGGTGAGCCAGTCGCCCAGCACGCCAGCCGTAGCATCGTCTGGGCCATCGACCAGAGTGCTGGCAAAGTCATCTAGGGTAAAGCCCGACGCCGTTGTCCCAGCGCGTTGCTCACCCCCCGGCGGCAGATACAGCGCATCGGGCATCGCCTCGCTATGGCTACTGTAGGACTGAGATGGCGCCTGGGTCTCCATTTCAGCCAGGTGCAGGCGGAGGTGCAAACTGCCGTTCTGCCAAAGTTGAAAGGGGCGGAGCGCCTCAACCTCGCAGCCGCCAGCGAGTAGAGCACCCAAGCCAGGCTGGGTGTAGCCCACTTGCCTAGCTACCTGAGTCAACAGGTCACCGCAGGGCAAGGGCTGGCTGTCGAGGTCATTCTCTAATAGTCGAATTTCGATATCTTCGGCCAGATATAGCACCGGCGCTGGGTCTGTTTGCGTGACCAGATCCAGGGCATAGCCGGTCTCTTCTAGGGTGAGGGTGAGCACCGGCACCAGGCGCACAATGCAAATGCCCCCCTGGTTTTGGGGGTTAAAGATGCGGGCTTGCACACCCTCGATCAGGCGCATCACTTCGTAGCCGCTGCTGGCGAGCAGCCACAGCAGGTGGGGCACCAACTGGGGCACCGGAACCAGGGTGCTGGTGACGGACGGCACCGATGCGGCTGACGCAGTTAGGTGATCCAGCAGTTCCCCCGTTTCTTCGCTCAGATAGGGGGCCAGGCTGTCGGGGGTTTGAGGCAGGTCGGCGGGCCAGCCGCCCAGGGGCGATCGCAGCCTCATGCTCTGGGCCACTAGCTGCTTCATTGCCGCCGCGATCGCTGGCTCACGACCCAGGGTGGGGCGCTCAATGGCCAAGGGCACCATGCGACACACCGTATTGCCCAGGGTTGCGGCTGTGGAACCCGGCAGCAAGGCCGGATCGGCCTGCAACCAGGGGGTCAGCGATCGCACAGCGGAAGAAACCATAGCAACAGCCCGCATAAGGGGGTGAGGGATCTCCCTAGAGAGTGCCTAGTTTTGCGGCAAAATCCACAGGGTGTTGCAAATCTATGGGTAGGAGCACAGCATGCTGTGCCCTTACCAAGCCACGTAGGGCAGCGTTGCCGCCGTGGCGCGAATCGCCTCGGCGTTGGCGACGAGCTGACCGCAAGCATCCCAAGTGCCCGCCAAAAAGGCCTGACGCACTCCTTCGGGCATCGCCACAGCTCCCGTCTCGGCCCCAAAGGTCACGGTTTGAGTCACCAAATCGAGCGTTACCGCAGCTGTTGGATCGGCCTCTAGCGCGGCCTGCACCTGGCTCACCACCTCAAAGGTCGCCGTCAGACAGGGAATGCCGATCGCAACGCAATTGCCAAAGAAAATTTCCGCAAAGCTCTCGCCCAGCACAGCTTTTATGCCCCAGCGGGCGATCGCCTGGGGAGCGTGCTCCCGCGATGAACCGCAGCCAAAATTGCGGTTGACCACCAAAATTGTGGCCCCCTGGTACTGGGGCTGGTCGAAGGGATGACGACCCTCCAAAGCGGCGCGATCGTCGGCAAACACCTGCTCGCCCAGCCCGTCAAAGGTCACGCACTTGAGAAACCGAGCCGGAATGATGCGATCGGTGTCGATGTCGTTGCCCACGAGGGGAATGCCGGTGCCGGTAATCTGTTCTATCTGCGTCACTGCGATCGCTCCTTACCCTTTCGCCTCTAGCTTAAATCAGCCGACTACCTCCCTAGAGGCAACCGCCTACTAATAGTAGCGTCTGGGTGCCCCCACCACAGCCCCAACATCCCAGCCCAAAAGCACTTTTGCCACCTGAGAGCAGGGTCGAAAACGCTGACTTTTCAACAGAATGATAGTAGCTGTTAATCTAATCATAAACTTTAGTATCATCCCTAGCCATCCACAAAGCAGGGGAGTATCTTAATAGATAAGGAAGTGAATCGATTGATACAAAAAACGGTTTCTTCCCCGACAGATCGAATAGTTCAGTCCTGTAAATAGGAGGTACGTTATCGATTTAACGTCTGAATCTATCTCGTCAAATACCAGCAGCACTTTACTCGGTTGTTGATATTTCCTCTCTGTAACTGATGAGAGCTCTGTTAAGAAATGCCCAGAAACGCTATAAACCCCACGCGATGGTTTCTTTACGACGGCATTTAAACATCTCTATTTAATCGGAACTTCTTGAGGAAAACTCTCAAGGTAATCAGTCAAAGTGCTGCTGTCTCCGAATTGCTTAAACGACATCCTGTCTGGAGGAGAATTATCCAGCCCATTGTGTCTAGTTACAGGCTATAAGGTTTAAGTTTAGAAGCCCCCGACAGATTATCTGCCGGGGGCTTCGCATTAGTTAGAAACTTGCTTAAGTGAAGGGATTAAACCCAACCTTATCCCTCAACCCGCATACTCTGAGGCCCATGAATGAGTTCCGACAGTTCAGGCATGATTAGATCGGCTTGGGCCGTAGGCATTGACCCCATCGCCGATATAGGCTCTTCAATCGGGGCAGGAGCCATCATATCGCTGGGCAAAAAGATGCGGGCACTGACCGCCAGCATCGCGACCGCAAAAATTAGCACAATCAGCAAGGGCGCAATGTAGGACCGGAAAAACGACATAGGGCGATCGCATGTGAAGGGATGTAACTCATGCTCTCATCTTACACGGAAGCCGGGGCAGAGGGGATCAGGAAGAAGGAGGAGATGAAGATAACAGGGGAGATGAGAAGAAGGAATGCAACCGTCAGTGAGCTCAACCATTGAGGGTCACAACGGCTCGCAAGGTACGGCAGAGCGATGGGATAACAGCGGGTACTTACAATTCTAGAAAAAACTCTTTAACCCGTCTCTCAACCTAAATAAGCTGACCTATCATTAGCGCCAGGGGCGTGGGTGGGTATGCTGACAAAACAGTCTGCTTAGGGGCAGCACCAGCCTACTAAATCTGCAAACACCGTCGGTGGAGGGGAAGCCATGAAACTGCGTTATGCCATTTTGCTATTGGGCTTGGGCCTGATGATTGGGGCCACCCCCGGAAGGGGCTACGCCCAAGCTCCCGCTGAGCCGGAGGTCATGGAACCCGAGGCGGCTGGCCCCGAGGAGATGGATCTCGAAGGCCTTGAGCCCACTCTAGCTGAGCCTGAAGCGCCCGAACCGGAAGCGGCTGAGCCCGGTCTGTCGGCTATTGGTGCCTACAACCAAGGGGTGGAACGCTACAACAGCGGTGACTATGACGCTGCCCTGGAATCTTTTGACTTGGCGATCGAAAAAGATTCTAATCTGGCCAACGCCTACCTCTACCGAGGCCTAATCTACTCTGAGCAGGGCGACTACGATCGCGCCTTGATTGACCTCAACCAGGCCCTCAGCCTTGAGCCTAGCAACACCAATGCCCTCTTTGCCCGAGGCAGCGTTTACTACCGCCAGGGTGAGTCTAGCCAAGCTCAGACCGATTTCAACGCCGCCCTTGAGCTCAACCCAGACGCCGTCGGCGCTTACCTCTACCGCGGCCTGATCGACAGCGAACAGGGTCGCTACGATCTCGCCATCGAAGATTTTTCCACCGCCATTGAGCTGACTCCCGACGATCCGACCGCCTACGTACTGCGGGGCTTTGCCCTAGAGCAAGTCAGCAACTACACTGCAGCTGTGGCTGACTTTAGCAAAGCCATTGAGCTAAATGGCGATCTGCCGCGAGCCTACATGGGGCGCGGGGTGTCGTACTATCACCTCGGATTGTTTGACACGGCCTTGAGCGACCTTAACGAGGCCGTCAACCGCGACCCGGAGATGGCCCGGGCCTACCTCAACCGCAGCTACGTCTATTTCCGCCAGGGGCGGCCTTCTCGGGCATTAGAAGATTTAGATCGCGCCCTAGCGCTCAACCCCGAACTGACCGAAGCCTATATGAGCCGAGGCACCGTTCGCGCCAGCCAGGGCAACTTCGGCGGAGCCCAGCAAGACTTTGCCCAGGTGCTACAACTCAACCCCGACTCGGCGATGGCCTACAAACAAAAGGGCGATGCACTCCTGCAAGCGGGGGATGCAACCGCCGCGATCGCCGACTATACCGAAGCGCTGTTCCTTGACCCCGCCTACGCAGAGGCGTTTAAGGCTCGAGGCGACGCCCGCCTGTCTGCTGGGGATGTGTTTGGTGCGATCGACGACTACAGTCAGGCCCTCGCGGCGCAACCCAGCTACCTAGAGGCCTACTCGGCTCGCGGCTCGGCCTACCTACAGGTGAACCAACCCCAAGATGCCTATCAAGACCTTACCCAGGCCATTGCTAGCTCCTCTAACAGCACTGACCCCAGGCTGTTCTACAACCGGGGTGTAGTGCGCGCCCGTTTGGGCGATGATGCCGGTGCCCGCCGCGACTTTGAGCAAGCCGCCCAGCTCTTTTTACAACAGGGCGAAGCCGCGGGCTATCGACAGACGCTGAATCAGATGAGCCAGTTGTAGAAGGTCAGGAGATGAGGAAGGTGAGGATGATGGGGAGATAATGGACACAACCACTGCAAACGTGGCTATCCTTCTCCATCGCCTCATCTCCCCTATCTCCCTCATCTCCCCATGCATCACCTCTGGCGTGCCCTGCGGCTGACAATTCTGGCCCTCCTGCTGGGCTGTTTGCTGCTGCTGGCGCTGGCCGAGCCAGCTCTAGCCTCTATTCACACCTACCACGAGCAGCCTGGGCAAACGACCTACCGTTCACGCCAGAGCCTGCGTGACCAGACCGATCTGGCTTGGCAGGCTACGGTGTTTAAGCGCTACACAGAGGGCATTTTTCAGGGTACCTTTCTGCGTTTAGTAGGCTTTCCGGGACAGGCGGCCACAGATCCTAACCGTGACCTGGCTATTGAAACCGGCACTAGCGCTCAATGGCAAGCGCCGCACCAGCTCGATCCTCAAACCCAAGCGCTGCCCGATGGGGTTGCCCAATATCAGATGGATGCCGTGCTAGCCAATCTTCAACGCCCGATTCCGTTGACGCTGCGGGTGCCGCTGCGGGGTGAAGGCACGGCTCGACTGGTTGCGGCTCCCTACGTGGTAGAAGAATGGTTGCAACTCTACGCCATGGTTGAAGCTGCCAGTACGGCAGATTAGACAAAGGTAGAACGCTGTGGGATTGAACAGATTGGCGAGGGGGTTGAGCAAAACCACTGCGATCGCCAAGCCCATCAGCCAGCTATAGCCATCGCTCTTTTGATTAGAACAGGCGCAACAACGCTCCTTGAGGGCAGATGGCCCAGCGCTGGGATTTCATATTTAGGCTTTAAAAGTAAAAAGCCGGGTAAGGCGCTATCACTGAGGAGCGAACCTCCACAATGTCCTGTGGCCCTACCCGGTCTTAGCTTTGGAGCACACGCGAGTCTACAGGATGTTTTGATAATCGGCTATAAACCAAGATCCGCCAATACATGAAAGTTCAGGATCTTGTTCAGGTGATAGGAAAACAAGGAGATTTTGGGTGAGAACTGCACCAAAAATCGTTCTCTCTCAAAGTCTAACTATAAATTCATTGGTCATCCCTATAATCGGGAACTTTCTGGGCGCAGAGGCGTCGCCCCTGACTACAAACATGGAGAGCCGTTCTGGTGGCTGATTTTGCCTTTGATTTAGCGTAAGAGAGCGGAGCGACCCTTGCTGGTCTATGTTGCGAAAGGCTAAGTAACGCAACGGTACGTACCAATCCCTAGCGGCATTGGGCTGGTCTGCCAATTCATCGCGTTAGGATAACCTTGCTAGTTTCGGACTATAGGTTCATGCTCGTCATTGTTCTAATTTTCGTTGTCGGTCTTACCCCAGCCTTGGTGTCAGCTTACTTAAGCGTACGGGCTGACCGAAATGAAAAGTGCGGCAGTGACACGTCAGCTATGCCGACGACCTTGGGCCAGAGCATGCTCAAGCTGCTCGATGGCAATAGCGACATGCACTATGTCGATGGCATGGGCTATATGATCGGCGACATCACCTGCGACTTAAATGCGCGATCGCCCTACCTGCGCTGCGCGATGAACCCCATGGGGCCCTGCGACGGGTGTAGCGCCTATGAGCCCAAGGTGTTCGATCGCCAGTTTTAGGCGCAACCCATGGGAATTCCCAAAAATATTTCCCAGCTGTGAGTTGAGCAACGATTTCTGAGACACCTAGGGCATGTCCCTAGGTGTTTCTGTTGCGGACAATTGGGGGTGGTCGGGCGATCGCACGTAGCACAAACGCCTACGCTACAATCCTTAAGATAATCCTCTAAACCCCGACCGGAATACCGGGGTTTGTGGGAGAATAGCGAACGTGAACGCTGAGCAACTTTAATTTGCACCCTGTCGAGATTAAACGGAGATTTGAGATGGCGCTTCAACTTGGCGATCAGGTACCTAACTTCACCCAGCAGACCAGCGAGGGTGAAATTGACTTTTATAGCTGGGCTGGCGATAGCTGGGTCGTGCTATTTTCGCACCCCGCTGACTACACCCCCGTGTGCACCACTGAGTTGGGCAGCGTGGCCAGGCTTAAGCCCGAGTTTGACAAGCGCAATGCTAAAGTCATTGCCCTCAGCGTAGACAGCGCTGATTCCCACCAGGGCTGGATTGGCGACATTAATGAAACCCAGGGCGTAACCGTCAACTACCCGATCATTGCCGACGACGACAAAAAGGTCTCCGACCTCTACGGCATGATTCACCCCAATGCAAACGCCAAGGTGACCGTGCGCAGCGTGTTCGTCATTGACCCCAGCAAAAAGCTGCGGCTGACCATCACCTATCCGCCGAGCACCGGACGCAACTTTGCTGAAATTCTGCGGGTAATTGACTCGCTCCAGCTCACCGACAACTACAGCGTCGCCACCCCCGTAGACTGGAAAGACGGCGACGACGTAGTCGTAGCCCCCACCATTCCCACCGAAGAAGCCAAGCAGCGCTTCCCCAAGGGCGTGACCGAAATCAAGCCCTACCTGCGCATGACTCCCCAGCCCAACAAATAGGGTCAGGGCATCACACACTACACCAGGCGCACTGCGGTGCGCCTTTTTTATGACTAATTGAGTAGAGGCGGGGGCGGCGGCTGTATTACACTGCCCCTAAAGCTTCATTCTGTAGGTGTCCTGTGCTAGACGAGCAAGCTAAGAAAACCCTTTTGCGCAAGATTCCCCACGGGCTATACATCTGTGGCGTCAAAGATGGAGATGACCTCAATGGCTTCACGGCGAGCTGGGTGATGCAGGCCTCCTTTCAGCCCCCCCTGGTGGTGAACTGCGTCAAAAACGACTCCACCTCCCACGCCATGGTGAAATCTAGCGGCGTGTTTGCCCTCAGCTTTTTAGAGGCTGGGCAAAAAGAACTGGCCCAAAACTTCTTTAAGCCCCTGCGCCGGGTAGGCAACAAGTTTGAAGACATCGAGTTTTACCCCGGCCCCGAAACCGGCTGCCCGATCATCAAAGACACCCTTGGCTATGTGGAATGTCGGGTGGTGGGCGCTGTCGAGCACGGTGACCACACCGTGTTTGTGGGCGAAGTGGTCGGGGCCGCTATTCACCGCGAAGGCGACCCCCTGCTGCTGGAAAGCACCGGCTGGAACTACGGCGGGTAGATAATGGATGAGTTTTGAGTTCTTAGTTTTGAATTTTGAGTTTAGGCATTACAGGTACAACTCAACGCTCAAAACTGGGAATTCAAAATTCAAAATTCGGCGTTGCTGATCAACGGTATGATTTGCCCCCCTAGCCCCCAATTCTGGGGGGAACCAGACGACTTCAAAGCCCCCCAAATTTGGGGGGTTGGGGGGCGATGCAGCAACTGTTGCTTTTGCAGATTCATTCCTCAATTCAGCAACGCCCAAAATTCAAAACTCCTCTCACTCCCCACCTCCCCTACCCACCCCAACCATGCCCCTGATCAAAATTCAAACATCGATCCCCTCTCCGGATCGCGCCGAGGTCGAAGGGCTGCTGAAAAAGCTTTCTGCCAGTTTGGCCAGCCACCTAGGCAAGCCAGAATCCTACGTGATGACGGCTTTTGAGGCCAACATCCCCATGACCTTTGGCGGTACCACAGACCCTGTGTGCTACATCGAGATCAAGAGCGTGGGCACCATGGGCGGGGCTAAAACCCGCGCCATGAGCCAGGAGTTTTGCACCCAGCTAGAAACTGCCCTGGGCGTGCCCAAAAATCGCACTTACATTGAGTTTGTCGATGCCCCCGGTGCCATGTGGGGCTGGAACGGCGGCACCTTCGGCTAAACGGAAGCAGATAATGCCGAATCCGGCTTGTTTAACTGTAAGTTGAGATTTCGCAAGTAGCGATCGCCCTAAAACGGCACATCCTTGTCGGCGTGGGAGGGTTGCTTAGCTGCCGCCTCCGAGGGCTTCAGCAGCGTTTTATCAATCCCAGGGCTTAGGTCATCGTCCAAATCGACCACTTGGCCGTTAAAGAAATGGGCAAAGTTTTTTACCGCTCGATCAAAGTCGCTGGCGATCGCAGGTAAAGACGGCGGCGCAGGAGCAGCGGAACTGGCGTCTGCCGCAAGAGCAGGTTCAGGAGTTGCCACCGGTTCTGCTGACGCGTCTGCCGGGGGCGCTGCAACGACAGGCGGGGGCGGAGGACTGAAAACCACTGGAGTGGGTGGAGTGGTATTTTGCTGCCCCGGCGCCTGGGAGATGTTGGGGGCTGGGGCCTCAGGCTTTGGGTCGGGCAGCACCTCCAGGGAAACCTGCACTTTGTGGTTGAGCACCTGCTGAAAGGCCGCCTCCACATTCTCGACGCGGCCCTGGGCCATCTTAAACAGTGGTCGAGAGCTGATGCCGACTCGGGCCACCACCCCGTCAAAAAACAGCAGGCTGCCCTGCTGCTGCATCAGGGCGCGGGTGCCTAAGGGCTCTAGTACGGCGATCACCTGAAGCCACAGCTGCCCCAGGTTAGGGGATGGGGTGGCGTTGGAGGTAGGCGGCGCGTCTTGGCCATTGTTGGGGGGCGAGTTTGATGCGGCGGCAGGCACGGGAGCTGGCGCTGGCGCTGTGCCATTGGCAGTTTCCGGCGGTAGCGCCGGGTCTGGTGAGGCGGGCGGCGGCACTGAGGCCGGTGGACTAACAATTGGCGGTGCTGGCTGCGGCGTGGGGATTGGTGCGATCGCCCCTCCGATCGCACCCGACGACCGCCCGGCACTGATCGTTCCACCGACTTGCCCAGCCAACGTCGAGGGCAATAGCCCTAGCAGCGTCACTTCCAGCCACAGCCGAGGTTGGGTGGTGTTTTTGACCTGCCCCTCGGCGCTACGCAGGTGCTGTTGCCCTAGTAGCAGCAATGTTGGATCGAGAGGTTGCACCAGGGTTTGCATGTCAGCCCAGGTGGGGGGCGTGATAGCGACTAGGTCGTGGCGACCGCCCGCCGTCTTGGCAATCAGCAGATCGCGGTAGAACCCAGCCAGGTTTTGCAGCACAATCAGCGGTTCCCGGCCCCGATCCATCAGCTTGCGAGCAACGTCGAGCACGGCGGTGCCGTCGTCGCTGAGGATGGCCTGCACCAGGGCCAGCAGATCGCGCTCGGGCACGGCCCCCACCAGATCCCACACCGCATCGGCTTCTACAGGAGGCGCTAGCAGACTGAGCTGGTCGAGCAAACTCTGGGCATCGCGCAGCCCCCCTTGGGAAACCTGGGCCACCAGCCGCAGGGCTTCGTCATTGATAACGATATTTTCCTGGTCGGCAATCTTCCGCAGGTGAGCGATCATCGGCTCTAGGGGAATGCGCCGGTAGTCAAACCGCTGGCAGCGAGAAATAATCGTCGGCAGCACCCGCTGGGGGTCGGTGGTCGCCAGGATAAACACCACATTGCTAGGTGGTTCCTCTAGGGTCTTGAGCAGCGCATTAAACGCCGCCGTACTCAACATGTGACAGTTGTGAACCAACAGCCCATTGGCAACAAAATTGTGGTTGTCTTCAACCTCAATGTCGTAGACCGGCTCAACTCCAGCGGGGCAGACAGATACGACCGTCTCCAAATTTGTAGTCCATTTCAGGAATGGAAAACTTTTGCAGATCGACCAGCCAGCTCCGAGCCGCCTTTGCCCCCGTTGCGATGTAGTCGTATCGCTTGCCGCTGAAGGCTTTTGTGTAGGATCTGACTTTCGCTGAGTAACCCAAGTCGGTGAGCCATTCAGCAATGAGCTGATTTTCTGCGGTGGTATAGCCTTCGGTATGGAACTGGATTTGGGGGCTGCCTTGGGGACTGAGGCTGAGGGAGCCATCATCCATGTACCACCAGGCAAGTCCTTCTGGAGAAATCTGGGATAACCAGTCGCAGGAAACGACTTTCCATCCACCGTCGCTTCTGACGAGGTTGAAGGCCTGGACAAGTTCAGGGTGGCAAACGGTTCGACAACAGATAGAGGTTGCACCGTAGCCGGCATTGGCTGTGCTGTATAGGCTTGGCTGCAAGTTAGAAAGGCGGGATGCTTTGTATTCCATCCATGCCCGTTGCTGTTCTCCATGGGTCCAGGCCAGGCGGGGAAATCTGCTGTATTTGTTGGGAGAAATGATGGATCTATCCCCCAGCAGAGTGCCGTAGATAAGCCCAAGGGTTTCGGCAGAAAGTGGTTTGAGCTGTTCGTTAAGGTGCTCGGTTCTGAGATCCCAAAGCCCATGCCCCTTTCTGTAAGGGTGTTTTTCCCAATAACTTTGAATGCTTTTGAGTCCTTTCCCTTTTTGCTGCAAGAATTCTGGGATACCCAGCTTTTCGCCACAGCCGCATTTGCACCTTGGCCGCAGGAATTCAGCTTGCTCAAGGATAAGCTCAAGGCTGTAAGGTTTTTGGCCTTAGGTGTTGCCCCTAAACTGGTGCCCTCGTACGAAACGCCGGAGTCGTCGATCAGAGCCAACTCTGTTGATGAGGGTGCCGCAGCCACAGGCGCAGGGGACAAGATCTTGCTCCCCGATTTGATGTCCCTTGCGGCTACCCATCCCTGATCAGTTCTAATCAAATGATTGCCAGTACATCTGATCCTACGATGAGTAGTCTGAATTTCCAAAATGTCTCGGGTGCCTTGGTCAAGCCAGCGCAGAACACGCTTAAACTCCCACACGCCTATTTGGTCGTCATAGCTGAGCACCTGCTTACCTTCGATCGCAGGGTCGTCGATCCTGACTAGGCCGTCTTGGGTAAGTACTAAGGAATCACCAGTCAGGCACTCGTCGATCACATAGACTTTGTAGCGACATTGCACTGGGGCAAATTGGGCGCGCTCGATCAGCTCGCGGATGTTATCGACCCCGGTGTTGCTGGCGGCGTCGATTTCAATAAAGTCGAGGGCCGAGCCGTTGGTGATCGAGCGACAGGTTTCGCAGGTGCCGCAGGGGTTTGGAGTGGGGTGATCTTGGGCAATACAGTTGAGCGACTTGGCCAAAATGCGGGCGCTGGAGGTTTTGCCCGTGCCCCGGGGGCCACAAAACAGGTAGGCCGGGGCAATGCGCCGCTGGTTGAGGGCGCTGGTGAGGGTAGTCGCGATCGCATCTTGCCCCACCAGAGCGCCAAAGGTCTGGGGGCGATACTTGTGGTGCAGCGGTTCGTAGGCCATAGCACTAAGATACCGTGCCCGCCCCTATCTCTGGAGACTCAACCCAACTCTCCTGATCAGGATGGAGTCTAGTTAATCCGAAAAATGAATGATCAGGGTCTCCATATCTGAGGTGGCGCACTGGGCAGCCTGTCCCCGAGCGGTACACATGCGCGACTGAGTCTGCTGGGCCAGAGCTTTGACCCGTTCGACCGCCGCTGAAATGTCTTGCCGCCGCTGGCGATCGCTGCGGGGGCAGGGCGGGGGAACGGGCAAAGCGACTGCAGCAGCCTCAAACGGCCTTTCCGCGGGGGAGTATCCCTGAAAGTAGGCCAGCGCTAGCTGCCGAAAGAGCGCTTGCAAGTGGCTCGGCAGGTCTTGCTCGACTTGGTTGGGCTTAGCGAGGCAGTCCACTAGCTGACCCATGGCGTGGGCAATTTCCATATTGTCTTGGCCGCTGGTGGGATAAACATCCTTAAGATCTAGCCAGCAAGCCTCAAAAGCTTTTAGTTCTCGTAGCATCATGGGGTTAACTTCACCGTTGGGATAACCGTGACGATAATAGGTGCACCCTGCCCATGACCTGAATGGAGGTTGTCCGGGGAGGACATCCGGTCTTAGCTTTAGCATGCCCCCTGGTACCGTAAACCCCCCACGGCTGAATTAACGATTTTTTAAGGACGGGATCGAAACCATGGCAATCATTCAGAAAATTTACACCGACGGTGCCTGCTCCGGTAATCCTGGCCCCGGCGGCTGGGGTACGGTGCTGTATCTGGTCGATGGCGGTGTTCACGAGATTGGCGGCGGCGAGGCTCCCACCACCAACAACCGCATGGAAATGCAGGCGGCGATCGCCGGTCTCACCCTGCTGCGAGACAGCGGCCAAACCGAGCCCGTCACCATCCACACCGACAGCGAATACGTGCTAAAAGGCATCACCCAGTGGATCGCGGGCTGGAAGCGGCGCGGCTGGGTCAACTCCGCCAAAAAGCCCGTGCTCAACCGCGATCTGTGGGAGACCCTAGACAGCGTCACCACCGAGGTGAACCAGACCCTCGATCGCCCCTTGCAGTGGATCTACGTGCGCGGTCACTCCGGCGACCCCGGCAACGAGCGCTGCGACACTATTGCCCGCGCCTATGCCGCCAAACGTGCGATCGCCCTGACGACGGCAGCCCTCGCCTAGCGGCCCTCCCCTGAGGAGTCTACACTCCCCTCCCCCGGCAGCTAAACGGGGGAGCGGGTTGCCGATAGTATGAGAACAGCGATCAACTGACTGAATATATATAGAGTGCCGTCTCCAGCGAGGAATGCCGTGCTGCTGTCCAAAGGGTTTGAAATTGAGATGTATACCGGCACCCCCAGCGGGGATGTGGTCGGCCTCTCCGATCGCATTGTGGCGGATCTCAACGGTTTCGTGCGCGAGCCCGACAGCCGCAACGTCGAGTACACTACCCCGCCCCTCTGCCAGTACGAAAAACTGCTGTGCGAGCTGGTGCGCCCCCGCCACGAGCTGCGCCAGTACCTCCGGGGGCTGGGCAACTATACCCTCGTGCCCGGCAGCACCCTGGCTCTAGGCGATACCGATCGCTTCTACCGCTCTGACCCCAGCAACCCTTACCACGCCTACATCGAGCAGACCTACGGCACCACCGTGGTCACCGCCAGCGTCCACATTAATATTGGTATTTCGGATCCAGAAATTTTGATGCGGGCCTGTCGCCTGGTGCGGGTCGAAGCGCCCCTGTACCTGGCTCTCACCGCCTCATCGCCGTTTTTGGGCGGTAAAGCGACCGGCTCCCACTCCAGCCGCTGGCAGGTATTTCCTAAAACCCCGGCCCACGTGCCCCTATTCACCAGCCACGCCCACCACATTCGGTGGATGGAAGCCCAGCTAGCGGCAGGCACCATGCAAAATGTGCGCCACCTGTGGTCGTCGGTGCGGCCCAATGGCGATCGCCGCCCCTACAACCTCAACCGCCTGGAGCTGCGCATCTGCGACCTGATCAGCGACCCCGTGGCGCTGCTGGCGGTGGCGGCCCTGCTCGAAGCCCGCCTGATTCAGCTAATTCAAAATCCTGATTTAGACCCGCTGATCCTGAGCGAGCTGCCGGAAGCCAGCCGCAATGACGATCTAGTGGCCCTCACCGACACCAACGAAATGGCCGCCGCCAGCGCGAGCCTGGAGGCCGAGCTGCGCCACTGGCAAGACGGTCGCCCAATTTTAGCGAGCGATTGGATCCAACAGCTCTATGATGAGGTGTGGCCGACAGCCAAGGCCAACGGCCTTAGCTGTTTCCTCAGCCCGGTGAAGAAGATTCTGCGGGAGGGCAACGAGGCCCAGCGGTGGCTACGGCAGCACGAAGCCGGGCAGTCAGTGCAGCAAGTGATCCAAAATGCGATCGCGGAGGTGGCGGACAGCGAGGGGATCTTGGCTCGCGATCTGTGCGAACCCTGTGCCGCCTAGGGAAAGTTTCGTAGGGTTGAGTCGCGATCGCGGCCTCCCTTAGTAAACATTTACTTATAGGTGCAATAAGGAAAGCTTTCTTCAGTAGAACCCGATCCCCGCTTTTTCGATCAGTTTTCGAACAGAGTAAAACTACTGAGGGAAGTATTAATAAAATCTATATCCCCTAGACATTTCCACCGCTGTCATAAATTCACCCCTCACCCGCTGATCTAGCCCGTTATTTTGGTTTTCCTGACCATGCCCGCAATTGTTTTAGTCACGCCCCAGATCCCCCCAAACACTGGGAATATCGCCCGTACCTGCGCTGCTACGACCACTCCCCTACACCTCGTTGGCCCCCTGGGGTTTGACCTCAGCGATCGCGCCCTCAAGCGAGCCGGGCTCGACTACTGGCCCCAAGTCAACCTCACCCTACACACCAACTGGGAAGCTTTCTACACCCAGCAGCGCCAGCAAGGAGGGCGAACCATTGGCTTTAGTACCTCGGGGCGATGTAGCTATACAGAACTGACCTATCGCCCCGACGACTGGCTCCTGTTTGGCAGCGAAACCGCAGGGCTTCCTAAATCAGTCCTAGCCACCTGTGACGAAACCGCCTACATTCCTATGGATCGAAGCGCTGTACGCAGTCTCAACCTTTCCGTGAGTGCCGCCATAGCCCTTTACGAGACCCTGCGCCAGCTTCAGCTCTTCCCGCCGCACTCCATCCTAGATAGTGCCGAAAACCTAGACCCAGCTTAGTCTTGAGCGCCAGGTCTACCCGAGCTATCTAGAGTTGAAGAAAGCCTGCATATATAAACCTAGCCAGTGATGGCAATGGTTAATAGCTATCAAGTAATGCCCATCTCATCTCTCCCTAGATTGAGCGATCGCATCTACGGTGCGATCTACCCTGTCAGCCTGAAGGGGTGAAACCCCCAACCCAAGCGTTTTTCAGCGCAAAATCGCCTCAAAAAGCCAGCAATAAAAATAAGCGGTTTCCGAGGATACAAAATCGGGACAGTCGAGATAAGAAATTTATATAACCTACCCAGGCGGCCTCGATCTCGACATCTGCCATAGGTTATAGAGACTAAATTGCACGATTTAGCAGGGGGGCGATCGGCCTTATCCGCCAAGGGTTTTCAGCCTTAGCCACAATAGTTTCATGGCTCCAAAACCAAGCGTGCTCTACAGTTGGTCGGTTCAGTCAAGCCCTAAACAATACGCTTGCCAAATACTTTTTTTTGGGGTTAAACGTTTATGTTGTGCTCATCAAGTTCCCGACCACGAGCCTAGTGTTCAGGGAAATGACAAAGAAAGCCTGGGTATTGATTTTCGTATTAAGTCATGTAAACTTGCCTAGGTTGCCGAAAGCAGGGTATTGTTGCCTAGCTAAGGCGTTAATCTGTCGATCCGTTGTTGTTCTTCTGCTAACACCTTGCCTTGTTACTCCTCCATCGATAGAGTTTCTGCCAACTGGCGGTGCCTCCACTCGATGGGCAGTCGGGCTTTCACTAGGTTGTTAAGCGCTGGTTTACAGGAGGTCGTTCCTTGAAACGCGTAGTTCCCCAAGAGTCTGAAGCTGATTGCCTGCCCTCTAGTTTGAGCAGCGCTCAATCTGAGACTTCAGTAGGTTATCGTCGAGTGCAAACCTCGGCAGCCATGCTGGGCCTGGCCCTATCTTTCGGAGCGTCTGCTCCGTTTCTCACAGAGCCCGAATTGGCCTTAGCGGCTGATGGCTCCAACCTAACGGTGTTACCTGCGGCCAAGCGAGATCAATCTCAAGCGCCCAAGTTGGTACCTGCCGAGACAGCCTCATCCTCGGCCTACCACACCGTTGAATCGGGCGAAAGCCTCTGGAAAATTGCTGCCCAGCACGAAGCCGATGTTCAAGCCATCAAGGTGGCTAACGGCATTGCTGGAGACGATGTACTACGAGTTGGACAGGTTATTCGGGTTCCTGCTGTAGGAATGGCCAGTTTGACTGCTAACGCCGATGTCTCTCGTTTGGCTCTAAAAGCCGGTGTTGCTGGGGGCGTTGGTGGTGATTTAGCAACGGCTAGCAGCCTGTTGCCCTCCAGCGACATACCTTCAGCGGATGAGCTAGAAAAAACTTGGCAGCTAGAGGACACTCTGGCTCTCAGAAGTGAAGATGAGCTGTCTGAAGAAGATCTCGCTGCGGCTAACTTAGACAAACTTTCTTCAGAAGAGCTTGAGATTAGCGCTAGCGGCAGCATCTCCTCACTCCCTCCGGCTGCTCTTCCGACCCTTGAACAAGAAGATCTCCTAGAGCCTGCAACGGCTCCGGTTGCCGACGATCAGCTAGTTGCCGCCAGCCAGCCACTGGCGGAGGTCAACGCGGCAGCCAATGAAACGGTTGAACCAGTTGAGTCCTTTGCTAGTTTGCCGCTTTACGAGGCAGGCGAACAGCCGGTTGCTACCGCTCAGACACCGCAACCCGCTGCTGTCAGCACCCCAGCCTCTACAGAACCTTCTAACACCTCAGTTGTAGAGACCAAGAAAGATCTCACCGTAGCGGCGCTGCCTTCACGAGCGGCTGCGACCACTTCAACCCTTGAGGTTGGTACCGTACGGTCTTATCAGGTTAAGCCGGGTGATACCCTATGGTCGATTGCCTCTCGCAACGGCCTGACCCTAGACGAGCTCCTTAGCCACAACAACGCTGTTAACCAACCTGAAGATCTGGCCGTCGGCGACAGTCTGAGCATTCCCCTAGCCTCAGGGACGGAAGAAACAGTTGTTTCAACCCCCTCCAGCGGTTTAGCGGCTGCGCCTAGAACCCGAGAGCAGGCCATTCGTGACCACTTGGCCCGCATTCGTGAGTCAAATAGCAGCCAGGTTAACCGCGACGCTCTCAATGCGCGAATTCGTGAAGCTCGTCAAGAGCTTGAGCGCAGCCGTGTCACCAATGCAGCTTCAGGAACCGCTGCTCTGGAGTACCACAGCCCTGAGCCAGCAGCTGCGGCTTCCACCCCAGTGAATAACCCTGAAGCTGCTAGCGCAACAGCACTAGCCTCTAGGGAGGGTGCCCAAACGCTTTCGTCACCTGCTGCTGAGTGGACAGTGACCGATGCCGCCAAAGACCAGGTTCAGCCGATCGCTGCTGCCCTGAGTCCAGCCAGTGAAGCTGTGGTTGATGAACCTGTGCAGGCAGATGCCGCCGCTTCTAGCCAGCTACTAGCAGCGGCTCCCCTAGGTGCTGATGCCTATCGGGTTGCACCAAGCATGCCTGTGGGGCAGACCGTATCTCCCAGCATGCCAATGATGCCGGGTGCCAACGAGTTTTTACCCGAAGCACCTCGTCTTTCCAATGGCTATATCTGGCCTACCCGTGGCACCCTGACGTCTGGCTACGGCTGGCGTTGGGGTCGCATGCACCGCGGTGTTGACATCGCTGGCCCCGTCGGAACTCCGATCGTGGCGGCAGCGCCGGGTGTTGTGGCACGATCGGGTTGGAATTCCGGCGGCTACGGTAACCTGGTGGATATTCGTCACGCCGACGGTAGCCTGACCCGCTATGCCCACAACAGCCGTTTGCTGGTGCGTGAGGGTCAGCAAGTGAGCCAGGGTCAGCAGATTGCTGAGATGGGCAGCACGGGCTACAGCACTGGGCCTCACCTTCACTTTGAGGTGCACTTGCCTAGCAGCGGTACCGTGAACCCCATGGCCTATCTGCCCGATCGCTAAATGATTTGGCCATAGTTTGGCAAAGCGGGCTGACATTGCTGTCGGCCCGCTTTTTGTAGAATATTTTCCATCAAAAAAATGCTGCTCATAGCTTGGTGTCTTGGCTAATTTTGTGATAGATTCATTAACTGTTGGTGACTAATGGGGCTATGCCTTAGTTAGGGAAAATCAATGCTACGGCTCAGTAGCTCAGTGGTAGAGCAGGGGACTCATAAGCCCTTGGTCGCAGGTTCAAATCCCGCCTGAGCCATTCTCAATGATTTAACAGTCTATTCAGTTTGGCCTAGCTTTTCTCTGGCTAAGGTTCGTTTGGGGTAACGCGTCAAAAGGCTTTAGCACTCTGTAGGTACGGTAAAGCCAAGAGCAGACAAGGACGCCAGGGGGTTTTCTCTGGCCAAAGTACTATGATGGTACTGCGCAACGGTGGTAAGACCTTGAGGGAATGAGTCCATGCCTGAGATCAGAGATGACTGTTTGCGGGTAGGCCAGATGGCACCCGACTTCAGTGCCACCGCCGTAGTTGACCAAAACTTTAAGATTGTTAAGCTATCCGACTACCGGGGCCGATACGTCGTCCTATTTTTTTATCCCCTCGACTTTACCTTTGTTTGCCCTACCGAGATCGCGGCCTTTAGCGATCGCTACGATGAGTTTAAGGCTCTCAACACTGAGATTTTAGGCATCTCTGTAGACAGCGAATTTGCTCACCTAGCCTGGATCCAAACCGAGCGTAAGTTAGGGGGGGTGGGCGATCTGAACTATCCCCTGGTGTCTGACCTTAAAAGAGACATCAGCACTGCCTATAATGTGCTCGTTCCCGACAGCGGGGTGGCTCTGCGGGGGCTGTTTATCGTTGACCGAGATGGGGTGCTTCAGCATGCCACCATCAACAACCTGGCCTTTGGCCGCAAGGTCGATGAAACCCTGCGGGTTTTGCAGGCTATTCAGCACGTGCAGGCCAACCCCGACGAGGTTTGCCCCGTGGATTGGCAACCTGGCGATAAAACCATGAACCCTGACCCGATGAAGGCGCGGGAATTTTTTGCTGAAGTCTAGCGACACTGTAGCGATTCCGGCACGGATACTCGCTCCGAGTCAGTTCCCGAACGCTCTGCGAATTGCCCCTGCTATGCCGCTGCTGTACTGTCATTTTTTGGCCTGATGAGTCCGATCGCGCCACTACCAGACCAGGCAGATCCCTGGCGCTATTGGCTGCCGTTGCCCCCTCGCTTAGGTCTGCCCCTCGGCCAGATATGCCCCGACTTCGCCCTGTGGGATGTCACCTACCAGCGCACCGTGCGCCTAGCCAACTGGCGGGGTAAGCAGCCGGTGGTCTTGCTCTTTTGCCGCCTCTTGGCAGAAATGGCCTACAGCCCGCAGCGGTACGCTGCGCTAGTGGCATTCGATCAGGCCTACGACCAGTTTCGCAACGCTGGGGCCGAGGTGCTGGCTATTGGCCATTTGCCCCAGCGTCAGGCGCAGGCGGCGGTAGCAGACCTGGGCTTGAAATTACCGCTGCTGTGCGACCCTACGGGAGTGAGCTTTCGGGCCTACCACACGGGGCAGGCGCTGGGGGCACCCTTGCCCGCGCAGTTTGTGCTAGATGCTCAGGGGCGTCTGCGCCACTGTCACCTATTTTCGCTGCTGCACCCAACAACACCGCTAGAGACGCTGTTAGCCACCCTGAATAAGCTGTAGAGCCTAAGCTCAGCTTTGAATGGCGGTAGAGGCCACCAGGGACTGCTCTACGGCGATGCGGGGCAGCCGGTGCTTAAAACCACAGAGAATTTCCCAGCTAATGGTATTGGCCAGGGCAGCCCAGTCGTCGGGGCCGATGGTGTGGTGGCCGTCGCGGCCAAGGAGGGTGACGACATCGCCCTCTTGCAGATTGGGGATATTGCTGACATCCAGCATAAGCTGATCCATCGTGATAGCACCGATTTGCTGGGCTAGGCAGCCTTTAACCATGACCTGTAACTGGTTGGAGAGCACCCGCGGCACTCCGTCAGCGTAGCCAATGCCGACCACGGCTAGGCGGAGGGGGCGATCGCACACGTACTGATGGCCATAGCTAATGCCGGTGCCGGCGGGCACATCTTTGAGGTGAGTGATGCGGGCTTTGACCTGCATCACAGGCTGTAGGTCGAGCCGCGATCGCAGATGGGGGGCTGGGTAGAGGCCATAGAGCCCAAGACCCACCCGCACTAGGTCGTAATGCAGTGCGGGGTCAGCCAGGGTGGCGGCGGTGTTGGCCAGGTGCAGCCGGGGAGGAAGCAACTGCTGCTGTTGTAGGTGCCCCAATGCCGCCCTAAACCGCTGCTGCTGCTGCTGCATAACGGTGGGGTCAGGGCTGTCAGCAGTGGCCAAGTGAGAGTAAAGGCTGTCGATTTTGAGGTGGGGCAACTGCCGCACAAATCGAGCAAAGTCCACGGCCTCGGCCCAGGGAAACCCCAGACGGCTCATGCCGGTGTCAATCTTAAGATGCACTCCTAGCGGACGGGCAGCGACTAACCCAGAGAGCGTGTCAGAAAAGACTAGAGCCTGCTTAGGATTGACCAGGGTAGGCTGGAGTCGCCAGTGGGCGATCGCCTGCATTTCTTCAGTGCTGTTAACCGCCCCCATCACTAAAATTGGTGCCTGAACACCTGCGGCCCGCAGTTCAATGCCCTCGGGGACGGTGGCTACGCCGAGCCAGGTGGCTCCTGATTGCAGCGCCGTTTGGGCAACGGCGACGGCTCCGTGGCCGTAGGCGTCGGCCTTGACCACCGCCATGAGCTGGGTAGTGGCAGGCAGTAGCCCCCTAAACTGGCGCACATTGTGGCGCAGCGCCGCGAGGTTGATCTCAACCCAGGCACGGCAGCAGCGCATGGGTTCCAGGCTTGGAGTGTGATCCCAACTCAGCATTGTCTTCCTCCTTCACCACCGGGGCTAGCGCCTCATCATAGCGCCAGAACTGACCACCAAATGTGCCTACGCTACCTCAAGGTACTGGCTCCAGGACAGTCTACCAGAGGTCAAAAACCTCAATTTAGCTTCTGTGCTAACATCAATCCAAATATTCTTTAGCCAATTATCCGCGCATTCGAATGGGTAAGGTTCTGGTGCTCAACGCCTCCTATGAACCGCTCAACATTACGAGCTGGCGTCGGGCTGTCGTCCTTATCATTAAGGGTAAGGCGGAACGGGTTGAGCACAACGGCAAGTTTGTCTACGCCGATTTTCCGCTGCCGACGGTAATACGTCTGCGCCACTACGTGCGGGTGCCCTACAAAGATATTCCTCTCACCCGGCGCAACCTGCTCCAGCGCGACAACCACACGTGTCAGTACTGCGCCTACAGCGGTGACGGCCTCACCCTCGACCATGTGATACCGCGATCGCGCGGCGGCGGCGACACCTGGGAGAATATGGTGGCCGCCTGCGTCCGCTGCAACGTGAAAAAGGGCAACCGCACCCCCCGGGAGGCCAACATGCCACTCTTTAGCCAACCTCGCAAACCCCACAGCAGCCTCTACTTTGAGGTGACGCGGCAGATCCACAGCGGCGTACACCAGGAGTGGAAGAAGTACGTGATTGGAATCTCATGACCTGATGACGGTTAAAACCAGACTCTGTCGGCTGACTCTAGCAGTTCCGCTGCAATTTGCGATAATGAAGTAGGGCCACGGCGCTATTGACAGCGCTTTTCAATCAAGACGATGGTGAGCCGAGCGGGTTGACGTTAGCTCCTCTAACGCCGCTGAGGTCTATCCCTTGTCTTTGCACCAAGGGGCTATGTCTAATTACCATCGAGCGCGCTGTCGCACAAGGAATTGCCCATGATGACATTCAATATAGATTCCGAGACCGCTGAAGCCAACTTTTCTAACGGCAGCGGCATGATTTCTCTTGTGCCTCGCCCCGAAAACGACAGCGACTCCGAGGATCCGGTACAGGCGGTGCGTAGGTTGCTGGAAAGGCATCGCGGCGATCGCCACCTGGTGCTGCTGCAAGACTTTCCTGACCCCGATGCGCTGTCGTCGGCCTGGGCCTACAAGCTGATTGCCAGCAACTACAAAATCGAGTGCGACATTGTCTACGCAGGCACCCTCAGCCACCAGGAAAATATTGCCCTCGTCCGGCTCACGGGCCTGCCCGCCCGCCGCTGGTTGACCGCTGCCGATAGTGCTAGCCTAGCTAATTACCAAGGGTTGGTGCTGGTCGATAACCAGGGCACTACCAGCCAGCTCTATGAACACCTGCGGGAGGCGGGGCTGCCCTTGGTGCTGGTGATTGACCACCACGCGCCCCAGTCTAAGCTCGATGCCGAATACATCGACCTGCGCCCCCATATTCGAGCCACGGCCACCATTCTCACCCAGTATTTGCAGCAGGGATTGCTGAACCTCGATCGCAACAACAGCAAGCACACCAAGTGCGCCACCGCCCTGATGCACGGCCTGCGAGCCGACACCAACCAGCTGATGCACGCCGGGGCCAGCGACTTTATGGCGGCGGCCTACCTGAGCCAGTTTTACGATGGTCAGTTGCTGAGCGCGGTGCTGCAAGCCTCGCGCTCAAAGCGGGTGATGGATGTGATCGAGCGATCGCTGCGCAACCGCAAGGTGCAGAACAACGTCTCTATCGCCGGAGTCGGCTACCTGCGCTACGACGACCGCGACGCCATTCCCCAGGCGGCAGACTTTCTGGTGACTGAAGAGAACGTGCACACCGCCGTGGTCTACGGCATCGTCCACGACGAGGATGAAGAGCGCGAGGTGGTGATTGGCTCCCTGCGCACCAGCAAAATCACCCTCGACCCCGACGAATTTATTAAAGAAGCCTTCGGCCAAGACAGCGAGGGCCGATTCTTTGGCGGCGGGCGATCGATGGCGGGCGGTTTTGAAATTCCGGTAGGCTTTTTGTCGGGCTTCTACGAAAACTCGGAGTTCAACCGGCTCAAGTGGGAAGTCTTCGACACCCAAATCAAGCAAAAGCTCTGGCGGCTGATCAACCCCGAAGAGGGCATGATTAACACCGATTGAGATTGACACTCTTTTACTAGTAGTCGATCAGGGGCAAAGTCCTGGCTAGGCTAAGGAGACAACAACCCCCCCCACCTAGATTCGCTAGTGGGGGGTTTGTCTAACTGTTGGGGTTCTGTCGTTGGAGTTCTGTCGCCTAGGACTGGAAAACTTCCGGCGAGTCTACCGGCTCAACAAAGTCATCTTCAATAACAGTACGCTTGCCGCCCGACCCAAACCCACCGTGGAGCAGGGTATAGAAGCAGGGAATGATAAACAGCGTCAGCACTGTGGCCAGCGATAGCCCTGAAAACACCACAACGCCTAGGGGTTGTAGAAACTCAGCCCCTTCGCCAATGCCCAGGGCCAACGGAAATAGCCCCAGTACCGTGGTGCACGTGGTCATCAAAATGGGGCGCAGACGCCGGGGCGCGGCGCGCAGAATGGCCTCCTGGCGGGAACAGCCCGTAGCCTCGTAGATTTGATTGGCTAGCTCCACCATGATGATGGCGTTGTTGACCACAATGCCCACCAGCAGCACCGCGCCTACCACCACCGTGGCCCCGATCGCCGTCTGGGTCACATAGAGGCCCAAGATTCCCCCCGCTAGGGCCAGGGGCACGGTAAGCATAATCACCAGCGGGTCAATCAGCGAGTTGTACTGAACCGCCATCACCACAAACACGAGGAAGGCGGCCAGGGCACCGAGCACCACCAACGACTGCTGTAGTTCGCTATTGGTTTCGGCGGCAGAACTCGGCAGCACAGTCACCCCCTCGGGCAGCTCAATGCCCGCAAGAATGGCCTGGGCTTCCGCTAGGGCAGCCCCGAGGCTGGCCCCTTCAGCCAAGTCGCCCCCAATCAGGTAAACCTGTCGCCGGTTGATGCGCTGAATTTCGCCTGGCGCTGGCCCCAGACCAACTGTGGCAATATCGCCCAGCTGAATGCGCTGACCGCCATCGGTAAAGAGCGGAATATCGAGCAGCTGAGACGACTGCTGCACACTGCCAGGTTCGATCTGCACCTGCACATCTACCAGGCGATCGCCCCTTTGCAGCTGAGTCGGCACCGAGCCGTTTAATGCCGTTTGAATGGTAGCCCCAATATCGGCAGCCGAGAGCCCCAGATCAGCGGCCCGATCCCAGTCGGGCACTATGCGCACTTCTTCCTGGGGGTCTTCGCCTTCGGGGCGAAAGCGGGCTAGGGTCGCCTGCTCACCTAAGGCGGCAACCACCTGCTGGCCTGCCTCGAGTAAAGCCTCACTGTCGTCGCCTTGGAGGCCGACATCAAGATCAGAACGTACTGGAGAGTTGCTTAAAACTAACCCCCGAACCGATTCAGGGTTGACGTTAATGCGGGTATCCACCAAGGGCAGAGCGCTCAACTCACCGTTAACCCGCTCTACAAAAGCCAAGGTGTCGGTGCCGGGTTTGAGGGTGATGGTGCTGCTACCCCGCAAGGTATTTTCGCTGGTGCTACTGCCAAATAGGGAGCCGCCAGCGGTAGTAAACACATAGTCGGTTTCAGGCTGGGCAAGCAGCACCTCATCGACAGCCTGCATAACCCGTCGGTTATCTTCGACAGTGGTGCCAGCGGGCAGGCGAGCGTTAACTCGGGCCTGGCCGGTGCTAATGCGGGGCAAAATTTCCTGGGGAATTTGACCCACCATCCAAAGACTACTGCCGCCAAACACTAGTAGCGCCAGGGCAATGACCAAGATCCTGTTCCGAATGACACGGCTGAGCAGGCGACCGTAGCCGATGGTCACGCCCTCTAGGCGGTTATTGAACCAGCGGAATGGCCCCCAGCTTTGCAGCGATCGCGTTGGCCGCCCCATAATCAGCCGCGCGGCCAAGGCAGGCACGATGGTGATGCCTACCACCAGAGACGCCGCGACGGAGAAACTCACAGACAAAATTAGCTCATTAAAAATGAGCGCAATAAAGCCGCCAATCAGCAAAAACGGCAGCACTGCCACCAGGTTGGTGATAGTAGAGGCAAACAGAGCACTCTCTAGCTCCTGGCTGCTGGCTTCAGCCTGAAAAATCGCCTCGCGAACGCTGTAACGCCCTTCTTGGCGCGAAAGCTCCATTTCCTCGGCCCGCTTGGCCATGTTTTCTAGCATCACGATGGAGTTATCTACCACGATGCCAACGCCTAGGGCCAGCCCCCCTAAGCTAAACACGTTGAGCGATAGCCCAAAGAGCCCCATCAAGATGAGGGCCATCAGCGTCGCTAGGGGAATAGCGAGCACGATGATAAAGGTTTGCCGTAGGGACCCTAAAAACAATAGCACCACCAGCCCAGCTAAGGCAGCACCGCTCAACCCCGACATGGTCACGTTGTTGATGGAGTTGCGAATAAACCGCGACTCGTCGAGGGTGGCGACCGTTTCCATGCCTTCAGGGACTTGGCCAGCCTGGCGCATTTCTTCTAGCTTGGCCTTGACCCCATCTACCACATCGATAGTGTTGGCGGCAGGCTGCTTTTGAATGCTCACCTTGACAGCAGGCTGGCCGTTCAGATTAACGAAGACCCGCTGCTCCTCGGTGCCGTCAATGACGGTGGCGACATCCTGCAAGTAGACCTGCTGGGGTGGATCGCTCCCCGGCACAGTAATGAGGATGTTCTGTAGCTCATCGGCTGACTCAAACCGCCCCACCAGTCGGGTGAGGTTTTCTTCGCTACCACCCCGCAGCCGCCCGCCAGAGATATCCTGGTTGCGCTCTTCTAGGGCCTCGATGATGTCTGTCACCCCAATGCCTGCGGCTTGAAGGCGGCGCAGATCGACATTCACCTGCACCTGCTCGTTGACGCCGCCGGAGACATCGGTGCTGGCCACACCGGGCACCTGCTGAAGCTCTCGAGCCAGCTCTTCCTCGGCAAAAATGCGCAGTTCTTGGGAGCTGAGTCGGTCAGAGGTGAGCGCCATCTCGTACACCGGTAGCTGAGAAGGGTCGGCCTTAAACAGGCGCGGTGTCTCAAGATTTTCGGGCAAGGTGCTGCGGGCACGGTTGAGGGTGGCGGTGGCGTCGTTGAGGGCCTGATCAATATTGCCGCCGGGCTCAAAATACAGGTCAATGCTGACCTGCCCCTCTCGGGTCTGAGAAAACACCTGGATGACGCCCTCAGTGGCGGAAAGGGCTTCTTCTAGGGGGCGAGTTACTTCGTCAATGGCAACCTCGGGCGATAGACCCGGCGTGTCGCCCCGGAGGCCAATGCGGGGGTAGGTGATGGAGGGCAGCAGGTCTACTGGCAGCTGCGAAGTAATGAAAAAGCCCATCACAAAGACGGTCAGCGTCAGCATCAGGGTGCCGATGTGTTGGCGAATGGCCAGCCCGCTGATGCTAAAGCTGCTCTTGGGAAAGGAGGAGGGGGTGGTCATGGATGGAGGAGTGTGAGGGTGCGAAGGCGGTGGTGGAGTTAGTTTTGAGTGCTTAGTTTTGAGTTTTGAGTGCTCTAGGAATCGCTTAATTCAAAGTTCAAAATTCAAAACTTTGCTCAACTTTCGGAGGTCAAACTGAGCTCTACGGATTGCCCGGCTTCTAGGGGCTGGCTGCTGCGGACGACATACTGTTCACCGGGGGCGAGGCCGGAGAGAATCGTTACCTGGCCGTCGGCGCGATCGCCCACCTGCACTGATCGCGACTCGACCACCGGGTCACCGTCAGTGTCGGTGACAACAAAGATTTGGTTGTCGCTACTTTCTGCGGTCTCCAGGGCGCTTTCAGGCACAACAACGGCGTTGGATTGATTGCCGGTGCTGGTCACGCGGGCCAGCAGACCGCTGCTGATGCGGCTGCCAGGGTTGGCCACGGTGATCTCAATGGGCAGCAGACGCGAGGTGCTGTCGGCTACCGGCGAAATACGCGTCACTTGCCCGGTGAAAGTTTCGTCGGGGAAGGCATCAATGGCAATCTCAACCGATTGCCCCACGCTAAATTCGCTGAGGTTGCTGTCGGCCACTTGAATGACCACCAAGACTTCTGACAGATCACCCAGGGTTAAAACGGCTTCCCCAGGCAGGATCAAATCGCCGGGCTCAGCGGCCCGCTCAAGCACGATGCCCGACAATGACGCGGTTAGGTTGGCGAAGGAGAGACGCTGCTGGGCCTCGCGCAAGATCGCTCGCTGGGCTTCGACCCGCTGCTGGGCCGCTGCAACGGCCTGCTGCCGAGTGCGTACCTGCTCTTGGGACGAGGCTAGGGCTTGTTCAGAGGTGCGCAGGGTGGTTTGGGCTTGCTCGGCGGCCTGGGTCGAGATTGCCCCCTGGGAGGCGAGGGTCGCCAGACGCTGGGCGTCGTTGCTGGCCTGCTGGAGCCGCACCCGCGCGTCTTCGATCGAGGTGCGAATGTCGGCCAGTTCAGCCTCAGCCTGAGCGACCTCAAACTGGCGGGCGGCGAGTTCGGCCTGGGCTTCGCCCACGGCGGTTTGCAGCAGCACATTGTCGATGGTGGCGATCACCTGGCCCTGCTGCACCGTGTCGCCAACGTCGCGGGATAGGGAAAGCAGCCGGCCTTCGGCCTGCGATCGCAGCGAAACTTCTCTCGCCGGGCTGGTGGTGCCGGTGTAAACTCGGCTCGAATCTTCGGCGGCGGCAGCAACCGCTGTATCGACAACGGTGGAACCCTCCTGCTGCTCAGGCTGGGCCTGGGCAGCGGGCTCGATGGGTTTGCCACAGGCTATCGTTGCGATCGCCATCGCCCCAATCAGCACTAGCCCCGGCAATCGCCTTAGGGAGGGTCGTGGCCCCCCAAAATGACCAACAACCATACCAAATACCCCTAATCTGCTGCTTTACTTTACTTTACACTTCTCACCCGGGCTTCTACCTTTCAGCAGATGCTACCTCCAGCGGCGATGGGCTGACCCTCACTTTGACACCCCCTTATATTCAGAACAGGGCTACAGACCAGTGCCCTTAAACAGGAGCGCTGGTGCCTTTTTAGCATTGAATAATTACAGAAAGATGACGAAAAGATGACAGTAGCAGCGCTAGGAAGCGCTGGTTAGTGCCGGCGCTAGCCCAAGCCAGGCAAGCTAGGGGTAGAGCCAGACCTGGGTTGTCTGGAGCCCAGCCACCACGCCCCTGGCCTGATACCCGAGTTCCGAGGCCCGCTGGCTGTTAGACGACACATCCGGTGGGCGGGCAGCAGGCATAGAAACATCGGCCTGTTTACTCGGCACTAGCAGCGCTTGGTCAAACCCAAACACCTCGACCAGGTGCAGGCCAAAGGCGTAGCGGCTGAGGCGATCGGGGCCGCCGAGGTGCAGCAGCCCGGATGCCCGCTCCAGGGCCAGCAGCAGGCCAGCGGCGGCATCCTCCACGTAAGCCGGGGTGCGAAACTCGTCGGTAAACAGGTGTAGGGGCTGCCCCGCCTCCAGGGTGCGCAGAAACCCCTGCAAAAAGCATTCTGCCGTTGGGCTTTGGGGGCCGTACAGCAGCGGCATGCGGCAGATGGCGGCGGCGGGATGGGCGGCCTGAATGATGGCTTCAGCTTCGACCTTATGGCGACCGTAAACGTTGATCGGGCTGGGGGGAGAGGTTTCGTCGTAGGGGGCCGCCTGGCCGTCAAACACCTGGTCGGTGGAGGTGAAGACAAAGGGAATTTGACGCTCACCGCAAAACTGAGCCAGCACCCGCGTGGCCTCAACATTCATGGCATAGGAGAGATCGGGTTCCTGCTCACAGCGGTTGGGCTGCGACAGGGCAGCGGTGTGAATCACAGCGTCGGGGGCGACCTGGACGAGCCAGTCTTTGAAGGCGATCGCATCGGTGAGGTCAATACAGTGCAGCTCGACCCCCGGCAGCGGCGGTGCGTGGCGGTGGTAAGTGCCCTCGACCTGCCAGGTCGCCTGGGCCGCGCGGGCCAGATGCCAGCCCAAAAAACCGCTAGCCCCGGTAATCAGCAGGCGGCGGTGGGTTGAGGCCAAGGTTGGGTGTGCCATAGCGCCCGAGATGGGATTGAATGAAGGTTTGTCGAGCGATGCACCTAGGGGAGTTAGACAACCGTATGGCTTGGGGAAGACGGCACCATCGGCGGTGGCTCTGGCTGGTAGCGCTGGGCCTAGGCTTGGCCCTCTGCCTCGGCGGGCCAGCGCCCCACCGGGGCCTGCCCGCCTTGGCTCAGACCACGGTAGACCCAGCGGAACAATTTTTTGCCGACGTGCTGGTGCGGGGGCAGCCTGTACTTCAGGTGGGGGGCTTGCCCGATATTAGCGCAGCCGATCGGGCAGGGCAAATCAACCGGCGCATTGCCGCTCTGCTCAACCAGACCGATAACCCAGACCCCATTACCGTCAACGTCGATCGCGATCGCGACCTGGCCACCCTGCAAGTCAACCAGCAGGTGATCATGACCGTAACCCAGCAAGACGCGCTGGACTTTAACACCGACCTGGCTTCCCTGGGCCAGCGCTGGGCCGTCCTGCTCAACCAGGCCATGGCGCGCACTAACCTGGCGGCGGCGGTGTCCTATCGCATTCGTGGCACTGCCCAGCAGCTAGTGAGAAACACCCTAGATAACCTGCCTGCACTACTGGGGGCGCTGGTGGTGCTGGTGCTGACCTGGCTGCTGGCGGCGGTGGTGCGCCACGCCGTGCTGGTGTGGGCCGCAAAAACCGAGGGCGATCGCACCACCGAAGAGCTGATCAGCCGCCTCTGCTACGGCGGCGTGTGGACTTTGGGCTCTGTGGTAGCCCTTGGGGTAATGGGGCTCAACTTCGCTGCCCTGCTGGGCACGTTGGGCCTCACCAGCGTCGCCATCGGTTTTAGCCTGCGCGATGTGCTGAGCAACTACATTTCTGGGGTGATTTTGCTAGCCACTCGGCCCTTTCGCATTGGTGACCAGATCGTCATTAACAATTTCGAGGGCACGGTGACTCAAATCCAGCTGCGGGCTACCACGGTGCAAACCTACGACGGTCGCCTGGTCTACATTCCCAACCAGGAAGTGTTTCAGAGCAGCATTACCAACAACACCGCCTCGCCCGTGCGCCTCAGTAGCGTCACCGTGGGCATCGACCACGACGCCGACTTGCCCGACTTGTTTAACCGCATGCAGCAGCAGATGAAGCAAATTGAGGGGGTTGAGCTTGACCCCGAACCCATTGTGCTGGTGCGAGAATTGACCCCCAGCACCGTGAACCTTGAGGCACAGTTTTGGGTGAACTCTCGAAAACAGTCGTTTTTGCAAGTGACCTCTCAAGTCTTAGCCGCCATCAAGCTAACGCTGCAAGACGCCCAGTTTGCCGAAACCAATGCCCCCGAAGACATGGCGATCGAGCCCCTCTCCAACGAGCCCCTACCCAATCCTCCCATCCCTTGAGCAGCATCTATAGCCGCTAGCGGCAGCGGCGCTATTCTTAAACGCACCCCCACTCAGCGGCAGCTATGGAACGCAATCAGTTTCGCATTGGCACCTTCAACCTCAACAACCTGATGCTGCCCGATCGCGAGTTTTACCCTGGCGAGGTGCATTCCCAGGTCAACTATCTCAAAAAGCTCACCTGGATTGGGGCCCAGCTCGATCGCATGAAGGTCGATATCTGCGGCTTTCAGGAGGTGTTTCACCGGGGGGCGCTAAAAGAAGCGTTGCACCGCAGCGAATACCACCAGCAGCACGAGATTGTTATGGCTGAAGGGTTTGGGCGGGGGCCGGGGGTGGCGCTGGCGACCCGGTTTCAGGTTTTGGGGCAGCGCATGTACGACGAGTTTCCGCCCGAGAGCGTGCTCGATTTGGAGGGGGCTGAGATCCCAATTCGGCGGTTTTCGCACCCGGTATTAGCGGTTGATCTGGCTCTAACTGAGGCGATTCACTGCACCGTGTTTGTAGTGCACCTGAAGTCAAAGCGACCCATGATGACCAACGGTGTCGACCGCAGCGATCCGGTCGAAATTGCTAAGGGCTATGCCCGCTCACTGATTCGCCGCACTGCCGAGGCCGCTGCCCTGCGGTTTTTGCTGATGGAGGGGCTGCGCGATCGCCGCTACCCGGTGATTGTCATGGGCGATGTCAACGACAACCACACCGCCGTCACCACCCAAATCGTGGCTGGGCAGCCCCCCTGGGAACGCTGGCCCTACCGCAAAAAAGCCCCAGTGTGGGATGTGCTGCTGTACCAGGCAAAAGACATTCAGGCCCGGCTGGGCTACGGCGACCACTACTACACCCACATTCACAACGGCCACTATGACAGCCTCGACCACATCATGGTGAGCGAAGAATTTTCGGCCCAAAACCGCGATCGCATTGGCCGAGTCACCTACGTCTCAGTGTTTAACGACCACCTGTTTGATCAAACCCTGCTCGACGACAACATCGAACCCTGGCAGTCTGACCACGGCCAGGTGGTGGCCACCATCGAACTCAACCCGCCCTTGTCAAGTCGTCCCCAGTTAGTGGTCTAAGGGGGTCAGGGGAGAAATCGCCAACGGGTTAGTTCCAAATCAATGGGAATTAAATAGAGTCGGGGTGGATAGGAACTTAGGGTAAAGTCGGGGTTTCAACGGCTGCTGACATTGGGTTTATCTCTGTGGCCTCTGGCATGACATTGACCTTGAACTGGCTGACTCTGGGGCAGGGGTTGGTGCTGGCGCTCAGCTACCTGGGGCTGGCACTGGGCTACGTGCCAGGCCTGCGGATGAACCGGGCCACCATTGCCCTGGTCAGTGCAGCGGTGCTGGTGGCCCTGGGCACCCTGTCTCTGGAAGCCGCCTGGGCCGCCATTGATGCCAACACCATTGTGTTTTTGCTCAGCATGATGGTGGTCAACGCCTACCTCTCCTACGCCGGTTTTTTTGCCCTGGCCCTGGTGCAGCTACTGCGCTTGACTCGCAGCCCCCTGGGTCTGCTGGTGCTGTTGACTCTAGGCACGGGGGCGCTGTCGGCGGTGTTTCTCAACGACACCCTGGCCCTGGTGAGCACGCCGCTGACCCTACAGCTCACCCGGGCGCTCAAACTCAACCCAGTACCCTACCTGCTGGCGATCGCCGGAGCGACCAACACCGGCTCCCTCGCCACCCTCAGCGGCAACCCACAAAATATTTTGGTGGGGTCGTTTTCAGACATTGGCTACCTGGCCTTTGCACAAGCACTGCTGCCGATCGCGGTGGTGGGGCTGGCCTTGCAAGTCGGCCTGCTGTGGTTGCTCTATCCAGAGGTGCGATCGCTGACCCCCTGCCCACCGCCAGTGCTGCCTCGCCTGCGCCTGCATCGGCCCCTGCTGGTCAAAACCACCGTGGTATCGGCCCTGCTGCTGAGCGCGTTTATTGTGGGCCTGCCCCTGGCCGAGTCGGCCTTTGTGGCCGCCGCCGCCCTGCTGATTACCCGCCGTATCAAGCCCGAGCGGGTGCTAGGGGCGGTCGATTGGTCGCTGCTGGTCATGTTTTCGGGGTTGTTTATTCTCACGGAGGCGGTGCGATCGCTCCAGGTGCTCGACGCGGTAGCCCCGTGGGTCGCTCACCCCGCCGGGCTGCTAGTGGTAACGGCGGGGCTTTCTAACCTGATCTCCAACGTGCCTGCGGTACTGCTGATTCAGGGCCTCATTGCCCCAGACGATACCCAGAGCTGGCTGCTGCTGGCGGCGGGCTCTACCCTGGCGGGCAATCTCACCCTATTTGGCTCGGTGGCCAACCTGATCACGGTGGAAGCTGCCGCGGCGGCGGGCTATCCCGTCACCGTCTGGCAGCACCTGCGCTTTGGTCTGCCGCTCACCCTGCTCACCCTGGCGCTGACCTATGTTTGGGTCGTTTAGAGCTGTGGAATAGCCTCCCATAAAGCAGTGGTAGCACTGACAGGGCGATTCAGCTATTGCTAAACCTTCACCAGGCTGGAGGGGGTAGGTTGAGCCCTTAGCAACCACGCGCTCAACCCCTCGGTCAACCAGACCTTAGGTATTGGAAGGTGATGTAATCAGGCCTTTTTGCAGTGCAAGAAGGGCGGCTTGGGTGCGATCGCGCACATCCAGCTTTTGCAAAATGGCATGGATATGAACTCTAACGGTGCCTGGAGTAATGTAAAAGGCTTCTGCAATTTCTTGAGTCGTCTTGCCCACCGTAATTAGCTGCAAAATTTGTTTTTCTCGGGGTGTCAACAGAAACTCAGGGGCTCTTTTCGATTGGGCAATATTCTGAATTTCAAGGGTTGCCGTGTGATCCCACCAGGAAGCTCCGGCGATGACCGATCTAAGGGCTAAAACCAAGCTCTCTGGAGCACCACCTTTCAAAAAATATCCCCGCACGCCTATCTCAATCAACTGATTTATCAGAGCGCTATCGGCCCGCGACGTGAGTATCAAAATGGGTAGCTGAGGACATTTCTGCTTAGCCTGACGACAGACCTCGACACCGCCAATTCTCGGCAGTCCAATATCGAGCAAAACTATGTCAAACTCGTGTTGTTCTACCAGATTAAGCGCCGTTTCGCCGTCCCCAGCCTCTATAACAGCTTCGATGTCAGCTTCCTGCTGCAACTTCATGCACAGTCCTAAACGAAAGAGTTCATCGTCTTCCACTAAGAGAACTCGCAGCCTTGGAGCATCCATGGTCAATAGTTGTGAAGGAAGTTAGACAGATTGTCCCGGCAGACGAAAGCCAAACAGTGCCCCGCAAGGCGTACGGTTTTCAGCCCAAATTTTGCCTCCGTGGGCCTCAACAATCTGCCGAGATAAGTATAGACCTAAACCCGAGCCCTTGGCCTGGCGATCGCTACACCCCTGGTAGAACCGTTCAAACAGCTGGGGCAGCTCTTCTGGGCGAATCCCTAACCCTTCATCTAATACTTTGACCACCTGCTGATTGAGTTCAGAATCCTGACAAACTTCTAAAACAATGTCAACTCTGCCATCTATAGGGGAGTGATAAATAGCATTAATCAACAAATTTGATATCACTCGATGAAGCTGCAAGCAATCTCCGTCAACCCAGCAGGACTCTGCCGCTATAGCAGTTGGGCTAAAGCTAATCGAAACCCGGTAGCTCGAGGCTAAATCACTTAAAGTATGAACAACTTGCTCTACCAATTCGACTAAATTGACGCGCGATATTGTAAGCCGAACCCCCTCCGCATCATTACGGTAGATGTCTAATACAGTTTCAACCAGGTGCAAGCTAGTTTTCTGGCTGCGCATCATGGTTGCCAATACCTGTTGCTGAGCCTCCGTGACGCGGCCAAAACGCTCCTGCTGAAAGACTTCTAGCGTCTCTATAGCGCCCAGCAAAGGCGTTTTAAGGTCATGGGTTAAAGTAGAAACAAAATTTTCCCGAAAGGTGGCCAGTTGTTCTTGTAGCTGTAGCTTTGTTTGCTGTTGGGCAATGGCTTCCTCATAGTAGCGATTGCGGTGGCTTAGCACCCCCGCCACCACGATTGCAGCGACGGCAATAATGCGATTGCCAACCGTATAGGGGGTAATAATGTGGCTACCGGGAATCCACAAGTTAAAAAGAGTTAAAAAAGACGCCAGTAGCGTTAAACGAAATGCAAAATGTGAGTTTAATCGTAGGGTGGCGAGCAGAATAGGGCCAATGTATAAATAACTAAAGACATAGTCTGCTGATGAAAACAGTTCCAGCAATATAATAATTACAAATAAGCTACCTGTTATCCAAAGAATGCCTAATTGAGAAACTGGGCGCAATTCATGGGGTCTTTGGTCAATGAGTCGGTCAGCCATAGAGCCACCCAGGGGAACTTGCCTCAAAAATAGCAGGAGCCAGAATACTAAGCCTTTTAGTACTCTAGCTCCTGCTGTTTGAAAAGACACCGTTTACAAGGTCAACAGCTAATGGCTTGGGTTACCGGTAGTGGTCGCACTAAAGTCAGAAGTTAACTGTTCACCATAGCCAACTTCGCTGTGCTCGGTTGGGTCTAAGCCCTGGGTTTCTACCTCCAGTGAAACCCGTAACCCCATAATTGCGTGCAGAATTTTGAGCAAGACAAAGGTGCCGACTCCGGCAATTATATAGGCGATCGCCACCGCCGCAATCTGCTTCAGGAGCTGTCCCGGGTTCCCGTAGAGCAGGCCATTGGCACCAAACTCATTCACATCGGTACTGGCAAACACTCCGGTCAGAATTGCCCCTACCGTCCCACCAACCCCGTGCACTGGGAAGGTATCTAGGGCATCATCAATACCCATTTTGTTCTTGATGCGGATGGCATAGTAGCAGCAAAACGCGGTGATGCCCCCAATTAACAAGGCTGCCACCGGAGTCACAAAGCCAGCCGCAGGGGTAACGCCGACTAGACCGGCAACCAGCCCCGTGGCAAGGCCCACCGCCGTCGGCTTACCTGTTAACACCCATTCCATCAAAATCCAGACCAGACCTGCTGCCGCCGCACCACAGTTGGTAGCAACAAATGCAACCGTTGCTAACCCTCCCGAAGCTAAAGCGCTGCCTGCGTTAAACCCGAACCAGCCAAACCAAAGCAGACCAGCCCCCAACATAATGAACGGGACATTGTGAGGCGCTGTTAGCCCACTGGGGTAGCTCTTACGATTGCCTAAAACTAAAGCCGCTACTATGGCAGAAACTCCAGAACTAATGTGGACAACGGTACCGCCAGCAAAATCAAGGGCACCAAAGCCACCGTATAGACCTATAAATCCGCCTTTGGCCCACACCATGTGAGCTAGAGGGCAGTAAATGAAGATGGACCACAGTAAAACAAACCAAAAATAGGTCTTAAACTTTAGTCGCCCGACCAAAGCTCCTGAGATTAGGGCAGGCGTAATGATGGCAAACATGCCCTGAAACATCATGAATGCCTGGTGGGGAACCGTCGCGGCATAGGATACGACAGCCTCTGGCTCAGAACCAAGCAAGTAGTCAGTAGTTTCTAGTCCAACCCCATTGAGAAAGAGCCATTGCAATCCACCGATGAAGGGTGTCCCTGGGGCAAATGCCAGGCTATATCCCCACAGAATCCACGTGACGCCGACAAGCAGCATGAGCACAAAGCTCATCATCAACGTATTAAGAACGTTTAGAGATCGGACAAAACCGCCATAGAAAAATGCCAGGCCCGGCGTCATTAAGAGTACTAACGCTGTACAGAACAATATAAATGCTGTATCTGCTGCGGTTTGGGCTGTAGCTGCCGCTTCAAGCGGATCAGGTGCCTGGGCCCATGCCTCCCCCGGAAATAGCCCTAGGGTTAAACCGAGGGCGATCGCCAACGTTGTCAGAATCCGAATACCCACGTCTGATTACTCTCCGGAACTCAAAACACTGTCAAATCATATTCATAACCAATTCAAACTACCTACAGAAAGAAACAGGAAAATGTAGCTATTTTTGCAGTTTATGCCATTCAAACGTTTGTTATAGATGAAACTAAACGCTCATATAGAATGGCTTTTTCGTGGCAGCCTGCTACGATCAATGGCTATCGAAGACAATCCTTAAAAAGGCTATTAGCTGAACCTTTAAAGCTCAACTAGTGGCTCAACACACTTAGACATCACTAAGGATTCAGCCTCTGCGGAGGCTGAATCCTTTTGTTTTTTCCAAGATAATTAAGAATTATTTGCAGTCTACGCATGACCAGCAATACTTTTAATCAAAGTTCAGCTTGGCGAAACTCAAATTTTCTACACCAACCAATTTCAAGCACAAACATCGGGAAAAATGACTCAGTCGTGAGGGGAGTCAGTTGGATGATGTAGCCTAGATTGGCCCATCCAGGCCGGTGGCGTTAGTACTATTCTTGTAGAGATATATTTTTCATAGGAAGCCAGGTCTATTATTGACCTCTGCTGATAGGTGATTTGCTAGACCACGAAATGTTACTGGCTGTGGTGTAACTGTTCCCCACAGTGCAACACTAAACTAGTGACCATAGGCTTTCTCGGCGGCAGTCGGGAGGCCAACCGTTGGAGGTTTCTATGACCGGTGTTGTGCTCTCTCCTGTAGACTGGCCCGCCCTTGAAGAGGGGCTGCCCCCGCTGTCGGGTCGAGAGGCCGATATCGCCGGTATCATGGCTAACCCAGAGCCGGTGTTTTTGTCCCACACCAACCTAAATTTGGCCGATATTTCGGCGGGCTTTGCGATCGCCCTGCACATGCACCAGCCCACCATTCCGGCTGGGGCCACGGGTGAATTGATCAACCACCTCCAATACATGTTTGAGCATCCCTACGACGGGGATAACCACAACGCGGGCACCTTTGCCTACTGCTACGCCCGCCTGGGCGACTTTATTCCAGAGCTGGTGAATAACGGCTGCAACCCCCGCGTCATGCTCGATTACTCGGGCACCCTGCTGTGGGGCCTGCAACAGATGGATCGGCAAGATATCTTGGCCAAGCTGCGCCGCCTGGCCTGCGACCCCACCTATCAACCCTACGTCGAGTGGCTGGGCACCTGCTGGGGCCACGCGGTGGTGCCCTCAACCCCGGTGCCCGACCTCAAGCTGCACATTCGCGCCTGGCAGCACCACTTTGCCACCCTATTTGGCCCCGAAGCTCTGGCTCGGGTGCGGGGCTTTTCGCCACCAGAAATGCACCTGCCCAACCATCCCGACGTGCTCTACGCCTTTGTCAAAACCCTCAAGGACTGCGGCTACCGCTGGATGCTGGTGCAGGAGCACACGGTGGAATCGATCGAGGGGCATGGCCTATCGCAGCCCCACCTGCCTCACCGACTGGTAGCCCGCAATGCCCAGGGCGAGGTGGAAGAGATTGTGGTTCTCGTCAAGACTCAGGGTTCTGACACCAAACTGGTGGGTCAGATGCAGCCCTACTGGGAGGCCAAGACCTTGAGCCAAGTTGCCCTCGGCCACGCCACAGTGCCGCAGTTGGTCAGCCAAATCAGCGACGGCGAAAACGGCGGCGTGATGATGAATGAATTCCCCAGTGCCTTTATGCGCTCTTGGTACGAAATGCGCGACAACGGCGGCGGTCGCCAGGGCGTAGTGGGCTTTAACGGCACCGAATACCTGGAGCTGTTGGCAGCGGCGGGGTGCGGCCCGGAGACGTTCCCCACCTGTCAGGCGGTAGGGCAAGCGCGGCTGTGGCAGGCGATGGGTGACGCGAGTGGATCTGAGGCCGTGGCAGGGGCGATCGCCGCCCTGCGCGCCGAAGACAGCAACTTTTCCATGGAAGGCGGGTCTTGGACGGGCGATCGCAGCTGGGTTGTGGGCTACGACAACGTGCTCGACCCCATGCAGCGCCTGTCGGCCCAATTTCACCAAACCATGGCTCGTCAACCCGAGCGGGGCGATGCCCTAGAGGGCCAGCACCGCTATCGCAACGCCCTGATCCACAACCTGCTGCTGCAAACCAGCTGCTTTCGCTACTGGGGCCAGGGCACCTGGACGGGCTACGCCGAGGAGCTCTACCGCCGCGGCCAGGCCATATTGGCCCACGACTTTGCCTAAGGTGCAATCTATATACGACGGGCGGCGTTCGAGCATCGGGTAGTGATTCAGACATCTTGCGATCGCCACTTATCCCTATGATGAGACCTAGCATTAAGGGATAGCAGGGTATGGACTATAAGCAAGAGCTGATTACCACCATCCACGACCTGGGGTACGATACTGAGCGTCTAGAGCAGCGACTCACCGAGCTTAGCCAAACCCACCCTACCGCCGTGCTGATTCCGTCGCTCTACGAAGAGCTAGAGCGCCCGGCCCTGGCCACAATTCGCGACCACCTCAGCCACGCCCCGTTTGTCAATAACGTCATTGTCTGCCTCTACGCCGATACCTTTGAGCAGTATCGCCATGCGGTGCAGTTTTTCGAGCCGCTGCCCCAGCCCACCTTTGTTCTGTGGGAAAATGGGCCGCGCATTACCGACATTCTGCAAACTCTTAAAGACAAAGGGCTAGACCTACTGCGCTTTAAGGGCAAGGGTCGCGCCGTGTGGCTCGGGCTAGGAGTGGCTTCTCTGCACGCGGCGGCGATCGCCCTCCACGACGCCGACATTGTCACCTACGATCGCGCCTACCCCCTCAAGCTGCTCTACCCCCTGCTGGAGCAAGACTTTGGCATCGACTTCAGCAAAGCCTATTACGCTCGCGTCGGCGGCGATCCCCGTGGCATGCACGGTCGGGTCACCCGGCTGTTTGTCACCCCACTGATCACCTCCCTGATGGAGCTGTTTGGCTACCGCGACTACCTGCGCTACCTCAACGCCTACCGCTACCCCCTCTCAGGTGAGTTTGCCCTCTCCGCCGATCTGGCGCTGACTACCCGCATTCCCGGCAACTGGGGTTTAGAAGTGGGTCTGCTAGCCGAGGTCTACCGCAACATGGCCCTCAAGCGCATTGCCCAAATCGACCTGGGCGTTTTTGAGCACAAGCACCAGACCCTAGGCAGCTCCACCAATTCAGGGCTGCAAAAAATGTGCCGCGACATTCTGCAATCGGTGTTTAGAACCCTGACCGAAACCGAGCAGGTGGTGATTGGCCAAGACCACATTCGCGCCCTGCGGATCAAATACCGCCGCGAGGCCCAAAACCTCGCCCGCCAGTATTTCGTCGATGCCCGCTTCAACGGTCTAGAGTACGATCGCCACCAGGAAGAAATCACCATCGAAACCTTTGAGCAGGTGATTTTAGAAGCCGGCAACCAGTACCTCGACGATCCCACCGGCACTCAAATCCCCGACTGGACTCGTGCCCTAGCCGTCATCCCCGACCTGCGCGAGCAACTGCTCGATGCCATTCTCTCGGATATGGCCCAGGCGCGATCGGCTCCATCACCAGTAGCGGATACCACTGAGATGGCAGCCGCCGTTTATTAATCATTAGGCGTTGCTGATCAACAGTATGATTTGCCCCCCTAGCCCCCCAATCCTGGGGGGAACCAGACGACTTCAAAGCCCCCCAAATTTGGGGGGTTGGGGGGCGATGCAGCAACTGTTGCTTTTGCAGATTCATTCTTCAATTCAGCAACGCCAATCATTAATCAATTGTCTGTAATCAACCGGGTGCTGCACGCTTAGGCCGGGTTCTTTTTGGGCGTCCTGCTGGTGCTGCTCATGCTAGCTGGCAGCTCATTGCGGCTGCGCAACGTCACATTCGCCCCTTCGCTAGACTGTTCAATCACCAGCAGGGGAGTGGGCTTGGCCTTTTGATCCCAGTGCATATTGGCAATGCGGCCCTGGATGGTGGGCTGCCAGTGGGTTTCTTCCGCATCGGGGCTCATAAAGTTTTCAATACATTCCACTAGCTGACCGATGGTCGAAGAGGTGGCCTGGGTCGGCAGCTTGGCCAGCCGAATTTGAATGCGAAACAGCACCCGCTTTTTCGCGATCGGGTTGTCTTGAGGGGCATACTCGACATCAAATATCTCATCCACCACGCGGGGCTTGCTGGCCACACCGATCAGCCCTTCTTCAGCCTGACGGGGCCGCAGAGCAATACTAATTTTTTGCTTAACTTTGACCTTGAGCTGGTTCACAATCGACGTGTGGAAATGCTCTTCGTCCATGCGCATGCGCAGGTAGTCGAGGTTAAATTCGCGCGAGTGAATTAGGTCAGGGTTTTGCTCCATCTTGCTGATGGTTTTGAGCGCCAGCTTGACCTTTTTTTGCAGCTCTTGATTTTTGTAGGATTCAAATTTGAGCTGTTTTACCAGACGGCGAGTTTGCAGGTGAGAATAGACACCCAACCCTAGCAAAAGCACTAGCAACCCCCCAGACGAGAGCATCCAAGGGTTATCAAGCTGGGGCCGACTGGCGGCGGGCGCTTGGGCAAGGGTTGAATGCACCAGAACTGTGGAAGTTTTCATGGCTTGTGCATTAGGCGATTAACGGTTACACCTATAGTTCCCTCAACATAACCTGGTTTAATCTGGGTCTGTAAAGAATCGCCAAGATTTCTAATAAGCTTGAAACAAGCCTACGTGATTTTACAGAGCTTTTACGTGTTAAAGAAAAGCAATTACGGTTGGTAGAAATTAGGGGAGGGCTAGCTTTTTCTGAGGCGAGCTTTCCAGGTGCCGCCATAGCGATAATTGGGGTTTTGCTCGCTTTGAGTCCTTTGACAGGGAGGGCAGGCTAACACCCAGGCTGCTCCAGGGGCGCATCGAATGCGGTACCGCACTGTTGCTAAGGCCTGGCACAGGTCGCAGGGCTTGGCCTGCAGATGAGATGCCATGCCCCTATTTTTGGTTAGCCGACTTGAACCGGCCTAGGGCAAAGTCTCGCTTGTACTGATGCTTGGTATTGCGGCCCGTTACCCGCTTTCGCCATAGACGGAAGCTAGAGGGCTGCATGTAGCGACGCATGATAGCAATCACTTGTTTCTCTACTAGCCCGAACTGAGTCTCAATGGCCTCAAAGGGTGTGCGATCTTCCCAGGCCATTTCGATGACACGGTCAATGGTCTGGAGGTCAAGTTCAGGACGGGCCATAGGCGATTAGGAGGCAATATTGAGCAGAGCCAGCTTTGCTACCGTAACGAATCTATAGAGGCCAGTGCAACAGAGGCAGTGTTTGGCGCAGGGATAGCATCAACGATGTGACCAAAATAGCGATCGCGCTCCCCTTCAAGACCCTTCAGCTAAAGGGCTGGGGTGAACCGTCCAGAGCGGAGATTCTCGGGGTCTTGCCAGCTTGCGGTCATCAAGTCAGGTTTTTGCGTCATTATAGAGAGTCATATGGTTTACCGCTGAGATTGAGTCGCGATCGCGCCTACCTATGAAACCCGGCAGCAAATACTACCCTTTGTTCGATCATCTGAAGACCTCTGGCAAGGCCGAAGTTTTGCTGACCTTCGCCGATATCGAGGCCTTACTCGGGAACCCGCTACCTCACTCAGCAGTTGAGCGCAAAAACTGGTGGAGCAACCGGGATACCCCCGCCGCTCTCCAGGCTGGGGCCTGGGTAGGAGCGGGCTACCACGTCTACGACATTGATGTAGACAGCAAGACTGTTACCTTTCGCAAGTTTGAGTCTCAATACAACATTGAGCAAAAAGACGGCAAAATCGTTTGGCAGCAAGATGCCATTCGCGCCCTGCGCAAGCATATGAGCCTGACCCAAATGGAGTTTGCTGAGCAGATGGGCGTGCGCCGCCAAACCGTCAGCGAGTGGGAAAACGGGGTCTATGACCCCGATCGCAGCACCGCTAAGTTTTTAGAGCTAATCGCCAAACAGGCCAACTTCACCGCACCCCTACCCGAAGATCCCCAAAGGCTTTAATCGCGATCGGCCAACGTTGAAAAGAACCATCGGCTTGCGATAGGTAGCCAGTGGTTTGTTGCAATTTTGGGGTTTGCGCTGGCTCGATGCACCCTGGAGCTAGGGCTGATACTAAATCCGACTTAGTTACCCCTGAAATAGGGTAGGATGGGAGAATGCCAAGACCCCTCCATCTTGAACCTCATTTTTCAGCCGATGAGCTTAAAGCG
>NZ_JACJQN010000010.1 GCF_014696675.1 Phormidium tenue FACHB-1052
GCTTACCTTTCCGTTTACCATTCTTACGGATATGCGTGGCTCCACAGTCTGGACATTGCATCGCAGATTACCCTAATTCATCTCTCAATTATGCAACGCCGTCTCCGGGGCGTTGCTGAATTGAGGAATGAACCGGCAAAACCTTTAGCTGCTGCATGGCCCCCTAAATCCCCCAATGCTGGGGGACTTTGAGACTATGGCTCCCCCAGCATTGGGGGCTGGGGGGGCAAATCATACTTGCCTTAAGCAACGCCGCCCCTGCTGTTGGTTCAATAGCACTATTTCACCCATACGGGGCGGCTCTATTTGGTTGACCAACCGGAAATTGTGATCTGCATCATCCGGAAGGGAGGTATCGCTCACGTTCTAGGGCTAGAACTATCACCGCTCGACAATACCGCTATCACTTCCCAAATCGCGAATTTAGAAGACTATGAATACATTGAGACAAACCAGACATCACTCAGGAGCCTGCCGCGATGCAACTCAACTATTGTGGTGTTGCTTACGCCCGGTAGACAACCCAACGACTTTCCTCCTAAGTAACAACGACCTACCTACCCCGCTGGTAACAGTGGGGTTTTTTGTAGCTAGTCATGTCTTCCATGGTTTTCGAGTCATTTGACCATTCTCTTCCGTTGTCGAATTTTCGGGAATGTCCATTTGCGATGGCTATTTCTACCTATCGCAGAGATTGAAGATTGAAAAAGTGGTAGGGAAAGGTGAATTTTCCTGTCCTTTTTCCGTGATCCCCAAGGGTTTAGCAACGCACCTGATAAGTAGCCTGAGCATTTGTGCCAGGCTAGAGCACCTACTAGCCCAACCCTTCACAAAAGTTATTTGCGATAGATTTCGATTATGGATGGGGCAAAAACTGGGAAGCTATAATTAACGAAACAACGAACGTCGTCAGAGGAGCTAACGGGCTTTTTTGTGACAACCCTTAATAAAACCTGGCTCCCTTGAGTCAGTGACTAAACAGCTAAAGGCAATTAAAAACAAAAGCACTGCACCAATTTTCATCAACTATTGCCAGTAATTGACTTGCAATGATGCTGAAATGATTGGCAGGGTGTATGGATTTTAGTTTTTAATTGTCATCTTTAGATCATCAGATAATAGGCTATGAGATTAATGCTCTAACGCATCAGGCTTAATCCTTTAGTCATCGCCCCCGCTTCAAGGTCATCAAACCGGCAGTTACCTTCCTTACCTGGAGGTTGCCGTGAGTTTGTCCATTCTTTTAATTCCTCCGTCGTTTGCTGGCGAAGGAAAACGTTTGGCAGTTTCTCCATCCTTGGTTAGATTCTCAGCCCAGACAAACGCGAACGGGTCGCCGCTTTAGGTCTATATCCCCTCACTTTCCCTCACTTCCCAGCCGCCATGACTACCCCAACTCTCTTCAATCTCGCGCTTCGCGAAGCACATAGCCTGTGGCACCCCAAAAACGGGAGCCGACTCAAAACAAGTATTCCAGCGGGACTGGTCAGTCCCAGCCCTGACATTCTTCACCGCACCCTGCCGTCTTTGCTTAATGGCGTGGATGGCATAACCATTGCCAACGATCGCGCGCTCAACCAATGGCGCAAGGGAAGCTGGCAATCCTTTTCTACCGAGGCCTTTCGTCGGGCGGTGGAAGAATTTGCCCTGGGGTTAGAGACCTTTGGGTTGCAGCGAGGCGATCGCGTCGCTCTAATGATGCACAGCGATGTAGGGTTTGCGATCGCCGACCTCGGCACCCTGCTGGCCGGGTTCGTCAACGTGCCCATCGACCTGACCCAGACCATTGAAAACATTCTGCTAATTTTGCAAGAGGTCGAAGCGCCGCTGCTGGTCGTCTCTAACCCCGCCCTGCTCGACCAAATTCGCCCCTACCTGTGGGAAGTGCCCACCCTAAAAGCCGTGATTGTGGCTGAGGTGCCCGATGGTTGGCAGGCTGGTGCTCTCCAAAATTGGAGGAGTGGGGATGGAGGAAATGGCAGAGCAAACCCTGAAGATGCTCAGCTCACGCCGTCCCCTGATGCTTGTTTGCAGATTCCTCACTTGCTGTGTGAGGCTCAGACGCAGGCGTGTCCGCCAGTGCCAATGCCCCAGGCTTTGCGGGTGTGCGCGTTGGCAGAGGTGCGCCATTGGGGGCACCTGCGGTGGACGGTCGCGGCGGTGCAGGGATTGGGGAATGCGATCGCGCCCGCCGATCTGGCCACGATCATCTACATTGCCAGCGAAACCAAGCGCCCCAAGGGGGTGATGCTCAGCCATGAGGCGATCGCCGCCAACGTGCTGGCTTCGTTTTCTAGCTACCCCAATCTTCAAACCGGCCCCGACGAAGTGGCCCTGCTGTTTTTGCCCCTCAACCACATCTTTGCCCGCGTGTTTTTGTATGGCCACCTGGCCTGGGGCCACAGCATCTATTTCTCTGACCCCAACCATCTGATCAAGCACCTGCGTCGGGTCAAGCCTACGTTTTTAATTACCGTGCCTCGGCTACTCGAAAAAGTGCACGAGCGCATTCTCGACCAGGTCAACCACCTCAGCCACTTCGACCGGCGGGTGCTGCAATGGGCCATCAAGCTCACGGCTCGCTTCGACCCAGCTCAGCCGCCCCAAAAGCTCTACCGTCTGCAAATGCAGCTAGCCGAACGGCTGGTGTTTGTCAAATGGCGCGAGGTGTTTGGTGGGCGACTCAAAGCCTGTATCTGTGGCGGTGCCGCCCTGTCTGGCCATCTTGTCAAGTTTTTCTCAGCGGCGGGGGTGCCCGTCTATCAAGGCTATGGTCTCACCGAAACCAGCGGCGTACTCACCTACACCCGCGAGGGCCACAACCGCCCCGGCACCGTCGGTCTGCCCATTCCCGGCGTTGAGATTGCGATCGCCGCCGACCAAGAAGTGCTGGTGCGCGCGCCCTTTCTCATGGAGGGCTACTACCATGACCCCGCCACCACCGCCGCCGCCCTCACCCCCGATGGCTGGCTACACACTGGCGACTTCGGCACCCTCGATGCCGACGGCTTTCTCACTATCACCGGAGTGAAAAAAGCCCTCTTCAAACTCTGCACCGGCAAATATGTCTCTCCCCGACCCCTAGAGCAAGAATTAATGGCTTCTCCCCTGGTAGCCAAGGCCATCACCGTCGGCGCTAACCACAAGTTCTGCGCCATGGTGATCGTTCCTGAGCTAGACACTCTGCGTCAGCAAGTCGAGAGTTGGGGCCTTGACCTCACCCAACCCGACTGGTGGCACCATCCCCGCATCACCGCCCTCTACCAAAGCCTGATCGACAATGCCAACTGCCATTTCCCCTACTGGTCAACCGTGCGCAAGTTTGCCCTAGTTGAGCACAGCGAGGGGCTAGACGAGGTGGTGGAGCGGTTGTATGGCGATGGCGGAGTTAGGGAGGATGGGGGAGATGAGGTGGATGGGGGAGATGAGGTGGATGGGGGAGACGGGGAGAGTTGTCCGGTGTATGCGCGATCGCTAATGCGCTACTAAGGCAAGTTTTGAATTCTGAGTTTTGAATTTTAAGTGCGAAAGCTCAAAACTCTTCCTTTGAACAATACTCTCAGCCATTCCATCACCCCAAACCCGAACCCTAAATTCTCAACTTTCTCCGACTTTTCCCAACTTAAAACTCAAAATTCAAAACTCAACACTTATTCCCTCTTCCTCCAACTACGCCACATCAAGGAGTCAACCATGCGCCAGCCACTTCAAACCGCCGCCGTCCTCGGAGCCGGGGTCATGGGTACCCAAATTGCGGCTCACCTGGCCAATGCCGGGCTCACTGTTCACCTATTAGAATTGCCCTCTCAAAAAGGCAACAAAAATGACTTGGTAGAAGGAGCCTTCAAAAAAGCCTGTAAGCAGTCGCCGCCGATTTTCTACAGTCAGCAAGCGGTGAAGCGCGTCATTTTGGGCAACTACGAAGAACATTTCGATCGCCTGTCTACGGTGGACTGGGTAATTGAAGCGGTGGTCGAAAACCTCGCCGTCAAGCAGGAGTTGTTTGCGCGGGTTGAGCGCACCGTTGGCCCAGACGCGGTGATTTCTACCAACACCAGCGGGCTGCTGATTCGCCAGGTGGCTGAGGGGCGATCAAAATCCTTTAGAAAACGGTTTTTGGGTACCCACTTCTTTAACCCACCTCGCTACCTAAAACTGCTCGAACTCATTCCCACCGCCGATACCGACCCTGCCGTGGTTGAGCGCGTGGCCGCCTTTGGCCGAGACAGGCTGGGCAAAGGCATCGTCATCGCCAAAGACACCCCCAACTTCATCGCTAACCGCATCGGTGTGTTTGTGTCGATGCTGGGTCTGCGATCGTTCATCCAGGGCAACTACACCATCGAGGAGATCGACACCCTCACCGGCACCCTGGTGGGGCGACCCAAGTCGGCCACCTTCCGCACGGCAGATCTAGTGGGGCTCGACACGCTACTCTATGTCGCCGATAACCTCTACCCTGCCATCCCCCACGACGAGCGGCGCGAGCTGTTTCAGCCCCCCGAGCTGATGCGCAAGCTGGTGGCTACGGGCACCCTGGGGGCCAAGTCGGGCCAGGGTTTTTACAAAAAAGTAGGCGGCGAAATTCGCTCGCTGAATCCTAAAACCTTTGGCTACGACTCGCCTCGCCCGGTCAACCTGGGGAATTTGGACGGGCTGAAAAAACACGATTTAGCCGAACGCCTGCGTCACTTATATAAAGAGCGGAGCCGAGCCGGAGATTTCTTCCGCCAGACCATGCTCGAAACCCTGGCCTATAGCGCCAACCGCATCCCCGAAATTGCCGACAGCCCGGCTGACATCGATCGCGCCATGGCCTGGGGCTTTGGCTGGGAAATTGGCCCCTTCGCCATCTGGGATGCCCTGGGTTTTGACCGGGTGATTCACGATATGAACCAGGCCGGGCTGACTCTTCCCCCCTGGGTTGAGCGCATGCATGCGACCGGTGCAACGGGTTTCTACAATGCCGACCCGGCGATCGCCACACCAACCGTCTATGTGCCCGGTGAAAGCTACGTCTCCCTGGAAATCCCTACTAATGAACTCCATCTAGTCGAGTTGAAAGCCAAGCCGCCGCTCTGGCACAACAGCGAGGCCGCCCTGCTCGATGCCGGAGACGGGATTGCCCTGTTTGAGTTTCGCTCTAAGGCCAATACCCTCAGTACCAAAGTGGTCGAAGGTCTCGGTGCTGCCCTTGACTGGCTGGCCGCCCACGACAACTACCACGGCATGGTGATCGGCAACGAAGGCCCTAACTTCTGCGTTGGCATCAACCTCGCCGAGGTGGGCAAAATCGCCCAGTGGGAAAACCTCAACCCCCTCAACCGCAACCATCGCACCATTGCCAAGCTGCTCCACGATGTCCAAACCCTGGTGCAGCGGATTTACTACTTCCCTAAACCCGTGGTTGCCGCCATTCAGGGGCGGGCGCTGGGGGGCGGTTGCGAACTCGCCATGGCCTGCCCCCACGTCGTTGCCGATGCCGAAACCTACATCGGCCTAGTGGAATTGGGCGTTGGCCTCATCCCGGCGGGGGGCGGCCTCATGCGCCTCGCCCGCTGGGCTAGCCAGCGTGCTATCTCCGACGAACCCGCCGACATTCTGCCCTGGCTGAAGCAGGTATTTCGCACCGTCGGCATGGCCCAGGTCTCCAACAGCGCTCACGAAGGCATCGAGCTAGGCTTCTTGCCCGCCACCACGCAGATTGTGATGAACAGCGATCGCCGCCTCTACGCCGCCAAACAGGAAGTGCTCTGCCTGCACCGCATGGGTTACGCGCCCCCACCCCGCCAGCCCATCCCCGTCCTCGGCCAACCCGCCCGCGCCATCCTCGAACACATGGCCTACGTCATGCACGCCGGGAACTACATCAGCGACTACGATCGCAGCCTTGCCAACCGCCTCGCCTACGTCCTCACAGGCGGCGACCTCACTGTCCCCGCCGCCGTAGACGAGTCCTATCTCTTCAACTTAGAACGCGACAACTTCCTGCCGCTAATCGACGAACCCAAGACTAAAGAGCGATTGCTGCACATGTTGAAGACGAAGAAACCATTGAGGAACTAGGGCGTGAGGGGGTTGATGGAGTGATCGGGTAATGGGGTGATCAGACGTTCAAAATTCAAAACTAAAAATTCAAAATTTTGAACTTTGAACTTTGAACCCTCCACTCCATCACTCCCCCCCATCCTCTCCCACTCCCCACTCCATCATTCCCCACTCCATTACTCCCCTCCACCAGAGCCTCCCGCTATGAACACCACCGCCTACATTGTCAGCACCGTCCGTACCGCCGTGGGCAAAGCGCCCCGGGGTACCCTCCGCCACACCAGCCCCGATGACATGGGAGCCGCCGCCGTTCGGGGCGCACTGGAGCGCATCCCCGCCCTGGTCTCTGACCACATCGACGATGTGATCATGGGCTGCGCCATGCCCGAGGCCGAGCAGGGGTATAACCTGGGCCGGCTGATTGCTTTGCGAGCGGGTTTGCCCGACTCGGTTTCTGGCGTCACCGTCAATCGGCTGTGCGCATCAGGGCTGCAAACCATTGCCATGGCCACCCAAGCCATTGCCTGGGGGCAGTCCGACGTGATCGTGGCGGGCGGTGTCGAGTCCATGAGCATCATCCCCATGGGCGGACACCAGTTTTCTCCTAGCACCGAGCTGTTTGCGGAGATGCCCGATGCCTACATTCCCATGGGTCTCACCGCCGAGAGAGTCGCCGATCGCTTCCAAATATCCCGCGCTGATCAGGATGCCTTTGCCCTGCGATCGCACCAAAAAGCCATCGCTGCCCAGGCATCCGGTCGGTTCAAAGCTGAAATCGTTCCCGTCACCGTGCGCACCACTGAGTACATTGACGGCCAGCCCCACACCCAGGAGCTGACCTTCGACACCGACGAAGGCCCCCGCGCCGACACCAGTCTAGAGGCCCTGGCTCAGCTCAAACCCGTCTTCAAAGCCAACGGTACCGTCACCGCTGGGACATCCTCCCAAATGTCTGACGGCGCCGCCGCCACCGTCGTCATGGGCGAAAATACACTCCACGAACTCGGTCTGCAACCCCTCGGTCGCCTACTCGGCTTCGCCGTCGCCGGAGTGGCCCCCGAAATTATGGGCATTGGCCCCATCGCCGCCATTCCCAAAGTGCTGAAGCAGGTCGGCCTTACCCTCGCCGACATCGGCCTGATCGAACTCAACGAAGCCTTCGCCGCCCAATCCCTCGCCGTCATCCGCGAGCTGGGCCTCAACGAAGAGATTGTGAATGTCAATGGGGGTGCGATCGCCCTGGGCCACCCCCTCGGCTGCTCCGGTGCCAAGCTCACCGCCACTCTACTCCATGAAATGCAGCGACGCGGCACGCGCTATGGGCTGGTGACCATGTGCGTCGGTGGGGGAATGGGCGCAGCGGGGGTGTTTGAAAATTTGATGCGATGAAGTTGTTGCGTAGGTTGGGTGGCACGTAGCAAAACCCAACAAACTCTTTGGATTTCACAAAATCCTATTGCCGACCAGGTGTTGGGTTCCACTGCGTTTCACCCAACCTACCTCCCCCTTTCGAAACTCAAAACTTCCCACCACCCCAGGCTCACCATGCTCCTACCTACTCTGCTCCTCTCCCTCACCATCGTCCTCATTCTTTTGATCGCTGTCCCTTCGCTCCGGCGAAGTCTTATCTCAACCCCCCTTGGCAAAGTTGCTCGCAAACAGCTGCCCAAAATCTCCGACACCGAGCGAGCCGCGATCGAGGCAGGCCAAGTCTGGATCGAAGGCGAGTTTTTCTCTGGAAACCCCGACTGGCAAAGAATACTCAACGAACCCTACCCCTCGGTGCCGCCCGAGGTGCAGGCCTTCCTCGACGGCCCAGTGGAGCAGGTTTGTCAGATGGCGACCGACTGGGAGATCTACCAGCGCAAAGACCTGCCTCCGGCGGTGTGGAAGTTTCTTAAGCACGAAAAATTCTTCGGCATGATGATTCCCCAGGAGTTTAGCGGTCTGGGCTTTTCGAACCTGGCCTACAGCGCCGTAATGGTGAAGCTGGCGTCGCGCTCCTTTACCCACGTGGCCACGGTGGGGGTGACCAATTCCCTCGGCCCAGCTAAATTGCTGCTGCGCTACGGCACCCCCGAGCAAAAGGCTCGCTACCTGCCGCGCCTAGCCATTGGCGAAGAAATTCCCTGCTTTGCGTTGACCGAGCCTTTGGCCGGGTCTGATGCCGCCAGTCTCACCTCTCGCGGTGAAGTATTTAAAGGAGAAGACGGCCAGCTGTATCTGCGGCTGAACTGGAAAAAGCGCTATATCACCCTGGGGGCGATCGCAACGCTGATCGGCCTCGCCTTTCGCCTCTACGACCCCGACAACCTGCTGGGGCTGGGCCATGACGTGGGCATCACCTGCGCCCTGGTGCCAAGGGAAACCCCTGGCGTTGTCATCGACCATCGCCACGACCCCATGGGCGTGCCCTTCTTTAACTCCCCCATTGAGGGCCACGACGTAGTGTTACCCATCGACCAGATCATCGGCGGCGTTGCTCAAGCAGGCCAGGGTTGGAAGATGCTAATGCAGACTTTGGCAGCGGGTCGGGGTATTAGCTTCCCCGCCACCTGTACTGGGGTGGCCAAGTTAGTATCGCGGGTGGCCAGCGCTCACAGCGTCGTACGTCAGCAGTTTGGTTTGCCCATCGGTCGCTTCGAGGGGGTCGAAGAACCTCTGGCCCGCATTGCCGGATTGACCTATGTCGTCGATGCCGCTCGCCTCTACACCTGTGGCGCGGTGGATAGTGGGGCGCAGCCGGCGGTGGTGAGTGCGATCGCAAAGTACCAAAGCACCGAGCTAGCCCGCACCATCGTCAACGACGGCATGGATATCCTCGGCGGTTCCGGCATTTGCCGGGGGCCGCGCAACCTGCTGGCCAACGTCTACACCGCCATTCCCATCGCCGTCACCGTTGAGGGGGCCAACATTCTCACCCGCACCCTGATGATCTTTGGCCAGGGCGTTATCCGCTGCCACCCCTACCTCTACGATGAGATTCAGGCTCTCTACGACAGCGATTGGGTTGCCTTTGACCGGCTGCTGTGGGGCCATGTTGGCACGTTTATTCACAACGTCGGTCGATCTATTGGGCTGGGTTTTACCCAGGGGCGATTGGCCAAAGCTCCAGTCAGCGGCCCTACCGCCCCCTACTACCGCAAACTCTCCTGGGCTTCGGCCACTTTCGCCATCCTCACCGATGTCGCGCTGATCCGCTACGGCGGCAGCCTTAAACGCCACGAAAATCTTACTGGCCGCTATGCCGATGCCCTCTCCTGGCTATATTTGACCAGTGCCATGTTGCGCCGGTTTGAGGCCGAAGGGCGACCCGACGCCGACTTAGCAACGGTAGAATGGGCAGCCCAGTATGGCCTGGTTCAAATTCAAACCGCCTTTGAGGGCATCGTCAGCAACCTATCGCTGCCTGTGGTTGGGACGCTGCTTAAGCCGCTGATGGGGCTTGGGCTGAGGCTAAATCCCCTAGCGACCCTGCCCACCGATCGCCTAGGGCACCAGGTGGCGAAAGATCTGCAAACGATGGAGGGCATGCGCGATCGCCTCACCGCTGGCATCTATCTGCCCACTGACCCCACTGAAGCGCTGGGCCGCCTAGAGCAGGCCCATACCCTCAGCCACCAGGCCGACCCCATTCACCGTCGCCTCAAAGACGCTGTCCGCACCGGGCAACTAGCTACCGATGGTTCAGAATCCCTAGAAACCCTGGCCCACCGGGCAGGGCTGCTCACCCAGAGCGAATGGGATGTTCTGATGGCGGCGGATGAAGCCCGCAAAGACGCCATCCAGGTCGATGCCTTCACCTTTGACGAATACGAGGCTGGTAGCACAGTAGATCTAATTGACGCCCCTCAGCCGTTGCTGTCCGATCGAGGATAGAAGTTAATCCTGTTTCAAGACTCACAAACTTTAACCTGGGACTCCTTTAAATCTAAAAGAGTCCCAGGTTAAGACTTTCGGTTTGTCAGAACTGATCCCCTTGTCAGACTAACCAAGACGATACTCACCATAGATTTGTGCAGATCGGGCTAAGGCTGGCACACTACACTGACCGATTCGACCAGCTCGCCATCCACAGCAATTTTTAGCCAACATGAGGAGTCCGCTGTGTAGTATTCCATAAAGCTGCCATCCTCGCGATCGCTCACTACCGGCACACCATAGCGCTCGCGCACTTGCTCAAAATCCATGCCGGGGCACACTCCTGCTGGGGTGCAATATTGGTCGCTGGTGCTGGTCATGCCAATCACCGTCCCCTCCTCCAGCAAAACGGTGAAACCAGGGTAGTCGAGCTGACTATAAAACGAGCTGCTCACCTGACTCGGCTGCCCAAATTCACGAATAACCGTCTTCCCCTCAACCCCAAGCGAAAGACCGCCTAGACGAAGTTCCTGCTCTGGCAAATCTTGCGATCGCAACTCAGAAGTTTGCTCAGCCACAGCCTGCTTTTGGCCCAAGGTTGTAGTCGGACTTTCTTCTACGCTGGCCTGCTCTATCTGGAGTGATAAATCCGTTGATTCCTTGGGCAAAGAACTGCTAAGTGAGCTAGGTTCGACCGAAGAAATTGGTGCAATATTAGATGCAGTCGAATTAGTACATCCTATTAAAATCACTCCAGCCAAACCTGAACCAATCACTCTAGCCAAAGCCGGACAATTAGACTTCCAACTTTCCCACATTTAATTGCTCTGCTCAGATAAACTTTCTTCCACCGATCGCCACCCATTTTCAGTACAGACGCCAGCTTCATCAGGGCGAGGAAGACACCAGTAGTTTTCACCGTCAAATATCACCCCTTGCTGGATATAAGTTAGCTCTACCAGAGGATTCCACTCTTTCTCGCCCATTTCATCATAGTAGCGATACTGGTCGCCAAAAACCTCTAGGCCTTGATCGGTACCACCCAGCACATATAACCCATCCAAAATAGGCGGCGATGTCGTGGCGTCATAAAGCTCTGACTCACAGGGTTCACCCTCACCATTGCAGCCGCTGATAATATCCCCATCTTCAGATATTTTAGAGATGGTGTTTCCCTCTATCCGCAATCGCTCTCCATCATCTAGGATGAGAGGATTAGAAAACTGTCCCCGATAGAGCACAGAACTGCTTTCGGTGCCGTGCTGTTCCACGGTAGTCGCGCCATCTAATTCAATGGTGATCGATTGCCCGGTGCCATTGCCGCCGTAGAAGTTAAAGTAGCGATCGCCAAAAAATGGCGGTTCTTCTGCCGCTAACTCAACTGATTCTGAGTTTCCAGAAGACTCATTTGGGTCTATTTTTGAGGCTAAATCGGCATCTACTGAAGTGCTAGAGGGCGTGACGTTAGCACATCCAGTTATCAACCCAGAAAGCCCGATCAGGGCGACGGTGGAAATGCGAGTTAGACACAATTTCAAAAGTATTTTCATCATAAAAATCTCGTTTAATAGGCTGTGCTTCATAGGGGTTGCGGCCCTAACCAGAGAGGGCATCACCGTAGAAATAAACGAGCGATAGCGCCCGCCACCTCCATGCAAGCCTAGCAGCGGAGTTTTGTCCCTAGAAAAACGCCAGATTCCCAACTGGACTCGGTTTTCTAGGGAGAAACACCCCCTTTACAGTCATCTGGTATTACAGCCCTGAGAGCCGTACCTTGTAAGGAATTTCTTCGACTGGCACATCTTCAACATCCCAGTCGTCGTAGCGCAGCTGAAGCCGCTTTTCTCCGGCGTAGCCTACCAGCTTGCCGCCGTAGTGTTTGGCCTCAGTGCCCAGGCTTTGAATGCGCACCATACCGTTGAAGACCGTAGCGCGAGCCAGATAAATTACTAGGTCATCGCGAGAAGGGCGATTCACCGTCGTGCTGGCGGTCAGGTGGCCCAGGCCACGCTCATCCATTTCTTGCCCCAGGGCCAATGCCGTGTTGCGAATGCCGCGAATCGCCACGATCGCTGACGCCACCGCCATGGTGATATCGACCCCCTCATCAGTCAAAATCTGCTGGGACGACAAAAACTGAAAATTGCGCTCCCCCAGGTCACTGCGAATGCGGCGGTGAATCAAATTCTCTGACTGATAACTGGTCAGGGCACCCACGATCGCCCCGCAGGCCGCCCGAGGTTCTCGCCAGGGAGATTCGCGGGTCTTGCCGTAGACCTGCTTGCCATCTTCTTGAATGCGCCCCACGTGGGTTTTGAGATCGATCGCCACCAGCGAAATCGACTGCGGGTTGCCCTCATAGACCCGCCGTTTGAGCTTTTCATCCAGCTCGTGGGCCACGGTGACGTGGGCCAGGGTGGCCCCATTGTCGGTGCCGCCCCCAGCGGGGAAAAACGCCTCCAGCTTGAGTTCGCCAATCTCTGACAGGGTGGCAAACCGGGAGGCCACCACGTCGCGGTAGCGTTTGGTGGCCTCACCCTGGTGAATGCGATCGCCGCAGTTGGTGTAGGCTAGCGTCGTCACTGCGCTGGGCAGGCTCATATCGGCCCCGCAGGCCTGAATATCCGTTGGGCTAGCCCCAGCAAATTGCAGCTCGTCGCGCAGCAGCTGTAGCCCTTTGATCAGCGCGTAGCGATCGCTGACGATCTCGTTTAAGTAGTTGTGGTAAGCGTTGCGCTCCATGCCAAAGCTGGCGGGAAGCTGCCAAAATCGCTCAATCCGCACCTGACTTGGGGCAGCGTCAAAGGGCAAAACCATGGCAAGTAGACCCCTTTGGGTGAAATAGCTGGTTTGAACTCATGCCATAGTAAGCGGTCTGGCCCAAAAAACATCCCCTTGACCCGGGCTGACTGGGAGAAAACTGCTCTAAGGCGCAACGGCCTCATTCTAGGTCTATTCATTTTTTAATTGAGACTCAATCAAAGGCAAATGGGTCTCATCCCGAGATTTTGCTTTTGCAGGGTTTGCAGAGGGACGCGATCGCATCTCCGATGCCGCGCAATGTCTCGTATAAGAGTGTTCAGTTAGTTAATTCTCAGCCTGGCTCACCAGAAGTTCTGGCTGGCAAAAGGTTTCGGTAGTTAACAACAGCCTGCGCAAAGCCAATACTGTCCTATATTCTGAGTATTTTGTTGTCTTAAAGACATTAATAAGCCCTTAATTGAGATAAAAACATGCTTAAAAATCCTCTGATTCCTGCCCTGGCCGCCAGTGCGCTGTTGATTGCCTTGGCCGCCTGTCAGCCGACGGCCACCACCCCAGATACCGGTGGAGAGACCACCATCGAAGCCCCAGTCACCGAGCCACCGGAGGGGGATGCCGTAGGCGATCGCGCCGACTATACCGAAGTGCCCGTGCCTGGCGGGGCCGTCGGGGCAGAGCCCACCGAAGTTGCCCTGGCCGCCTTTGGCAGCACCGAACCGGGCGAAGGCAACTTTGAAGAAGACGTTGAAGTGGTCGAGCAAACCGACGCCATGGCCCTGGTAATTCTCACCCAAACCGGCCTCGCCGACGACTCCGTCAACGGCATGCGCTATCGCCTGGAGTTTGTGCCCGAGGGCGACCAATGGCGGCTCGACTGGGCCGGTAGCCAGGTGCGCTGCCAACCCGATCGCGGCTCCCAAGAATGGTCTACCGACTTGTGCATTTAAGCTAGCCCTAATGTTGTTAATCCCTGCCTTAGCTTAAGTAAACGGGCTTACCGGCTCAGCCAACAGGCCTGGGCTGTAGGCCCAGCTAATACCAATTCAGCAAACCCAGCGCTCCTAAAAGGAGCTTCGTCGTTAGGTCGAGGCCTGCGTTTCAGAAGCCATGGGGTTGTCTGCATCCTCTGCCTGACCGTTGTTCCCCAAACCGCTTGCCTCCAGGTGTCGCAGAATAGATTGCACGATAGGAAGCGCAATGCTAGCCCCAAAAAGAGCATTGAAACCGGTAATCACAGCGGGCGCTGATAAAACAACCGCAATTTCTGGAAAAAGCGCGATTACGGTAATCAAAATTAGGAAGAAAATTGGGGTGGCAATACCTGCACTAACAGCCGCCGCCACAATTTTGTCTCGAAATTCCTCTGATGTAATGTCGCCACGGTGGAGATCTAGCGTGTAGGCCACGGCTGTGACTACAGCCTGGGTTAATACGGCGGTGCCTGTAGCGGCTACCCCCAACTTGCCAATGGTCAACGAATTTTTGAGTACCGAGTCTACAGCGTTGTAGAGACGAATGTAGATCTGCTCTTGCCCTGTCATCAGGTCAGCACCCCGTCGCAGGTTATTCGTGCCGACTTCCCAAACGATGTTCTCAGCGCCGTTGCTGCCGCCTCGGGCATGGGGTCGAATGTGGCTACCGTGCTTATCAGAGAGAAATACCCGAATATTGCGTTCGCTCACCCCCAACTTAGAGGTGCCCGGAATTTTGTTAAATAGCGCCATAACATCGGCTTCAGACCGAGGCGTATCGCTCAAACGTACTCCCGCTGTTTGCACTCGCCGCGCCAGCTTGGGCATTTCTACCGCTAGTTCCTGAGCAGTGCGTGGCAGATCCTTCAACGCTTGGGCGATCGCCGCGCCAGAGGTTGCCGCACCAGCAAGGGTAGTTTGCATGGAGCCAACAGCAACTTTAGCTTCCGAAGTTGCTGCCTCAATGTGAGTGCCAAGCTGATGGGCAGCCTCAGCTGCTTTGGCAGAAAGAGCTTTGGCAGGATTGGAAAAATTCATCAGGGTTTAGCACTGTCTCTTATCAAAAATAAGCGTACCCTTTACGTCTCAAAAGCCTCTGGAATCGGCACAGCTTCATCGAGTATCGACCGTCAGGTCAAGACTTTGTTTGGGGATCCACCTAGATCGTCGAGACAGCAAACGGGCTATGGCAATTTATTGAAGGCGGCATAGCCGTGGTTATTAATGAAGATTATTCTGCGTTAAGACTGTTAAAGACTGTTGAAGAGGGCACTTCCCAGGTCTCAATTGGCCTGAGGATTGAGGAGATCAGCCTTTCGGATACCGTTTATGACATCTATTCAGCGCATTGGCATTCTCACCAGCGGCGGCGACTGCCCCGGCCTCAACGCCGTCATTCGAGCGGTGGTCAAATGCGCCAACCGGCGCGGGTGGGATGTCATTGGCATACCCTACAGCACCGATGGCTTTATGCAGGTAGCCGACGGTCAGTACGACCCCGAGCACCTGCTGCTCACCGACCACGGCTACGACATTCCCGGCATTTTGCAGGGGCTCGACGTGCTGCAATTTCTCAGCGGCACCATCCTCGGTTCGCTCAGCAAAAGCCGCTTTGACGGGCCTGACCAGGTCAGCAAAATTTTGGCGGGCTACGAAAAACTCAACCTCGACGCCCTAATTGCGATCGGCGGCGACGGTAGCCTCGACATCATCTACGACCTGGCCCAGCGCGGCGGCTGGAACCTGATCGGCATTCCCAAAACCATCGACAACGACGTGCCCTTCACCGAAAAATCCATCGGCTTTAACACGGCGGTGCAGACGGTAAATAGCGCCCTCTACGACCTCACCTTTACCGCTGCCAGCCACGATCGCGTCATGGTGGTCGAGGTCATGGGTCGCGATGCCGGGCATTTGGCTCTCCACGGCGGCATTGCGGGCGGGGCCGATGTGATTCTGATTCCTGAGCTGGTACCCAACCTCAGCCCCCTGGTGATCACTCAGATCTGTCAGCACATCGCCGATCTGCGCCAGCGGGGCCGCAAGTTTGCCCTGGTGGTGGTAGCCGAGGGCGTCCACGGCGAAGACGGCAAACCCCAGCACCTGATTGGCGAAGCTCTGGCCACGGCGATCGCCGATCGCAGCCGCACCCTCTGCCAAACCGGCGACACCGCCTACTGCGACATGGATCGAGTCGAAACCCGCGCCATGGTGCTAGGCCACATCCAGCGCAGCGGCATTCCCACCGCCAGCGATCGCCTGCTGGCCTCCGCCTTTGGCCGCAAAGCGGTGGATCTGATCGCCGAGGGCCGCTACAATCGCCTGGTGGTGTGGGAAGCGGGCCGCGTCCGCTCCAAAGACCTCAGCGATGTAATCGCCACCGTGCGCGAGTGTCACCTGCGCGGCATCTGCCCCAGCCCGGTGGAAACCGACAGCACCATGGTCAAAGTGGCCCGATCGCTGGGTATCTATGTAGGCGATCCCGATACGCTGCCCGACCCCAAGGCCGTCATGCAGGAAGTAGCGGCGATCGCGCAGCCCAGTTACTAACCAAACGCACCAGCATTGCTGTATGAGATGGCGTCTCAAGAGTCCTGTTGCTATTAGCAAAGGCGCAGATCCCCCTTAAGTCCCTCTTTTTAAGGGGCAGGGGGATCGACCGGTGACTAAACCTACCGACTGGCCACCAACGCCGACTGCGCCTCCACCACCGCATCTTCTGGCGGCGGCAGTAGGGGGTCGTAGCCCAACTGCCCACCAATGCGCTCCCGCGCCAACTCCCGGTATTCCCAGAAGTGTCCCCCAGCGGCACAGAGCCCCAGATACAGCCCCAGCAGCCGGGGTTTGGTGGTCGCCATCGTCCACAACTGCCGCCAAAACTGGCCACGAATCTCGCCCATGCGAATGCCCTGCTGCCACACTAGCCGGGCCACCAGCTTAGCCCCCTTCCACAGCGGGAACGAGATCTGCTGCTGAAAATAGTGGTTGGTTTTGATGTTTTGGCAGTGGCGCAGACATCGCGCCAGGTAGGCCGCCGGTTCATACATTGTCCACAGCGCCTCGACGTATTCGTGGGCGATTTCTGCCAGGGGTCGCGTCGGCACAAAGTTCATCAGCGTATTTTGGTCGCCATACTCAATGCAGCCGCGATCGTCCAGCAGGCGGCCCTCCTGTTCAAGCCGGTTCCACAGGGCGGTGTGGGGCGGCGCTTGCAACACCCCCAGCATGGGCTGGGGTAGAGCAGTTTCTTCCACAAAATCTTGAATGCGCTGGCCCGCCCCCGATCGCTCCCCATCAAATCCGATGATGAATCCGGCGTAGATCATCAGCCCGGCGTCGTTAATTTTGCGGCAGGCTTCAGTCAACGGGTTGCGGGTGTTTTGCTGCTTGCGGGTAACTTTTAGGCTGTCTTGGTCGGGGGTTTCTATGCCTAAAAATACGCCGTAGAAACCCGATCGCGACATCAGATCGAGCAATTCTGGATCTTCCGCCAGATTCACCGAAGCCTCGGTGAAAAAGGTAAAGGGATAATTGTGCTCCTGCATCCAGGGAATCAGCGCCTTCAGCAGCAATTTCACATTGCGCTGGTTGCCAATAAAATTGTCGTCAACGATAAAAATAGTACCGCGCCAGCCCAGATCGTAGAGGGCTTGCAGCTCGGCCAGCGTCTGGTCGATACCCTTCGTGCGAGGCTTACGGCCATAGAGAGTGATAATGTCGCAAAATTCGCAGTTAAAGGGGCAGCCGCGCGAAAATTGAATCGCCATCATCAGGTAGTCGTCGCGCTTGAGCAGGTCAAAGCGCGGCATGGGGCTGAGGGTGACATCGGGCTTTTCGTCCGCTCGAAAAACGCCGCTCTCCTGCCCGTCCGCCAGCGCTTGAAGAAAGGGCGCAATGGTGATTTCGCCTTCGTCTAGCACCAGGTAATGGGCTCCGGAAGCCAGAGTTTGCTCGGGAAAGGCCGTTGGGTAGGGGCCACCCACCGCCACTTTTTTGCCGAGCCGTACCGCCTTGCGAATCAGCTCATGAAAGTCTGCTTTCTGCACCGCCATAGCTGAGAGAATGACCAGATCGCACCATTCCCAATCGGCCTCAGTTTCGTAGCCCACGTTGCGATCGTAAAAGCGAATTTCCCAGTCTTGAGGCAGCATCGACGCGACAGTAATGATGCCCAAGGGGGGAATAAAAGCCTTGAGACTGGCCATTTCCATAAACCGATCAAAAGACCAGAAGGTTTTAGGAAAAAGAGGATATAGCAATAATGCTTTCATTATTTTTCCCTCAGACGATTAAAGCTGACACAAACTAAGCCAGCGGCCTAAACCGCTAGCTGGCCTGAAATCCCAGGGATATCCCTAGAATCATCTAAAAATAGGAAAGGTTAGCTGTGAAGTATGCTCGGTGGCGGTTTTCTCGACAAAGGCAATAGTAAACCTATCGCCTTCCTGCTCCGGTTTGCTTCATTACATTAGACTGATTTTGCTGACTGCCGTTAAGGCTTCAGCAACAATTCTTAGCCATAACAAACTCTGGTGGGCTATTTCTAGAACCAAAAAATAATGTCTCTCAATATACCAATGTCGGATACACCGTCACGTCAAACTCAAAGCAGTGGCGTCCCTCGGGGTGCTGCCAGCGCTGGGCATCGGGGTTTGACTCCTGATTGCCGAGGCGGTGAGTGCTGCTATCGGTATCAAAGGTAGCGCAGACCTCAAAGTCGCGATCGCTCAGCCGTTCATACTCGTAGGGCTGATTAGTTAGCGGGTCGTTGCGCAGTTCGATCGCATCCAGGTTAGCAGGCAGCTCGAAGCTGTCGTCATCAGCCAGATACTGCTCGTGGAGGCGCTGGGCAATGGTGCCCACATCCTGCAATCGCTGGCGATCGGCGGCAATTTCGCGCTGCCGACCTGGGGTGCCCAGCACCCAGAAACCGGCTGCGATCGCCGCAATCACCGCTGCCGTTGCCACGCCAGCAAAGGCCCGATCAAAGGACTTGTGACTCACTCTTTCGCTATTCATGGGCCAAATTTAAAACCTTAGGGGCAGGCTTGCGCCGAATCCAGTCGAAGTAGTACCACAGCACCCCGCCGTCGAGCACCAGTACCACCAGCACCTTAAGCAAAAAGCGCGGCGTCAGCTCACCCCGCAAAAACGAGGTTAAAAAGGCAATCACGGCGCTAATGGCAATAATTGCCGCTACCAGCAGCGTCAGATAGGTCAACCACTTGCGCACCCCAGAGAAATGCTTCTCTCGGTGATTGGCCAGATCGCGATTTATCTGCCGCATCAGCCCCAGATAAACCGGGTAGGCCACCAGCAGCCGAGCCAGGGCAAAGGCCACCTGCCACGACGAATCGTAGAAGCCATAGCCATTGTTGAGGCTGTCGGGGATCAAATGATCGATAAAAATAAAGGCCATCTCCCCTAGGGCCTGAATCCAGATGCCCAGGGTGACAAAGGCCAGCAGATAAAAGAACGCATCCCGCGCCAGCTCGCCCGAGGTGCCGCGCGGCGTGGGCAACGGGCGACCCACCAGCCCTTCGTACACCTCAAAAAAGGCCCGTTCGACCTCGCGGGAGGGCCAGCCGTAGTCGCGCAGCAGCTTGCTGATGAACTCGTCGGAGGAGCCGCGATCGCGCGCCAGCAAAATGAACTGCACCAGCTCGCTGCGACTGTCGGGGATAGGTGGAAGATCTGTACTCATAGCCCTACGGTAATCCGTTAGGAATACACTGACTATACCTAGCGATCCACCTGTTTAACTGGTCTGTAAAACCTAAAAACACTGGCTATACCCAGAAACGCCGTAGGGGCAAACAGCGTTTGCCCTGCTCAACGGCGAATCCATTTGGTGAGAATGTGCGGGGGTGGGCTGGTCTAATATATCGACCTTTTGTAGGCATCAGGTACATCTGGGCAATGCTGCACCTTCATCGTGTTTCTGTCGGTCGTGATCGCATGCTTGACACTCGCGATCGCGCACCTGACATTCACCAGCACTTGTTTGGCGATTGCGATTGTCTAAGATACGATCGCGATCGCGTACCTGACACTCACCATCGCTTGCTTGACACACCTGCGTAGTTGCTTCGCGATCGCGATCGCGAAGCAACTACGCAGGTGTAATTACAAAACCCTGCCCCTGCGAGGACAAACAAACGGGTTTTGTTACCACAGGTTATAGACCCCGAGAGGGCAAATAATCATTTGCCCTCTCGGCACGCGATCGCTGGAGACACAAATTAGGGTGACAATAGCCAGGGTAAATTTTTGGCCTGACAGCACTCTTAAAACCTTAACCATCAGCCGATAGAGGCTTTTGTCGGCGCTGCTTCAAAAACTCTGCAAAATCTAGCACCTCCGCTACCAAGTCATCAGATAGCTCATTGGCCAAAACCCGCAGAGAACTGCGATCGCCCATCACTTCCCGCGCTGCCGCCAAAAGCTTTATCTGATGCGGGTAGACCGTTTCAACTCCAAGGGTTTCCATAAAAGCAGTAGAGTCATCTTGGGTAGCAGGGATAAAATCTCCGGTGTCGTCGTACTTAACCCATTGGCCAAACAGCTCAACTAAGAAGGCTTCGCCCTTGTTAAACACTTCAACGATCGCCCCTGGTGTACCCTCTGGCGCAACATCACCTTCTATCAAAGGCACCGGTTCCAAAAGCTGCACACTATCAAAAAGCTGAAACTGCGTCATGATAAGCCTCCTGCGCGATCGGGCACAGCCGTTACAAACCGGGCAGCGCTCGTTCCAGATTCAACAATCCAAACAGTACGCACCCGCCTCACCAAACCAGATGGGCTATTGAGCAGTAGGTATGCTCGATAAATTTTGCCATATTCATTCTGGCTTTGGTATACCAAGTCTTCGGGGGTGACAGCCGATAGTATGGCGGTGCGAATTGCTGTGGATGAACGAAAACCCATAATGCCAGTCCAGAATCTCTGCTTATCTCCTCCTTGTCCAGGCTTGCCCGTAGCACTAAAAAGGTATTCTGCCTTCTCCAAGGGAAAATCAAATTTCTCTGGTAGTGACTCTGCACTGGCCATGCCTATTTACCTATTCACTGCCTACATTCCCAAATTCGTGGCCAAAAACGCCCACTTATCTGACACCTCTTCGATCACCTTTGCCGTCGGCTTGCCCGCCCCGTGGCCCGCCTTCGTCTCAATGCGAATCAGCACCGGGGCCTCGCCCTGGTGTGCCTCTTGCAGCGCCGCCGCGAACTTAAAGCTGTGGGCGGGTACCACGCGATCGTCGTGGTCAGCGGTAGAAATCAGCGTCGCCGGGTAGGCTGTTCCTGGCTCCAAATTGTGCAGCGGCGAATAGCTGTAGAGCACTTTAAACTCCTCCTCATTCTGAGGCGAGCCGTAGTCTGACTCCCAGGCCCAGCCAATGGTGAACTGGTTAAACCGCAGCATATCCATTACCCCCACAGCGGGCAGCGCCGCCGCAAACAGATCGGGCCGCTGGGTCATGCAGGCACCAACAAGTAGACCGCCGTTGCTGCCGCCTGCGATCGCCAGCTTTTTCGCCGACGTATAGCCCTCAGCGATCAACCACTCTGCCGCCGCAATAAAGTCGTCGAACACATTCTGCTTATTGAGCTTGGTACCGGCCAAATGCCACCCTTCGCCGTATTCGCCGCCGCCGCGCAGGTTCGGCATCGCATACACACCGCCCATCTCCATCCACACCAGGTTGCTGACCGAGAACGAGGGCGTCAGCGAAATGCTAAAGCCCCCATAGCCGTAGAGCAGCGTCGGGTTCTGCCCATTCAGCTCAATCCCGGTTTTGTGGGTGATAAACATCGGCACGCGGGTGCCGTCTTTGCTGGTGTAAAACACCTGGGTCGTGGTGTAGGCACTGGGGTCAAAATCGACTTCAGGCTGGCGGTAGAGGGTGCTTTCCCCCGTCACCATGTCGTAGCGATAGATGGTGGGCGGCACCGTAAAGCTGGTAAAGCTGTAGAAGGTTTCGGTATCGTCGCGCTTGCCGTCAAAGCCCCCCGCCGAGCCAATCCCCGGCAGCTTTACCTGCCGCACCAGTTCCCCGGTCAACGAGAAAATGCGAATCGTGGTGTAGGCATCCTTGAGATAGTCGGCCACAAACTGGTTATTTAGCAGGCCCACCCCCTCCAGGGTGTCGTCGCTTTCGGGGATGATCTCCTGCCAGTGCGCCTTCTCTGGCTGGTGAATATCGATCGCAATCAGTCGCCCCTTTGGTGCATCTAAATCCGTGGTGAACCAAAATAGCGACCCCTCGTTGTCCACAAAGCTGTAGCTAGCCTCAAATTCAGAGATCAGCTCTACTACCGGGTTGTAAGGGTTGCTCAGGTCTTTGTAAAACACCAAATTGTTGGGGTCAGTCCCCTTCCACACCGAGATGATCAAATAGCGCCCGTCTTCGGTGACGCCGCCGCCAAAGCCCCACTCTTTTTGATCGGGGCGATCGTAGATCAATACATCTTCACTTTGAGGCGTGCCAAGGCGGTGGTAGTAGAGCTTTTGGTAGTAGTTAACGGCCTCTAGCTTGCTCGCCTCATCCGGCTCATCGTAGCGGCTGTAGAAAAAACCCTGGTGGTCGTGGCTCCACGATGCGCCCGAGAATTTCACCCACTTCAGCAGGTCGTCGGTGTCTTCGCCGGTTTCAATATCGCGCACGCGCCACTCGACCCAGTCTGACCCCGCGCTCGACAGGCCGTAGGCCATGTAGGCCCCATTCTCGCTCACCTCCATGCCGCTGAGCGACACCGTGCCATCCTCCGACAGAGTGTTGGGGTCGAGCAGCATGCGTGGCTCAGATTCCAGGCTGGGCAGAGTGTAGAGCACGCTTTGGTTTTGCAGCCCGTCGTTTTTGAAGTAAAAATATCGCCCGCCCCGCTTAAAGGGGGTGCTGTAACGCTCGTAGTTCCAGATCTGGGTGAGGCGATCGTTAATTTCTCTACGCTTCGACAGCGTTTGTAGATAGCCCTCAGTAACCGTATTCTGAGCTGCAATCCACTCCTGACTAGCGGGCGACTGGGGGTCTTCGAGCCAGCGGTAGGGGTCGGGCACCACCACGCCGTGGTAGGTATCGACCTGGTCTTGCTGGGGGCTGGGGGGGTAAGCGAAAGTGGAGGAAGTCATAGGAGCCTGAAAGGGGCCAACAGTATTCATCCTAGGATGGGCAACCCACCCTCACATTAAGTCGCTCAGGTAGTTGGACGGCGAAGCCTGCGCTCATTCTACAACTTTGAATACAAAAGGCACACATCTGCTATGGTTTGTCTATGAAAACCTTCGCTTGGAACGTAGAAAAAAATGAGCGTCTCAAACAAGAGCGAGGGATTACCTTTGAAGAAATTATTCTGAATATTCAGCTAGGTAATGAGGTAGACGTCTTTGACCACCCTAATCAAAATCGCTATCCAGGGCAGAAAATCTTAGTAGTATTAATAGAAAGCTATGCGTACTTAATTCCCTTCGTTGAAAGCGAGGAAGAAATTTTTCTCAAGACAATTATTCCTAGCCGCAAAGCAACCCAACAATATTTAGGTAGCAAAGATGAACAACCTTGACTCCGAAGAACAAGAGATTCTCGATGCTTTTGAGACAGGAAGACTTCAGCAATCGGCAACCGTAGCTGAGGAACTCAAGTTGCACCAGGCGATCGCCGCCGCCACTTTCAAAAAAGATGCCCGAATCAACATTCGGCTTTCCTCAAAAGACCTGCGGGCACTACAGGCTCGAGCTTTCAAGGAAGGCATTCCCTATCAAACGCTAGTGGCTAGCATTTTGCACAAATTTGTTGATGGCCAACTCATCGAAAAACCTACTAGTAAATAGCATCACCTCAGGCAAGATGCTGCTGCGTTAGGCAATAAGGTAGAGATCTCAAACTTGACGAGATGGGGTGCTATCGTCACCCGTGAGCAGACCAACAACCCTAACCAAGTAAGCTGCACTGAGCCACGGCAGCGCTACACTAGCCACCGGGCGATTTTAGGAAACCGAGCCATGGGCGACAAAGGCACCGACAACACAGCGGCCAGGGTGCAGACCCTCAGATCGCAGCTGCAAGCCGCCAGCTACGCCTACTATGTGCTCGATGCCCCCGATCTGCCCGACGAGGTCTACGATCGCCTCTACCGCGAGCTGCAAGACCTCGAAGCCTCCCACCCCGAGCTGGTCACCCCCGACAGCCCCACCCAGCGCGTCGGCGAAAAGCCCGCCAGCCAGTTCACCTCCGTTCGCCACAACATCCCCCTCTACAGCCTAGAGAATGCCTTTGACCTGGCCGAGTTTCGCGCCTGGGAAGACCGCTGGCGTCGCCAGGCCCCCGACGCTGGCGAAGTTGAGTATGTGGCCGAGCTTAAAATCGACGGCAACGCCCTCGCCCTCACCTACGAAAACGGTCTGCTGGTGCGCGGCGTCACCCGAGGCGACGGCACCGCAGGCGAAGACATCACCCCCAACGTTCGCACTATCCGCTCGGTGCCCCTGCGGCTAGCGATCGAGAACCCGCCAACCATGGTCGAAGTGCGCGGCGAAGCCTTCTTGCCGCTGGATGTGTTTGAGCAGATCAACCGCGATCGCACCGCCAAGGGCGAAGCCCTCTTCGCCAACCCCCGCAACGCCGCCGCTGGCACCCTGCGCCAGCTCGACTCCCGCATTGTTGCGGCCCGCAAGCTCGACTTCTTTGCCTACACCGTCCACTGGGGAGAAGCTGTGGATGAAACGGCGGTTGCAAGAGTTGACGGCGCTCAGCTGGCCCAAATTGAGGCCACCAGCCATGCCCCGACTCAGGCCCTCACCCACCCGCCCACGACCCAGTGGCAGGCCCTCGAATTCCTCAAGTCCCTCGGCTTTCGCGTCAACCCCAACCGCCAGCTCTGCCAGTCTGCTGACGATGTACAGGCCTACTACGATGACTGGGCCACTCAGCGCCTACAGCTCTCGTACCTCACCGATGGCGTGGTGGTCAAGCTCAACGACTTTGCCCTCCAGCAGCGGCTGGGCTTTACCCAAAAGTTTCCGCGCTGGGCGGTGGCACTCAAATATCCGGCGGAAGAAGCGCCCACCATTCTCGAAGCGGTCAGCTTTCAGGTGGGGCGCACGGGGGCGGTGACGCCTGTGGCCGAGCTGCGCCCGGTGCAGCTAGCGGGCACCACCGTCGCCCGCGCCACCCTGCACAACGCCGATCGCATCACCGAACTCGACATTCACCAGGGCGACACCGTGGTTGTGCGTAAGGCTGGGGAAATCATCCCCGAAGTGGTGCGGGTGCTGGCCGAGCTGCGGCCTGAAGCTGCGGCCAAAGTCACCATGCCCGACTGCTGCCCCCAGTGTGCCAGCGCCCTGGTCAGGCCCGACGATGGTGCCGTCACCCGCTGCATCAATATCTCCTGCCCGGCGATCGTGCAGGGGGCGATCATCCACTGGGCGCGGCGCGATGCCCTCGACATTGAGGGTCTGGGCGAAAAGTGGGTGAAGCAGTTAGTGGAGCAGGGGTTAGTTCAGTCTGTGGCCGATTTGTACAGCCTGACTGAGGCTGATTTAGAACCCCTCGATCGCATGGGTAAGCGACTAGCGGAAAAGCTGGTGGGGGCGATCGCCGCCTCCAAAACTCGCCCCTGGGCCTCGGTGCTCTACGCCCTGGGCATTCGCCATGTGGGGGCCGTCAACGCCAAAACCCTGGCCCAGCATTTTCCCAGTGCCGCCGCCCTGGCCACCGCTAGCCCCGAAAAAATTGAAACCGTCCACAGCATCGGCCCCGAAATCGCCCAGGCTGTCTACCAGTGGTTTCAGGTGCCCGCCAACCAAACCCTAATCGATCGCTTACAACAGGCTGGCCTACAACTGATTTCCACTGAAGCCGAATTTTCTCCGGCGGCTGGCCCCCTGGCAGGTAAAACCTTCGTGCTCACCGGCACTCTGCCCACCCTTACCCGCCAGCAGGCCACCGACATCATCGAAGCCGCTGGCGGCAAAGTCACCAGCAGCGTCAGCAAAGCCACCGACTACCTAGTGGCGGGCGAAAAAGCTGGGTCAAAGCTCGCCAAAGCCGAGGGGCTAGGCGTTGCCATTCTCACTGAAGCCGATCTGTTGACCCTAGGGGAGGCCTAGGGTGGCGGCGGAATTTGTATGCTAGGCGCAATGGCCAAAGCTGTAAATAAAAAAATCCTCCCCTTTGTAGAAATTTGGGTAACCTCAGTAGGTCAATAATAGTATCTGACTGATACAAAATAAGAAACCCCCTAGCCTGCGGCTGTAGGGAGGGGGTGCTCGTTAGGGTTTAGGTCGAGCGTGTCGGCGGTGCCAGGCCCCAGAGCGGGGATGGCCCGAACACGGAGCCTTTGCCATTGGCAGGGCTCAGCCGTTGGGTGATGCCTAAGACCATCTGAATCTGAAATCGTCTGAAATACTACTGCGGGTTGCTGTTTGGAGTGCCGCTAAATGCCTGGACAACCGACTCCGGATCCGGTAGCTAACAAGCTATCGCTAATACCCTACGTCTTTTTGTCAGCGTCTAGTTCTGGAGAAGAATCGCTCGATGAGGTCGTGCTCGATGCCCTCTGTGCCATTCGCCTTTACCTCGATATGGAAGTGGCGTTTGTGGCTGAATTTGCGGGCGGTAGACGCCGATTTCGCTACGTGGATTCATCCCTAGAAAATCCTCCGATCGCCGTGGGTGACTCCGATCCGCTCGAAGAGAGCTACTGCCAGCGGGTTGTCGATGGTCGGCTGCCAGAGCTAATTCAAGATGCCGCGTTGGTTCCAGCGGCGCTGGAGATACCGGCCACAACGACTCTGCCGGTGGGAGCGCACCTTAGCGTGCCCATCCGGTTGGACAACGGGCAGCTCTACGGCACCTTCTGCTGCTTTAGCACCCGGCCCGACTTCACACTGGGCGATCGCGACCTGTCTCTTATGCGCTTGTTTGCCAGTTTTGCCTCCCGCCAGATTGGTCGAGAGCTAGATGCCGAGCGCCAGCACCGAGAGATGCACCAGCGCATTAGCTCAGTGCTTGAATCTGAATCGTTTACCATCGTTTACCAGCCGATTGTTCACCTCATAGACAACAAAATCATCGGCTTCGAGGCGCTGACGCGGTTTTGGTCTAGGCCCATTCGCAGCCCTGACGTGTGGTTTAACGAGGCGGCGGCGGTAGGCCTGAGCGAAGCGCTAGAGATGGGGGCCATTACCAAGGCCCTCACAGGTTTTGACCATATTCCCGACGATATCTATTTGTCTCTCAACGTCTCGCCTGACAATATTCTCAGTGGTGCTATTCATCGCATCCTTGAGGATGCGCCCCTGCATCGCGTTGTGCTGGAGGTCACCGAGCATGTCCCCATCCCCGACTATTCTCAGTTTGATCAATCCCTAGCGCCCCTGCGCGATCGCGGCATTCGCCTCGCCGTTGACGACGCTGGGGCGGGCTACGCGAGTTTTCTGCACATTCTCAAGCTCAAGCCAGAAATCATCAAGCTCGACATCGGCCTGATTCGCAATATTGATACCGACCTTACCCGCCGCGCCTTAACTGCCGCCCTGGTCGGCTTTGCCCAAGAAAGCGGCAGCCAACTCGTCGCCGAAGGGGTAGAGACCGATTCAGAACGCGTCGCCCTAGAGCAGCTTCGCGTTGATAAAGTGCAGGGCTACCTGCTTGGGCATCCCCTACCCATTGGCGAAACCGCAGCGCTGTTTCAGGGCTAGGGCTAAGCAATTTTGAAATTGATCTCCGCTACTCAAAGTCCCCCAGAATTGGGGGATTTAAGGGGGCCAGATAGCTTTGGGCAAACCCCTATGAACCCTTTTAACCCGCTGTAGTTTGGCTTCCTAGCCCCTCAATCCTGAGGAAGACCGGGCGTCTGCGACTTGAGCAATGCGATCGAGAACAACGGCCAGATTGTCCACGACCTCTGCATTTGAGAATCGCAAAACGCAATAACCGAAGTCTTGAAGATGCTCTGTTCGAGCTTTGTCGTAGGTTTCTTGCTGGTTATGAACGCTACCATCAACTTCAATAACCAATTTGCAGGATGGGCAGTAAAAGTCAACAATGAATCGTCCCACAGGATGCTGACATCGGAACCTGAGTCCGTTCAACTGCCGTCCTCGCAATTCTTTCCACAGTCTTGTCTCAGCAGGGGTAAGGTTTTGCCTTAACTCTCGGGCAGCCTGCTCAATCGATCGGGTAGTACCACGAATCCTTGGAGAGTCCTTAGCCATCGATGGGTAATAATAAAATTTCCTCCATCGAGAATGCCCAATGCCACTCAAAGTCCCCCAGAATTGGGGGATTTAGGGGGCCAAATAGCTCTTGGCAGGCTACTAAGACTATTTGTAACCTGCTCAGGTTTTGTGCCCCCCTGCCCCCCAACTTTGGGGGGTTCTGACATACCTTACCGATCTCACCCGCCGAGACAGCGTGTATTCTAGAGTGTCAGTCTGACCCGAGACACCCGCCCGTAACCCAGGCAGTTAACCCCCGGCAGTTACCCAAGGAGACAACGCTATGTGTGGCATTGTGGGATACATTGGCACCCGGCCCGCCGCCGACATCTTAATGGATGGCCTGCGTAAGCTTGAATATCGCGGCTACGACTCCGCTGGCCTCGCCACCGTGCTCGAAGGCGAGCTGCACTGCGTGCGTGCCAAGGGCAAACTGCAAAATCTGCAAGACAAGATCGACGGCGAAGAGAACCCCGCTCGCCTGGGCATTGGCCACACCCGCTGGGCCACCCACGGCAAGCCGGAAGAATATAACGCCCACCCCCACCGCGACGGCAGCGGTCGCCTGGCGGTGGTGCAAAACGGCATTGTCGAAAACTACCGCGAGCTGCGCGAAACCCTCAAGGCCCTAGGCCACCAGTTTGTCTCCGATACCGATACCGAGGTGGTGCCCCACCTGATCGAATCGCACCTGAGCCAGCTCAACCCCGACGATACCCAGGGCAAGTCGCTCCTGCTAGAGGCGACCCGCCGCGCCTGTCAGCAGTTGCACGGGGCCTTTGCCCTGGCAATTGTCTCCGCCGATTTCCCGGATGAACTGGTGGTGGTGCGTCAGCAGGCTCCCCTGGTGATTGGCTTTGGCCAAGGCGAATTTTTCTGCGCTAGCGATACCCCGGCGATCGTGCCCTACACCCGCGCCGTGCTGCCGATGGAAAATGGCGAACTGGCCAGCCTGACACCCCTGGGGGTGGAGGTGTATAACTTCGCGGGCGATCGCCAGCGCAAGCACCCGATCACCCTGAACTGGAACCCCATCATGGTGGAAAAACAGGGGTTCAAGCACTTCATGCTCAAAGAAATCTACGAGCAGCCCGGCGTGGTGCGCACCGCCCTCGAAACCTATATCAACAGCGCTTGGACGGTGGATAGCGCCAATACGCCCCTGTCGCCCATTGCCCTGGGCCTGCCCGACGCCCTGCTCGACGGTCTAGAGCACCTGCAAGTTGTCGCCTGCGGCACCAGTTGGCACGCCGCCCTGGTGGGCAAATATTTAATCGAAGAGCTGGCTAACCTGCCGGTGATGGTGCAGTACGCCTCCGAGTTTCGCTACTCGCCGACGCCGCTGATTCCCAATACCCTGACCATTGGCGTCACCCAGTCGGGGGAAACCGCCGACACCCTCGCCGCTCTGGAAATGGAGCAAGAGCGTCGCGCCGCCCACCCCGATCCCCGCTTTGCCCCCCGCATGGTGGGCATCACCAACCGGCCAGAAAGCTCGCTGTCGCGGCTGATACCCCACGTTATTGACACCCACGCAGGCATTGAGATCGGGGTAGCGGCAACCAAAACCTTCACTGCCCAGGTGATGGCCTTTTATTTCTTGGCGATCGATTTGGCCTACCGTCGTGAAACGCTGACGGGCGATCGCATCGAGGCGATCCTGAACGGGCTGCACCAGCTACCCGCCTTCATTGAGCAAGTGCTCGAAAGCCAGGAGCGCTACATTGAAGAGCTGGCCCACGAGTTTAACGAAACCCAGGACTTTATCTTTTTGGGCCGGGGCATCAACTTCCCCATTGCCCTCGAAGGAGCGCTGAAGCTCAAAGAGATCAGCTATATCCACGCCGAGGGCTACCCGGCGGGCGAAATGAAGCACGGCCCGATCGCCCTGCTCGATGCCAAGGTGCCGGTGGTGGCGATCGCCATGCCCGGCAGCGTCTACGACAAAGTGCTCTCTAACGCCCAGGAGGCCAAGGCCCGCGACGCCCAGCTAATCGGCGTGGTGCCCATAAACGACACCGACGCCCAGGAAACCTTCGATCGCCTGCTGCCGGTGCCCGTGGTCGATGAGCTGCTGTCGCCGATTGTGGCGGTGATACCGCTGCAACTGCTGGCCTACCACATCGCCGCCCGGCGCGGTCTAGACGTCGATCAGCCTCGTAATTTGGCCAAATCAGTCACAGTCGAATAGGGCAAGATTCCGGGGTTCTTAGATTTTTTTAAGATTCCTGAAATCTTAAAAAAATTGAGGATGTCGTTCTACACCAGCTTAAGTTTATCGTCTATAACCAGTCTCAGAGGAGATTGTTAGATGGATAAGTTAGAGCACTTTCGAACCTGCATTCAAGAGCTGCTAGAGCAGCATAGTCAGTACAAAACGCAGGAGGAAGGGATCGATAATCTTCTTGTGTTTGACACAACTCGTGACCACTACCAGTTGATGCGCGTGGGCTGGAAGGGGCTAAGTCGGGTGTACCATACGGTGCTTCATTTCGATATTGAGGATGGCAAAATCTGGCTTCAGCAAAATACAACGGATATTGATGTTGGGCAAGAACTCATCGATATGGGTGTTGCGAAGGAGGATATTGTTCTGGGGTTGCATCCTAGCTACAAGCGCCCCTATACCGGCTATGGAGTCGCCTAAAACATCAATCGCGCAGATGAGCTATTTCGAGAGACTATATTCGAGATATGAAGCTGAAGCGTTAGGAGCTAGCTGATCATGCCGAAGAAGAAAACTGCGTCAGTTGTCGGAACCTGGCACATCTACGAAATGGAGCAGTGGGATGAGGCTTATTTCAATATGGAGGTGCAGGCCTACATCACGATCAATCAAGGTGGGGCTGGAGATTTTCAATTCGGATTGGTCGCCGGAGGTTTGGATGGAGAGTTTGTCCGAGATGGCAACACTGAACGGTTTGAGTTTACCTGGGAGGGTAATGATGAGTGTGATGAAGCCTCTGGTAGCGGCTGGCTGAGGCTAAAGTCAGCGGATGAGGTGGAAGGGAGCATTACGTTGCATGGGGGCGATCGCTCTGCCTTTGCCGCCCGGAGAGCTTGATGGTTCGATCGCTGCCTTTAGAACAGCGCGTTTGCTGTGCAGATCAGATATGAATCACTGCTAGAGACGGATGAATCGCTTGACTGGGATGGTGCGATCGCACTGGTCAGCAGTTTGTATGTTGCTGCGGTTAGCCAGGTGAGTCTGGCGGGGGAATAAGGCGATCGCCGTTAATGAAGCATGAGTGTAGGCTTATCAGAAAACTTGGCGGCTAAGTTCATATCAACTTGAATTGATACAAAAGCTCTGACTGACTCGGATGTAGCCGATTACAATGGGTCAGAGCTAAGAAATCAAGTGCATCATAGTGCGGTAGGGCACCTATTCAGCTGTTTGCGGAATTACATAGTAACCTGTTCATAAAGGAGTTAGTGCTCTGCAAAGAATCACCTTTGTATCTTATCAAGCTAGTTCGCAATGGACACTGAACACTAACTCTAAATTTCATTGTACAAAACTAAAATAATTCAAAATACTCGGTTTTTTTGGAGACTAATTAAATATGGAACAACAGTTATCGTCTTTGTCTAAAATTTTCACGGAACGTATATATAGAATTCCCGATTATCAGAGAGGATATGCGTGGACTGAGAAGCAGCTTAAAGATTTTTTAGGAGACTTAGATCAACTCGAGAATGGGAAAAATCACTATTTAGGAGTTCTCACTTTAGAAGAAGTCCCAGAAAGTATATACTCAAGCTGGAAAGATGATATCTGGATTATAGATGCTAAAAGCTATATCCCTTATTACATTGTCGATGGACAACAAAGATTGACAACCGCAATTATCTTGATTCAATCAATAATTGAGTCAGTCAACTCAGAATTGATGCTGAATTATAGCACCATTGGCGAGATCAGGAAAAAATTTATTTATGATTCTAAAGATAGTGGAATCTCGCGATCTTATATTTTCGGGTATGAGCGTGACAACCCTAGCTATGAATTTCTTAAAACCAAAATATTCCTAGAGCATTCTGAGACCAGCGAAACACCTCAAGAAACTATATACACTCACAATCTTGAATTATCTAAGAAATTCTTCCTTGAGAAACTAGAAGGAAACTCAGTGAAAGAGAAGGAGACTCTATACAAAAAACTTACACAGAATCTTCTTTTCAATATTTACACAATTTCGTCGGATATTGATGTCTTTGTCGCATTCGAGACAATGAACAACAGAGGAAAGCCTCTATCGTATTTAGAATTACTCAAAAATAGGTTAATATATTTATCCACAAAATTTGATGTAGAAGATTACGAAAGAGAAAAACTAAGAAGAAGCATCAATGAGGCTTGGAAGACAATTTATCATTATTTAGGAAGAAACAAAAACAAGCCCTTGGATGATGATCTATTTCTCTCCAACCATTTCTCGGTTTATTTTGAGAAAGCATCTGACAGTCGAGAAGCATTTATATACGATGTTGATCCAGTCACTGCCAGAATCTTGCATAGAAGATCTAGGGGCAACTATAGTACATATCTTTTAGAAAAGAAATTTACAGTAAAAAGCCTGAAATTAGAAAAAGAAAAATCTGAGCCCAAAATCTCTTCTCAACAGAAAAATGATTTGCCCGCCCTAGAGCCTCTATCACTAAATGAAGTATATGATTACGTTACCAGCTTACAGAAATCCGTAGAACTTTGGTATAAGATTCTCAACCCAGAAGATAGCGACTTCGCCCCAGAAGTGAAAACATGGTTAGACAAATTGGTTAGACTTTCTCGCAGAAGTGATTTTTTCCCATCCGCCCCTCTCATTATGATTTTCTTTTTAAAGGAGACTCATAGCAGGGAAAGAGTGAGACTCTTAAAGGTACTTGAGAATATTGGCTTCTTTGAATTAATTTTTGATCCTCAGGAACTATACTTCTTCCTCGAACTTCCTAGGCTTAACATGACAGATCTAGCCATAAAGTTGAGCAAAGACGAAATTAGCCCATCAAAACTAATAAAACAGTTAGAAGAAGTTTATGGGAAGTTCTCAAGCAGCAAAGCATTAAAATTCGGCCTTAGCACGAAAATAAAAGACAACGGTTTCTATAAATGGCCCGGAATTAAGTACTTTCTTTTTGAGTATGACTTGGATCTTCAAAGCAGGTCTAAAACAAATAGGAAGAAATTAAACTGGCAGGACTTTGCGGATTTTGATTATAAGACAATTGAGCACATTTATCCGCAAAATCCTCGGAAAGAGTGCTGGACTAGTCTTTTTGAAAAGTATTCATCAAAGGAGAGGAGCCTTCTAAGGCATTCCTTAGGAAATCTGCTGCCTTTGTCAAGTCCTAAAAATTCCAGCTTTAGCAATAAATGTTTTAGCGAGAAGATATCAAATGACAAGAATACTACAGGATATCGATATGGCTCTTATTCCGAAAATGAGATAACAAAATATAAAGATTGGACTTCAAAAGAGATTTTAGAAAGAGGAATAAGGCTGTTAGATTTTATGGAAAAACGCTGGAATTTCTCCCTAGGTACAGAACAAGAAAAAATAGAATTTCTGAACCTTGGATTTGTTCTTGAAAAGGAATAATCAGCTATATCTTTAGAATAAGATGGTGTACTAACGTGAGTTCAGTAAAGATTTAGCGTAGAGGTGATCACTACCTGCCACTCAATCCATTTACTAACAAATGGTACAGTGCTGCTATCTCTAGCGAGTAGCTAGCTGATCCTCGTAGGCTGCAAAATCCCTGGGCAGCAGAATGTCCATGGTTTCAAACTTGCCGAGTGTCAGCAGATCCTTATCACCTGTGATGATGCAGGCTGCATTGCCAGCGATCAACTTTGGTATCCAACACCAGGTTCATGACACCATCTCAAAGATGTCATCATCTGTGTAGTCAGCCTGCACTTTTTGCAAAAGCTGTTCGCGCAGCGACCTGAACTGATGAACAAACACAAACTCTTGCAGTGCCCTTTGTAGCACTCCCTCGGGCGACAAGCCCTCAGTCTGGGTCAGTCGATCTACAGCAGCCCTGAGTTCTGGTGTAAGAGGAATCGTGAGAGTATCTTCCATCGCCCTAGACCCACTAAAACTACACCCACGATAGCAGTCAACAACAGCAGCATCCACCCTACAAGTCTTTTACTTCTTCACCTAAGTAGCGCTCTACAAAAGCCTTAGCCGCTAAAGGATGCAGCGTCTTCAAGGCTCTAACGATGTCTACAATCGTTTCGCCCGATGGGTCGCTCTTCTCATTCGCCCATCGGTACACACTATTGCGTTCAATATCGAGAGCCGCCGCAAGGCTGTATTGGCTCACCTCAAACTCCTCAAGCACTTGCCTGAGCACCTGTCCTGCTTTTCCCATGCCTTCATGGTGTCAGACCAGTACAAGCCCGTAAACAACTGATCTGTTGACGGCAACTAACTTGTTGACTATGATGCTAGTCATCGTTTCTGTTGACGCGCTATGCAAAACCACCCTCCAATAGGCTCAGGGCAAGACTTTAACCCCGCCGCCTGCTACAGTGCCCGCATCATCACCCCCGACCCTGCCACGGGTGCAGAGCCAGCCGACTCTGGCCAAGTCCATCTCGAACTCACCCTCAAGCTCCATAGCTACCCCAACCCCGATCGCGAGCCCGTCAAAATTCTCGTCATTGGCAGCAAGCGATCGGTTAGCTCCATCGTCGTCGCCCTTCACCAGCTCGGCTTTGCCGAAATCTTTGAGTGGACAGACTTTCTCAGTGCTCCCAATGCCGATAAACCGTTCCAGTTCCAGCCTGGCGAAGTGATGAAAGCACTGGTGAAATTCTTGCCCCGAGAAGAGTAGCGGGCAAAAAGTCGGCTTGGCTATCCTGATCGAACAGCCGAGCCGACCACACAACTACACTACCAACCCCTTCGCCCCAGATCTTCTACCTCAGCACTCAGCAGTTAACCACAGCCGCGATCGCCCACTCCCCAACCGCTAACGCTAATACCCTAAGCCTTAAAACATAAGCAAACCAGATTAATACCTACTCCCCAGCTGCTAACGAGTTCGACCTAGCGCCTAACCAGTTCTGCTCAAGCGTAAAGTAGTTCTCCCTAGCTGCCCATGGGTTCTGCTTAGGGGCAAAGTAGTTCGCCTTAGCAGTTAATGGGGTCTCAGTAGAGCTTAGCTAGCACCCTAGCTGCATTAAGGCTTAGATCTTTGCCCCTGTAGCCCAAACAGGCGAGTCTATTTTTTCTTCCTCAAGACATTAAGCGTAAAACTACAGAACTTTTTTTACTCCACTTGAAGAGTTCTCGCCCCCTGTATAAAGCTTCTATATCTCCTCAACCCGCCCAGATGCTTTTGAAACGCGAGCGTCAACTCTGAAGCCAAGTTGATCACCCGGTCAGCCCCTCCAGTTCTCTTATTCAAACTCCCAAGGAGGGAGTACAACCATGGCACGAGCCAAACGCACATCTACCTCTCTACAAAAAGCAGAGCGTCGCGCTGCTGGAATGGGCTCCATCGCCCGCGACCTCAATCTGGGTAACGGTATGACCCTCGCCTCATTCTGGGCCGATATCGACGACATGCGCGATCGCCAGAACAAATACAACGAGATGCTTTCCACCGTCGATCAGCTCTACAACGAAATGCTCGCCGCCGAAAAAGCCCTGGCCGAAAAGTCGGAAAGGATGCTGAATGCCGTAGCCGTGGTCTATGGCCGCAAAAGCTCTGAATATGAAATGGCAGGCGGCAAGCGGCGGCCTGAGCGGCGACGGTCTAGCCAGTCTGCTGCTGATCAGCAATCAGTTGCTTAGGAGCTTGCCCCAAACCCAAGTCAGTTTAAAGGGCGATCGCATGGCATGGTGCGATCGCCCTTGTTTTTGAGGGCGTTGCTGATCAGCGGTATGATTTGCTCCCCTAGCCCCCCCGTTCTGAGGGTAACCGGACAACTTCAAAGTTCCCCAAGATTGGGGAGTGAAGGGCCGATGCAGCAACTGTTGCTTTTGCAGATTCATGCTTCAATTCAACAACGCCTGGTTTGAAACCCTGCTAATCGCGTAGCCTGGCGGCACCTTGAGGAGCAACTGGCAGAGATGGTCTAAATGCCCCTCTGCAATTCTCTGACCCAGCTTCCCTGAGTTCTAGATTGGCTTGGCTCAAACAAAAGTTTGGACTGCCCAGTTGCAGAACAGAAGCTAAAGATTTGTTGACATCTCCTACGAAATTAAACAAATTTAGATAGGTGGATACCAAAGAACCTTAAACGAATTAATTTAGTTACATTAGAGCTAAAAGCCACTGGGAGTATCGTCACTTCTGAGGAAGAGCAAGAGGTTTTTACGTCTATGCTCAAGTCTGGCAAAGGCAATCAGGGCATTAATCCTTGTGATATTTCAGGTAGGAGTTCCTGAACGTCTACCGATAGACTTTTCTAGAAGTCTGAAATGGTCATCGCTTTGGTGTAAAGCATCTTGCCACAAAGTAGTAAGAACATGATCTTTAGTGTTGTCTAAAAATAAAGCCCAAAAAGCCTTGCATCCCCTTGCCAGCAGGGCTTTCAGTCGTTTTATTTGAGGTTACTAAAGAGCCATAGCGGTTCTCGTTAGGGTGAGCTATGCGGCAAGGCTTTTGCTTGCCTTATCGAGTTGCGAGCCGCAATAACCATTTTGGGTTGCAGATAGCTTGGGCGCTATTTCCCACCAGGCCTTTTTGGTTAGCGTCCTCATGCACTAGCTTGATTTTGGTGATTTTCATGGCTCTTTCGGGTTCGCGGGTGATGGTGGGGCTGATAGGCAAATTGGCAGGCTTCGGGCTCCTAACAGGAATAAATCGTCTCTTGCTATAGAGTGTCCACCATTAATTAAAAGAACCAATTTTATTTCTTTTGGGGCAGCATATTTCCTCAATCTAATCGCTCAAATATTCACTGACGAGACGATGGAGATAGTGTTTTATGGCCAGTCTCAATCTAACGCTGAATGCTCAAGTTGTCGGAGGCCCCCAGGTCAGTGCCTCTCGTACTAAGCAAATTGAAGCCTACGACAAAGTCGATGTGATGATCAATCCTGGCGACACTGATGTTGAGGTGACTATTCAACCCGGAGCCGCTGGCCAGGTTGGTTTTTTGCTGATCAAATCGAGTCTCTACAGCCAGGCTGCGGCTGATCAAAAGCTGACCTACTTTGTGGTCGATGGTGGTAGCGATTTTCCGGCGGCGGGCGATGGGCTGGAATTGAATGACCCCCATGTCTATATCGGCGGAGCACTGGCGGTGTTTGGGCTGGCCCCCAGGGCTCTGCGGTTTACCAGCACCTACGTGGCTGATCCGACAAATCCCACGGTGAATCGAGCCGTGGTCGAAATTTTGGTGGGACGCAGTGCGATCGCCCCCTAACCAGGCCTCAGTCCCAAGCCAACGCCACCCGTGAGCCAGTTCAACATCTCATCATCTGAGAGGACGTGACTATGCCGATTACCCCCACCTATCCAGGTGTTTATATTGAGGAAATTTCCAGTGGTGTGCGCACCATTATTGGGGTCGCCACGTCGATTACGGCGTTTTTGGGCCGAGCCAAGCGTGGCCCCGACAATACCGCTGTGACCCTCAACAGCTTTTCTGACTTTGGCCGTGTCTTTGGCGGGCTTTGGGAGGAAAGCAGCCTTGGGTTTGCGGTCAAAGATTTTTATCTGAATGGGGGTAGCCAGGCGATCGTGGTGCGCCTTCACAATGGGGCTACCGCCGCCATACTAGATCTGCCGACCGGTGCCGTGGCCCCCGATGATTTTCTGCAATTAGAGGCGGCTAGTGTCGGGAGCTGGGGCGGCAGTCTCCGCGCCACAGTCGATTACGACACCAAAGACCCCGCCACTCTCTTTAACCTAGTTGTGTTTGAGGCCGATAGCACCACAGGTGAGTTGCTGGGGTCGCCTGAAGCCTTTCTGAATGTGTCGATCGACCCCAGCAACCCGCGCTATTTACCCATCGTGCTAGAGCAACAGTCGCAGTTGGTGCGGGTGATCAGAGATATCAACGATGAGTGGGTCGTGCCCAACGCCCGGCCTAGCGAAACGCCCACCGGGCCAGACGTGCCAGTGCTGGCGACGGGCGGCGGCAACGGCACTGCTCTAACATCCGTGGAGTTTGATGACCCGGCTGACCCCACCATGCAAGATGACAAGCGGGGGCTCTATGCCCTAGAGCAGGCCGATCTTTTCAACCTGCTGTGCATTCCGCCCTACCTGTCCACGGGCGATGTCGATACCGGCGTGGTGGCGGCGGCGGCGGTGTACTGCGAAACGCGGCGGGCCATGCTGCTGATCGACCCGCCCAGCGACTGGACGAACAAGACCACCGCCCGCAACGAAATTCGAGATCCTGTGGCCAACCTGGGTACGCAGAGCAAGAATGCTGCGGTCTTTTTCCCTCGGGTGAAGCAGGCCAACCCGCTGCGGGAGAACCAGTTGGAGGAATTTGTGCCCTGCGGCGTAGTGGCTGGTATTTTTGCTCGCACCGATGCCCAGCGGGGGGTGTGGAAAGCCCCGGCGGGGCTGGAGGCGACGCTGACGGGCGTATCGGCCCTGAGCGTCAACCTGACCGATGCGGAAAACGGCGAACTGAACCCGCTGGGGGTAAACTGTCTGCGCTTTTTCCCTGGAGTGGGGCGGGTGCTTTGGGGCTCGCGCACGTTGCAGGGAGCCGATCGCCTCGCCTCAGAGTGGAAATACATTCCGGTGCGGCGGCTGGCGCTGTTTTTAGAAGAGAGCCTCTATCGCGGCACCCAGTGGGTGGTGTTTGAGCCCAACGACGAGCCGTTGTGGGCGCAGATTCGCCTCAACATTGGGGCGTTTATGAACAACCTGTTTCGGCAGGGTGCGTTTCAGGGGACAACGCCTCGGGAGGCCTACTTTGTTAAGTGCGACCGGGAAACTACCACCCAAAACGATATCGATCGCGGCATTGTCAACATCGTGGTGGGTTTTGCGCCGCTGAAACCGGCTGAGTTTGTGATTATCAAGTTCCAACAGATTGCGGGCAACATCGCTACCTAAGGGAGACGGTCAAATGGCTCAATTTAGCGTTAACGCGCAACGGTTTGACCCCTACAAAAATTTCAAATTTCGGGTCAAGTGGGATGGTCGCTACGTGGCGGGCGTCAGCAAGGTGGGGGCGCTCAAACGCACCACGGAAGTGGTGGAGCACCGGGAAGGCGGTGACCCCAGCACCTCGCGCTTTTCGCCGGGTCGCTCAAAGTTTGAGCCGATCATGCTGGAGCGCGGCGTCACCCACGATACAGAGTTTGAGAAGTGGGCCAACAAGGTCTGGAACTTTGGCTCAGGCCTGGGGGCTGAGGTGTCGCTGGCCGACTTTCGCAAAGACATCATCGTCGAAATGATGAACGAGGCCGGGCAGGTGGCGATCGCCTACCGCATCTACCGCTGTTGGGTGTCGGAATTCACCGCCATACCGGAGCTAGACGCCAACGCCAACGCGATCGCCATTCAGAGCATTCAACTGCAAAACGAAGGATGGGAGCGGGATTTAGATGTCACGGAGCCCTCAGAACCCAGCTTCACCGAGCCCGAGCAGTAGCCCCCTGGGGTTTCTGGCGGTGTCTGCCACCCTGGCTAGCGCCTTTGGGGTGTCGCTGCCGCTGGGGCTGCGGCGCTACGGCCAGCGGTGGGACGATCTGGCGATCGACTTTCAGCAGCCGCTGCGCCCGCAGTTAGAGACCGACCTGCTGGCGGTCTGCATTCGCGATGCCCAGGGCCACAGCCTCGACCCAGAATTTTTCTGGCGCTGGGGGGTGAGCGATCGCACGGCGGGGTTGCTGAGTCTGGTGGCGCTGGAAATTGGGCCAACCTTGCCCTTGACCCTGGCCTGCCCTCAGGAAAACTGTCAGCAGGTGATGGAGGTGGCGATCGCCCTGGATGCCCTGCACCAGCTTCAGCCAGAAGCCGCCCCAGAGGTGGCCACCGTATCCCTAGGGGAACAGCAACTCCAGGTGCGCCGCCCCACCGGGCAAGATCAGCTCACCTGGCTGACTCAGACGACCCAGGGAGATCCACCGGATTTACGAACCATGCTCCAGAGCCTGATTCAAACCCCTAACTCAGCCGAGCAGGCCAACCCGCTGCCCCCAGATTTAACCCCAGCGCTGCCCGCTTTGAACCAGGCGCTCGATGACCTGGATCCGCTGGTGAACTTTAGCCTGGCGGTGACCTGTCCCCACTGCGGTCAGCCCTCGCAGCCGGAGATTGACCTGGGGGCCTGGGCGTTAAAAATTCTCCAGCGGGTGCAGCAGCGGCTGATTGAAACGGTGCATCGGCTGGCCTGTCGATACCACTGGACGGAGGCGGAAATTTTGGCTCTGCCGGAGTGGCGGCGCGATCGCTACCTGGCTCTGATCGATCGGGAGGTGCGCTAGGCATGAGCTACCTAACTCGCCTCAGCCAGCAAACCGGCCTCGCGCCTGTCGCGCCGCAGATTCACCCTGCCGAATCGTCTCCAATAGGATTGCGCCAGGTTGAGGAATTTGTCGCGCCTGCGTCGTCAGACCACAGCCTTACCGTCGAGCAACCTATTCTCCCTACCAATCTGTCCTCAAGTCCAGCGGTACTGAACTCAGAACCCGCCCCGTTCTCGGTATTGCCGCTGCCGCCATCGATTTCCTTGGATTTCCCTCAACCTGCGGCCCCAGTTCCACCTGGCTCAGATTCATCAACTCAGGGATTGCCTGCGCCCGATCTGCCTCGCCTAGAAGATTGGCGGGTAACAAATATTGGGGAGACGGAACCGTCTGCTTCGTCAGAGACAACGGTTGATGCTTCTCAGCCCTCGGTGAGGCTGCCGGAGAGGAGGGTTGCGCGATCCCCTGAGACGTCTTCCGTGGCAGCGTCATCCCCCCCAGCCATGACCTATCTGCAAACGCTCCAGACGGTGCGGGACTGGGTATCGGCCTCGCCAGAGGAAAGCCACCAGGTCGGGACGAATTCCCGTGCCGAGGCGGTTCCCGATTCGGATTTACCTCAGGCTGTACCCACTGCTCCTGTCACGGTTCAGGTCATCAATCCGACAGAATTAGCGATTTCCCCCTCTAATCGTCTGAATCTGGATCAGGCTTCCTATCCCTGGGATAACGCGACGAATTTCACCCCATTCCCTGCATCTACTACCGAACCCACCACCGTGATCTCGATTGGGTCGATTCAGGTCATGGTTGAGGGGCCACCGCCCCCTGTAACCCCTGCCCCCGTGAGGCGATCGGAGTCGCACTCTCCACCGGTTCGCCTTAGCCGCCACTACCTTCGTCTGCGCTAGAAACTACTATGGCCCTTACCGAGACTGGAAAAGCCATTGGTGCCGTCACCCAACTGCTGAAGGAGCATCTGCTGCCCCCCACGGTGCCCGAAATCGATGTCACCGTGGGGCGGCCTGAGGATGTGGCGACCTCCTCCCAAACCCCTAAGCTCAACCTGTTTCTCTACGAAATTCAGTTTGACGCCAGCCTGCGCAATCGGCCATTGGATCATGGGCAGCCCTTTCCGCTGTGGCTGGTGCTGAAGTATTTGCTCACCGCGATCGATACCACGGGTAACAGCGACAGCATTTTGGCCCACGGGCTGCTGGGGGAAGGGCTGCGCGCTCTGCAAGAGCTGGCTCTGCTGCCGCTGATTAGCTCTGCCAGCCCGCTAAATACCCGCGCCGCCCTGCAAGACAACCCCGAACCGCTAAAAATCACCTTCGACCAGACCCCCTCCGACCTGCTCTCGAAGGTAATGCAGGGCTCGGAGGAAAAATATCGCTGCTCGGTGGGGTTTGAGGTGCGCCCGGTGATGATTGCCACCCGTCAGCCCTCTTCTTACTCGCTGCTGGTGGGCATCAACTACGAAACCAATACGGTCATCGGCGCAGAGGGCATCAAAATTCCGGTGCTGCCGTCGATGGGGCCAATGCTGAAGGAGGTCTTTCCCCTGCGGATTACTCCGGTGGATCCTGACGTACTGCCACCCCAGGCTATCCCTACCGTGACGATGCGGGGGCAGAATTTGGCCCTAACGGATCTCTCGGTGCAGCTGGGGGATGTGGAATTGGCAGTTGTGGCGCGATCGCCCGGCGAAATTCAGGCGGCGGTCAACGGCGACATTAGCGATGGAGCGGTAATCTCGGCAGGCAGCCACGCCCTGCGGGTGGTGCAAGCCCTGCCTGAAAACCACCAGCGCAGCAGCAATTTGCTGGTGCTAAATCTGCTGCCCCTGCTGAATAGCGCTGACTATGCCGTGAGTGCCGACCCCGATTTGCAGGGGGTGCTGACCCTGACGGGCCGCCTGCTGGGCACTGCCGACGACGATATTTTTGTCGCCCTCTACCGAGCGGGCACCACTGTGCAGGTGTTTGATACAGCGGAACCTGTGGTGCCGCCGCCGCCAATCACGCTACAAACCCAGCTGCGGGTGCCCATTCGCACCGTTGATGCGGCTCCGGTGGCGGGCGATCGCATCATTCTACGGGTCAACGGCCAGCAGGCCAACCATAGCCCCCTGGTGACGCTATGAAAACTGGTGATGCCATGACCACCCTGAGCCAGCCGATCGCCTTTTCCCCTGCCCTGCGGGCCACCGATGCCAGCGCCAACCACTGGCTGCGCCAGGTGACCCTGCGGCTGCGGCGAGAAATTTGTTGGCGCTGGCACCAGCAGGGCTACGCCACCTCCCCCGACTCAGCCACCTTGCCTCCCGTGGTAGATCCGCTCAGTGAAAGCCTCGATCTCAGCCGCTACGGGCAGGATAAGGCCCATTTCTTCGCCACCGATGTCACCGCCCAGTATTTGACCGAACAGCTTGCGGTGGCCTCCCCTGCCGCTGGGCTCAGCCCCCAGGGCAGCTTCGGCTGGGTAGTGGAAACCCTGGGCCTGGAGGAGGCCGCCGCCTTTGTGCTGGCCCTGGCGTTGCTGGCCGCCTTTGATCCCGCCGCCGGGGCCGTGATCGCCACCTGCCAGAATAATTTGGCCGCCACCCAGCCCACCCTGGCTCTGGCCCAAAAACTGTGGGATGCACCCGCCGAGCTGCTGGTGTTGTGCGATCGCCGCCACCCGCTCTGGCGCTCTGGCCTGCTGCAAGCCACCCCAGACACCATGGGCGACTGGCAAACGCCGCTGATCGTGCCGCCGCTGCTGGCCCACCAACTGCTGTTTGCACCATCGACATTGCCCCCCGCCCTCACCCTCTGGCCCCTCGACACCCCGCTTTTACCGGAGCTTTCTGCCACCGGGCAGATGGTCGCCAACCGCCTGGGCATGGCCTCGGCCTACCTGCGAATTGTGCCAATTCAGGGGGCAGCCGGGGCACCGGCCCAAGCCACCATTCAAGGCATTGCCGAACTCACCCAGCGACCGGTGGCGGCCCTCAGCGAAACAGCGGCGGCCAGCGGTGACTACCTCGCCACGCTGATTACCCTCTGCTGGCTGCGGGGGCTAGATGTGTTTTTGCCGGAGCGCCCGGAGAAGATCGGGGGTGGCACTGGCGGATACCCCGAGCTACTGGCCCTGGCAGCGCTGCCGATCGCGGTGTTTTGGCAAATTCGCGATCGCGCCCAGCTGGCCCCCTTCGCCAGCGAGCAGGTGCTGCCGATTGTGGAACTGCCCCGGTTGGGGTACCGCGATCGCATCCAGACCTGGTACCGCGCCCTGGGGTTAAAGGAAGCCGATACCAACCCCGAGATCCAGCAGGAAATTGCCGAATGCGCCCGCCGCTTTCGCTACGAACCCCAGACCATCCACCGCGTCGCCCAAAGTGTGGCGCGTCCCCAAGACCTGAGCCGCCTATCGACCCTGCACCTGGCCACCGCTTGCCGAGCCGAAATGGCTCTAGATATCGGCGACCTGGCCCAGCCCGTCATCCCTCGCTTTAGCGACGATGAGCTGGTGCTGCCGCCCAAACAACACCAGCAATTTCAAGACATTCTCCAGGCCATGACCGCCCTCACCCAGGTGCATTACCAGTGGGGCACCGCCCGCGCCTGGAACGAGTGCGGCATTTCGGTGCTGTTTGAGGGGCCGCCCGGCACCGGCAAAACCATGGCCGCCGAAGCCCTCGCCAACCAGCTGGGACTGCCCATGTACCGCATCGACCTCTCCCAGGTGGTGAACAAATACATCGGCGAAACCGAAAAAAACCTCAAGCGCCTCTTCGACACCGCCGACATTTCCGACACCGTGCTCTTTTTTGACGAAGCCGACGCCCTGTTTGGCCGCCGCACCGAAGTCAAAGACGCCCACGATCGCTACGCCAACCTCGAGATCAGCTACCTGCTCGAACGCATGGAGCGCTTTAAGGGGCTGGCCATTCTCGCCACCAACCGCCAAAAAGACCTGGACGAAGCCTTTCTCCGCCGCCTCCGCTACATCATCGAGTTCCCCCTGCCCGACGAGCGCGATCGCCGCCGCCTCTGGCAGCAGGTGATTCCTCCCCAAGTCGATGCCAGCCAGCTCGACTTCGACTTCCTCGCCCGCCAGTTTCCCCTTGCGGGGGGCCACATCCGCTCCATCATATTCAACGCCTGCCTCCAAACCGCCACTCCATCCCCCCTATCTTCCCCCATCCATCCACCCATCCACTCCATCACTCCCCCCCCCCCCCCCCCCCCCCCCCACGCCCCACTCCCCACCCATCCGCCCCCCACCCTCACCATGGACCACGTCATGATCGCCATCAAACGCGAGTACGACAAACTCAACCGCTCCGTCAGCCAGACCCAGTTTGGCCCCTACGCCCCCCTCATAGAGAACCTCGACCGTGCCTGACCACCCTCCCAACCAACACATCCACATAGAACGCTTGGTGATTCGCACCCGTGGCCTGCCCGAATCCACCGTACACGCCGCCCTGGCCGGACTAGACACCGCCCTACTCGCCGCCGTTGCCCACCATCCCGGTTTCCCACAAACTCCAGCAGTCATTGATCACCTGAACGTGGCCCCAGTACAAGCCCGAGGCGATAGCCAACAACTCCGCCAGGCGATCGCCCACCAAATCGCCCACACCCTTACCTCCCCCCCTCCCCCATCACCCCCACCCTCCCAACCTTCCTAACCTTCTAACCCATCCACCCCCCACTCCCTACCCCCCTCCCCCATGAACCCCCTCGTCCGCGGCGCCATCATCGAATACGGCAGCGACTTTCTCGGCCCCCTGCCCAATGTCGTCATCTTTCAGTTCAACCCCGACAGCCTCTCCCGCAGCCTGCAAATCCCCGCGCCGCCCGAGCGATCGCGCCAGCCCGAGCGCAACCAAACCGGCGACAGCCCCCACGAAACCATCTCCCTCACCGCCCACTTCAGCGCCGCCGACCAGCTCAACGTCAGCAACCCCCTGGCCAAAGAATTTGGCATTGGCCCCCAACTCGCCGCTCTAGAACAAATGGTCTACCCCACCAGCACCCTCAGCGGCCTGATCGGCAAAGCCCTCGATGCCATTGGCGATGCCCTCGGCGGCAGCGACCCCACCACCCAAGCCACCCAACCCATCCCCCGCGTGGCCCTGCCCAACCTGCTATTTATCTGGGGCAAGGCCCGCGTTCTGCCCATCACCATTACCGCCCTCTCCATCACCGAGCAACAGTATGACAACCGCCTCAACCCCATTCAAGCCGAAGTCGCCCTCACCCTCGCCATCCCCACCCAAGAAACCTTCCAGGTGAATGACGATGCGATCGGTCGCGGCGCGCTGGAATACTCCACCCTTGCCAGAGAAGCCCAGGCGATCTTGAACCTGGCCAACACCGCTGGGCAAGCCGCTGAGTTAGCCGTTAACCTCGCCGCTGATCTGGTGGTGCCGTTCTAGTTGAAGCAGATGCGGGAGGTGGGGAAGGTGGGGAAGGTGAGGGGGATGGGGAAGGTGACGAAGGCACCAGAAAAATCTAAACTTTCTCCCCTCTATCTCCGCCACTCCATCACTCCCCCATCTCCCCATCTCCCTTATCTCCCCCATCTCCCCAACCCTCCCACCCCATCACCCCATCACCCCCCAACCCCCATGTTCCTCGAAACCTCCCGCTACCACCGCGTTCCCCAAACCAATACCGTCCTCAACGGTCGCACCGTCCGTGCCATTCGCCTGCGCCGCCTGCCCACCGTCCAGGGGGTTCCCTACACCGTTCAGGGCCAAGATCGGCTCGATATTTTGGCCCATCGCCAGTACGGCAACTCGACTCAGTTCTGGCGCATCGCCGATGCCAATACCGAGTTGGAGGCCAATGAGCTGGTCAAAACGCCCCTGAGAGAAATTCAGATTTAGGGGATTTCCAACTCAATTCAAAACTCTTTTATTCAGCATTCTCGCTTGGTGGGCAGTGCCCACCCTACGGTTTCAACCAATTCAAAACTCAAAACTCAACATTCAAAACTTTCACTCCCATGATCGAATACCGCCTCTTCTTCAACAACACCCCCGCCACCCGCGAGCAGCTTGACTTGGTGGAAGAGATCACTGTGGAGCAGGCGGTGGATATGGCTTGGGAGGCGCGGTTGCAGGTGCCGGTTGGCACCGACGCCCAGGGGCAGTGGACGGGGGAAACCGAGGCGCTGTTTGCCGAGTTTACGCCGGTGCGGATTGAGCTGCGGGTGGCAGAAAGTGGCTTTGTGCCGCTGATCGATGGGCCGATTGTGGAGATTGAACGCGATCGCCAGACCGAGCCGGGCCAGAGCATGATAACCGTGGTGGTGCAGGACGACAGCGTGTGGCTCAACCGGGAAGACCGCATCTTTCGGTTTGATGAGCAGCTCGATCACGAAATTGCCGAGGAGCTGTTTGATATTCCTCAGATCGCCTCGACGGAGATTGAGACCACCCCGGCCCCGACCAGTTCGACGGAAATAGCGGTGGTGCAGCGGGGGACGGCGATGCAGTTGCTGCGATCGCTCGCCCAGCGCCAGGGTCTACACGCCTACGTGCTGCCCGGTTCATCGCCCGGTGAAAGCATTGGCTGCTTTAAGCGCTTTACCACCGAGCCGGGGAACCTGCCGACGCTGACGCTGACGGGGCCAGAGCGCAACCTGGCCAGCTTTTCGCCCCGCGACGATGCCCAGCGTCCGACGCGGGTGACCACCTACGCCCTCAGCCTGCTGGATAAAACCGTGACCCAGCGCACCTCTGACTTTGCCAGCCTCGATCGCCTCGGCCCCGAAGATCCCTTTGCTGACGAGGCCAGCACGGCGGCCCAGATTTTGCCGCCCCGCTTTGGCGATGGGGTGGATCTAGACCAGGCGGTGGCCGCCGAGGCCGAGCGGGCCAGCTACGCCTCGGAGGTGACGGGTATGGTGCTGGGCCACTACTACCGGGGGGTGCTGGTGCCCTACCAGGTGGTCACGGTGAAGGGGGTAGACGATCGCCGCAGCGGCAACTACCTGATTGCCCAAGTCACTCACAGCCTGTCGCGCACCGAATATTCCCAGTCCTTTACCCTGCGGCGCAATGCCCGTTCGGAGGGGGCCGGAAGCAACTTTGCCGATCTAGCGGGAGCGATTTTCTAATGCCGACCTCAGACTACGAACAGATGGTTGTGGAACTCTCGGAGTTTCAGCGATCGCGCTATTTCGGCAAATATCGCGGCCTGGTGCGCGATGTAGACGACCCCCAAAGCCTCGGGCGCATCAAGGCCCAGGTGCCCGAAGCTCTGGGGGAAGAAGACTCGTCCTGGGCCTGGCCAGCGGTGCCCTTTGCCGGGGCTGGCCACGGCCTGGTGCTGCTGCCAGAAGTGGGCGACGGCGTGTGGATTGAGTTTGAGGCTGGCGATCTCTCCCGCCCGATCTGGACGGGGGGCTGGTGGGGCGAGGGCGAACTACCCGAGCCCGGCGGCACCGAAACCCGTGTTCTAGTCACCAGCGGTGGCCACAAGCTGGTGCTCGACGACAGCAACAACCAGGTGCAGCTGCTCCACGCGGGCGGGGCCGAGCTGACGATGACCAACACCGACATCACCCTCAAAATTGGCGCTACCCAGGTGGTGCTCTCCTCCAGCGGCGTCAACATCAACAACGGAGCATTCCAGGTGCGCTAATGCCAGGCTCTTACCTCACCACCGCCAGTACGATTATGTGCCCCCACGGCGGGCAGGCGATTCTGTTTACCGCCAACGCCGACGTGCTGGCCATGGGCGCGCCCGTGCTGCTCGAAACCGATGTGCATCCCGTGGTGGGCTGCCCCTTTACCGTCGGCCCCAAATATTCCCCCTGCGTGCGCATTGAGTGGTCGGCGGGGGCAGGCCAGAGCGACATCGGCGGCACCCCCGGCCTGGTCAAAACCAGCATTGGCCAGTGCTACAGCGCCGAAAACGCCGTTCAGGGCGTGGCCGTGATAGTGAACACCCAACCCAAGGCAGACTCCCGATGACTCCTCCCGACGGACGACACCTCTCCTTTCCCTTTCGCATTGGGGTCGACGGGCGCACCGCCCAGGTGAGTTCCCTAGAGCAGCACGTGCGCGACGAGCTGATGCAGCTAGTGCTGACCAACCTGGGCGAGCGGCTGTTTTTGCCGGAGTTTGGCACCGGGGTGCGGCGGCTGGTGTTTGAGAATGCCGGGGAAATTACGGCGGCGGCGGCCAAGGCTACCCTCACCCAGGCCCTATCGCGCTGGCTAGGGCAGCGAGTGACTCCGGAGGAACTGACCGTGGAGAGCAACAACGAAACCATCACCGTCGATCTGCGCTACCGGGTGGCAGGCACCCCCGACCAGCGCCGTCTGCGGTTTGAGCGGCAGGGAGGTTAGCGATGACTATTCTCAACCCCGAAGCCCTGGCCGAGCGGGCCAACAACCTGGGCAGCTTTAACGGCATGGAGCTGGTGCTGGTGGAGCTGACCCCAGCGATCGCCCCCACCGAAGCCCACCTGCTGGTGCATTTCTTCAACAACCAGGAGCTGGCTGATATTGTGGCCGATGTGACCGCTGACCCTGCTCTGGCGCGGCAGATTTTTACCATCACGGGCGGCCAGCGGATTCGGGGGGGCGATCTGGCGGGCGAGGTGCAGGTGGTGGCGGTGGCAGCCACCAGTGATCCTAACGTGCTCGACCTGACCGTGACCCCGATCGGCGACTATTCCACCTACACCCTCAGCCTCGATCGCGAGAATATCGACCCCATCTTTAGCGAGCTGCCCTTTAAGTTTCGCCCCGGCTGCTTTACCAACAACTGCGCTCCTGACTGGGAGCCGGGGGCAGCTCCGCTAGACAACCCCACCATTGACTACCTGGCCAAAGACTACGACAGCTTTCGCCACACCCTGATGGCGGCCATGGCCCAGCGGGTGCCGGGCTGGCAGCCCACCAGCGAGGCTGATTTGGATCAGGTGTTGCTCAGCCTGTTTAGCGCCGCCGCCGATGAACTCAGCGATTTTCAAGACCGGGTGATGGGCGAAGCCTACTGGAGCACCCTGCGTAAGCGGGTTTCTCTGGCCCGCCACGCCCGCCTGGTGGATTACCACGTGCACCAGGGCAACCAGGCCAGCACCTGGCTGGCGCTGATTTTGGGGGCTGGGGAGAGTCTAGAGCTGCCCAAACCCCATCCGGTGCTGCCTGACGTGGCCCTGCCTCTGCTGGTGTGGGCTGGCTCTCCAGATTTCAACGAACCGGTGGCGGTGGTGTTTATGAGTCAGCCTCCCCTGGGAGAGCCGCAACAGTTGGATAGCCTGGTCAACCAGATGGGCCTCTACACCTGGGATGGCGCGATTCCTGCACTGGCGGCGGGCAGCACCCAGGCGGATCTGCTGCTACTTGCCAACGGCCCCGATGGCCCCGGTATCCCCATCGTTGACGAAGCCTCGGCTCGGCAGGTGGAGGATTTAGTTCGCACCGGAAAAATCCCCACCCTGCTGATTCAAGAACGGCTGAACCCGGCCACGGGGGAATTGGCGGGTCGCAACCCCAACAAGCGCCAGCTCCTGCGGCTGCTGCCGGGGGCAGCCGGGGCCACGGCCAAGCTCGACCCGCTGAGAACTATTTGGTATGTGGAGGTGCACTGGCGGCAGGAGGACGCGCTGAGGTTCAACTACTGCTTTACGGTGGGCTGTGCGGGCGGTGCTATCGAGCATGTGTCACTCTTCCACGGCAATCTGGTGCCAGTGCACCATGGCAGGCCCCGTGAAATTCTGTTTGAAGAGCCGGTGGCACCGCTGGATGAGGGACGCTTCTATTTTGAGCGCACCGATCGCTGGGGCACTCTTTGTCGCCTGCCCGCCGAACCCCTGGCCTACCAGAACACGCTGCCGGGGGGCGAAATTCCCCCGCTCTCGACCCTGGCGGTGGAGGTCATCACTGAAGGCCAAGCCGACCCGTGGGATGAGGTGATCGACTTGATTCACAGCGATGACAGTGCGGAAAACGGCGATCGCTTCATGGTCGAAATCGACGAGCTGGGCCAGAGCCTGCTGCGGTTTGGCAACGGCATCAACGGGCGCGCCCTGCCACCAAATGCCCAGGTGCGCTGCCGCTATCAGGTGGGTCGGGGGCTCGACGGCAACATCGGCTACGATCAGCTCCAGTTTTTCAACGGCGGCACCTACCCAGAAATTCTCGCCTGCTGGAACCCCTTCGACGTGGTGGATGGCCGCGCCCCGGAGCCCGCCGCCGAGGTGCTGCGCCGCGCCCCCGAAGCCTACCGCTTCCGCCAGCTGCGGGCGGTGACGCTGAAGGACTACGTTCACCGGGCCGAGGAACTAGCCGGGGTGTCGCGGGCGGCGGCTCGCTACGCCTGGACGGGGAGCTGGCGCACGGTGCAGATCGCCATCGACCCGGTGGGCACGACGACGCTTTCGAGGGAGCTGCGGGAAAAACTGGCCCGCCACCTGGATGCCGTGCGGCTGATTGGCGAAGACCTGGAGATTCGCCCGCCCCGGTTTGTGCCGCTGGATATTCAGGTGGCCCTGTGCATTCACCCCGACTACTGGCCAGAGGATATTCGCTTTGTGCTGGAGCAGGAATTTTCCGACGGGTACACCCCGGACGGACGGCTGGGCTTCTTCCATCCCGATTTATGGACCTTTGGGCAGCCCCTCTACGCCAGCCAGATTGCCGGGCGGGTGCAGGCGGTGGCGGGGGTAGAACATGTGATTTCTATGGTCCTCAAGCGCTGGAATGAGGCCACGCCGGGCACCGAGGCGATCGCTACTCTGCGGCCCAACGAGATTATTCAGGTGCGCAACGACCCCGATCATCAGGAAATGGGCGCGATCGCATTCGACATTCGAGGAGGCCGCCAATGAGTGACCCTTGCCGCAATGACTGCCCCGAGCCGCTGGGCTTCCCGAAACGGCTGTTTAACCGCCCCGGCCTGAGCCAAATCGACTACCGCATTGGCACCTACGCCGACATCCGCGCCGCCCTGCTGCGCCAGCTCGACGCTGACTCGCTGCTGCAAGACTGGACCCACCGCGAAGCTGACGACCCCGGCATTGCCCTGCTGGAGGGGGCGGCGATTCTCGGTGACATTCTCACCTTTTATCAAAACCTCTATGCCAACGAGGCCTATTTGCGCACGGCCCAGTGGCGCGAGAGCGTGGCCGACTTGGTGCGGCTGCTGGGCTATCGCCTGTCGCCCGGCCTAGGCGGCAAGGCCACTTTTGCCGTGGGCATTAAGGGCACAACGCCTGTGGTGGTGCCCGCCGGGTTTGGCCTCAAAGCCCAGGTGGAAGGCTTGGCGAAAACCGCTGACTTCCAGACTGAGGCGGAGATTATCGCCTACCCGGCCCTGTCGCAGTTTCACCTCTATCGCCCCTTTCAGCTGCCGAGCATCGACAACGGCACCTCACGGTTTTCTACCGAGACAATTGCGCTTCAAACTACAGGGGTTGAGCTAAAAAAAGGCGATCGCCTATTTCTGGCGAATGTGCCGACCAATCCCCAGACTGAACGGCAAATTGTGGTGGTTAAAGAGATTCAAGAACGATTTGACCGCACAGAAATTGTCATTGAGGGCAGTTGGCAGCAGAATTTTGCTGGCCAAGTGGTCAGTGCTTATAAACTAGGCCGCTCCTTCCGCCATTTTGGCTATAACAGCCCCCCCGAATTTGTTCGACTCCAAGGTGATACCGCTGTGTCTACAGCGGTTAACTTCAGTCGGCAGATGGGGCCAGTACCCGGCATTCTCATCCTGTTTTTAGATGGCTATAGCCCGCTCAACAGCTTTAAAGCGCTACCCCTCGATGCTCAGGTAGACGACCTGACGGTGGGAACAACGCTGCTGGTGCAATTAATTCTAAATAGCCAGCCAGCGTTTGATGGGCGATCGGTCAGCGGCGAAACCTACTTCTTTGAGCGGAGCATTCAACAGGTGAATCAGGCTTCTGTCACGCGGGGAGCCATCTCAGGAGGCACCACCATAGTCGAACTAAATGCCAATTTAACGACTGGCAATAAAGCCTATACCGACATTCGCAGCGTTGAAATGCTGGAGGTTATTGGCCAGCGATTTACCCTCCAGGGAGCTTATCAAGAAAAAGCCTCTGGAGATCTGAGGACGCTGTTTTTCTTTGGTGACTTTGCCAGTTATAAACAGCTCAACAACCGCTCTCTGGCCTTTGCAACATCAGCGGGAATGGCCGAGATTTTGACCTCAACCCTGCCATCCGGTGATCTTGATCCCGATGGGCACATCAAGCTGCGCCCGGTTTTGCTGCCAGAGTTTGAAACTTCCGTTGACATCAGCGATTTTTCCCTCTTGAGCGAGCCCAAAATCACTGTCTACGGCAACCTGGTTGAGGCCACCCAGGGCAAGCTCGAAAAAGAAGCGGTGCTGGGCAACGGTGACGGTCGCCAGGTATTCCAGACCTTTAAGCTGCCGAAGGCCCCCCTCACCTACTTTACCGATAAGGGCGAGACACCCCCGGAGGTGCCCGAGTTGGAGATCTTCGTCAATGACCAGCGCTGGACGCGGGTGCAGTCGCTCTTTGGCCAAGACCCCAAGGCCGAGGTCTACATCGTGCGCGAAGACGCCAACGGCGAGAGCTGGGTGCAGTTTGGCGACGGCAAAACCGGGGCGCGGCTGCCCTCGGGGGTGAAAAATATCAAGGCGCTGTTTCGCACCGGCACGGGAGCCTATGGCCCGCTCAAGCCCGAGACTAAGGTGCAGGCCAGCGATCGCCTCACCGGCCTCGACCAGCTCTGGCTGCCGGGGGTGGCCAGCGGCGGCACCGAGCCCGAAAGCGGCGATAGCGCAAAAGTCGCGGCCCCCGGCAAAATTCAAAGCCTGGGGCGACTGGTGAGTTTGCAAGATTTTGAGACCGAAGCGCTGGCGATCGCGGGCGTCACCAAAGCCACAGCTGCCTGGCAGCTGGTGGATAACCTGCCCTCGGTGGTGCTCACCGTGCTGATGGAGAATGGCCGCGAAAAAGAACTCGCCGAAGTTCAGGCCATGCTCAACGCCTACAACCGCTGCCGCGGCCCCCAGCGGTTCCCGATTTTGGTGAGGCCGGGGCAGGTGCGCTACCTCTACCTACGGCTGGTGGCCAGCCTGCACCCCGCCTTTCGCCAGGAGCTACTCAGCCAATCTATCCACACCGCCCTGGGCACCAGCGGCACCTCAGGATTGCTCAGCCTCAGCCAGCGGCGCTTTGGCCAGGCTGAATATGCCACCCGCATAGAGGCCACTGTTCAGCAGGTGGAAGGGGTGGTCTGGAGCCGAGTGGAAGCCCTGGGCTGGTTCTCGCCCACCGATAAGCCCGCTGAACTAGCCTACCCCAACCCCGAAGCTGATCTGGCTGTGGTGCCCTGCGGGGCCGATCAGGTGCTGGCGCTGCTGCCCCAGCACGTGCAGCTCCAGTTTGCCGCCGCCCCCCAGGAGGACTGTTGAGATGTCAGATCTAAGTGAATCTAAACGAGTGCCCCTGTACGATCGCCTGCCGCAGATCTACCACATCCGCGATGCCGAGCAACGGCCACCGGGGCAGCTTCAGCACTACCTGGCCACGGTGGAAAACGTGTTTGGCGACATCCACGCCAACATCGAAGCCCTTTACCACGACCTGTTCATCGACACCTGCGACGAGTGGGTGATTCCCTACATTGGCGATCTGCTGGGCACCACCCACCTCAAGGGCGATGCCCGCACCCTGCGCGCCGACGTGGCCGACACCATTTCTCTGCGGCGGCGCAAGGGCACCCTGGGGGCGATCGAGCGACTCACTTACAACCTCACCGGCTGGGGCATCCACGGGGTCGAGCTGCGCGAAAACCTGCTGTGGAACCAGCACCTCAACCACCAGCGGCCCGATGCGGGCGGCGACCCGCCCTACGGATTGTCCACGGTGACTCGCTTTACCCCGATTCGCGGTGGCACCGCTACCCTGCGCGACCCGGCCATGCTCAGCCTGGTCAACACCCCCTTCGACCCCTTTGGCCACACGGTAGATGTCAAACCACCCGCTCTGGATGCGATTCGCTACAACCTACCCAACCTGGCGATCTTTCTCTGGCGGCTGGCGGCCTATCGAGTGGCCGTGTCGCCCCCATTAATTCGCGCCGTCATCGACAACAGCGCGGCGGGCACTGGGGCCAGCTTCATCGTGCGGGTGGATGTGCATCCCCTGGGGCTGCCGGTGCGACTGCTTAACACCAGCCGATTTGACCCGAACCTTCAGCCTCCCGTGGTTTCTCAACTGGATGCCACCCCTGGCCCCGTGCCCCTGGCTCGGCTCACCGAGGATTCGGAAGCTGGTGCTCCCGAGCAGTACGTGCTGGTGGAAGACTACAACCCGATCGCCCTGGCCAACCCCGACTTGGAAACCCTGGAGCGCATTGACATTGGCGAGGTGGGCCTTCAGCTCCACCTACCGCAGCCAGAATTTAGCGATCGCCCCTGGCCTCGCACCGACCCACCCTCCGTCTGGACTTTGCGCGGCGAAAACCTCTGCGCCTGGGAAACTGGCCTGGCTCGCCCCTTTGAGAACAATGAAATCGCCGTTGACCCGGTGATTGGCCGCCTAATCATTGGTGTGGAGACCGCTGAGGAGGCCGAGGCCCTGGAAACTGGCCTATTGCTCACCTACACCTATGGGGCGGTGGGGCCGGTGGGTGCCCATCCCATTTCTAGGGGCGCTATTCCTACCACCTTTCAGGGCGAGACTGTCGAAGTGCGCCCGGTGAATTTTCATGTGGATCCTAACGGGTTGCAGGCGGCTCTAAGCAATATTCAAGATTCCACAGTGCCCATCGTGGTCGAAATTCGCGACAGCATGGTGCACGAGCTGGATCTGGGGGCGATCGCACCTCCCTTCCCCGAAGCCGGTGGCCCCAACCTGCGCCTTAACCGCAGCCTGATCATTCGCGCCGCCAGCGGTCAGCGCCCAATTCTTCGCCTGGCCCAGCCCCTGCGAGTTCGCCCCACCCAGGTATTTGACGCCGATCCAGCGGTACAGAACCAGCTCAACGGTTTGATGGATCGCCTCACCCTGCGGCTGGAGGGACTTTATATCACGCGGGATGCCGCCTTTCCGGCGGGGGAACCGCTGATCGCTCGCGCTGCCCTGCACAGCCTGGAGCTGGTGAACTGCACTCTGGAGCCGGGCGGCTTTCTGCAACTCGACGGCGATCGCGCCCCCATCCTACCCGCCCTCCAGTTAGCTAACGACTATGGTTTTGCCGACGCCGATGAACTAGAGGCCTTTAACCAAACTCCCGAAATTCACCTTAACCGCACCGTCAGCGGCCCGCTGCAAATCGACACCGGCTACTGCCTGTTTCTCACCGATGCTTTACTCGATGCCGGGAAAGGCGTGGGGGAAGACCCCGAAGAGGCCTTTGCGGTGGCGGGGTTTGGTGCCCTGCCTGAGGAGCACTGGGGGCCACCCACCGTGGTCAACGGCCTGACCGTGCTGGGCCGTATGCGGGTGCGGGAAATTCGCGGCAAGGGCGGTATTTGGGTGCATGCCCTGGAGGTGCTCAACAACCAGAAGGGCTGCCTCAAGTTCAGCTACTTTTCGGGTCAGGGCGATCGCCTGCCCCAGCACCACGCCTGTGTCTTTGGCACCGAGGCGCGGCTGCGGTTTACCAGCGAGTTTTTTGGTCAGCCCGGCTACGGCCAGCTGGCCCGCACCAGCGATGTTCGCATTCGCGATCGCGGCCCTGGCGACGACGCCATGGGTGCCTTTGGATTTTTGCTCGAAGCCCATAAATGGAGAAACCTCCAGATTCGCTACCGCGAATTTATGCCTGTGGGTGTGAGACCGCTACTCATTCCAGTGACCTGAGGAGGCCCCCATGAAAGGTGATTTTTCCAACTGGTATTTTGACCCCAACGACAACTTCAACGGCGTTTTAGAACAGCAGGGCCGGGTGCGCCTCGATCGCGACGGGCTGGCCCAAACCCAGATCACCACCCACTGGCAAGACACCGCCGGGCAAGACATCATTGGCCCCGGCGTGATGGCGATTCCCACCAGCGGGGTGAATGCCTTTAAAGTCACCACCGCCAGCCTCAACGATGGGGCCGTCGTCCTCACCCTGGGCTCTGGCCACGGCTGGGCCGATGGCCTGCTGGTCCACCTCAACGGCAGCGACCCGGTGACGCGGGTGGCCACCTATCTAGCGCCTCCGATTCAATCCCCGGGGGCCACGGTCGATAGCATCGACGACAACGTACGCGATGCCGTTGTGCTGGAGGTCTGGCGTGAAGAAATTAACGGCTTTCAGCGCCCCGATCTGCTGATCGAACCGGCCCTGGGCGGCCCCGACACCACCGAGCGCATGCACACGGCCATGGCCCTGCGCCTGTTTCGGCTGCGCCCAGGCCAAACCTGCCGCAACATCCGCAGCCTGCTGAAGGACAATTTCGACAACCTGGGCAAACTCACGGTCTCGCTTCAGCCCACGGAGGTGATCGACGGCGACTGCCCCGTGGTGGCCGGGGGCGGCTACACCGGCTTTGAGCACCTGCTCTACCGCCTCGAAATCGCTCAGCTCGACACCGGCATCCCCAGCTTTAAGTGGTCGCAGTTCAACGGCGGGCTGGTGGGCCGAGGCCTGTTTGACACCACTGACCCCGCGACCCCCCGCGTGCTGATTACCGCCAACCTCCAGGCGATCGCCACCAGCGGGCTCGACCAGTTCTACCTAGAAACGGTGGAGTTTGACCCGCTCGCCCCAGCCACCCCCGGCCTGGGCCACTGGCGCGTCACCTACGGAGCACCGGCCACCCTCAACAACGACAACGAGCTGGAGCTGGCCGCACCCCTGTTTGGCGCCCTTCCCGGCAGCGGCAGCACGGTCTTCTTTCGACTGTGGAATGGTGTGCGCGCGATCGCCGACTTTTTGGCCCCCGTGCCCGGCGGCGACCCCACCGACCTGCTCGACGGCATTCGCCTGGTGTTTGACGCCCCCGCTGCCGCCAACTACCGCCCCGGCGACTACTGGACGTTTCCGGTGCGGGCCGGTGAAATCGGCAACCCCGAAACCCTGATCGACGCCCAGCCCCCGGCGGGCATCCACTACCACCGGGTGCCCCTGACGGTGCTCACCTGGAATGCGGAGCGCCGGCTAACCTTTGAGGCCGGAGACATTGAAGACTGCCGCGATGTCTTTAACCCCCTCACCAACCAGCGGGTGTGCTGCACCTTTACCGTGGGCGATGGCCGCTCGACCCACGGCGACTTTGACACCATTGAAGACGCCCTGCGCCACCTGCCGAGCCAGGGCGGCGAGATCTGCCTGCTGCCCGGCCTGCACGAAACCAACGCCCAGATTGAAAACCGCCGCCACGTCAAAATCAAAGGCTGCGACTGGCAAACGCGGGTGGTGCCCCGCGATCGCGAAGCGCCGATCTTTCAAGTGGTGGATAGCCAGAACATTGCCCTGGTACACATGGATTTGATCACCCTGGGCGGGGTGGCGATCGCCCTGCGCGGCAGCGAAAACAACGCCCTTAAGGATGTTGAAATTGGCCACAACCGCTTCATTGCCTGCGAACGGGCCATCCACGTGCAGCGGGGCAACGGCATCCAAATTCACCACAACCTGATCCGCATGCTCAACAAGGTAGATGCCGGAGTGGCCATCTACCTGCACGCCGACGACAGCCGCATCGAGCGCAACGACCTGGGGGTGATTCCTTCCCCCAGCCTGCCCCCCATCGACCCGCCCGACGGCGAAGAAGTGCCCGACCCCACCGACCCCTGCGCCCAGCTAGAGCTGATCTATACGAATATTCCGGTCTTTACGGCCTACATTACGCAAATTTGGGCAATTAGCCTGCTCTTTCTCCCCAGCAACCCCTTCCGCGCCTTGGGCGGCATTCAGGTGGCTGGCGGCTCAGAACGGGTAGCCATTCTCGACAACAAAATCAACGGCGGGGCGGGCAACGGCATCGCCCTGGGCACCTCCCTAGCCGACTTCTTGGCCGAGCTAGACACCGCAGCCGACGATCGCGTCTTCACCATCGAGCACCGCGAAAAGCAGATCTGGGGCGGCGTGCGCCTGAATGGCGTGCCCCAGGCCAACATTGCCCTTCAGTTTGAGCGCAGCGACGGGGCGCGGCTGACGGCGACCAGCGGCAGCGCCGGAGATTTTTTGATTACCGCCGACCCCGCCCCCTACGAGGTGTCGGTGCTGTCGCCGGGGTATGCGATCGCCGCCATCACCCCCCAGAGCCGCGAAGAATTTGGCACCTTTTACCAGATTGACCTAGAGCGCTCCGAGCTAGATCTGAGCGAGCTGCTGGCCTTTATCTACGACCTCACCATTCGCCATAACACCATTTCGAACATGGGCCTCTCCGGTATTGGGCTGCCTACGGTGGAGATTCCCGACGACCCGGCCAGCAAAAATCGGGTGCTCTCTCGCCTGCTAGGCTTCTACGCCCAGGTGCTGCGCGTCTTCGGAAACCCCGTGCTGGGGTTAGACATCACCGAAAACCACATTTCCCAGTGTTTTCAGAATCCCCTTACCCAGGCGCTGCGGGACTTGATCGGTCAGCGCGGGCTGGGGGGCATTTCCCTCGGTCTCTGCGCCGATGTCACCATTCACCGCAACCGCATCGAGAAAAACGGCGTGGTGCACACCAAACCCACCTGTGGCGTCTGGATCTCCTACGGCGAAGAGGTAGAGATCACCCACAACACCATTGCCGACAACGCGCCCTTCGCCAGCACTACCAGCGCCCTGGAGCCTGGCCAGCGCAACGGCATTGCCCTGATCGCCTCCTCCCTCTCGATTCTGAACTTCTTGCTGGGCGAAAAACGCGATCGAGCGGCCCTAGTCACCCGCCGCCCCGCCGCCCGCATTCAAGACAACAGCGTCGATCAGCCCGCCGGGCGCGCCCTCACACTGCTGGCCTTTGGCCCCGTCACCCTGCTCAACAACCAGTTCAACAGCGAGCTGGCGGGCCTCACCTCCCTAGAACGTGCCGTGGGCAGCATTTTGGTGCTCAACCTGGGCGGCCTCAACCAGGCCGGGAGCTTCATTGGCGGCGGCACTACCGCTCCCACCACGGGCTTAAATTCCTTTGCCAGCCGTCAGCCCAACTTCCAGCGCGACTCGATCTTCCGCCTGCCCAACGGCCATACCCTGTTCAACAGCAACCAAACCCGCCAGGGCCTCGACCACCAAAGCCTGATCGCCAACCTGCTCTGGACCGCCGATGACCTCGGCTTCGACGGCAACCAGGCCGAGGCCCTCACCCCCGGCTTCCCCCTCAGCGACAACATCAGCGCCTTAATCAACACCGGCCTGCTCGCCGCCACCCTCCGCGCCACCGACAGTCGCCTGAAAGAACCGCTACGCTCACCCCAATCCGCCATCCAATTTTCTCTGCTGACGCTAAGTACACTGATGAATACCACCACCATGAATCAGGGCAGCCACTGCATTGTAGCCAACAACTTGGCTCCGGGCCGCGATGCGATCGCCAAAGGCAACCAGGTTCTCGACCCCACCTTCTGCCCCCGCTTTAACGAACTTCAAGACTTCAACGACACCAACGGCTAATAGCTCTAGCCCTCCACGGTGCATTGCTTTGCGAATGCACCCTACACAACTTCAAGACTTCAACGGCTAATTTTGAATTTGATTAAACCTACCCTCCCCATCTCCCCCATCTCCCTACCCCCCACCTACCCATGTTCACCAACTCTCGCGCCAGTGCCAACCGCAACGACTCTAGCCAGGTTGCCCAACACCTCCTGCAAGCCCTGGCCCTGGCCTCCACCGCCCAGGTAGAAGGACTGCAACAGACCCGCGATACCCAAATCGTCCTGGGGACACTGCTGCAAACCGAGGCCCAGCGACTAGGGAAAAAGTATGGGGCTGACCATGATCGGGTGCAGCAAATTAACGCCAGCCTCCAGCGCAACGCCACCGTTATTAAAGACCTGGAGGTAGAGCTGGAAATTGTTACCATTCAACCGCCCGAGGTGGACGACAAATCGGCCCTGGTGCAGGGGCGAGTGACTGACCAGAGCCGTCAGGGCATCGCTGGATTAATCGTCTTTTTGGGCAATGGGGAGCGCAAACCCTACCGCTTTTTGGGCGCAGCAGAAACCGATCTCTCCGGATATTTCGCCCTTCCCATCGCCCCCGACGCCCTAGCCAAGGTGGTAGAAGCGGCCCCAGACGGAGTGTTTTTGACGATTGGCACGCGCCAGGGCAACGTGGTTCATCAGGGAGCTGAAGCGCTTCAGCTCAAGGCGGGCGATCGCCCAACGCTAGAGGTCACCCTCGATCGCAACGACCTGGGCACAGGCCCGGTGTGCCCGCCAACAGAGCCGCCTGTAGAGCCGCCCGTGAAGAAAGACTGGGTGGTGCGGGGGCTGGTGGTAGAAGCCAGAACCGGCGCGGCGATCGCCGGGGTGCAGGTCAACGCCATCGACAACAACCGCCGCTTTGACGACAAGCTCGGCTCGGCCATCACCGACGCTAAGGGCGAGTTTCGCATCACCTATGCCTTTCAGAGCCCCGCAGGCACCACCGAGCGCGGCCCCGATCTGTATATAACGGTGATTGACGAGACCGGCAAGCAGCTATTTTCTTCCCAGAAAGAGCTGCGCCAGAACGCCAGCCGCGATGAGGAGTTTAAGGTTGCGATCGCCCCTCAAACCGCTCCTGAGCCGCCCGAGCCGCCCAACCTGCCCCTTGATGGCTCCGTCCTCTGGTTTGAAACCCGCTCCACAAAACTCCGTCAGGATGACGAGCGACTGAATGGCGAACGGTTGCTGAAATTGGCTATCCAGCGAGCCCAAACCTTTGTGCGCCAAAACCCCACCGGGCAAATTGCCCTGCACGGCTACGCCAGCACCGAAGATGGCCCCCGCGAAGAGGCTCTGGCCCTTTCCCAAAAGCGGGCCGAGGTGGTGCAGAGGGCACTGGTGCAGTCGAATGTTCCTGCGGCCCAGCTTGCGGTTACCGGTCACGGCATTAATGAAACCTATGCCGAGGTCAAACTCAACCAGCGGGTTGAACTGGTGATGGCGGCAGGTCGCCCAGGGGTAGATCGACCGAGCGATCGCCCCGTAGTGGAGAGACCCGTAGGCGATCGCCCCACCGTCGATCGCCTGGTAACTCGCCCTATTGCCAACCCGGGCAGTCATCCGGGCAATCCTGAACGCCCTTGAGGAGGTTTCCCCATGGCCCACGCCCTAGCCCACAAATCAAGCGCTAAAGACCCGACATCGGTGGCCAAAAAGCAGTCATTGCCCAGGTTTTCTCCATCGCCATTGTCTACCGCCATGCCAATATCTCAGCGGCAGACAAGTTGTGCCTGCGGGGGGAAATGTCCCCATTGTCAGAACAAAGTAGCAATGCCATCTACGTTAAAAATTGGTGCCGCCCACGATCGCGACGAACAAGAGGCCGATCGCATTGCCGATCAGACCATGGGCACCTCAGGAGCATCCGTTCAACAACCAGAGACGGAGGACAAGCTAGCGGTTCCTTCCACAGTCCAAGCGGCGTTGCGATCGCCCGGTCAACCCCTCAATCCGATCACCCTCGCCTTCATGCAGCCGCGCCTGGGTCACGATCTTTCGCAGGTGCGCTTGCATACGGGAGCGGCAGCCGCGAGATCGGCGCAGGATGTCAACGCCAGGGCCTACACCGTGGGGCAAGATATCGTGTTTGCCAACCAGGAGTATGCGCCCGCCACCACCGCTGGACACAAGCTCTTAGCCCATGAGTTAGTCCATACGATCCAGCAATCTAGCGGGTCAGCCATACGCCTCCAACGCACAATTGGCGATGGGCACGACCTTCAATCGCCCCGTTTCGCAGGCGATGCTGTCCTTGAGGCTTGCTTTGACAACGAGCGCTTTTTACAGTTTGGCCACCAAGGCCCGGCTGTTAGCAAGGTTCAGCAGGCCCTTGTTGATGCTGGCTTTCCGCTGCCGGTTTTTGGAGTCGATGGCATCTTCAAGGCCGAAACCCGAACTGCCGTGCGAGACTTTCAGCAATCGCATGGGCTAGATCCTGATGGCATCGTTGGGCCACTGACTATGGGAGCTTTGGATGCCCAGTTTGCCGCTGCCCCACCTGCCCCGGCTCCTGTACCACCCGCTCCTGCTCCTGTACCACCTGCCCCTGCTCCTGTACCGCCCGCTCCTGCTCCTGTACCACCCGCCCCTGCTCCCGCGCCACCTGCTCCTGCTCCTGCGCCCCCCGAAGCGATCACAAGTCAAACAGTTGCCACGTCGCCGGGGGTGCAGACGCGCACCACGATTGGCGTGGGCGAGCAAGTCAACCTCACCCACGCCCCAGGTAGTGCCGCCTGGACTACCACTGGCGGGACGCTCTCTGCCGCCAATGGAGTCACGGTCATCCTAACGGCTCCAGACACAGCACAGACGATCACGGTCAGGGCTGGAGCGGCGACGCTTGCGTTTACCGTCGTTGCCCCCACCTCCGTTGCCATGGATCGCCAGCCCGGTACGGGGGTCAAACATAGTGTGAACCGAGCAGACTCTGGAATTCAGACGCGGGTATTTCTTGGCCCTGATACCGTCAACTTTGGCCGAGCCAGATATCGCGAGTTGGATGTGAATGCGATCGCCACAGTTCCGGGAGCTTACTCATGCTTTGCTGTTGGAGTCGCTCATTGTGGTGCGGGCGGCAGTGGAGCGCCCTGTCCAGATAAGGCGCTTACCAATACGGTAATTGCCGGTAAAGGAACACAGTCTCTCCTTGGGGACTGTGCCTACTCAGGGGCTTGTGGTGGATCTCCTCCGTTCACACCAGGAAGCATCACATTTAACATTCCCTATGAATACAAGGTGGGTACCGGTGCCTTCCGCACTATTGCCACGATCACCCAGGTGCATACTCTCGCTGCTGATGCCTCCACCCTAACCTCTAGTAAGGCTGGAGCAAATGGCTCAACTACCGTGGCTGCCGCGACTCTCTCAATACCGCAATGTCCTTAATTGATCTATGGCCTACTTCGGAAGCTTTGCGGGGCCGCTAATGGTTACAGTTTGCCTATTCACTGCGCCATCAATGGAGAAGGCCTTGGGCGTTATGGATGTTACCGATCGACAAATAGCAGAAAACTTTGCCGCCTTTGAGGCAGATCAGAACCCAGCGCCGATATACGACGCCCTAGATTTGATCGAGGCGGCTGAACGAGATTTACAAATTGGCGACACAGCAGCACGCCAGCAGGCGATCGCACGGCGACTCCGTTTTTTTGCGGCGCTAGATCAGGCGATCGATCCCGCATGGGATCCTGAACGTTTACCCATTAGGGGCGTCGCTCCGCCGTCAACGACTGGTATTGTTTACTCCTCCGGGGAGGTCGATCCAGCAACTATTCCAGATCCGACGGTGCGGGCCGAATACGAGCGGGCACTCAAGGCCAGCAAAGACTACGAAAGGTGGTACGACGTTCAGTTTCAGCTGCGGCAGATCGATGAGCGAGCCATGCGTTTTGTCGAGTTATTTTTGGCCGAGAGATACACCCGCTCAGGGGAAGATAGGCAGGAGTTTGAGGCGTTGTTAGCGGCGTCACCCGTGAGTCTATTGCGCCAAGAAAGACTGCGGGCGATCGCACCCTAGTCTCCTACGAATCGAGCGTTGCCAGTTCAGAGTATGCAGCAACGGTTAAGCGCGATGCCGAAACAGGTGCCTAGCACGCTGGGTGGGTTGAGGCCCAAAACCCAACTCACCCACAACAACCCATCCCTCAGGTTAAGGAGGAGGCCCTAAATCGATGAGAACCATAGCGGCTAACCAACCTGCCAGAGATTTGATCCAGCAGCAGTCGTTGGGGGTTCGTGGGCTATCGCAGCCGATTGTCCCGCTCTCGACGGGCATTAGTCTACCGCGCCAATGTGCCTGCGGCGGTGGCTGCCCTCGTTGCCAGACCGTTCAAACGCTACCCAGCAATCTCCAGACCAAACTCACCATCAGCGAGCCGGGCGATCGCTACGAACAAGAAGCCGATCGCATCGCCGACCAGGTGATGGCTATGTCAGCCCCCGCTGAGCAGGGCCAGGTTAAGCCAGAGACCAGGGAGAGCGGCGTGCAGCAGCAGGCGATTTCCCATCGAGGTGCCGCTGCTTCACCACCGGCCTCGACTGAAGCCCCAGCAGGGGTAAATGATGTTTTAAACTCCCCCGGTCATCCCCTTGACGGGGCAACCCGCAGCTTTATGGAAACCCGTTTTGGGCAAGACTTTGCCGGGGTGCGAGTGCATACCGATGGCGCGGCTGGGCAATCGGCGCGGCAGGTCAATGCCCAGGCGTTTACTGTGGGCCAAGACATTGTGTTTGGGGCAGGGCAGTTTAGCCCCAATACTCACGCAGGACAGCGCTTGATTGCCCATGAGCTGACCCATGTGGTGCAGCAGTCAGGCCCGTTGGCAGCGACGGCACTACAGCGCGACCCAGTTGAGGGGGCGATCGCCCTTGACTATGCGCCCGAGCTAGAGCGGGGTTGGGAAAAGCAAATTCTTGAGGTTCTAAACGACTCAGAAGATGTCGAATTTAAAGAGATTGAGCTACAAGGCATACTGCTGAACGCCGATGTGGATGTCTACGCCGCTCTGTATGCCCGCCTGTCGCCCGACCCTCCACCCAAAAGCGATCGGTTTGCGCACAAATTTAGGCGCACGTTTAGGGGCGCAACCCTCAAGCGCTTGCTCAAACGCTACCGAGAGGTCGGCCAACACTACAGGCCCAAGGTATCAGACCCCAACCCCGAGCTGCCGCCCGATGTAGCGCCTGGGCGACAAACCGAAAAACTGCAAGAAATGGGCCGCATTGACGCACCCAAAGGCGTGTATCTGCGCAGCCGACCTGGCTCAAAAGACACAGACACCCTGCTGCCGTTCGATACCCTGGTAGCCATTGAGCGCAAGACCGTTGAAGCGAAAGGCAAGCAGAGTTGGCTTTACGTCGTAGCCCTGGGAGATGCGATCGGCGGCAGCAATGTCACCGGCTTCGGGTTTGTTGAGGAGTACTTTGTCGCTAGAAAGCCTCCAGAGCCTACGGCCCATCTCTACCGCGTTAAAGCTGGCGACAAGCTCCAAGATATTGCGGCAAAATTCTACGGGCAGAATTTCGGCAAAGGCAACGATGCCCGCCTCTACGTACAGGCTATTTACCACGCTAACCAAGAGCGCGACGTGGTCTTTCGGCAGAAGCTCGATCTCAGCGTCAATCGGGAGGCGCTCAAGACCAGCACCTTAAAGGAAGCGCACGTGCTCTGGCGCGAAGCTCGGGTGGTCGCTGGTCAGGCCCTCTGGGTACCCAGCAACGAATTTGTCCAAAAGCTCAAAGCAGCCGGAATTATCCACCACGCGTCGATTAGCAAAGCGATTTGGGATGCAACAGTGGGGGCAGTGCAGTCGCTAATAGACTGGGCGCAGTATACAGCAGGCTTTGTTGTCGGGCTGTTAGAAGGCGCTTGGGATGCACTGAAAGACTTGTTCACCGGCGCTTGGGATTTGATTAAGGCGATCGGTGCAGTTATCAAGGCCCTATTTAGCAATTGGGATGAGATCAAAGCCTTTGGCAAAAAACTCGAGACGCTTTGGGAAAATAGGACGGATATTCTCGATGCGATCGCCACAAACTTTTTGAAGAAGTGGGAAAACCCAAACGACTACGATCGCGGCAGCTTTCAGGGTGAGGTCTTAGGCTATGTGATGATGACGGCTTTCATCATGCTTGTCACCCTAGGCGCGGGCACGGTGGCGACAGCCGGGGGGCGGCTCGGCAACTTCATCAAGCTCATTCAAATTGCCGATCGATCTGGAGACATCACCACCTACGCCAGCAAGTTGGCGAGTGCTGCCAAGCTACCGGCAAAAGTGGTCAACGAGGCCAAAGGCAAGGTTAAGGGTACTATTTCAACAGCGACAAAGGTGGAGTCTAAAGTACTCCCTAGCACCCACAGTGGCACAGCAAAATTTGATCTGCCTGATGCACCACCACTCCAGCCTCCAGCAGCAAAACCAACGGTTGATGTCAGTAACCCAGCCAAAGAAATCTCATTACCCAATAGACCTGCATCCGATAGAAGGGACGCTTATGATGCAGTGGCATTAGTCAACAAGCAGAAGAATCCTGTCATTAAGGGCGAATCTGGACAGCGTTACATACAAGTTAATAAAGACCACAAAATAATTCAGGTGCCTGACCAAAAGGGAGATGTTAAGTGTGAATATCATTCACCACGGCACATTGAAGTGCCCTGTCCACAAGCTATCTTGGAGGATTTTGCTGAGCGAAGCAGAAGCAGGACAGGGGGCCGATCAGAAGAATTTGAGAAAAGGCGCGGGAGCACAACCCGAACAGAACGCTCAGAGAAAGCGCGCCATAAGGATCCTCTAAAGGGTAAGCCAGAAGGACATCACGGTTTTCCTCAGTATCTCGGTGGCAAGTACGAGCAGGTGCTGATCGATTTACCTCGGGATCTGCATTACCTTTACCACCAAGAGGTAGACAAAGTTCTAAGAATTCCACGCAAGTACGGTTCTGCTTACTATAAAAAACTGGGTAAGGCTGAGATGAATGATATTCTTTCCAAGCTCATGATACATGCCAGGAATTTTGACAGTCGCTATAGAACAGAGATCGCTAAAGCACTTCAGCAAGGCATTCAAGAGACAAATCCTTTAGCAGGCAGAAAATAGACATGAGCTAAATTCGCCCTGCTGAGCTTCATCGGGGGCAGAGGATTCAGCACTCAAGAATAGTTCAGGGGCCTCTTAACTTCTAACCTTGACAGCCCTTCAACCGACGATCGGGCAACTGAACCTGGGCGACTGTCAAAATCTTCAAAATTGAGGAACTGCCCTGCCAGTTGCTGCTGCTGGGGGCCAGCCGTAGTTTACTAATCGATCGCAAGACATCTGCGAACAGTCGCTGGCTGACCCTTGACCTGGATGATTCCTTTTTCCGCAGCAAAACCGCCACCTTTGATCAGATTACGACCTTGTTAACGCAGGAGATCTTGACCCTCGATAGCGAATCCACTGACTTGTTGGGTCGTCTGATGCTAACTTTCTTTTGTCACCGTTAGCTCCTAAGCAATCTTTTGTTTCAAGAGCTTGCCAAGAGCCTAAATGTTGTTGCTCAGGGCTGCTCAGGGCCGCTTCTTTTCCACAGAAAATTTTGGTAGTTCTCAGCTCGCCTCATTCAATAAGGCGAGCTGAGCCTGAACCTCATCGCATGTTTTGCGGTTAACTCCTGAAGGCCAGTATCGGCGATGTTGTACTGCTCCAGTACCTGCTTAAGAACATAGCCTGCTTTGCCTATCCCTCATCATTTCATCTGTTTCTACTCCGCAGTGGGCACATCTGGCTGAGAAGACTCGACCGCAGGCGGCGGTGGTGAGGAAGGCGCAACTGGCTCGGGTAGCGGAGCTACAGGGGCTGGAGTTGGGGGTGCGCTGGGCGTGGGGACAGGCGATGCCACTGGAGGCGGACTTGCCGATGCTGGCTCTGCCTCTACGGGGTCTGCTGGTTCTGGTTCTGGTTCTGGTTCTACGGATTCTGCCTCGGCGGGTTCTGGTTCTGCCTCGGCGGGCTCGGGTTCTGCCTCGGCGGGTTGGGTTGGGGTTGGGGTTGCGGCTGGCTCAGCGGCATCAACGGGTTGGGGCGGCTGGGCCGTTGGTTCGGGGCTAGTCTCAGTCGTCGCGGTTTCGGGGGTGGGGGTAGGTTCTGACGGCAGCTCTACTGCCTGGCGATCGCCCCGACGCCGGGCATCGCGGTTGCGACGCGACCCTTCAATGGTCAGGTCATACTCAATGGGAACGCTGGCTCCGCCGCTGACGGGCTGAAATTGTGAGTTACGGGCGGCCTGAATGGCGGCTTGGTCGATCGCCGGGTTACCACTGGAGCGGGTCAAGGTGACACTGCGAACGCTGCCATCGGGGTTAATATCGACGCTGACCATGGGTTGACCTTCGGCACCGGCATCTAGGGCGCTTTGAGGATAAGCGGGACGCACGCAGTTTTGACAGGCTACAGTGCGCGAACCCTGGCCCGTGCCACTGCCACTGCCGCTACCACTACCGCTGCCGCTGCCACTGCCTGTGCCGCTACCGCTGCCTGTACCACTGCCGCTGCCTGTACCACTACCGCTGCCTGTACCACTGCCGCTGCCTGTGCCGCTACCGCTGCCACCACTGCCGTTGGAAGGAGCAGTGGCGACTCCACTGCCGTCTCCAGCAACACCACCTCCAGCAGCTGCTGAGTCAGCGGCAGTCTGAGCTTGTGCATCGCGCAGACGCTGCAAAAAGTCGCGCAGGTTCTCAGCCTGAGATTCTGTAGACTCAGCAGTTAGAGCTTCTTGCTCTAAATCTTCTGTTTCTGAGGTTTCTGGCTCAGTCTCTGACTCTTCTTCCGAGATTTCTGGCTCTTCTGTTTCTGAAATTTCTGGCTCAGTCTCTGGCTCTTCTTCTGAGATTTCTGGCTCAGCTTCAGGTTCCTCAACGACTGAATCGGCTTGGGTGTCTCGCTCAGGCTTAGGCTTTGCTTCAACCCGTTTTACAGGAGGTGCGACTCGGGCAGGGGCAGGGGGGGCTGTGACCTGAGCTGCCGTAAAATTTCCGCCGCCGCCACCGCCACCGCCGCCACCCCCCGGTGCGGCGTCATTGACTTCAGTGCTAAGTTCAGCGGGCAAGTTTGGGTCGGGAATGGCTTCAGGTGTATCGGGCAGGGGTTCGACGACAACCAGCTCGATTGGCTCAATGTCGTCGGCAGCCAGCCTCTGCCAAAAATCGAGCTGGCTGAGACCAAAACCTATCCCATGCGCCCCCACAGAGCCTAACAGCCCCCAAAGCAGAATCTTGCGGAGTTTTTGCTGCTCGTGCTGGTGTTGTTGACTGCAAATCTCTGAAAGACTCATTAGTGCTTGCCCAAAAAACGGCAAAAATCTTCTTAGCTATATTACACAATCGGCAAACAGTTGCATTAAGGCTGGCATTTTTAATGCCGGATTATCCTTAGAAAAATCCCTAAGAAAATCGAAATTTTAGTCAAAAGCTTCATCAGACAAGGATTTCATGCACTCGCACCCTTAATTTATTCCCTAAAATTGCTGCCAAACACAAACATACTGATGAAAATAATCCTAATTTAACCTTGACATTGGCTCGCAAATCGGGGTGAATGCTTCTTGACACCGTTTTTCAACAAAGGCCTATGGGTACTATTTTTGCGGCGGGCGGCATTGTCATGTGGCCGCTGTTGGGGTTCTCGATTCTGGCGATCGCGCTCATCATCGAGCGGACGGTCTTTTGGTTTCGCATCAATCGCCGCCAGCGTCCAGTCATGCAAGACGTTTTGCGCACCTATCGGCAAGCCCCGATGGATGTGTACCCCAAGCTGCGGCAAAACGTGAATCTGCCCACGGCCCGCATTTTTCTTGAAGCACTGGAGCTAGAAGGTGCTAAACCCAGCCAGTTTCATCTGGCCCTGCTTAGCGCTATGCAGGCTGAGCTACCTCATCTGCGCCGGTTTAATACAGTTTTCGCCACAATTGTCACGCTCTCGCCATTGTTGGGCTTGTTAGGCACTGTTTTGGGGTTGATTGCGGCCTTTAGTGCTTTAGGGATTGGCGATGTCAACTCGAATGCGGCGGCTGTGACGGGCGGCATTGCCGAGGCTCTGGTCTCAACCGCCGCAGGGATGGTTGTAGCCATCTGCACGCTGCTATTTGCCAATTTCTTCAAGGGCCTTTACAAGCGGCAGGTGTCGTTAATTCAAGAGTACAGTGGGCAACTTGAGATTCTCTACGAAACCCACTACGACCGAAAGACTCAGCTTAGGGAAGAGACCTTTGCCAGATAGGGAATAGGTGTCAGGTATTAGGTACCAGATATAGGTCAAAACACCACACCCTCCTACTCTCCCACCCATCCACCCTCCCACCCATCCACTCCTATGTCCTACCTTCCTGAAGAACCAGAAGAAGAGTTTGAGCTCAACGTCGTGCCCATGATTGACGTTATTTTTGCGATTTTGACCTTTTTTATTATGTCGAGCCTGTTTTTAACTCGCTCTGAAGGGCTGCCGGTGAATTTGCCCAAGGCGGTCAGTGCTGAGATGCAAAAACAAGATCAGATCACCGTAACGGTGCAGGAGTCGGGGGATATTGCCTTGAATAAAGAGGCGATCGCCCTGGAAAAGCTACAAACTGGCGTGCGCGATCTGATGGGCACATCCCAGGAATCAGTGATTGTGATCAACGCCGATGAAGCCGTCAACCACGGTCGCGTGATCGCGGTTATGGATGAACTGCGGGCGATTGAAGGTGCAACCCTGGGAATTGCGACTCAGCGAGGAGAGTAGGGATCGGTTCGGTGGTCTTCGATGAATTGATATGAATGCAAAGACAGTGCAATCCCAACCCCTAGCTCTCTCTAAATCACCTGTATCCTTAGCGCTGGGATTAGGGTTGGGCAGTGGTCTTTTGCTGGTCTGTCTACTGTGCAGCATTCTGCTGGGGGCGGCGGATATTGCGCCCGAGACGGTGTGGCAGGCTATCTTTCAGTTTGACGGCTCGACCGAACACTTGATTATTCGCACGGTGCGGCTGCCGCGAGCAATTTTGGCGGTGGTGGTGGGGGCGGCGCTGGCGGTGGCGGGAGCCATCACCCAGGGGCTAACCCGCAACCCGCTGGCCGCACCCGATATTTTAGGCATCAACGTGGGGGCGGCGCTAGCGATGGTGCTGGCGGTGTTTTTGCGGGGCAGCGGCGGCAGCTATGTGGGGTTTGCCTTTGGCGGGGCGGCGATCGCAGCTATCACCGTCTACTGGCTCGGTTCCCTGGGCCGCAGTGGGCTTACCCCGCTCAAGCTCGTCATTGCGGGGGCTGCCTTGTCGTACCTGCTGAGTTCGCTGACCACGGGTATTCTCATTCTTAGTCAGCGCACGTTAGATGAAATTCGCTTTTGGCTGGCGGGGTCGCTGGCGGGTCAGGATATGGCCTCAATGCTGCCGGTGCTGCCCTACATCGCCGTAGGGCTGGCGGCATCTTTGGCGCTGGGGCGACAGCTGACGCTGATGAGCCTGGGGGAGGATGTGGCCCAGGGCTTGGGGTTGCAGACCGCTTGGGTGAAGGTGGGAGCAGCGATCGCAGTCATTCTACTGGCGGGCAGCGCCGTAGCTCTGGCTGGCCCCATCGGCTTTGTGGGTCTGGTAGTGCCCCACGTCGTGCGCTTTGCGGTTGGGGTAGACTACCGCTGGATTTTGCCCTACGCCATGATCACCGGAGGCATTTTGCTATCGGTGGCCGACACCGTCGCCCGCCTGATAATTCGTCCTCAGGAATTGCCGGTGGGCATTGTGACCGCATTGGTGGGGGCACCATTTTTTATTTATTTGGCGCGGTCGAAGATCAAACGATGAGGCACACGTTGATGGTGGGCCGTGCCCACCCTACACAGGCCATTCAACAGTAAGGATTTTGGCGAAACAAGACGGTGCATCGCTACGCGGATGCACCCTACGCTCCCCTCATTCACCCATCCACCCATCTACCCGCCCACCCATGCACCCTTCCAAGCCCTGGCTCTCCATCCGCCCCCGGCGCTTTCCGGTCTCTGTTCGAGTCGATCGGCGGGTTCCGGGTGTGCTCGGCATGTTGATTCTGGTGGCTCTACTCGCTCTGGTCTTCAACGTTAGCCAGGGAGACTATGCGGTGCCGCCGCTGGAGGTGGTCAAAACCATCCTGGGTTTTCCGGCTAGCTCTGACTATGCCTTTGTGGTGAATACGTTGCGTTTGCCCCGCGCCCTGGTGGCACTGCTGGTAGGTATGGGGCTGGCGACGGCGGGGACAATTTTGCAAGGGCTGACCCGTAACCCGCTAGCAGCACCAGAAATCATCGGCATTAATTCAGGCGCTAGTTTGGTGGCGGTGGCGGTAATTGTTCTGTTCCCGCAGGTGGCGACGGGCTGGCTGCCGATCGCTGCGTTTTTGGGCGGACTGGGGGCCGCGATCGCCATCTACCTCCTGGCCTGGAACGGCGGCAGCTCCCCCATGCGCCTCATTCTCATAGGCATCGGCCTCACTTCGCTGACTGGGGCTTTCACCAGCCTGATGATCACCTTCGGGAATATCTACGACGTTAGCCAGGCGCTGATCTGGCTGACTGGTAGCGTCTACGGTCGCAGTTGGGAACATCTCTGGCCGCTGCTGCCCTGGCTAGCGGTATTTTTGCCTTTAACCCTGGTGCTGGCCAGAGATCTCGACACCCTCAACTTGGGCGATAACCTAGCTCAAGGCCTCGGCAGTCGAGTGGAATGGACGCGCAGTTTGCTACTGCTCTGTACCGTAGCTCTGGCTGGAGCGTCGGTGGCCACCGCAGGCACCATCGGGTTTGTCGGCCTCATGGCCCCGCACTTGGCCCGCAACCTCGTCGGCCCTTCCCACGTCGGGTTGATCCCTGCGGCGGCACTGACCGGAGCCTGCATTGTCGAACTCGCGGACATCGTGGGTCGCCTCGCCTTCGCCCCTATCGAGCTGCCCTGTGGGGTGATTACAGCGGTGATTGGCGCACCCTACTTTTTGTGGCTGCTCTACCGCGATCGCAACCAGTAAGGCGAAGAAAATCCAAAGGCAGTAATTCAAAACTCAAAACTCAAAATTCAAACCCTCCCTCCCCATGCTCACCAACACTGCCACCCAAATTGCCCTCACCACTCGCAAGCTCACCCTGGCCTACGACGGCAACGTGATCATTCAGGGGATTGATCTGGCCATTCCCCAGGGGCAGATCACCACGCTAGTAGGGCCAAACGGCTGTGGTAAATCCACACTGCTGCGAGGCATGGCGCGGCTGCTCAAGCCCCAGGGCGGCACGGTATATCTAGATGGCGATGCGATCGCCCACCTGCCCACCAAAGACCTGGCCAAACGCCTGGGCATGTTGCCCCAAAGCCCCGCCGCCCCAGAAGGGCTAACCGTGCGCGAGCTAGTCGCTCAGGGCCGCTACCCTCACCAAACCTGGCTACAGCAGTGGTCAAAACAGGATGAGCTGAAGGTGGAGGAGGCGATCGCCACTACCCACCTGCACGAGTTTGCCAACCGCCCCCTCGATACCCTCTCCGGCGGCCAGCGCCAGCGGGCCTGGATTGCCATGGCCCTAGCTCAAGACACCGACACCCTACTGCTGGATGAGCCCACTACTTACCTCGATCTAGCTCACCAAGTCGAAGTGCTGGATTTGCTCTATCAGCTCAACCGCCAAGGGGGCCGCACGATTGTGATGGTGCTCCATGACCTCAATTTGGCCTGTCGCTATAGCCACCACTTAATCGCCCTGCGCGATGGAGAAGTTTTAGCCCAAGGACAGCCCCAGGGGGTTGTCACCGAGGCACTAGTGCGCCAGGTCTTCGGGCTAGAGAGCCGCATCATTCGCGATCCCGTGGCCGGAACTCCCCTGTGTATACCTGTTAGTCAATACCTGGAGCAGGTCTAGATATAGCGCTATCCCATCAAATAGGGCATTCAAAGATGCTTTAAAGCGGTATTTGAAGCCACGAAAGCGCTCTAGATGTCTTCCGTTTCCCCGATTAAATGGCGAGTTTAATCAGATATTGCTCAATATCGTCTAACACCCACTCCGCCGCTAGGGGGCTGTTGCCTGCCCCCCAATAGTGCCCCACCCCATAGATCTGGTTTTGCTGCACGGCCTTGAGCGACTGCCAAAGGGGATCGGTTTTGAGGCGCTCTAGCTCGGCCTCGGCGGCGGCGGCAATTTCAGGCGTGGCCCCAAAGGTGGAGAGCAAAATCACGTCGCCATCGGCCTCGGACAATGCCTCGCGGCTGATCAGTTTAGTAAACGGCGGCTGTCCAAGGGTGCCGTTATCCTGAGCGGGGGGCCGTGCAAAACCGACATCGGCCAAAATAGAGCCGCCAAAGCAGTTTTTTAGATACAGACTAATCTGACCCGACTGCGCCATTACCCGCACCAAAGAGACCTGCACAGGCGGTTCGCCCAGTCGATTTCTCAGTGCCTTTACTCGCTGTTGATACTGGCTTAGCACCGCTTCCGCCTGGCTCTCCATACCCAGCATCTGACCGTGAAAGCGAAACGGCTGCTGCCAGTCGGCGGTGGTCTGCATCTCAAAGGCAACAGTAGGGGCGATCGCCGCCAGCTTGTCGTAGTTACCCTCTAGCTCCGAGGTAGCCCCGATAATCAAATCAGGCTGTAGAACCACCAACGATTCCAGATTGATCTGCTCGCTCTGCCCTAGGCGGGGCACCCCCAGCAGCCGTTCATCCAGTTCGGGCAGCAGGTTGCTGACCACCCCTATAGGCGTTACCCCTAACGACAGCAAATTACCAGCAGCGGTGTGATTTAGGGCGATCACTCGGCTCGGCTGCATGGGCACACAGGTCTCCCCCAGGGGATGCTGCACCATCCGGCAGTCGGAGGGGGCAGGATTGACGTTGGGGGAAGTCTGACAGGCGATCGCACCCACCGCCACCAGCACCATGAGCAGGCCGTGAAGTAGCCAGTTTTTTAGAGTCATAGATCGTTGTGGATGAGTGGGAGGGTGGATGGGTGGATGGGTGGATGAGTAGAGACTATTGACGATCCATCTCTAACCCCCAATCATCAATTACTTACCCATCCACCCCCTACCCATCCACCCCCTACCCGCCTACCCATCTACTCCTAAAACGTCACCCGATACCCCACCGTCACCCGTCGCCCAGAGGCAGCGCTGTTGAAGGTTTCAGAAAAGCCGGTGTTGCGTTGGGCATAGGCCGGGAAGTAGAACGCGTCGAACAGATTGGCGATGCCAATGTCTAAGGTGCCGGGGCCGACATCGACGCTGCTGATTAAATCCACCACGGCGTAGCTGTTGATCGGGCTGGGGTCAACTTCAGCGTCAAAGGCGGCGCTGCGGCTGCCCACATACAACAGCTGGAGGCGATTGCGCCAGCCGGGCAGGGTTTCATTTTCGACGTAGGCGGTGAGCTTGAGCGGCTGAATGCGGGTACCGCTAATGGCGACGTACTCTCCAGTATTGTCTAAATCGGCTTCGCCGCCGATCAGGCTGAGGGTAGTGCCCAAGCTCCAGGTGGAGCTGGGCTGCACATCTAGGGTGGCCTCTAGGCCGTAGACGCGCTCGGGGGCTCGCACCAATTCGGAGAGGCCAGTGGCGTCATTAAACACAAAGGTGGAGCCTAACTCAGAGGTGTTGTAAAACCCTGAGATTGAAGCCTGAACCGTATCCCAGTCACCGCGAATGCCGACCTCATAGCCATTAACTTTTTGGGGCTGGTTGACCTGCACATCTGAATTCACCACAAAGCCGGCTTCGGCAAAGCCCAGCACCGCGCCAAAATCGGGCACCGAAAAGCCCTGGGCAAAGTTGGCAAATAGGCTGATTTCGGGGGTGACGTTGGCCACTGCGCCGACGTTGAAGGAGGTGTCGCTAAAGTTGCGATCGCCCCCCGCGATCGGGTCGCCAAAAAAGGTGGTGTAGTCGCCCACCGAAAAGCCAATGCGCTCGTGGCGCACGCCCCCCGACAGCTGCAACCAATCGGTAGTCTGCCACTGGAGCTGAGAAAACAGCCCCAGACTGCTGAGGGTGTAGGGAGGCACCAGGGGGCGTCGCTCAATCAGCCGGTTGACTCGACCATTGCTGTCGTCGAAGCTGACTGGGTCAAAGAGATTGTAGGTATTGGCGGTGGTTTCGTGGTTGTAGTCAGCGCCCCACAGCAGCGTTAACGAGTCGGCCAAGGGGGTGTCTAAGCTCAGGCGGCCACCCCAGTTTTCAGACTCTAGCTCCCCTTGAAAAATGCCAAAAGGTCGGGGCCGGCGATCGCGGGGGTCGCTGCGGCTGGTGTTGTTACGGTAATACAGCTGACTGTCGAGGCTGCTGTTCAAAATGTCGTCGTGGCGATAGCTGAGGTTGAGGATAAAGTTGCGATCGGCCTGGGGGCCGCCCCCTTCTGGAAAGCTCAGCTGCCCCACCCTCAATGCCCGCGCCTTCTGCTCGCCGGGCTCGTCGTCCACGCTGGGGTCGGCAATCACGTCGCTGTTGCGGCTTTCGCGGTAGTAGTTGAGCGACAACTGAAGCCGCTGGTTTTCGTCGGGGTTATAGCCCAGTCGCGTAAAGAGAGACACATTCTCACTCTCATCGGTGCCTTGAACGGTGGGAATGCGATCGCCCTGCCCATCAAACGAGGCCCCCGTATCAGCCCGCGACAGCGAGGCCAAAATATCGGCATTGCCATCCCTAGCAGAGACCATCTGCTGAACAAAGTAGCCAAAGCTCTCGCCCTGCAAACTCCCCAGGGCAGAATTGACGCTCACCTCTGAGGTGGCACTAAAGTCGGCCTCATCGGGCTGCCGCGTAATGATGTTGATGATGCCTCCAGTCGCCCCACCCCCATAGATAGCGCTGGGGCCGCGCACCACTTCAACGCGCTCGATGATGCTGGGGTCGAGGGTGCGCAGTTCGCGATCGAAGTCGCGCACATTGACATTTTGCGGCACTCCGTCGATCAAGATCACGGCGTTTCGACCGCGCAGCGAGGCCGCTGTAAACGTCCGCTCTGACGACGGCGCGAGGCCCGGCACCAAGGCCCCTAACGTATCGGTCAGATCTCGACTGACGGAGGTCTGCTGCTGAACCTCCTGCTGGGTAATGACGGTCACCGACCGAGGCACCGTCGCCATCTCTTCCTCGCTGCGGGTGGCGGACACAACTACCCGCAGGGGGTCCGCCTCAGCGGCTCCAGCGACGCCGGAGGCCAGGCCAATGCTCACCCCGTTGGCCTGGCGGCTCACCTCCCCCAGGGGGGCTGCATCGGTGCCGGTGATGGCAATGCGCACCGTGCGCTCATCTAGCGCCGTGGCACTGATGTAGGCGATGCCTTCAGCGGGGCTAAACGCCTCATACTCAGCCCCATCGGGCAGCGCCAGCACCGCATTGGGCAAATCGACGATGAGGGCATTGCCCACTGTGGAGGAAGTTGGGGTGAGCACTCCCCCCGATGCCGTTTCAATCACCAGCTGTGGCCCGGCCTCGGTTTCTACGACCTGAATCGCGGTAATTTCCACCGGGCTGTCTTGGGCGATCCAGGTTGTCGCGCTGGTTTCTGCCAACTCGTCGCTTACTGAGGTAGCCGCCGTCAAGGGTGCCGCCATCACCGCTGGGGCCACCGCCATCACCAAACCTGCCGTCCAAACAACACGCTGTATCTGCATTTCACTCCCACCACAATTGCGCGGCGACAGTTTGTTCTGTCACCGACTAAACAAGAATCTTTCTCAACAACATACAGAGTTCTGGTACGCCACCGAAAGTGTCGATGTGCGCTATCGGGAATAAGATGTACCCGCTAGGGAATAGTTTTGGGCCAGCAGCTCCCGCGGGCTGATCCCAAACCGCTGGCGAAAGCCGGCGGTGAAGTGGCTACGGCTGTGGTAGCCGACGGCGCTGGCGGCCTGCTGCACATTGAGCTGCCCGTCGAGCAGCAAAAGCCGGGCCTGGTCGAGGCGCTGAGCTTGCAGGTAGCCAAATACGGTGGTGTTAAAGACCGCCCGAAAGCCGCGCTTTAGGGTGCAGTCGTTGAGGCCCACCTGGCGTGCCAGGCCAATTAGCGAAGGGGGATGGGCTAAATCCTGCAGAAGAATATCTTTGGCCTGGTGAATGCGATCAATATCGTCGGGCTTGAGCCGATGGCTGGCCGCTGGCTGGGGTGGCGTCGCGGCCTGAAGGGTGAGGGCGACCAGCTCTAGCACCTTGCCTTCTAAAAAGAGTTGTCGAATTGGCCCCGCAAACGGACAGGTGAGGATCTGCTGCAAAACCATCGTCATCGCAGGGGAAGTGCGACAGCCCTGGCTGGCGTAGGGCTGATCGGCGGGTCTTAGCAAAGGGCCTAGGCCAGGTAGGACGGCGATCGCCGTTTCTCCCAGCAGGGTGTGCACGAGGGCTGGCTCAATGTGGACGCTGAGGGAGAGACTGCGGGGATGAGGGTCGTGGCAGATCTGCTGGGCGGGGGCCAAGCCGCTGCTGTAGAGCCAGTGCTGGCCTGCGCTGCTAGCACTTTTGGGGCCATCGTCGCGAATATCAAAGTGAACTTCTACCGGGTGAGGGCGATCGCCGCAGTCCACAACCACGGGCGTATGGTGCTGTACATCGCTAATTTCCAGGTGCAGCCCTGGCCTCAGCTGAATTTCGCGAAAATAGCCCTGGCCAAACTGCTGGGGGTAGGCCCAGGTCTGGTCGTCGGCCTCGCCACCAGCCCAGTCGTTGTCGGAGCCAAGGTTGGCAGGTCGCTTGATGAGTGCCCAAAAATCGTGTTGCGACAGGGTGATAGGCATTGAGGTGACAGCAGAAATGGCTGGTAATAATCTACCAGCCTAAATGAGACTGGTTGCCATTTGAGCGAAGACTGAACCGCCGATCTTCCAGGGCAACTGTCGTTTAGGGGCTAGTTGACCCTAGGTTGGCGCTTTCCCTAGGAAGTGCCTGTCCTGCAACAGTAGATGACATGAAGATCCGACTTACTTGCCAAATTTTTGTGATGGGCTGGCTGATAGCCAGTTGTGCTAGCCAGCCGTCGTCTCTCCAGCCCAGCCCGCCTCCCGTCTCGTCACCGCAGAAAAATAGTCAACGTCTCGTGGCCCACGCGCTGGGCAATACCGCTGTCCCTAGCCAGCCGCTGCGGGTGGTGGTGTTGACCAACGAGGCCACCGATATGGTGCTGGCCCTGGGGCTCACCCCGGTGGGTGCCGTCAAGTCGTGGTCGGGAGAACCTTACTACGCCTACCTTGCCGACGCCATGGCCGAGGTGCCTGTGGTCGGCGATGAAATGCAGCCCAGCCTAGAGCAAATTGTGGCCTTGAAGCCCGATTTGATTTTGGGTAGCGAGGTGCGGCAGGGGCAGATTTATGGGCAGTGCGAATGGCCGTGGCCAAGTTGGACTCGACATTTTCTACACCAACCTTGGCAAAGATAGTGGTCAACGCGGCGAAAAAAGCAGGGAGTAGGGCAAAAATCCACCAGGCTCTTTCGTCGGCCATGCTGGTCAACCTCAAAATTACAGCTACGTTACAGACTCAATGCGCCCATTCTCTAAAAACAGAATTTGATCGGCGCGATCGAGCACTGAGGGACGGTGGGAGACGACAAGGCAGGTGGGGGAAAGCGTGGATGGGTAAATGGGTGGATGGGTGGATGGGGTAAACAATTGCTCCCACAGGCGCTGTTCGGTCTCCACATCCAGGGCGCTGGAGAGATCATCGAATATCATCAAGGCGGGCTGACGTAGCAGCATACGGGCGGCGGCGGCCCGTTGCTTTTGCCCACCAGACAGGCGAAAGCCGCGAGTGCCAATGAGGGTTTCTAGCCCATCTGGCATGGCCGCGAGATCGCGATCAAAGACGGCGGTGGCGATCGCCCGATCAAGCTGTTGTGGGCCAACGGCTTGCCCCAGCAGCAGATTTTCTCGCAACGAGGCGCTGAAGAGTTGGGGAATTTGCGGCGTATAGGCAGCCCGAGGGGGCACCAAGAAATTTGCCGGGTCGAGAATTGGCTGACCATTCCAATGCAGCGCGCCAGATTGTTTGGGCAGCAGGCCTAACAGCACCCGCAGCAGAGTAGTTTTGCCTGCACCCACCCGTCCGGTGATCACCGTCAAACTGCCTTGGGTGAGGGTAAAACTGATGTCACTGATGCCGCCACCGCCTGGATAGCGGTAGGTCAACCCTTCAACCCGTAGCTCGTGGAGGGGGGCGGAGGCCATGGGCCGGTCGTTGACGATCGCATCTACCCTCGAAGGCAGCGCCGGTTCTGGGCCAAGGATAGGTTTGAGGTAGAGGGGGTGAGGGTGGGTAAGGGGGTGAGAATTTTGAATTTTAAGTTTTGAGTTTTGAGTAAAATCCTTTAACTGAGAACTCAAAACTGAGAACTCAAACCTTTGTTCGTCAAGTTTTCTAGCTCCATCACACACCAACCCCGCCATGCGCTCAAAGGAGACTTCGCTCTGCTTAATGGTGGCGATAAAGCCGCCCAGGAAGGCGAGAAAGTAGGTGACAAACGATAAGTAATAGACAAACAGGGCAAAGTCGCCCACGGTGAGGTCGCCTTGGGCACCGAGGCTTTGGGAGGCGACCAGCAAGATTAGCCCGGTGCCGATGCTGACGATGTTCTCAAAGCCGGAGTTGAGGATGGCGCTGAAGACTTGGTCGCGCACCATCAGGTCGCGGCGGCGATCGCATCTTTTCCGCAACTCCTCCAGCATTTGGGCTTCGGCCCCGGCTACCTTCACCGCTTGCACGGCGGTAAACAATTCTCCAATCAGCCCGGTGACCTGCTGGGTAGCCTGGCGGCTGGCGCGGCGGTAGCGTTTGAGGCGGTGCTCGGCCTGATGGGCGAGGAGGGCGATCGCGCACAGCGGCAAAAACACCAGCAGCGTCATCGTCGGGTTAACGCTGATCAGCAGCGCCACCGACCCCATCGCAAACACCCCGGCGGCAAAGATCTCGTTGGTGCCCACCACAACATCCTCAATCTGGGCCGCATCGTCGCGAAAGTAGCTGAGAATTTCACCGGGGGAAGCATTTTGGCCATTGGCTCCACCCGTCGCCAACTCGGCCCCAGGGCGCTTGAGCAGTTCGTGCAGCAGATTGTGTCGTACCAAACCACTGATCAAAAAGCGGTGCTGGGTTTTGGTAATGCGCCCGACAAAAATTGCCACCACCCGCGCTAGCCCCACCGCCAGCAGTAGCCCAATCCACACCCAGGGCGATGCGCTAAAGCGCGAATCTCCAGTGAGGGTGTCAAAAAATTCGCGAATGATTAGCCCCGGCACGGCTGGCAATCCAAGGATGAACAGCCACAGCAGCGTATCGACCCAGTAGAGCCGCTGGGCGTAGCGGATGAGCTGCCAGAGGAGGTGGGTGATGGGGGGCATAGGGGTGGATGGGTGGATGGGTGGATGAGTAGATGGGTAGGCGGGTGGATGGGTGGGTGGGAATTATTTGGAGAGAGACAGTAAGGAAAGGGTGGGGGGATGACTAGGGAATTGGTGAGGAGTTATCGGGATTTAGAGGTTTATCAGGTGGCTTTTGCCACAGCTATGGATATTTGGCGTTGCTGATCATCAGTATGATTTGCCCCCCTAGCCCCCCAATTCTGGGGGGAACCAGACGACTTCAAAGTCCCCCAATTTTGGGGGGTTGGGGGGCCGATGCAGTAACTGTTGATTTTACAGATTCATTCCTCAATTCAGCAACGCCGGATATTTTTGAGGTGTCTAAACGGTTTCCAGTTGAGGAGAGATATTCCTTGACTGACCAAATTCGAAGGTCGTCTCGGTCAGTGTGTGCCAATTTGGGAGAAGCCTGGCGAAAACGGCGATATCAAGCTGCCTTTGTTGCAAAAATCAGTGACTGCCAGGCTGAAGCAACAGAAACTCAAATTTGGCTAGAGTTTGCAGTTAAATGCCAATATTTAGATGCCGAATCCGGTAGGAACCTCTATCGCAACTACGACCAAGTCTTAGGGCAACTCGTCAACATGATCAAAAACGCTTCCACCTGGACAATCCAATAACCCATCCACCCGTCCACCCGTCCACCCATCTACCCATCCACCCATCCACCCATCCACCCGTCCACCCATCCACTCATCCACCCACCTACCCATCCACTCTCCCACTCCCCCTCTTCCCCCAGGGCTCCCCGACGGATCTTTTTGGCTGCTCAGCGGAGTTTCTGTAGAGAGCGGTTCTTGGGGCTACACTGCTGGGTCAACTGGACGCGCCGCTGGCATTGGATTCGAGATATTCAATAGCAAAAGTGCTAGATAATACGGAAAACATAGGGTCTTATCTGACAAATCTGACACTTATACATAATTGTGCTGCTGAGGTATGGGTTATGAAAAGGTCGAACTCTATCTTTTGGGCGATCGCAGGCGCAGCACTCCTATGGGGAAGCGTCGCACTCGTCAGCGCCAGTGATGGAGTGTCCATGTTGGATTACGTATTCTACTTTCTTGGCGGCCTCGCTTTTGGTGCAGTCACAGTCGCCACCGCTGTTGGCCTGCTAGGCAGAGGTCTGAGGAAACGCGAGCGGTTGATTAAAATACTCCCTTACCCCTTCGTAATTCAGTTAGTTCTTCTTGTCATTGTCTTTGCGGGCGTCAGTTTTGATCTCGCGTTTGCGGCTAGATTTGCCGCGAGTCGCTCTGCGCTTGAGGGGGCTGCAATAGACACGCGCTCAGGGACGGGGCCAGGCGCACCGACGTGGATTGGCCTCTTTAAAGTTAGCGAGATAGACAAGGCTGGCAACGCGGTACGCTTCATCATTGGTGAGTGCGGTCTAGCGGATGACTGCGGCGTTGTCCACAGCCCGGACGGTACGCCTCCGATTGTTGGAGAAGATTGGTACGCGCCAATGAAAGGCGTCTGGTGGCGCTGGAGGCGGAGTTGGTAGACCGGGGAAAAGATTGTATGGGTGCTGCAACCCAACATCGGCATGCAGCGGACGTGCAGCCAGCAGGCCTCTCATCATCAAGGGCTATAGCGCGCCGCTGATGCCCGACATTAGCTTTTACTCTAGATGCGGAATTGCTTGATATCTATTGAATCTATTGAGTAAATAAGTAAAGGAGTCGCCGTTTTGAAAGAATGGAAACGATCTCTACGTATTAGCCTCAAGTACGCTAGGAGCCTGCTTCGTGGCTACCCTTTCTTTTATGCTCGGCAACAAACTCCTGATCAGTCATATCTTTACCCTCACTTATGGTGTGATTCTGTCACAGCCATTCCAGACCGTGGCAGTCCAGAAATTCGCGAAAATCGTGTCTTGAACTTGCAACTGGCTGCAAGCAAAATTCACCAGCTTCAACTTAACCCTGGGCAAATCTTCAGCTTCTGTAATTGCGTAGGCGATCCAACCTTGAGTAATGGGTTTAAGGCAGGACCCGTGTTTGTGCGCGGTCAAGTGCAGACGGGAGCTGGTGGCGGACTATGCTTAATTGCTACCAACCTGTTTCATACGTTCTTGGTTTCAGGTTGCCAGATTTTGGAGCGACATTGCCATAGCATCGATGCTTACGGGGACGATCGATTTTACCAGCTCGGTCAAGATGCTTCGATCGCCTATGGCTACAAAGATTTGATCGTTCGGAATCACAGTGATGTGGCGCTACAGTTGCGCTTACAAGTGCTGCCGGAGACAGGTCAGGTGGTCTCTAGTTTATGGGGGCAGTCTCCTTGCCCCTGGAAGGTTAAGGTTGACTCTGTGGTTTTGCAGGAGTTGTTGCCTTCTTCAACAACTAACATTTCTGGTTGGATCGTTGAAACTCGACGATCTGTGTGCGATCGGGCGGACAACTCAAGAGCAGGGACTGGCTCGGAAACCATGACTGAAGAACTTTTATGGCAACTTGATTATCGCGCCATTAGTGTTTATAAGCCCTGTACTGACAGCAGTTTGGAGACTACCGTTGAGATCGATAAGATGGTATGAGCAATGACTGTGAAAGTGATAGCCATTGTTCATGAAAGCTGTTAGTGACAAAAGCCAGCTTTTCTAAACAGCAACCTCAATAAGCTATACAGCTGTGCCACTTCGTTATATATCGGCCTGTGTAAGCTAAACAGTTGTGCCACTTCGCTATACATCGGTCTTAGTTTGTGAAATGGGCTGCTCAGTTGGCCAAGTTGCGAGCGGTGGGCTTGATGTTGGTCGCCGCCCCCGACGACAAAGGGTGCTGCCATCGGGAGCGGGCAAGGTACGTTACTCAATCAGCACGGTTTTGGTGGCGATCGCCATCCAGACATGTCCTGTTGGGGAGGTTGTGCCGGTGGTGTCATTGGTGGGTGGCACGGGGATGGGATCGCTCCAGTCGTTGGGGTCGGTGTAGCCGAGGGCGTGGAGGATTTTGATGGTGCGATCGATGCCTGCGAGGCTGCCGTAGAGCATATGGCGCACCTTCTCGGGGTTTAGGGACCGGGTCCCTTTGCTATTGCCCCCAGACCTAGGTGGCAGCGGCAGGGACCCGGTCCCTTGGTCGCCACTGGCATCGGGTTCGAGATATTCAAACATGGGTTCTGTCTCCAGTTTTGGTTTAAGGAAGACAGAACGCGAAAACCCCAGCCACCCGCAGCTGAAGTGCAAACTGTGGGGGCTAGGGTACGATGAACCTAGCCTCGCAATCTGCGCAAGAGATTTGCGGGGTTAGCTGTCTGTTGGTGTTACCAGCACCTTCAGGCAGCGCTAAAGTCTTCGAGTTCTGCGTGGACACCGCTCTGCTGAACGGCTTAATGTAAGAGAATAGTGGTGCAGACGCTCCCCGTCAACCGTGGAGGATGGCACGACGCTCTAGCAGATACTTTAGACAGAATGACTCTGTTTATTTACCTTTGTGAAGGTATGAGGTAGATTACTCGCTACTTATCTCCTCTGCAGAGGGTATCAAGTAAATAGAAGCAGTCTAACAATTTGTTAAACTACTACTGGCATAGATTTTAGAACTTCTTATTTCTTTGTTGTTCGCTTGAATTGCTTAGAACAGCGTCAACATTCTATACAAAACACAAAAACCTGCTGAAAAATTTGTTACTATTCTAAGCTGCCCTCTAAGATAGCCTCGCCGGGAAGTTTAGTACTACTATGCAGATTAAAAAACTAGAGTACTACGATGATGAGTATAAGTGGAAGCTAGCAAAAGTCGATTTTTTGCCAAATCTCAATCTTCTAGTTGGTGTATCTGGCGCGGGGAAAACAAGGATACTCAGGTCCATTTATAGCCTAAAATCTATAGCTAATGGTGCATCCCTAAACGGAGTTAAATGGAATGTTTGCTTCATAGCAGACAACAATCTTGAATATACTTGGAGCGGAGAGTTTGAAACAAAAGAAAGCACCATATCGATTGATGAAAACCCAGAAGAAAATGATCAAGTAAAACTTATAACTGAAAAATTAGTTTGCAATAATGAGAATATTATAATCGAGCGAAAAGGCTCAGAAATTATATTTAATGGGAACACAACCCCTAAGCTGTCACCTTTTGAAAGCGTCATTGAACTACTAAAGCAAGAAGATCAAATTATTCCTGTAAAGGAATCATTGGATAAAATCATATTGACTGAATCCGATAATATCGATCGAGTTTGGCGTTTGCAGTTATCTGTCTTTAAAAAATATGAAAATTCTTCGCTCTCCGCCCTAAAAGAAAGTGGCTTGCCATTGCAAATAAAACTAGCCATTCTTTACAGAACACTTCCTGAAGAATTCAACAGAATTAAAGAAGCCTTCGTGGCAGTTTTTCCAAACGTTATAGACGTAAAAATTGAGAATATAAAAGATGAAAATTTTCCCATCGCATTATCTAAGCTATTAAAAGATGCTACTGCCGTTAGCATTAGAGAAAAAGGTGTAAATGATTGGATTGAAAATATTTCTTCAGGAATGATGAAGACATTGATGTATATTAGTGAGCTATATCTAGCTCCTGAAAACTGTATTATTCTAATCGATGAATTTGAAAATAGCTTAGGTATTAATTGTTTGGATAGCATCACTGAGCTTGTGCTGGATGACAAAAAATTACAGTTTATTATTACTAGCCATCATCCATACATAATAAATAATTTTAGCCCTGCTTATTGGAAAATAGTAACTCGAAAAGCTGGTTTGGTAACCGTTAAAAATTCAGAGGACTTTCATATATCTCAAGCTAGGCAAAAAGCGTTTATTGATCTGATAAATGTTCTAGAAGACGAAGCAGACCTAGAAGAGTAGTGATGAATATTTACTTCTTAGTTGAAGGGAATAGTACAGAGAGAAAAATATATCCTAAATGGCTTGAATATCTAATCCCAGATCTAGTAAGGGTTAAGTATTACGATCAAGTTAAAGATAACAACTATTACCTCATCAGTGGGGAAGGTTATCCCAGGATTTTGTATGATGGACTTGAAAATGCTGTCGATAAAATTTCAGAAACTATAAGATACGATTATCTTGTCATATGTGTCGATGCTGACGAAGAGTCAGTGAATGAAAGAATTCAATATATTCGTGACTTTATCAGTAATAAAGCTATTAACTTAGGGAAAACTAAAGTTGAAATTATTGTGCAAAATCGTTGTATAGAAACTTGGCTGCTAGGCAATAAGAAGATTTTTGACTCTAGGCAACCGTTGGAGTCTCCATTGGTAGACTACGTGAATTACTACGATGTCTCTCAGAGCGACCCTGAAGAAATGGGGAAGTATGAAATGAAAAATCATGCTAACTTTCATTATGAATATCTGCGAGAAGTTTTCAGGTCGAGGAATACAACATATAGCAAGAAAAATCCTGGTAACGCCAAAGAAAGATATTATTTTGATGAACTTCAGAAAAGAGTACAGGCTCAGCCTCAAGATCTTCAAACTTTTCAGCTTTTTCTGGAGTTTTGTGAAAGAGTCAAAAATGCTATGGTCCAAGGAACTAAGGAAAGCGCTGAGGAAAGCAGTTAATATAAGAAGTTATAGATTGGAGGATACATGATATAGCGGTTTTTATAACCACGGAGCATTGCAAAGAGACTAAAGCCTTTTCATGGAAAGGATTCTGGCGCGATCGCAGATCTCTTGTAGTTGGGTTGACGAAGTAACCCAACAATCTTGGCAGGATTTATTCTCAACCTCCGTCTACTCAATGGTTGCGACCACCGTAAAGCTGACTTCCTTCAGGGAAATCTGCATCTTGCGTTGCTATGCAGTTTCACGCAGCATTCACTGATGCAACCAAAAGATGATCGCGATCAACTGCAAACTCCAAACATGCCCTAATGTCGGTTTCTGTCAATTCTGGAAAGTCGTCAATAATTTCAGCAACAGACATGCCAGCCGCTAACCAGCCCAAGACATCATAGACCGTAATCCGCATTCGGCGGATGCAGGGTTTGCCACCGCGCTTATCAGGTTCAATCGTGATGATGTCGCGATAGCTCATAAGACAGTTGGATTGCTCATGTATTCCTAAGTCTAGAGCAGGCTAACACCTCACTGCAACAGATAGGAGCGCGATCGCAAGCTTCCTGTAGGTTAGGTTGACGCAGGACCTAACAACCTCAGAAGGATTTTACTCTCACCTGCTGTGGTATTGCATAGTGCCAGACTAACGTTGGACGTTGGGTTACTTTGCGAGAAGGCAAAGCCTACGCTAGCGCAATTCAACCTACTACCTAGCGTTCATCGTCATTAGTCTTAAAGACCGCAACGAAATTATTCAGAGTCTTGATCATCGTCTTGACCCATACCTGCGCCCTCTTCGTCACGGCGATCGCCGAGCATTTGAGGGACGACAGCAGGGTTTGAAAGGATTTCTTGGGGGTCTTTGTCGTAGCCACCCTTGTTGACTAGGTCACGAGGATCAAAGGTATCTGCATCAGCGGATTGGGCTTTGTCGGGATTGTTATGTTGATTCTCAGTCATAAAACCACTTCTTTTACGTCGGCCCTTAGGAGCGCTTAATTGTTAGCGTAAGCAGCAACAGCGATCGCTTCATCCCTCATCCGCCATACATTGAGTGCGATCGCAAATCCTCTATAAGTTGGGTTGACCAAGGAAACCCAACAATCCAACCTACTCACTGCCTACCACTCCTAAGGTGCGGGCGGAATTCGCGCCATTCTGCGAGATTGAAGCTCGTCAGGCAACTTGAAACAGGGCACCATGCCGTCTTTGTGGTCGAGATATAGCTCAGCAGCAGTGAGCAGATCGGCGGCACAGGTGGCAGGGTCAAGGTCAGCAAAGAGATAGGTGGGTTTGCCGGTGCCCACGTAGGCGATCGCACAGGCCTTTTCACAAACGCACAGGCATCCCGTCGTCGCGATCGCCAGCTCACCCCTGCGAGACCACTGCGAATGTAGCGCCTCCAGGTGCTTCAGCAGGTGCTCCCCGCCCGTTTCCCCATCGCGCTTCTCTTCATCTGCTGAAAAGCCGCAGCTTTTGCACACAATTAGCTGGTCAGGCATGCCTACGATGGCTCCACAAGATATTTGAACAAGTCATCCAGAATGGCATTGGCGGCGATCGGACCACTGCCAATCCAATGACTGGGCACGGTGTAGACACGCCCCGCCTGCACCGCTTTGAGCTGTCGCCAGAGCGGGTCTTGTCGCAGCGTCTCCAGTTTTTGCTTGGCTGTTGCCGTCGCCTCAGGGGTGTTCTCACCCGTCCAAAGAAAAATGACATCACCATCGGCCTGCCCCAGCAGCTCTCGGCTAATGCTGGTTTGAATCGGGTTATCGAACAAAGCTGCTGCCTCATCGGCTCCAATATCTTGAGCGGGCGGGCGGGCCAGCCCCACATCTTGCAACACAGTGCCCGCAAACGAATCCCGCAGATAGAGATTAATGGTTTCAGGATAAATCCGCACGACCGACACCTGAAGGTCGTTGAGGCGATCGCCCATCTGAGCCTTAAAGTCTGCCGTTCTCGCGTCGTAATCGGCCATGGTCTGCTGCGCCGCATCCGCTTGCCCCAACGCCGCCGCCATCTGTTGAAACAGCGTTTTCCACTGACCGCTGTGCTCAAAGCTAAACATGAGCGTCGGCGCAATTTGAGCAGCCTGGGCATAGGCCGCCTGATTGTTATCAAGCCCCACAATCAAATCAGGCTTGAGGGCCAGCACCTCCTCCAGATTGGGCTCTCCCGTCTGCCCTACATTCTCGACCTGGGCCACTTGCTCGGCCATGTGATCCACCAAGCCGCTCACAGCCGTGGCAATGGGGGAGAGGCCAGATGCGATCGCATACTCAAATGTCACCCCATCCAGCGTCACCAACCGCTCATAGGTCTTAGGTACACAGGTCGTTCCAGCGGCATGTTCAACCTCAGTGCAATCCACCGCAGCCGATTGATCAACGGATGATTCTCCCCCCTGACAAGCAACCACTAATCCTAAGGTCAGCAGCGTCAGAACAAGGTTGATTGCCCACTGTTTTAGAACTTGTAAGCTCAAATGTCTAACCTCACTTATGCAGCTTGCGATCGCTCAACCCCTACCCTGTTAAAACTCCACTCCTACTCTGGCTGATACTGTCAGCGGTGCTCCCGGATTTACACCCAAAAACTGATCAGAAGAGGTGAAATAGCGGGCGTTAAATAGGTTTTCAACGTTGAGCTGGGCTCGCCAGTTGTCGCGGCGGTAAAACAGCGCTGCATCCGTGCGGAAATAGCTGGGCAGCGTAAAACTATTGTCAGAATTACCCGCTCGCTGACTGACGTAATACAATCCCAGACCAAAGCCCAGCCCCTCCAAACTTCCCTCCTGCATTTCGTAGGTGCTCCACAGACTGAACTGGTTATCGGGCACATTGGCCAGACTATTGCCCACTGGAATGGTGTTGTCTTGGCTGACAAAGGCATCCAGCGACGTGTAGTTGGCGGTGAGATTCCACCCCGGTAAAACTTCGCCGCCTAAGCCCAGTTCAAAGCCTCGGCTCGTCACTTCGCCGGTTTGCACCGTAAACAGTGGGTCGTTGGGGTCAGTGGTTTGCACATTCCGGCGGCGAATGTCGAACAGGGCCGCAGTAACGCTCAACCTGTCGGTAATATCGCCTTTGACCCCCACCTCAAACTGTCGCCCCCGCTCGGGGTCAAAGGTGGAATCGTCAGCGTTGCGGCTCGCCCCAAAGGAAGGCTGAAATGAGGTGGTGTAAGACGCATAGAGCGACACCGGCTCAATCGGTTGATAGACAATGCCGACCCGAGGCGAAAAGGCGCTGTCTGACTGGCTAAATTCTTCGCGGGGCTGGCCAATATCTTGGGTAGTGCGGAACTGATCGGCGGTGTCATACCGAATTCCGGCCAGCAGCTTGAGATTGGGCAAAATTTCAACCTGATCTTGCAGATAAATGCCCAAAGTTCTAATCGTGTCATCCCTAAAGAACTCGGGCTCGATGGCGTAGGGAATGCCCGTGTAGACCGGATTGAAAATATTGATGGAGTTGTAGGAATTGCTAAATTGAAACTCGGGCTGCTCCAGCGTATTGCGATACTCAACGCCAAACAGCACCTCGTGATTTACTGAGCCCGTGCTAAATCGGCCAACCGCCTCGGCGTTGGTAAAAAAGCGCTGGTATCTGCCGCCCGCAAAGTAGGCTAAGCGCCCCAGTTCACCCGTTGTTTCATCGAGTGAATCAAACAGCGGGGCATATCGGCGCGGCGAATATTGCTGGTATTGAAGGGTGTGGCGCAGGTCAAGATTCTCGTTAACCTCGTGGTTGAGACGATAGCCCAGGTTGAACTGATCTTGGGAAAATTCGCCAAAGTCTTCGCCTAAAAAGCGATCGCGCGGCAGATCGATAATGCCATTGGCACCCACCACCAAACCTTCGTCGATGGTCTCGCGATCGCTCGTATACTGCCCATACACATCCAGCGAGGTGCTGGGGCTAATATCCCAGGTGATGATCGGCGAAATCAGCAGCCGGTTACCATCCACCAGGTTGCGGAAGCTGTTGAGATTTTCGTAGGACAGGTTTAGCCGGTAGCGAAGGGTACTGTCACTGGTGATGGGCCCCGATAGGTCAACGGCTCCGTCATAGCTGCCAAAACTATCTACCCCTCCCGAAACGTCATAGAACGGCTCGCTAAGCGGACGCTTGGGCACCAGGTTGACGATGCCGCCCGGCTCTCCCTGGCCAAACAGCACCGAGGCTGGCCCACGCAGCACTTCCACTCGCTCGATGTCGTTGGTGCTCAGCGCCCCCAAAGAAAATGCCTCGACCCCATCGCGAAAAATGCCGCCCTGGCTTTCAAAGCCGCGAATCAAAAAGCCTGGGCCAAATACACTCAAGCCCCGCCCGCCGCTAGAAACGACCGAAGCCGCTGTTTCTAGGGCATTGCCCAACTCCCGCGCATCGCGATCTTCTATCACCGCCTGAGGTATCACCTGGATCGACTGGGGAATGTCGCGCAGGGGCGTATCGGTACGGGTTGCGGTGCTAGAGTCACTGGGCGTATAGCCTTCATCGCCAGCCCCCGTCACCCCAATTCTGATCACCTCCTCCTCGCCGGTCGCCAAGCCCAGCCCGGGCAAAATACCCAGCACCAACCCCGCCGCCTCAGTGCTTACATTCACCGCTGGCGGTGCGTCGCTGCCGGTAATGGCCACCCGCACCTGGTTGCCGGGTTCATTGGTCACACTCACCAGGGCAATGCCCTCGGCGGGGCCAAACTGCTCAAAACCTTCGCCCTCAGGCAGGGCCAGCACCGCATTGGGAATGTCGGCCACCAGCGCATTGCCTACTACCGAGGTGATGGGTTCTTCCAGCGGCCCGATCGCATCTAGCACCAGACGCAGACCTTCGCCCTCGCCCTCAACCCGCACGCCGGTAATCTGCGTTGCCCCCTGGGCCAGATTGAGATCTGCCGCCTGGTCGCTGGGCTGCGCTACCGCTGCTGAAGACAGCGCCATTTCGGCCCGAGCCGCCATCGGCACCAGCGTCAGCCATCCCGCCAACAGCACCAACCGTTGCAATCGAACTCCCATCACACCACCTGTTAAATCGTTGAGGACAATGCCTTAGCTACCTATGGCTTCGAGGCAATCAGGAATACTTCTCAACAAGATACAGGGTCATGAGAGCCGCTAAAGCGAGAAATGATCCCTAGACGGAGGATTTGCGATCAAATTTGGGAGTTTTTGGGAGCAAGCAGGAGAGTGTGGGAGTGGATGAGTGGGCGGGTGGATGGGTGGATGGGTAGGCGAAGTGTGAGACAGGTGAAGGGTAGAGAACAATCCCCCTATCTTTATCGTTTAGGTGTACGGTGCAGAGCATAAAGCGGACCCATCCACCCATCCACCCGCCTACCCGCCTACCCACCCACCCCTCACGCCCTTCTCCCCCGCGCATACACCCCTGGATTCACCCCATACTTGCGGCGAAAGGCGGCAGCAAAGTGGCCCCGACTGGAGAAACCGACAGCCTCGGCAGCGGCGGTAACGCTAAGGTCGCCCGATTCGAGCAGTTGGCGCGATCGCTCCATGCGGTGCTCGTGCAAGTAGCCAAACACCGTAGTGCCAAACACTTGGCGAAAGCCTACCTTCAGCTTGTGATCATTGATGCCCACCGCCCGCGCTAGTTCAATCAGCGTGGGCGGATGGGCAATCTGGCGGCACAGCAGCTTACTGGCGTAGTGAATGCGCTCCACATCGTCGGCTTTGAGGGCGGGTGGGTTGAAGTTGTCAGACATCGTTTTTAGGTCTTCAATCAGCAGCGCCATCAGCTCTCCCACTTTGCTTTCTAGGTAGAGCCGCTGGGTTAGCCCTTGAAATGGACAGTACAAAATCGCCTGCACCGCCATTTGCATCGCCGCCGTTGGGGTGCCAGAGCGCTCTAGGTAGCGTTGATCCGCAGGGCGTAGCAGGTCTGGGAAATCGTCGCACGCCTCCCCAATCCACTGGTGAAAGGCGTAGGGATCGATGTGGACATTGAGACCGACAATCCGTCGATTACCAGGAACCCGCCAGGACTCCGCCGGGGCCAACCCGCTGCCAAAGAAGCTGTAGCGCTGGCTGCTTTTGCCGCCGCTCTGAACTTGCTCAAAGGTAAATTCCAGCGGATGTTCGCGATCGCAGTGTCTGATCTCCAGATCGTCGTGCAAGTAGAGATCTTCAATACAAAGTTCGATACCCTCGCGCAGGGCCACATAGCGCTGCTGCCCCCGCCCGAGGACAGCAGGATAAGCCGCTGCTTCGCCCTCTGTTGTGGTAGCGCAGGCGACCTCATCGAGCCAGGTCGCATAGTCAGATGCGGAAAGAGTAATGGTCATAACGACAGGCGCAGCAGCGCTATAGAGATAAAACAGGAGCAATAAAACGGGGTTGCCCAAACGCCAGCCGACAATTCCTTGAAGACAGCCTTTTTGAGCAACCCCGGTAACCTACATCCAAAGCATTAGATGTCAGAGAGGATGAAAAAATCTTAGCCTAATTGGCATTAATTCTCAATAGCTCAGACTTAGGTTCTACCTTGGGCTTGAGCCCCTGTCTTGAGCAGAGCTAAAGCCTTCACTCGGTAAGGGGTGACCGCAGACAATGCTTGACTGGCAGCAGCCCGTGAGCAGGGCAGTACGGGTTGGGGCGGCGACCACCTCAGCTCGGTAGGTTTGCTGCTCACCCGCTGGGGTTTTGCAGGATAGCTCTATTCAGTTAGAGGTTTTTGTCTCGTCGGGTTCTAGCACCTAGGCCTACGATGTCAATGCCAGACTGACGAGCCTGCTCAGCGCAGAAAAAATATTCCCTGCTACTTGAGAGGGATTAAAAAACTTAGATAGTTATCCAAAATTGCTGCCGCCGCCAAGGGACCTCGAATGGTAGATAAACGCGCGTCTAAAAAAAAGACTCGCTCCGCTTGCGACACGGGCATTTGCCTTAACACAGGAACGCCGTTCCACTCTTGCTGTAGTTTTTTCCATCCCTGGGCATCATTTTTTGCAGCATCATTCCAGGCGACGACAATAGCGATATCAGTGTCTAGCTGAGGCAAGATTTCAAGCGAAATCGTAGGGTTGTTAGAGAGAGCCGAGTCTGTGTCTACAAGCTGAAAGTTTAGTTGCTCAAGCAGTCTTGAAAATACGGTATCGTTATAGGGATAAATTGCCTCAGATAAGCTTCCAGAACTAATAATCAACACCCGAGGATATTGGCTTGCAACTGGGGCCAATTGACCACGAGCGGCTGAGATTTTGGCATCATAGTCAGCCTTGATCTGCTGTAGCTGATTTGGTTTATCTAAGGTTTTGCTAACAATCTCAATGCTGTGCTGCCAACCGTCTTTGTTGTCGTCAACTAAAATCGTCGGCGCAATTTTAGACAATAGACCATACTTGCCTTGGGTACCCTGCCAGCTCTCACCTAAAATCAAATCTGGCTGTAATCGAGCGATCGCCTCTAGAGAAGGGCTATGGCGATCGCCCAAATTAATCGGCTGGCCGTTCAATCGATTTCCCAAATAAGGAATTTGTTGCCTAGGGTTGTCAAATTTAGGCCGACGCAATAACTCTTTAGTCACATCAGCAGCTGCATATCCCGCTGGCTCGACTCCTAAAGCAAGCATCATATCCAGAATGTAGGGGCTGAGAGCAACAATGGTAAGAGGCTGTCCGCAAACCTCTGTCTGCCCAGCGTCATGAGCAATGATTCGACAATCTGAGGAAACGCTTGAAGAACTTTGAGACGAGTGATCTGACGGTAGACGATGACTACAGCCCAAACCCAATAGCAGAGTTAGACAAAATAGCAAAAAAGGTCTGAAAATTCGATAACTAGCGATCATTAATTTAGTCAGCTTACCAGGTGAATCTGTAGGCAAGGCTCAGTCTCGCTCCTGAATCTGCAAAATCAAACGAATCCTAAAAGGGAGTGGTGGTCTGAACATAAACATTTACTGTCATTCCCACCTCAGCGCGATCGCCTTCTTAGAACGTTGTTCGATAGCTGAGACTCATTGTTCGGCCCTGACCTGCTCGATTGTCGCTGCTAGAGAAGGGGGCAAAGTACTGAGAATATACCGGGTAATACTGAGTATTCAACAGATTTTGAATGCCCAGGGTTAGCTCGCCATTTCCAATGCGGACGCCACTCAAGAGATCGAGGGTGATGTAGCTATTAATGGAGGCACCATCGGCACCAGCATTAAAGCCGCGATCGCGGTCACCAGAAAACAGCAGCTGCAACCGATTCCGCCAGCCCGGCAGGGTTTCGTTCTCCACATAGGCGGTTAGCTTAAACGGCGGAATGATCAAGCTATCAAGCGCCGTAAAATCTCCATCTTCGTCAGCATCATCTCCGCCCTCTAACCAGGCGGCAGTGCCTCCCAGGCTCCAGCGATCGCTGGGTTGCCAGTCAAGGGCACCTTCTATCCCATAAACCCGCTGGGGCGATCGCACGGTTTGCAGGGGGCCATTAATATCCACTACGGCAAATCTTGTGCCCAAACTGGAGTAGTTATAAAACGCAGCTAAAGACGCCTGCACGGTGTTCCAGTTACCCCGCAGGCCAATTTCGTAGTTATCGACCTTTTGGGGTTGGGTCAAATCAATGTCGGCTTCAACGGCAAAACCGGGCGGGGCAGAGCGCAGCACCCGGCCAATGTCCGGTAGTGAAAAGCCCTGGGAAAAGCTGGCAAAGGCCGTCAAGCTATCCACAACTTCGTAGGCTAAGCCCAGATTGAAGACCACATCATCCGCAGTCAGCGTGCCGCCTTCAACGCTATTACCGTCATAGGTGGTGTAGTCGTCGGTATCAATATTGAGGTTGACATACCGTGCTCCGCCACTCAGGGTGAGGCGATCGACAACATCCCACTGTAGCTGAGCAAAAATGCCCAAGTCGTTCAAGCGGTAGGGAGGGACAAAATCAACCTCACCAATTTTGCGAAAAACCAGTCCGCCGCTGGCATCGAACTCACCTGGGTCAAACAGGTTGAACCGCTGGGAACTGTCTTCTCGCACATAATCGACCCCCCAGAGCAAGCTCAGGGTATCTTCAGGATTAAACGAGGTATTGACCTGAAGCCGCCCCCCCCACTGCTGAGTATTTCCGGGAGATTGGGAGATAATGCCAAAAAATTCCCGCAGATCGGTGGGCAAGCCGCCCACAAACTCGTAGTTGCGGAAAAACACCTGCCCCGAAACGTCACTGTTGAGCAAGTCATCATGGAAATACTGGAGGGTGAGGTTCGTCGTTTCTAAAGAAGCCTCATCGGGGGCACCAATAATTTGCGTGCCTGCCGGTAGTTCAATGGCTCTGGCTTTCTGCACCCCTGCAATATTGTCCACCTCAGGGTCACTGATATAGGAGACGTTTTGGATTTGGCTGAAGTGGTTAAAGGTGAAATTCAACCGCTGCGTTGGGCTAAGCTCCCCCCCTAGCCGAATCAACAGGTTCACTTCGTCCGTCTCAGCATCGGTTAGGTCGCTGGGGATGCGATCGCCCTCCGCGTCGTAATACACCCCGCGCGAGGTGTAAGACAGACTGCCCAAGATGCTGGCTGTCTCTGTCGCCGCTGAGACTGAGTAGAGGGCATTATAGCCAAACCCATCCCCAGCCAGAAAGGCCTCGTTGAAGGCGGCACTGCCACCGATGTCGATTGTCTGGCTCACGGGACTCGCATCTGGTTGCCGCGTGATGATGTTGATTGAGCCGCCTGTGGCCTGCCCACCATAGATCGCGTTGGGGCCACGGACCACTTCAATCCGTTCAACCGAGCGCGGATCAATCGTGGTCAGCGCGGCGGGGACAGAGCCTAGGTTGCTATTTTGGGGAATGCCGTCAATCAACACCGAGATCTCGCGTCCCCGTAGAGTTTGCCCAAAGGTATTGGTGCGCCCGGTGGGGGCACTAAAGCCAGGGACGAGCTGAGACAAAATATCCCCCAGGTCCTCGCTGAACCGGGTTTGTTGCCCAATGTCTTCCCGCGTAATCACCGTGACGGAGCGAGGAATGTTCTGTAATTCTTCTTCGGTTCGAGTCGCGGTTACCACCAACTGAATGGCTTCCTCGGTCGCTTCGGCTTCGGTTGCCAACCCAGGGGTGACTGCTAAAACTAAACCCTGGGCAGATGGGCCAACCTCCACGCTGGGCGGGGCATCGTCGCCGGTAATAGAAACTCGCACCTGATTGTCTGGCAAACCCGTAACGCTGACAAAAGCAATGCCCGCCGTTGAGCTGGCCTGCTGAAACTCCCCCCCATCGGGCAGGGCCAGCACCGCATTGGAGATATCGACAATTAGGGCGTTACCGAGCGATCGCGTGGTGGGTGCCGACAGCTCACCCGCTGCCGTTTCCAGCACCACCTGCAACCCCGCCTCGGTCGACTCTACCCGCACCCCGGTAATTTGCACCGTGGCCTGGGCGATTTGGGTCATCCATTCGTCTACGGTGGTGGCGGGGTGGGGGGTGGATGGGTGGATGGGTAAGGGGGTGGATGGGAGCGTGGGTTGTGCGGACTCATCCACTCGCCCACCCATCCACTCATCCACATTTTCATCGTTTGCCTGGGCTGCCAGCGGTTGAGTCAGGGCTGCGATCGCCCCTACCACGCCAACCCATATGCTCCATCCGCTCCGCTGCTGAGTCATATCCTTCACACCACCGTTCAAGTATTCAATAGACTAGATGAGAATAGCTTTCATCTAGGTATAGGAACTTTAGGGCGAAAGGGGCGATCGCGTCTGCCTCAGCACGGAACAATTCAGTCACAGCACGGAATTTTTGAAGGCTTTGGGGCTAACCCCAAACTCGCGCTTGAAGGCGGCGGCCAAGTGCCCCGCATGGCTGTAGCCCACCTGATAGGTGACCTCAGCCACGCTCATCTCAGTGTCTTGCAACAGCTGCCGCGCTTTAATCAGGCGCTGCTGTCGTAGATAGCCAAACACCGTCGTACCCAACACCTGGCGAAAGCCGCGCTTTAGGGTGCAGTCGTTTAGACCCACGGCCCGGGCCAGTTCCAGCAGCGAAAGGGGATCGTCTAGGCGTTGGGCAACGAGATCTCTGGCCTGGTAAATGCGGTCAACATCTGACGGTTTCAGCCGCTGGGCCAGCTTAGAGGGGGCAGCCTCTAGCCACTGAGCCGTTTGCAGGGCGATCAGCTCCAGCGCTTTTGCCTCTAGATAGACTTGCTGAATCGACCCGGTGTAAGGGCAGTTGAGAATTTGCTGAAGCACTACCTGAATCGCCGGGGAAATCGATTTCACTGGCTGGTGCCATTCATCTCCATCAGCGGCGATCGCGGCCTGTAGTTCTGCCGGAATCAGCTTTAACTGATCAGCATTAAAGGCCCAGGAGCCCGCTTGCGTGACCAAGTGCAGGTCAATTTTTAGCACTCGCCGCTGCCCAGACCAAACTTGAAAAGTGCTTTGGGTACGAGTTTCGTTGAATTCGAGAAAACTACTTGGGCTAGTTGGCTCGGTTGGGTGCCCACCGCCTGGAGCCATGTGCAGGTTAAAGCCAAACTCAAGGGTTCGCCCGGGTGCTTCCGGCAATTTTTCTTCAACCAGGGTGTCTTGCAACCAGTAGTCGCGGATCAGCAAATTTAGTCCACGGCTGAGGTTGAGCGATCGCTTATAGCCTCGGCTAGTCGACTGGGGGGCTTGAATCACCAGCTCGTAGCTACCCAACAGTGACGGGTGAGCCGTGGCCGACAACGATGCCGACTGGTCTTTTTCTGAAAGGAGAATGGTCATGGGAATGAAAGCAGCGTGTCAAAGGAATTCAGGAACCGTAGCCAGCAAATAAGACTTATTCTCATTTATTGACTTGATTCTGGCAAGCGGCCCAATCACCCAGTTGGGGCAATTCAAGCCAGTCCGCTATCCTTGCTGACCTGGGGATGCAGCACTGGCGTAGTTTCAGAATTAATTGAGCATCGCTCCGACCTTGAGCAAGCGCGAAAACTGGGAATTTGGATTAGTTAAAAGAGCAGTGCGATCGCCGTACTCCACCGCCTGCCCCTGCTCCAAAATCAAAATTTGGTCAGCCCGCTCCACGGTCTTTAGTCGGTGGGCGATGATAACTCCTGTGCGGTTCACCAACAGCCGATCCACCGCCCGCTCGATCAGCTGCTCCGTTAGCGGGTCGAGTCGCGACGAGGCTTCATCCAGCACCACCAGCCCCGGGTCTTTGAGAAACACCCGCGCAAAGGCCAGCAGCTGTGCCTGCCCCGCCGACAGCCCGCCGCTGTCGGCCCCCAGTTCTGTATCCAGCCCTGCTGGCAGTGCTTCCAGCCAGGGCATTAGGCCCAGCTCCTCTAGGGTTTGCAGAATGGCGCGATCGCCAATGTGCCCATTAAAAAAGGTCAGATTATTGCGCACTGAAGTCTGAAACAACTGCACATCTTGAGTCACAAACCCCACATGGTGCGGCAACTCCCGCAGCGACACCTGGGCAATATCCACCCCCCCCAGGCGAATCTGCCCCTGCTGAATGTCGTACAGCCGCAGCAGCAACCGCGCCAGGGTGCTCTTGCCGCTGCCCGTGCGACCCAGCAGGCCGAGGGTTTGACCGGCGGGGAGGTGGAGGGTGAGGGATTGGAGGATAGGTGGATGGGTGGATGGGTGGGCGGGTGGATGGGTAGGTGGTTGAGATTTGTTTGTCTCGTCAGTACTCGTTTTGTCCACGCTCCCACACGCCCACGCTCCTACGCTCCCACTCGCCCACTCGCCTACGTCTTCGTAACCAAACCACACCTCCTCAAGCTCCACCGATAGCGCACCCCTGGGTAGAACTCCTTGACCACCGGGGTTCACCTGAGCCTGGTGCCCCAATAGATTCTGGATGCGTTGGATGCTGGCCTGGGCCTGCTGGAGCTGTTCTAGCTCTTCGCGGATGCGCTCGATGGGGTCTTGCAGCAGGGTGGCGTAGTAGAACAGCAGGTAGACGGTGCCGATGGTGATGGCGGCTTGGCTCCAGAGGTAGGCACCAACGGCTAAGGCGATCGCATTCCCGATTGTAAACAGCCCCACGGTGCTGCCCCACAGCAAAGTGCTGGTAAAGCGAGCCTGATGAAAGGCCGCCAGCCACCGCCGCAAAATTTTGTAAAACCGATCCATCACGTAGCCGACGGCCCCGTTGGCGCGGATGTCCTCCAGCCCGCTGAGGTGCTCAGCCACAAAGCCGTAAAATTCGGCGCTGATCTGGCGGTAGGTGCCCCAGGGGCCAACGGCCAGGTTTTGCAGGCTACCCAAAACGCCAAAGGCCATCAGGGCAAACAGGCTCAGACTCACTCCAGCGCGCCAGTCTTCGCGCCACACCATCAGTAAGACGCCGACTACCAGCAGGCCATTGCCCACCACCTGCAACATAAACTGTGAGAAAAACCGGGAGAGAGCATCCACATCACCATCGACCCGCTCCACCAGTTCGCCAGGGGTGTGGGCTTTGTGAAAGGCCAGGTCAAGACCCATTGCGTGGCGGGCCAGATCAAGGCGCAGGGTGTTTGTAGCCCGCCAGGCAATGGTTTCGCTGAAGTAGGTGGTGGCGATCGCTAGCCCCTGCTGAAAAATTGCGATCGCCATAAACGCTCCCGCTGCCAACACCAACGATTGCTGCTGCCCACCTGCGATCGCAGTATCGATGAAGTAGCGCAAAATCTGAGGGTTCAGCAGCTGTAGGCCAATTCCCCCCAGCAGGACGATCGACAGCCCCAAAAACCGCCCTCGCTGCGGTTGCAGATACGTCACCAACATCGCTCGATACCTCGGTGTCGCCGCCCTCATACCGAGCCTACCCCGCGAAGAACTAACCCACAGCCTACCGACTCGTTCGCTCCAAAAGGATTCCTAAACGGAGTATTTTCAATTCCTCACCTGAAAGGCTAGGCACCAGGATACGGAAAGCAGTCCTCCCAATTTTCTGCGACCGCCGTCAGGTGTCGCTCCATCACAGTTGAGCAGCAGTTCTTCAGTGAGAGGTTTATCAGGCAGCGACTCTAAACGCTCTCAGTAATTATTGCGGTAGGTGCTAGCCCTGACCTCGGCCACCTTAACTGCTGCGTACTCTTTGCCCCAGTCGGCTGCACTCTTACCGCCTGGGCTGCCATCACCTTTCTCCCAGTCGTCCCAGGTAAAACGCTCCATATTTAGATCAGACTCCAGACGCTGGGCCTTAGCCAGGGCAACCTTTATGCCGCTAGGGTTTGCAAACACCCCCAGGGCGATCGTGGTCTGCTTATTTCCCCGCCCCTCTCCAGGGCGTTTGGGAAGAGACCCCCGCAAGGCTAGCTTGCGGACTCGGCGCACTATGGTGATCCGGCTTAGTCCCTGGTGAGCCTGCTCGATTACTTGGTCTATGCTGTCCATGGCAAAAAAATGATCTAGTTCTGATCTAATTTTCCACGCAAATAAGGCGTTTTTAGTATGTAAAGCTGCTCTAGCTGCTGTTGGAGCTAGTGGCAGCCAAAAGGCCGAAAGCCTTGAAAGTCAACGGAGAGGGAGGGATTCGAACCCTCGTTGGGTTTCCCCAAAGCAGTTTTCGAGACTGCCGCATTCAACCACTCTGCCACCTCTCCAAAGGGGCGTTGCTATTCTACCGCTGAATCGGGTGCTTGGACGATCCGAAAGCCGAAAATCCGGCAAAAACAGTTAGCGAAGCAGGTTTTTGGAATGAACTATCTAGATCGGTGCCCTTTGCAGAGGTACCGCAATCCGGGAAGATGAAGTAGCTCTATCACGCCCCTGCTTGCTAACTGCCATGGTGCCTGGTCTTACCGACGATTCGCTAGCTGAAAAACTCATAGACCTGGCCCTCAAACGGGGAGCCGAAGCGGCGGAGGTGCTGCAATCACGATCGCGATCGCGCCCTGTCTTTTTCGAAGCCAACCGGCTCAAACAGCTTGAAAGCTCCGCTGCCCTGGGCACAGCCCTGCGCCTCTGGATCAATGGTCGGCCTGGGCTGGCGGTGGCCTACGGTAATGTTGACCCCGAGACCATCATTGACAAGGCCCTAGCAATCAGCGCCCTCAACGCCCCCGAAACCATTGACCTGGTCGAAGGCAACAGCCGCCACTACCCCGACATGGGCCAGGAGGTGCCGGTGGAGCAGCTGATCGAGTGGGGGCAGGCCATGATCGATCGCATTCGCAGCGCCTACCCTGAGGTGATTTGCGGCGTAGATGTGGAGTGCGATGTAGAAACCACTCGGATTCTCAACACCAAGGGGCTCGACTGCCACTACAGCGACGCGACCCTGAGCAGCTACCTGTCGGCTGACTGGGTGCGGGGCGATGACTTTTTGAGCGTCAGCGACGGCCAAACCCAGCGCGATCGCCTGAATGTGGATGCTTTGACCCACCAGGTGTTGCAGCGGCTAGCCTGGGCCGAGGAATCCGCCGAGGTCAGTAGCGGACGCATGCCGGTGATCTTCACCGCCAAAGCCGCCGACATGATCTGGGGCACGCTGCAATCAGCCCTCAGCGGCAAGCGGGTGGTGGAGCGATCGTCCCCCTGGAGCAGCGCCCTGGGTGAGCAGATGACCTCGCCCCGCGTGACGCTGCTGCAAGACCCAGAGGCGGGGCCGTTTAGCTGTCCCTTTGACGATGAGGGCACCCCCACTCAGCGACTGGTGTTTATCGACAAAGGAGCAGTGGCGCTGTTTTACTGCGATCGCGCCGTCGGTCGTACCCTGGGGGCCGGGTCCACGGGCAACGGCTTTCGCCCTGGCCTGGGCAGCTACCCGACCCCCAGTCTCTACAACACCCTAGTTGAGCCGGGTATGCGATCTCTAGAGGCGCTGATTGCCAGCATTGATAACGGGGTGCTGGTAGATCAAATTTTGGGCGGTGACCCGGGCATTGCAGGCGATTTTTCGGTCAACATCGACTTGGGCTACCGCATTCACCGGGGCAAGTTGGTGGGCCGCGTTAAAGACACCATGGTGGCGGGCAACATCTACACCGCCCTCAAGGACAATGTGGAGCTGGGCAGCGACGGCGACTGGAATGGCTCCTGCTACACGCCCTCAGTGCTGCTGGATGGCCTCTCAATTACTAGCGGTTAATCGTTAACCGTCTGACACTGAGGGCAGACATAGCAACGCCTGCCGCCGATCATGATTTTGGCGATAGTGTCACCACAGCGGTGGCAGGGTTTGCCCTGGCGGCCAAAGGCCCAGTGGCGGTAGTCGCGACGGCGGTAGCCGGTCTGCTTGAGGTGGGTAGCCAGGGCCAGGTCGTTGGTAATGCCGTTGTGCCGATATGACTGCTGGGGCAGAGCCAGGGCGGCCTCGGCAAAGGCGGCAATTTGAGTAGGCGTGCAGTCAACGGGCCGCTGGCTGGGGTGAATGCCCGCCACGTAGAGAATTTCAGTGCGCAGGTAGTTGCCAATGCCGCCAAGGAACCCCTGGTCGAGCAGCAGGGTGGCAAACTGGCGGCGGCGAAAGGGGACACTCAGGGTGCGTTCTGCTACCTCATCGGGGACAAGGGCGGTATCGAGAGTGTCGGGGCCAAGCCTGGCAATGTAAGGATGGGTGAGCACCGCCTCTTCGGGTAGCACCTCAATGTCGGAGGCACTGTAGAGCAGCGCCCACCGATTGGGGGTATGTACCGCAAAGCGCAGCTGACGGCGGGAGGCAGGCACGGCATTTGGCTTGCAGATCACCCAAATGCCGTAGAGCTGGTTATGGCTATAGACCCCCAGTCCGTTGTCGAAGGAGGTGACCATGGCCTTGCCGTAGGGCTTCACCGCTGTTACCGTGCGGCCAATCAGCTCCTCCTCATAGGGTTTGAGGTGGTCGAAGGCAAAGAACACATCGGTGACGATGTTGCCTGCGATCGCCCGATGGAGCTTGTCGGCAGCACGGCGAATTTCGGGGCCTTCGGGCATGGGCTATCGCTCGTAGCCCCAAAAGGCCATCAGCTCGCGGGCGCGGGTCGCCCCTTCAGTATTGCCCTGGCGGCTGTATAAAATTGCCGCCAACTCTATGTTTGAGAGCGCCTGGGCTTCTAGTCCCTGCCCATGGAGCGCCAAGCCCAGGTTATAGAAAGCGGCGGGGTCTTCTGGCAGGGCATCAACCACCTTGCGGTAGGAGAGCACGGCTTGCAGATATTGCTCTCGTTCGAGCAGTAGCTCGCCCAGCAGGGCATGGGCGGCCACTAGCTCCGGGTCGAGGCGCACCGCCCGCAGCAGGTAGTCAAAGGCGGCCTCGCGATCGCCCTGTTGGTAGAGCACATAGCCCATCTGGTGCTGGGCATTGGCGTTTTGAGGCTCTACCCGCAGCGCTTCGCGCAGGTTTTTGGTTGCCTCGGGGTAGTTTTCTTGCAGCAGGTAGATGTTGGCCACACTGACGTGGAGATCGCCATCGTTGGGGTTAGAGCGCAACCCCTGGTTTAGGTAGGTGAGGGCCTGGTCGTAGTCCTCTTGCTGAATGTAGAGGGACCCCAGCGCCGCATACACCTGGGCGTTGCCGGGAGCAATGCGGGCCAGGTTTTGGTAGGTAGACAGCGCTCCATCAAAGTCGCTGCGCTCGATCTGAATACCGCCAATCCCCAGGTGAGCGTTGACCTCACGGGGGTTGCTGCTGAGAATTCCCTGGTATGTCTCTAGCGCCTCGTCAAGCTGGCCATTTTTGTACTGGCTGTGGGCTAGACCGTAGCGAAAAGCCAAGTTGTTGCCATCGAGGGCGATCGCGCTTTGGTAGGCCGCGATCGCCTCGCCGTAGTTCTCTTGCTGCACGTAGAGGTAGCCAATGCCTGAAAACAGCCGGGGGTTGCGGCTGTCAATAGCCGCCGCCTGCTGATAGGCAGCGATCGCCCCAGCGTAGTCACGGGCCGTGACCTTGGCCTGACCCTGGCGCAGCAGCTCATCGACCTGCTCTTGCTGGGCGGTGCTGAGGCCATTGCTGCTGGCTTGCGCCAGCCACAGGGGCGGCACCGGGTCGGGAGCCTGGCCAAACTCGTTCAAAGCCTGGGCAGGCGGCGCTGGAGCAGCAGCCTGAGCCTGGGGAATGACCGCCCCACCGCCCATGATCCCGCACAAAATAGCGATCGCCACGTGACTGCGTTTCACAGGAAACTCTCCTTACTGGTAAGCCAAATCGTTAAGGGTGCACTCCATATATTACAACTTGCCAACCGCTGTAAAGAATGGTCACCGTCGCACCGCCAGCCTCGGGTGATCCCGTAGCATTTAAGTATCAGGGTACACCAAGAAACCAAGCCCTGACCCGCTACAAGCATCGCTACAATCGCCTACATCAATATCCTTAAGCCGCGAGGTGCCAGTCATGAAAGGTCTGAATCTCTCAGTATTTGGCTACTTTTTTGATGGGTTAATGCAATATTTTGCCGAGCCCGTCAGCAGAATCTTTGGCCCCGACGATGACAACTATCCCAAAACCGGGGTACAGCCCTTTGATGGCGACACCTACGCCCAAACGGTCGAAACCCTCTAGAAAAACATGGTGTTTGACAACTCATTCTCTACCCAAATCCCGCTTGCTAAGGCAGTTAAGCGGGATTTAGCGTTTCTAAAGTAAGTCAATCCATTTAAGCCTTGGCTAGATACCGAACATTACGCAAACCCTCAAAGTCATTATCCTGAGTCCACACTATGGCTTCAAACTTGTAGGCTGTTGCAAGAATGATGCTGTCTGCCATAGGCAGCTTGCTTTCAATAGAAATCTTGGCAGCATCGAGAGCCAATTCACTATCTAAATCAATAACCTGCCCTTGCAACATGACCCCAATGGCTTGAATGGCTTCGTCTTCGCTACGTCGAAGCAAAATGTGCTTGAAGACCTCGTAAAGGCTAATGGCAGGCACAATCAAGCTGCTGGTATCCTCAATTGCAGGTGCAAAGAAGCCTGCACTGGGCTCATCGGCAAAATAGGCAAGCCAACCAGACGAGTCAACCACACTTCTCATAGTCGGTCAGCGTCTCTAACCAGGTCTGTATCCATGCCTTTAAGAAACCCCCTGAGCGTTTGCACTGGGCGAATGGGGATTAGTTCTATACGGTCTTGATACCGCACGACTTGAAAGCGCTGCCCCTCAGACAGCCCCAATGACTTACCTACTGCACTCGGAATAGTGAGCTGTAGATCAGCCGATACAGTGACAGCAACGCCAGCAAAAGGGTCTTGACTCATAGCCCCTATTCTAAATCTTCAATCCACTCATCAACTCATCAACTCCCCTCCACCAGCGCTTAAAACCGCTTGTTGGTGCGAATGGGAGGTAACGGGGTTTAGGCAGAGCCTCAGGCCACCTAACCCACCCTACGAATAATCAAGGCCACCCCCTACCCATCTACCCCTCACCCATCCACCCCCTTCGCCCCTTAACCAACTCTTACCGAATAAAACTTCACAGCCTTGCCAGAGTATTGAATGATGGAGGTAGTGGATTTTTGCTATCCAAATTTGAGCGGTGGACTTGCTCACTATAAAAAACCTCGCTTTGCTCCACGCTTCCCTCTCACCAGCCTATAGGACGAAACACTTATGACGAGCTTTCCCATTGACCTGGGCGCATACCAGCGAATTTCCCTCGATGCGTCTAACCCCACCCTCACCGACGAGCAGCGCAGCGCCCTCAAGGCCAACATTCAGCTGTGTCGGGATGCGATCGTGTTTTTCACCGCGACTGGCGCAGCGCGGGGTGTGGGTGGTCACACCGGCGGCCCCTACGACACCGTGCCCGAGGTGATGATTCTCGACGCGCTGTTTCGCGGCGCAGGCGACAAGTACGTGCCGATTTTCTTTGACGAAGCGGGCCACCGGGTGGCGACCCAGTACCTAATGTCGGTGCTCAACGGCGACATGCCCGCCGAGCAGCTGATGCAGTACCGTGCCGCCAACGAAAAGCTGCCCGGTCACCCGGAGCTGGGGCTGACCCCCGGTGTCAAGTTTAGCTCGGGGCGATTGGGCCACATGTGGCCCTACGTCAACGGTGTGGCCCTGGCCAACCCCGGCAAAGTTGCCTTCTGCCTGGGCTCTGACGGGGCCCAGCAGGAGGGCGACGACGCTGAGGCGGCCCGCTTTGCGGTGGCCCACCACGTCAACGTCAAGCTGCTGATTGACGACAACGACGTCACCATTGCTGGCCACCCCTCCCAGTACATGGGCGGCTACAGTGTCAGAAAAACTCTGGAGGGCCACGGCCTGACGGTGCTCGAAGGCGACGGCGAAGACCTCGACGGCCTCTATGCCAATATCTGCAAGGCCATCAACACCCCCGGCCCGGTGGCGGTGGTCAACAAGCGAGCGATGGCGGTGGGCATTGAGGGCATTGAGGGCAGCACCCACGGCCACGATGTGATCTCGGTAAAGGCGGCGATCGCCTACCTGACCGCCAAGGGCCACACCGCTGCGGTCGAGATTCTCGAAGGCATCGAGACCCCCAAGAACACCTACGAATTCCAGGGTTCGTCTAAGAATGTGGGCGCGAACCGCAACGTGTTTGGCGACGCCATGGTCGAAGTGCTGGGCGAGCTGGATGAAATGGCCCGCAAAGAGAGCGTGCTGGTGGTCGATAGCGACCTGGAGGGTTCCTGCGGCCTGGCCCAAATTCGCAAGGCCTACCCTGAGATCTTCATCAGCGGCGGCATTATGGAGCGGGGCAACCTGTCGGCAGCGGCGGGCTTTGGCATGGCCGAGGGCAAGCAGGGGGTATTCGCTACCTTCGCCGCCTTTTTGGAGATGTGCATTTCTGAAATCACCATGGCGCGGTTGAACTACTCCAACCTGCTATGCCACTTCTCCCACTCGGGCATCGACGATATGGCCGACAACACCTGCCACTTCGGCCTCAACAACTTCTTTGCCGACAACGGCCTCAACGACGGCTACGACACCAAGCTCTACTTCCCCGCCGACCCCAACCAGATGAAGGCCTGCGTCAAGAAGGTGTTTCACGACCCCGGTCTGCGCTTCATCTTCTCAACCCGCTCGAAGGTGCCGATGATTCTGGATGCTGACGGCAACGAGATGTTTGGCGGCGACTACACCTTTACCCCCGGTAAAGATGAGGTGATTCGGGAAGGTACGGCGGGCTATATCGTCACCTTTGGCGATTCGGTCTACCGCGCCCTCGATGCGGTAGAGCGGCTAAAGCAGGAAGGCATCGACGTGGGCCTGATCAACAAGTCCACCCTCAACGTGGTGGATGAGGAAACCATGGCCAAGGTGGGCAAAGCGCCCTTTGTGCTGGTGACCGAGGCCTTTAACCGCAAGACTGGCCTGGGCAGCCGCTTTGGTACCTGGCTGCTGGAGCGGGGCTATACACCCAAGTTTGCCCACATCGGCACCCACCACGAAGGCAGCGGCGGCCTGTGGGAGCAGTTCATTCACCAGGGCATTGATCCCGATGGCATTATGGCTAAAGTGAAAGAACTGGTGGGCTAGATTCCCCTTGACGCTCTAAGATCCCAGGATTCTTAAAGAATCCTGGGATCTTTTATTATCGGAGATTCCCTAGATGGCGAAGACAGAACTCGAGAAGATGCTGGCCAACGAGCTGTACCTGGGATTCGATCCGGAGCTGGTGGCGCGGCGGCGGCAGACTCAGGAGAAGCTGTACGAGTTCAACCATGCTCGGCCTGGGGAGCTTGAGGTGCGGCAAGAGGTGGTGCGATCGCTCTTCCACACCATCGGCCCCAATTTTGAGATTACCCCGCCTTTTTTCTGCGACTACGGTGGCCACATTCGCGCTGGCAAAAACCTCTACCTCAACACCAACTGCACCATCCTCGACTGCAACTGGGTCACCCTGGGGGACGATGTACTGATGGCTCCCAATGTGCAGATCTACACGGCTTACCACCCCGTTGACCCAGCGGTGCGGCTGAGTGGGTTAGAGATGGCAGCTCCGATTACGATTGGCAGCAATGTGTGGCTGGGCGGTGGCGTAATTGTTTGCCCAGGGGTAACGATTGGCGACAATACAACGGTTGGCGCAGGCAGTGTAGTGACTAAATCTATTCCCGCGAATGTCGTTGCGGTAGGCAACCCTTGCCGAATTTTACGCGAGGTTTAGGACTTGCGTAAATACATCATTGTTGATTGAATGATTGCGGTTGATTGCAATAAATTGCCTGACTTTTTCTGATATTTATCTTCTTGAAACTTCAGCTATCTTACTTAACCTATGACGCTCTCTATAATGGAATGGGAATACTAAAGACCACTGATTGATTGCGGGTTTGAGTTATGGGATTTTCTGCCTCTAAGACTTGCGCTTGTCACAGTATTGGTCGATGTCAGGCTGGAGAGGCAGGTCGGCTTTTTCTGTGGTTTCCGGTTCCCCATACGTTAACAAAAGTTATTCCTTTTCTAAACCAAGAGTCGCTCGAATTTGAGCTGATGCAAGAGCGGCCTGGTTTAAGCATCGCCTGCAAATCTGGCCAAGCCCATAGGGTTGCCCAAAGTTTGGCTCAGCTAGTAGCACCAAGAGAACTTAAAGAAACCCAAGTTCTATTTGTTCGCGGTGCAGTACAGCCACAGCTGCAAGATTTTAGCGATATTTCTTCCTTACAGCGTTTTATCAAGATCAGTCAATCCGATTGGCTGGTGGATATGTTGACTAGCGATCGCGTCACCAGTCATTTTCAACCGATTGTTTCAATCGACGACACGGCTCAAATCTATGGATATGAATGCCTTTTTCGCGGCCTAGACGAGCACGGCGACTTAGTTATGCCAAGTTCCATTTTTGAGCTGGCAACCGAAGCCGGTCTGTTGCCCCAGCTAGATCGGGTGGCTCGCCTGAGTGCGATTAATCAAGCTAGCCAGCACAACTTGACGGGACGTATTTTCATCAACTTTTCTCCCACAGCGCTGTATGACCCGGTGTCTTGCCTGCGGAGCACAGTAGACGCCATCGATCGAGCGGGCATTCGCCACGACCAGGTTGTGTTTGAAGTTGTTGAGTCAGACAACCCTCAAGATCTAGACCACCTTAAAACCGTATTAAAATATTACCGAGAAGCTGGTTTTGCTGTTGCCCTAGACGATTTAGGATCTGGATATTCTGGTTTGAACCTGCTGCATCAGCTACGTCCCGATTTCATCAAACTGGATATGGAGCTAATTCGAAACGTTCACCTTGACGTTTATAAAGCTTCCATTACTGAAAAGCTCTTGGAAATCGCGCAAAACCTAAATATTAAAACCGTTGCTGAAGGAATTGAATGCGTTGAAGAGTTGAACTGGTTGCAGGAACGGGGTGCTACCTTTGCCCAGGGCTATTTGATTGCTAAACCGGCTGCCATACCGGCCAAAACGACGCCCGGCTTTAACTCAACGGCAGTGCCGTTCACCCCAGCGCCTGTGCAGTCGGTGGCGCACAAAGTACAACATCAAACTGCACCTGAGCGCATTGTTGCAGCCGTGACTCACCATATTCGGCAATCGCTGAAGCTGGACGAGATTCTCCAAACTACAGCGGATGAAGTTCGACAGCTGTTTGAGGTCGATCGAGTCGTCATTTATCGGTTTGAGCCAGACTGGAGTGGGCTAGTGGCGGTCGAATCTCTGGCCGAAGGGTGCCCGTCTATTTTGGGTTTCCATGTGATGGATACCTGCTTTCAGACGACCCATGCGGCCTACTATCAACAGGGCAACACCCGAGCGATCGAAGACATTGAAACGGCGGGGCTGATGTCGTGCCACGTTGAGCTGCTGCAAAGCCTAAATATTCGGGCGAATTTGATTGTGCCGATTCTGCAAAAAGAGCGGCTGTGGGGGCTTTTAATTGCCCACCAGTGCAACGAGACGCGCCAGTGGCAGCAGTCGGAGGTCAATCTGTTTTATCAGCTCGCGGGGCAGGCGGCGATCGCCATTCAGCAAGCGGAGCTGTATCACCAGCTGCAAACCGCCAATCAAGAGCTTCAGCGCCTGGCTTCGGTGGATGGGTTGACCCAGTTGGCCAACCGCCGCTGTTTTGACGATCGGCTGAAGGCAGAATGGCAGCGGCTGGCCCGAGAGCAGTCTCCCCTATCTTTGATTTTGTGTGATGTGGACTGCTTCAAGCTCTACAACGATACCCATGGTCACCTGGCCGGAGACGATGCGCTGCGGCAGGTGGCCAACGCCATTGTGCAAGCCTCTCGGCGTCCGTCTGATTTAGCGGCCCGCTACGGCGGTGAAGAGTTTGCCATTATTTTGCCAAATACCACCGCTGAGGGGGCGATCGCCATGGTTGAGGCCATTCAGGCCAATTTAGCGGCGTTACAACTGCCCCATCCCCAATCCCAGACCGGTAACCTGATGACCATGAGCTTTGACGTAGCCACCGTTGTGCCCCAGATCGACCTGTCGTTTGAAACGTTGATCGCCACCGCTGACCAAGGTCTTTATCGAGCCAAAGCCCGAGGGAAAAATGGTGCGGTGCAGATCAGCTATGGCGACATTGCGGCGACATCCCCGTGATTTACCGTTGTCATGGGCGGGCGATCGCGCTTTTGGGCGTTGCTGAATTGAGGAATGAATCTGCAAAAGTAACAGTTGCTGCATCGCCCCCCACCCCCCAAGTTTGGGGGGCTTTGAAGTCGTCTGGTTCCCCCCAGAATTGGGGGGCTAGGGGGGCAAATCATACCGTTGATCAGCAACGCCCGCTTTTGCATTCCTCGTTCTAACGCGGTGACGAAACCCCAGTGAGCCTGATCTATGGGAACTCCCAAGGCGATCGCGGGTCAAAGAAACGGCACGGCACGGGAAACCGCTGATGAGATCAGTTTTACCTGGTTCTAGTCGGGAGGTTAGGAGAATCGCCAGATTCCTCTTTGCGGTGGCCACCGCTGGCCTGATCGTGGGAGTTTGGGGGCTTTGGCGCGCAGACAACTGGGGCCTAACCCCAGCGCGGGCCGCCCAGCAAGATGGGTTTTGTGAAAACGCTCGGATCACCAAAACCCAGCGGCAAACAGCCACCACAGCGATTGTTGTTTGTCAGGGGTTGCCAGATGCCTTAGACGGCGGGCATGTGGTGGTTTCGCGGTTGCCCTGGGGACTGTGGTGGGCTTCTCCCCAGGGGGCCAACTTTAGCTACCGCCCGCCCGACGCCGTTTCAACCGAGTGGGTAGACTACGTTCACTACGGCCCCACCCAAAGTGCCCACACGTCGCTAATTTTGCTGGGCCGCAGCCGTTCTGCGGACGTGGCCGCTGTAGAAGCCCGCTTGAGCGATGGTAGAACGCTCAACAATGAGGTCACTGACGGCTTATTTGTCTTGGATGCACCCATTCGATCGGTCGGCGTCAAGGTCGATGAGCTTAGACTCCTCGACCACGATCACCAGGTGATGCAGCACCTGGTGGTAAAGCCGGGCTACTGAGTCGCGATCGCCGTGGAAAATGCCCCACGTCAGAGTGCTCAGGGCTTTTGGTAACTGATAACGCGCACGGATGCTGTGGAAGGCTCTGCGGTGAAGATCAAAAACCCCTCGGCTTGGGAGCGAGCGGGGATAAAGTCGAAGGTGGTGGCGGCGACTTCTTCGGGGTCTGTGGTTTCCAGGGTGCCTTCGACGGTCACTTCGGCGGCGGTAGCGTCGCCTTCGTTGGTAATAGTAATGGGCAGGTAATAGTGATCCTGGGCGGGCCGCACTTCCCCCGGTTCCACCGTAAATTCGGCGGGTTTAAGCGATGGTTTTAGCCACAGTGACGCCACCGTAGCAACCACCGCCGACAGCAGGGTGAGGGAAATGCCGAGGGAAAACCATTCAGCGCGATTGCGGGTGGGCTTTTCAGACATAGGGTTAGGAGTTACACAGCTAGACGACCGGCGGCACCGCCAATGGTGCAGGGCAGGCCCAATACGATGATATAGCTCACCCATTGATTAATTGGGTCGCCCACGCGAATCACCTGAAACAGCCAGAGCATGAGCGTTGCAGCGACCAGGGCAATTAGGTAGGCGGCCACAGTCTCGCTAATTGGTTTTTGGAATAAGCCGGACTGCGATCGCCGCTGCCGCTGAGCGCCAAAATTGGCCTCAAACACAATGATGTACGACAGCAGTAGCGAACTGGCCATAATCAACAGCAGGCGCGCGGGCTCCAGGGAGCTGGAGATCATTGGGATTTCGTCGGTAGGCGCGATCGAGGAGCCGACGACAATCGCCCCCAGCAGGGCGGCCCCAGCATCTGACAGGGTGCTGCGCCAGGGGTGGTCGCGCTGGGCGGAGTCGGCCTCGCCGTCGTCGGCCCTCAGCAGCAGGTTGTTGGCAATACCGACCCCGATTGCAAAGGGCAGCGACAGGGTGATCAGTCGGCCCATGATGGCATCGATGCCGGTCTCAAGGTGAAGGATGTCGAGCAGCGTCAGGCTGAGGGTGGCGGTGAACAGGGCGATCGCCAGCCCCTCGGCACTTTCGACCAAAACCTGGGTGCGGCTGCGAGGCTGCTCGGCGCGAAACCCACCTTTGATATTCAGCAGCACCAGGGCCAGGTAGGCCATGCCCAAAATCAGCATCATCCGCGGCGGCGAGGTAAAGTTTCCCTTCCACCACACCTCCATGGTGTAGAGAAAGGGGGCACCAAACAAAAACGCCCCGGCAATGCCGCGCATCAAATCGCTAAATTCTGTCTGCCAATCCTGAACTTTGATTCGTACCATGCCATCCGTTGCTGAGGTTGCCCTTAATTTTGGCAGATTGTGAGCACCGCTACATGCCGCAGCCGAGGCTAGAGGTGCTAAAGCGCAATGCGCAGGGCGGCCACCCGCGATCGCTCAGGCATTGACGGCTGCGCCCCCGGCACCATGACCGCTGCAGCGGCAACAGCATTGGCGAACTGCACGGCCTCCTCTATATCCATCGCTTCAGCCAGGCCAACGGCCAGGCCGCCGTTAAAGGCATCCCCGGCAGCAACGGTGTCAACAGCCTCCACCAGCAGAGCGGGCTGGTGAAAGGTGCGATGGTTTTCGGCGACCACAACGCCCTGGTCGCCCAGCTTGACGATGGCGATCGCAACGCCGCGCTGCACCAACTGCTGAGCCGCCTCGGTGGCGGTGGCAACATCGGTCACAGCCATCCCAGTGAGCTGGCTGGCCTCGACCTGGTTGGGGGTGAGAATATCGACGGTTCTGAAGAATTCGGGCGGCAGATCAGTGCGGGCAGGGGCGGGGTCAACGATCACCGTTGCCCCCTGGGTCTTGGCGGCCTTGGCGGCGACCATGACCAGCGGCAGCGGCACCTCAAACTGAAGCAGCACCAGGTCGCCGGGTCGCAGCCGAGCCGTGAGGCGATCGACATCTCCGTCACTGATCTGGCCGTTGGCACCGGGGATGACCACGATGGTGTTTTGGCCCACGCTATCGACGGCGATCGCCGCCACCCCGGTCGAGACCTCCCCATCGACCGCCACCCCGCTGGCATCGACCCCAGCATTCTGCAAACCCTGAATGAGTTGGCGGCCAAAGTCATCTGCGCCGACTCGACCGACCATCGTTGTGGCTGCCCCCAGCCGCGCCGCCGCCACCGCCTGATTGGCTCCCTTGCCGCCGGGTAGCGTTTCAAACTGGGTGCCCAAAATGGTTTCCCCCGGCTGGGGCAGGTAGGGCGTTCGACAGACCAGGTCCATGTTTAGGCTGCCAAACACGTGAATGGTCTTGGGCAATGGGTTGGAGGTCATTGGTACCAGGCGCTTAAACAGTTGAACGTTCGAACGGTGGAGCGGTTCAACCCAGGCCAAATCGCAGGTTTAGCTGCTGCCAAAATGCCCTAAAACAATTCCCTGTCGTCATCGTCGTCGAGGGTGTTATAGGGGGATGGGGGGCGATCGCTGCTCCAGGCCCACCAGGGAGTGCCGCACTCGCCGCAGTGGTAAAACTCCTGCCACTTGCGGCGGTGGTCGGTGCCGTAGACGGGCGATCGGCGGTTGATCCAGACAGCTTTAGCCTGGCGGCTCTCGGCCCCGCACTGAGGGCAACAAAACTTGCTGGCGTGGGTGGCAGACTCAGCCCAGTCGGGCGAAAAAGGGGAAAAAGCTTCCATAGGGTGGAGCGGTGGGTCAGTTCTATTATGAGCCAGTCTGGAAGGAAGGTTTGAGGTTGACAATCTAAGGTCTATGGTTCAAGGTCTGCGGTTCAAGACAAAACTGTGAACCGCAAACCTGCTACCTTGCATCTATCTCAGGATTAAGTTCTAGAACAAGCCGCTTCGCCAGCGACGTTCTTCGGCATAATCGGTGGCAGGCTCGCCAATTTTGGGCCAAAAGGAGAATGGCACCGCATGGCACTGCGCTTAATTTCGCTGTTAGGTCTTTTTGGCCTTTGCTTTATTGCCTGGCTAGGTTCAGAAGATCGGCGGCGAGTACCTTGGAAAGTGATTTTGTGGGGCATTGGCATTCAGCTGGTGGTGGGGCTACTTGTGTTTTTGCTGCCGTTTACTCGCGACGTGGTGGTGTGGCTTAGCTCCTTACTCAACGCCCTGATCGATGCTTCGGATGCGGGAGCGCGGTTTTTGTTTGGCCCCATTTTTGTACCCGTTCTCAACCAGCCGGTGGGGCCAGCCGGGGCTGGACGCTGGATTGCCCGTGCCCTCACGCCGCCCTTTACTGCCATTCCGGGCGATCGCCTGGGGGCCGACAACCTCAACCTGGGCTATATCTTTGCTTTCAGATCGCTGCCCCAGGTTGTGTTCTTTGCCTCCATTTTTGCGCTGCTGTACAACCTGGGGGTGGTGCAGCCTATTGTGAGGGTGTTTGCCCGCTTCTTCCGCTGGGCAATGAACATCAGCGGAGCCGAGTCGTTGGCGGGGGCAGCGAATATTTTTGTTGGTATTGAGTCGGCGATCGCGATCAAGCCCTTCCTTGAACGCATGACCCGCAGCGAGCTGTGCTGTGTGTTGGCGGCCTGCTTTGGCTCCATTGCCTCGACAGTGCTGGGTCTCTATGCTGGCTATCTGCGGCCTATTTTTCCCTCTATTGCCGGGCACCTAATGTCGGCCTCGGTGCTCACGATTCCAGCCTGCTTTGTGATGGCTAAGATTCTAGTGCCGGAGAAAGAGGTGCCCGATACCCTGGGCAAAGTCCCCGACATTGATTTTGCTGACGATGAGCAGCAAAGCCCGATGGATAGCCTAATTTTGGGTGCCCTCGACGGCGTCAAAATGGCAGTGGGCATTGTCGCCGCCCTAATCGCCATTCTGGGGCTGATCGCCCTGCTCAATTTGCTCTTTGCCCAGCTGGCTAGCTTGGCCACCAGCGAGTTTGCCCTCTGGCGCGTCATCGGCCAGGTGTTTAGCGTGATTACGCTGCAAAACATTATGGGGGTGCTGTTTTTGCCCCTCACCTTTCTCACTGGGGTTTCGTTGGACTGGCAAGAGCTGTGGCTGTCGTCGCAGCTGATTGGGCGACGGTTCTTAGAAACAGCGATCCCACCTTACATCAGTCTCGCCAATGCTGCGGCTGAGGGCACGCTGAGCGATCGCGCCTTAGTAATTGTCAGCTACGCCCTCTGCGGCTTTGCTCACCTGCCTTCGGTGGGCATCTTTGTCGGCGGGCTATCGACCCTGGTACCCTCCCGCCGCAAAGACATTAGCGAAGTTGCCTGGAAGGCCTTGTGGGCGGGCACCTTGGCCACGCTGATGACCGGCTGTGTAGCGGGCATCTTTTTCTACGAAGGCGCGGCGGTGCTGGGCCGGTAAGGGGCGCTAGTTTTTAGCTGATGACCATCGCCTTGGTCAGCTACCAGAACAAAATTGTCTGCGGCTAGACTGTAGATATCTGCATTGCGGCCCTCTAGGCAAAACGCTAGGGCAGGTTCTAACAAAGGGTAAAGCGATGACCTTAAAGGAATTGCTCATTCAAGAACTCGACAACGCCTCCGAGCCGGTGTTGGTTGAGCTGCTCGACTTTCTGCAATTTCTCAAGGCTAAACAAGTAGAAGATACTGCCGATGTAGGGGAGGCCAGACAGGCCTTGGCGTCTGTTGCCACTGAAGGCACCCTTGCCTGGGAAGACCTCAAGGCCGATGTGGGGCTATGACCTATCGCATTGAGTTTGCAAAGCCTGCGGTCAAGCAATTCAAGGCCTTATCACCTCAAGATCAGCAGCGACTAAAGCCCAAAATTGACGCTTTGGCCTAGGAACCTCGCCCGGCGGGGATGGTTAAGCTCTCAGGAGAAGACGACCTTTATCGTATTCGGGTCGGAGACTACTGCATTGTTTACACTATTAAAGATACCCAGCTCTTGATTTTGGTCGTTCGAGTCAGGCATCGGCGGGAGGTCTATCGCTGATGTCTAGCCACGTACTGAGTTAGTTTTGGCCAAGCCTTACAAGCAGGCGATCGCGCCCTCACTGCGGCGATCGCAGCCGCCCAACAGCCCATCTGGATTCACCTGGATGGCGTGGGCATGGCCCATTTTCTCAGCCCAGGCGGGAGCCTCGGCCACCTGGTGCCCCCTACGTTCTAGGGCTTGGCGAATGGCAGCGGGAATCCGATTTTCCATCGCCAGTTGAGTAGAGGCTTCGCCCCAGGTGCGGCCCCACAGCCAGCGGGGCAGGTCGATCGCCGTTTGGGGAGAGTAGCCAAAATCTAGCATTCTGGTCAGTAGCGCTAGCTGGGTTTGGGGCTGACCCTCGCCGCCCATGGTGCCTAGCACCAGATAGGGCTTGCCGCCGTTGAGCACTAGACCGGGCATGAGAGTGTGAAAGGGCCGCTTGCCGGGTTCTAGGGCATTGGCATGGTTGGGGTCAAGGGAAAACAGCGCACCTCGATTTTGCAGCGGAAAGCCTAGCTCAGGCGGCACCACCGCTGCCCCAAAGTCGAAGTACAGGCTTTGAATGGTCGATACCACATTGCCCTCGCCATCGACTACCGCGATGTAGACCGTGTCGCCGCCGCTGGCCGCAGCGAGACAATTCTGGGCTACGGTCATACTTAGTCGGGCGCGGCGACGATCGCCGTAGGGTTTTGAGATCAGTTCGCCTAGCGGCATGTCGGTAAAGTCGGGGTCGCCTAGCCAGCGATCGCGATCGGCAAAGGCCAGCTTGGTGGCTTCCACCAGCAGGTGATAGTAGTCGGCGGTGCCGTGGCCGACGGTGTGCAGGTTAAACCCCTCCAGCACATTCAGCATTTGCAGCACCGTAAACCCCTGGGTGTTGGGGGGCAGCTGGCACACCTGGTGGCCCCGGTAGGTGGTGCTGATCGGCTCTACCCAAGTGGCGCTGTGACGGGCGAAGTCGTCGCGGGTAAGCCAGCCGCCCAGAGCGCTGAGGTAGTCCACGATTTGCTCAGCAATCTTTCCCTCGTAGAAGTCCTGGGAACCAGCGACGGCCAGACGGCGTAGGGTTTTCCCCAGCGGCAGGTTGGTCACGCGCGACCCAGCGGCAGGCACCTCCCCCCCCGGCAGAAAAGGGTTGTTCTCACCGCCGTAGGCCCGCAGAAACTCAGCGTTGACCCTCGTCCAGTGGGCCTGGGATTGGGAGCAGGGGTAGCCCTGCTCGGCCAGGGCGATCGCGGGCTGGAGCAGGTCGGCCCAGGGCAGGCGACCAAAGCGCTGGTGCACCTCGCCCCAGGCCGAGACGCCCCCCGGCACCGTAATTACCGCCTGGGGGCCGCGCTGGGGAATAGCCGCTAGACCCGTGAAGCGATCGCGATCGCAGCTCGTCCCCGCCCGGCCCGAGCCGTTGAGGCCATAGAGCTGACCTAAGCTGGCCTGGTAGCCCAGCCAAAAGCCATCGCCACCCAGCCCGGTCATAGCGGGGTAAACCACTGACAGGGCGGCTTGGGTAGCGATCGCCGCATCGACTGCGCTGCCTCCCTGATTGAGTACATTGAGACCGGCGATGGAAGCTAGGTAGTGAGGGCAGACCACCATAGCGGTTGGGGCAGAAACTAGAGCCATAGCTAACTCAGGACTACATCAGCATTGGGCCTAGAAGGTAGCACTTTTGCGGGCAGGCCGCGATCGCAGGCGGTGGCCTGGGATCCAGCTCTGTTAAGAAATGCTCCAGGTAGGGGCGATTCCGGGACGGATCGCTTCGCGAATCGCAGGCAGGCTCTTTTGTCCGCCAAGCTCCTGTGAGAGAATACAGCCTAATCTCAGCAAATTTCGCCTATAGCTGTCCCTTAGCCCTGTCCCCAAGGAGATTCGACAATGCTGCTTTATCTGCTCAGTATTTTGGCTACGGCGCTGTCGCTGCTGCTGGTAGACGCCATCTTTCCGGGAGTCGTGCTGGCCAATTTTCCGGCGGCGATGGTAGCGGCGGTTGCCATCGGTCTCGTCAACGGCATCATTAAGCCGGTGCTGTTTATTCTGTCGTTGCCGATCACTATCTTGACTCTGGGCCTGTTTTCGCTGGTGGTCAACGGCCTTTGCTTCTGGCTGGCGTCGCTGGTGACCCCAGGCTTTGCAGTACAAGGGTTTTGGGCATTTATCGTCGGCCCCATCGTGCTGTCGGTGGTGTCTACGGCACTAAACAACTTTTTTGTTGGCCGGGCTCTTAAGCCTCAGGCAAAAGAGATCGAAGGGTAGGGGTAGCCCTAGCAGCCCCTGCATCAGCCGATTGCCCAGGGCTGGGGGGCATGACGTAGATGGCCTGGTATTGGTTGCGGCCCTGGGCCTTGGCCTGGTAAAGGGCCTGGTCGGCGGTAAACACCAGGTCAGAGGGTAGGTAGTCGGCCATGGGTAACACACTGGCGACGCCACAGCTAATGGTGACAATGGCTTGGGGAGTTGTGTCATGGAGTAGACCCTGCTGCTGAATCCCTTTCACCAGCCGATCGCTAACGGCAGTAGCCCCGGCCATGGTGGTGTTAGGCAAAATCACCGCAAACTCTTCGCCGCCGTAGCGGGTGACCAGGTCGGCGGGGCGACTGATGCACTGGTTGAGGGTTTTAGCCACCTCCTGAAGGCAGCGATCGCCCGCCTGGTGCCCGTAGTGGTCGTTGTAGTCTTTGAAATGGTCAATGTCGCAGATGACCAGCGACAGGGGCAGGCCTTCGCGTACCCCTCGGCCCCACTCTTGCAGCAGGTACTCGTCGAAGCGGCGGCGGTTGGCCACCTGGGTGAGGCTATCCATCATCGTCAGCTGCTGGAGCTGGTAGTTAGCCTCCCGCAGCTGAATTTCAAGTCGGTGCTGCATAATCAGTCGCCGCACCCGCTGGCGCAGCACCGCCCAGTTGATTGGTTTGGTGATGTAGTCTACCACCCCGATTTCAAAGGCCTGATCTACCGATTTTTCGTCCTCCAGGCCGGTGATCATCAGCACCGGGGCCAGGTCGCCCTGGGTTAGAGACTGCAACCGGCGGCACACCTCAAAGCCGTCTATCACCGGCATCAGCGCATCGAGCAGAACCAGATCAGGCCGGTGATAAAAGTACAAGTCGAGGGCCGCTTCACCGTGGGGCGCTTCAATTACCCTATAGCCCTCGCGCTCAAGGTAACGGGTCAGCATGTGGCGAATGAACGGGTCATCGTCGGCCACCAAAATTACCGCTGAATCAGCGTTGACTGACATGGCTGGTTACCTCCGGGGAAACCAAGACAGATTGTAGGGCCGTTTTAACGTCGGCTAGGGCGTAGCGAATGGCCTCTACTCGGTCGGCGACGGCTGGATTGGAGTCTTGACGCAGCACCGCCTCTAGATCATGACAGAGGGCGGAGAGGGCATCGGCACTGACGGAAGCGCTGCTCGACTTGAGGGTATGGGCGGCCCGCTGGAGGGTAGACCAGTCTTGCTGATCTAGGGCGGTGCCCATATCAACTAAGAGCTGGTCGGCACTCTCCAGGTAGCTGGCAATCAGGTCGGCCATAAACCTCGCATCATCGCCTCCCACGGTGGTGGCAAAGGTGTGCAGTGCCGTCAAATCGACGGCGGCAGGGGTGGTAGACTTCCTCGTCTCTAGAACCCGAATTAATTCCTCTAGGCGAATGGGTTTGCTGATGTAGTCATCCATACCGGCCCGGAGGCACTGTTCGCGATCGCCCTGCATGGCGTTGGCGGTAACGGCAACCAGGCGGGGGCGGCAGCCAGGCCAGCGCTGAACGATCTGCTGGGCGGCGGCTAGGCCATCCATCTCAGGCATTTGCACATCCATCAGCACCAGGTCGTAGGGTCGCTGGGCGAGAGCCGCCAGTACCTCATAGCCGTTGGCGGCCACATCGGCCCGGTAGCCCAGACGCTGCAAAATCTGGAGGGCTACCTTCTGGTTAACCACGTTGTCTTCAGCCAGCAAAATGCGCTGGGGGCACCGCCGCCCTAGGTCGGTATCTACCGGCGCAGGGCTGGGCCGGGGTGACACCCGCACGGTTTCAGAGCGATCGATCAGGGCATTAGCCAGCGCCTCCATGAGCTGGGCTTGCTTAACGGGTTTGGTCAGGTAGGCCGCAAACAGTCCTTGGTTGGCGATGCTGTGGTGCCAGCCCAGGGAAGTCAGCATGATCAGAGGCAGCGATCGCTCCGCAAACTGTCGGTGCAGAGTCTGGGCTAGAGCCAGGCCGTCCATGCCCGGCATTTGCATATCTAAAATGGCCAGGTCAAAGCGCTGAGTTTCAAGCGCTTCTAGGGCCGCTAAGCCCGAATCTACCGTCACCACCGCCATTCCCCATCCCTGGAGCTGGAGCTGAAGAATCTTGCGGTTAGTGGCGTTGTCATCGACCACCAGCAGGCGGCGGCCCTGGAGCATGGTAGTCGGGGACAGAGTGGCGGGGGTTGGCGGCTGGGGGTCGAGGTTGGCTCGCAGCGTGAAGTAAAAGGTTGACCCCTGGCCCTCAAGGCTCTCTACCCAGAGGGTGCCGCCCATCAGTTCACACAGGCGCTTGCTGATGGCTAGACCCAGCCCGGTGCCGCCAAACTGCCGAGTGGTAGAGGCATCCACCTGGCAAAAGGGCTGAAACAGCTGGTGCAGCCGATGGGCCGGAATGCCAATGCCGGTATCTTTGATCGCCACCTGGAGGGTAATTTGCCCGGCGGCGGTCTGCGGCTCCGCCTGCACCGAGACAATCACCTCCCCTGTGGGGGTAAACTTGATGGCGTTGTTGACCAGGTTGACGAGCACCTGGCGCAGGCGGCTGACATCGCCCAGCAAGTACTGGGGCACCTGGGTCGGCAGCAGGTAAGCTAGCTCTAGCCCTTTCTCAGAGGCCTTGGCAGCCAGCAGGTCGAGGGCTTCTTCCAAACAGGTGCGCAGGTTAAAGGGCTGGGTTTCTAGCTCTAGCTTGCCCGACTCGATTTTTGAGAAGTCGAGGATGTCGTTGATGATGGTCAGCAGGCTATCGCTCGCGTTGCGGGTGGTTTCGACAAAGTCCCGCTGCTGGTCGGTGAGGGAGGTGTCGAGCAGCAGGCCGGTCATGCCGATGACGGCATTCATTGGGGTGCGAATTTCGTGGCTCATCATGGCTAAAAATTCGCTTTTGGCCTGGTTGGCGGCCTCGGCGGCGCAGCGAGCCTGTTCGAGGTCGTGCAGATTCTGGTGAAGCTGGGCTTCGGCAAGCTTGCGATCGCTGATGTCGGTCTGAATGCCGATGAAGTGGGTTAGCTGGCCTTCGGGGTTGTGAATAGGCGCAATGCTGAGCTGGTTCCAGTACTGCGTGCCGTCTTTGCGATAGTTGATCACTTCCACAGTGCAGTCTTGGCCTTCGGCAATCGCCTGGCGCAGGGTTTTTAGGCCGGGCTGGTCTCTGTGGCCCCCCTGCAAAAAACGGCAGTTTTGCCCTAGAGCTTCGGCGGCGGCGTAGCTGGTGATACGCTCGAAGGCCGGGTTGACGTAGATTACCGGATTGTTGGGCTGACGGGCGTCGGTGATGATGACGCCGTTGCAGCTGGCCGCGATCGCCCGTTCTTGCAGGCGCAGGGTTTCCTCTAGGTGCTGGCGCTCTAGGTCAGCCTGATGAATCTGTTCGAGCTGGCGGTGCAGATCGAGCTGGGCGACCACCTGGGCGGCTAGCATTTCTAGAGCCTGGCGCTGGAAAGGGGTGAGCGTGCGGGGAACCTGGTCGATCACACAGAGGGTGCCGAGGGCATAGCCGGTGGCAGTGATCAGAGGCATACCCGCATAGAATCGCAGGTTAAATTCCCCTGTAACCAGCGGATTATCCCAAAAACGCTCATCTTCTAGGGCATTGGGCACCTCCATCAACCCCGGCTGCAAAATGGCGTGGGCGCAAAAAGCCAAATCGCGGGCGGTTTCACGTGCAGCAACGCAGCCCGCGCGTGATTTAAACCACTGCCGCTGCTGGTCGATCAGACTGACCAGGGCTATGGGCATGTCGCACACCATTGCGGCCAGTCGAGTCAGATTGTCAAACCCATCAGCGGGTGGCGTATCGAGAATGTGGTAGTCGTATAGCGCCTGTAGACGACAGAGCTCATTGGCGGGCAGAGGTGCAGGTTGCATAGGCTATCGCCCTGTGGGGCAGAGACATGAAGCGAGACTGGCCTTGCAGCCACACCCCGCCTGAGGGCAGTGATATATGCTTGAGAGTACCCAGTTTGAGGTAGCGGTTTTTACCCTAGCGGCTGGAACCGCCCCATCAGAGATAGTGATTTGAACCGGCTAGGCCAGGCCGAAACAGTCATCCCGCCAGATAGGTTATGGACGTCGGCCTGCCTGGGAACACGATTCTTTTTCACGTTAGCCAGGGGCTAGGCAATAACGCCTCAGAATTTTGCTGAGCCTAGACGGGGAATCAGCCTGAAGTTCGCCTGGCCGTGGAAAGCGCTGCGATAGATTCATTGGCTTGAGTTAGGGCAGGTAGGGCGATCGCGCCTAATCTTGGCCAGTGAAAACCTTAAACTCAGGAATTTGCTGATGGAGTAATTGGCTGTTAGATGCTCAGGCGCGTCTAGAGTGCTTTTTCCTAAGGATTGGTGATGCAACTCAGCAATTCTGCCCCCATTGGCGACGCCCCCCACTGGCAGCGACAATGGGCTAGCTTGCAGGGCTTCCGAAATAGCTGCGACCTTTAGCCCGGCTCAGGTTCAAGCGTTGCAAGCAGCGCTAACCCCGCGCCGCCATTCAGTCAACATTTGCCGATCGCTGCCGCTGGGCACAACGTGGGTTGATCGGGTGCTGCTGGCCGGTACCGAAGGGCGATCGCCAGCTCACCCACTTTGCCTCTGCTAAAACGTTAGGACTCGTGCACCTCTTCTTCACTGCGCTCTAGCAGGGTGTCTGCGGTATGGTCTTGGTGGTGGCGTTGCTTGGCCATGGCCTGACGAGCTTTTTCCTCCACCGATGCAGCGGGTGATTCGTGGAGTTCGGCATCGCTACGGCTGAGCAAATTATCGTGGTTGTGGTCGGCGTGCTGACGTTGTTGGGCCAGTCGTTCGCGGGCCTGATCGTCTGACTTATCCATAACAGCTACTATCCCCAGGATGTATGGGCGGGGTGGACGGGACGCGATCGCCCTCGACCACTCGCCCCTATTCTAATTTTCCAAGTTATTGGTGAACGGGCGATCGCCCCTGTCACGATTGTTTAGCCTTCTCAATCGCCCGCAATCTGTCCTGAGAGTGTTTCTGTCATACCTGCCAGAGTTCACCTGTAACTAAGGGATTGCCTGAAAGAGAACACCTAGCACGATAGGCAAGGCTTGGCCAAGGCCAACGCCGCCCGAGGTTCAGGCTTACGGCACCGATGCGGTGGCAACAGCATCCTCAGACCCTACCGGGCGAATCACTAGCGTGTTGAATAGACTGATGTCGGTGTCCTCAGGGACTGACAAGTCAAAGGCTCCACTGGTCTGTGGTAGCGACCCCAAAGCGATGGGACGCTTAGCCATGTTGCCGTTGATGGTCAAAAACGCCTCCAGCGCGTCCCCCTCGGCAGCGATGGTGAAATCTTTTAGCGATAGGGTAATGCTGCTGCCCACAATGGCAGCCCCCACGTAGCCACTGGCGGTGTGGCTGCCTGTCCCGACGACGCTGCCCATAGCCCAGTTCTCCTTTAATACTCTAAAACGCCCGGCCATCATTGTAGAAAGAATCAGCCTTAACTTTGCTTCTGACTCCTAGCGATTGGAGGCAAGACCACAGCGAGTCAAACAGCACTAGCGCTGGGACGCTGCTTGGGCTTGAACCGGTGCGATTCGCGGAGCGTAAAGCCTACGGCATCCTAGAAATGGGGATCGACTCTGAACGACTATCCCCAGGGGGAAGCGCTGTCGGCAAATGATGGGTTTTCCCCACTCAATCTAGCCCCAATGGCGGCTATCCTGGGAAAAGAACTCAGTAATCGATCTCCCCCCTTTCACGGATGTGTCAGGGGGTTTTACAATAGTTCATATTAGGTGTTGTTGCCTCGGCCCCAGCTCAGACTCCCCGTCATGGTCTCGTGATAGAGTTTTCTGTTGTCAAGGCTACCCAATCGACAACCCAGACCCCGTCTGAGTAACCCATGAAGATGGTCACCAGCGGTCCATCGCCCAGAATCCGGAGAAGCAGTTATGGCTAAAGACATCACCCGTTATCGCAATATTGGTATTTTTGCCCACGTAGACGCGGGCAAGACTACCACCACCGAGCGCATCCTCGCCCTCACCGGTCGCATCCACAAGATCGGTGAAGTTCACGATGGTGCTGCCACCACCGACTTCATGGAGCAAGAGCAAGAACGGGGGATCACGATTCAGTCGGCGGCCACCACCTGCTTCTGGAAAGAGCACCAGCTCAACATCATTGACACCCCTGGACACGTTGACTTCACCATTGAGGTGTATCGCTCCCTCAAGGTGCTCGACGGCGGTATCGGCGTCTTCTGCGGTTCAGGCGGGGTAGAGCCCCAGTCTGAGACCAACTGGCGCTACGCCAACGACTCCAAGGTGGCTCGGGTCATCTACGTCAACAAGCTCGATCGCACCGGGGCCGACTTCTTCCGGGTCGTCAAACAGGTCGACAGCATCCTGGCGGCCAAGCCCCTGGTAATGGTGCTGCCCATCGGCACCGAAACCGAGTTTGTGGGTGTGGTTGACCTGCTCACCCGCAAGGCCTGGGTGTGGGATGAGTCGGGCAAACCCGAGAACTACGAGATCAAAGATGTCCCTGAGGACATGAAAGATCAGGTTGAAGAGTACCGCGAGGCCCTCGTTGAGCTAGCCGTTGAGCAGGACGACGAAATTCTTGGTAAGTACCTTGAGGGCGAAGAGATCTCCATTGAGGAGATTAAGACCTGCATTCGCAAGGGCACCCGCGAGCTGGCCTTCTTCCCCACCTACTGCGGCTCCTCCTTTAAGAACAAAGGGGTGCAGCTGGTGCTAGATGCGGTAGTTGACTACCTGCCTAACCCCCTCGAAGTGCCTGCCCAACCCGAAGTCGACCTGGAGGGTAACCCCACCGGCAAACTGGCCTACGCCGATGCCGACAAGCCCCTGCGGGCGCTGGCGTTCAAAATCATGGACGACCGCTTTGGCGCGCTCACCTTCACCCGCATCTACTCGGGTCATCTGAAGAAGGGCGACACCATTCTCGACACCGCTACCGGCAAGACCGAGCGCATCAGCCGCCTGGTCGAAATGCACGCCAACGATCGCGAAGAGGTAGAGTCGGCCCAGGCTGGCGACATCGTGGCGCTGATCGGTATGAAAAACGTGCAGACCGGCCACACCCTCTGTGATCCCAAAGATCCCGCTACCCTGGAGCCCATGGTCTTCCCTGACCCGGTGATCTCCATTGCCGTGTATCCCAAGAAAAAGGGCGACAACGAGAAAATGGGTATGGCGATCAGCAAGATGGTGGCTGAAGACCCCTCCTTCCAGGTGGAAACCGACGAAGAGAGCGGCGAAGTCATCCTCAAGGGCATGGGCGAACTGCACCTCGACATTAAGGTCGATATTCTCAAGCGCACCCATGGCGTCGAAGTCGAAGTGGGCAAGCCCCAGGTGGCCTACCGCGAGGCGATCACCAAGCGCCTGGCCGACAGCTACACCCACAAGAAGCAGTCGGGTGGTTCGGGTCAGTACGCCAAGATCGACTACGTGATCGAGCCGGGCGAAGTCGGCACCAACTTCCAGTTTGAGTCGGCGGTGACCGGCGGTAACGTGCCCCGCGAATTTTGGCCCGCGGTGCAAAAGGGCTTTGCCACCAGCATTGACCGAGGCCCGCTGGCCGGTTACCCGGTGGTTGACCTCAAGGTCACCCTCACCGATGGGGCCTTCCACGCGGTTGACTCGTCGGCGATCGCCTTTGAAATTGCCGCTAAAGCTGCCTACCGCCAGTCGCTGCCCAAGGCTGGCCCCCAGCTGCTGGAGCCGATCATGAAGGTTGACGTGTTCACCCCCGACGACTACATGGGTGACGTAATCGGTGACCTCAACCGCCGTCGTGGCATGATCAAGTCCCAAGATCCCGCCGCTACTGGCGTTCGCGTCAAGGCCGATGTGCCCCTGAGCGAAATGTTTGGCTACATTGGCGACCTGCGCACCATGACCTCCGGTCGGGGCCAGTTCTCCATGGAGTTCTCTCACTACGCTCCCTGCCCCAGCAACGTGGCTGAGGAAGTGATTAAGGAAGCCAAGGAGCGCCAGGCGGCTGCGGCCAAATAAACCCCTGATCTGCTGTAGGGGCACAGCATGCTGTCCCCTACCTCTTCGGATAGTAGAACGCCCTGGCCAACTTTGGCCGGGGCGTTTTGTTTGAATAGATGGAACAGTAAAAAGAAAAAATCGATCGCTCAATTTATTAAGCGTTTAAACCCCTTCACAAAAACTATTGCTTGACCCACCCCAGCTCACTGGCTACTCGCTGGCGAATCACGTTAGCTGGAACCCCAACAGCAATTGAATAGGGCGGAATATCTTTTGTGACCACTGCTCCAGCACCAATCACGCTGCCTCTGCCAATGGTCACCCCATCGACAACTTTGACTCCAGAACCGAGCCAGCAGTCTTCTTCAATTTCTATGCCCTTAACCGTTGTGCCCTGCTGGTTGATGGGTATATCTATGCTGGAGAAAATGTGATTGTTTGCATAAAGACTAGTATTTGATGCAATTAAACAGTTTTTCCCGATAGTAATGTTACCTGGGCCTGCCATACAAACGTATGGCCCTACGTAGGTATTTTGTCCAATACTGACTTTACCTCCTAGTGCTTGGAGATGAAAACCTTGGTCTAACCGTACAGAATCTTCTAAAACTAGTTCGCCGCCATCCTCCCAACAGTTTAGAAACGAATAATTGCAGATTGAGCAAGAATTGCCGATAATGATAGAATTTGGGCGAATGAATCGCACATTAAACTCTATTGTCACGCCCCTACCAAAGCTGCCAAAAATGGGCGAATAGACAAGCTGGCGTAACTTTTTGCCAACGCCCATTGGAACTGCACCGAATAGAGCAAGTAGATACTCGTCCCTTCGATATTTCCAACCGCTAGAATAATTAGCTTGAGAATTATCTGCTGCTGAAGGCTTTTGGTTAAAGTCTTGGTGCCGATTCATATTCTAGTCCTCTTTTTGGAATAGCAAATTGCATTTGAGTTTAATAATGAATACCACCGTCTTTTAGTGATACCAATGCTTCCTAGAACCCTTATTTTGCAAAGGATCAGCTAACTATTACCTATTTCCTTACAATGCTTGTCCAATGTCGAAACGCAGAGTTCTATCGCTTAGAGAACAGCGCATCCCAAACAAAAAATCAGCTTGTATTTCATTGTAGAAAATAAGCTTTATCTAAGACTTATGTGTTGGGTAGGTGGCGACAAAATCCTTTTATGCCTGTGCTATTGCGCTCCTTGGAAGAACGCATGTTGCGATCGCAACAATAGCGACGGACAAATGATAATGTAGCTCTTGCGGCTAGAAACCCAAAAAATTTAATCTTCAGTGTTGCTAACTACAGCAAATTTCAAGGCCGATCTTAGCGACCTGTTTATTCTCGCTGGAAGATACAATCTGGTGCAGAACCCTGTCTGAGATTCTAGCTTTGGGGTACCTTTGCCAACACTTATCTTAGGCAGACAATGACTAATTTAGGGGGGAGTCAAGCCGCCTGGAATTCTTACAGCCATGACGGGCATGCACACTCGGCTCAAACGAGCTAGCCGTAGCCCTTTCAGCATAGGCTGATAGATATTAGTGTAGACGCGTGATTTGTTGAAAACTGAGATAAACATACAACAACTTCATCTACGTTTACACTATTGCCAAGGCCTATGCTATAGATGAAAGGCCAAGCTCTAGTTAAGCCTAGTCTACTGCTAAAGACTTTCAGCAACAACAAGATATTGTCTTTAAATTGTCGTCGAAGGTAAAGCTTGGTTGCAGCGGTTATCTGATGTAATCTATGTAGAAGATATTAATGGACTCTATCGGCTCCACGCATTTCACGCATAAAATTCTTACTACATAGTCCTCCAAAATAGAATTTCGAGGAGCTTTGTAGCTAATTTCTAGCGTTTGAAGAGCAAGTTAGGCTCAAAGTCCTTGGTTATAGATGCTGTAGCTCCCCGCAAGGTAGGGGCTGATTTAGATCTCCCTACCTTGCGTAAGGCAAGATGTTGAAGGCAAGGTAGGGAGATTAACCCTTACACCGAGCCAGCAGCAGCAGGAATACTCCGGGCTGTCTCATCGTCTAATCCCACCAGGCGAGCGCTGAGATCCCACAGTTTGCGGGCCTTAGCGTCATCCAGAGCTTCGTTCGAAACCTCCTGGGCAAAGGAGCGGCGACCTGGCTTTTGGCGATTGCCCCAGCTCCAGTACATGCCAGACTCCTTCAGCTCGGGGTCGGTGACCACATCGGCCACCCGCTCACCTGCCAGCTTTTGAGTGACATAGCCGCCCGTGATGTTCTTCTGGAACCAGGGGAAGATGGTCTGAAACGCCTTGAAGTGGTTGCGGAACAGGGGCGTGTCGGCCACACAGCCGGGATACAGCGAGCTAAAGGTGATGCCCGTTGCATCGTGGTAGCGGCGGTGCAACTCGCGCATGGTAAGCACGTTGCACAGCTTGCTGTCTTTGTAGGCCTTGCCCGACTTGAATTTCTTGTTGTTGATCATCGAGATCGGGGCTTTGAACCCGGCCTCGAATCCTTCTAGGTTGCCGAGATCGGGAGGGGCGGGAATGGGAATCTTGCCGCCCAGCTCTTTGGGGTTGGCGGTGACGGTGCCGAGGATGATCAGGCGCTTGTCGTTGGCGGGGGAGGCTTTAATGTCATCCAGCAGCAGGTTGCACAGCAGGAAGTGGCCCAGGTGGTTGGTAGCCACGCTGATTTCGTAGCCATCTTCGCTGTACATCGGCTCTTTGAGCAGCGGGTAGTAGACGGCGGCGTTGCACACCAGCGACTCTAGACTGCGGCCCGTAGCCCGAAAGTCGCTGACAAACTGGCGCACGCTGGCTAGGGAGCCGAGATCGAGGTGGATGATGCTGTAGCGATCGCTCGGGATGCCAAGCTCTTGGGCCACCTGCTTTGTTTTATCGACATTGCGGCAGGCCATCACCACATGCCAGCCGCGATCGGCCAGGGCCTTGGCGGCGTTGAGCCCCACCCCAGAGGAAGCCCCGGTCACAATGACTGTTTTCTGCTGTTCCATAACCATCTTTAAGACTGAAAAATCGCTTCTAGCATTCCAGTGTTAAGGATGACGTGGACAGTGATGCAGTGTCTTAATGTTTTTTGAGGTGTTGTTACATCGGGTATAGGGTTTTAGGTGAAAGGTATAAGGGGCATTGCTTAACGCAAGTATGATTTGCCCCCCCAGCCCCCCAATTCTGGGGGGAGCCAGAGTCTCAAAGTCCCCCAGAATTGGGGGATTTAGGGGGCCATGCAGCGTCTAAAGGCTTTTTGCTGGTTCATTCCTCGATTCAGCAGCACCGGTCAAAGGCTCGGCCTAAAACCCTATACCTTTCATCCTATACCCACCACCACCTACGTAAACGAACTCGCCCAATCCTTCGCCCAGTGCAGATGTTTGTGCACCTCATCGAGGGTTTTGGCTTCGCTGTAGAGGCGCAGCACGGGTTCGGTGCCGCTGAAGCGGATCAGTAGCCAGCTGTCGTCGGCCAGGGTGAGTTTGTAGCCGTCGATGTCGAGGATGTGGGTGACGGCTTTGCCCGCGACTTCGGCGGGGGGGGCGGTGGCGAGGGCCTCAAGCAGCTTGGCCTGCACTTCCATGCTGGCCAGGGGCAGGTCGATGCGATCGTACTCGGAGAAGTAGTTGGTTTTCTCTTGCAGGCTGCGGTAGTAGTCGCTGAGGTCGAGGCCGGAGGCGACGACGGCTTCTAATACATAGAGGGCTGACATCAGGGCGTCGCGCTCGGGGATGTGGTGGCCGTAGCCGATGCCGCCGGATTCTTCGCCCCCCAGCAGCACTTTGGCCTCCTGCATGCGATCGGCAATGTACTTGTAGCCGACGGCGGTTTGGTAAAGCTCTAGGCCGTTGAGCTTGGCCACCGCTGGAATCAGGTTGGAGCCGCTGATGGTTTTGACGATTTCGCCGCTGTAGCCCCGGCGCGACTTGAGGTGGTCGATCAGAATGGGGATGAGGATTTGAGAGCTGAGGAAATTGCCTTGGCCGTCGACGGCGGCGATGCGATCGCTATCGCCATCAAACACCAGACCCACTTTGACGCTTTCTTTGGCGGGATACTCTTTGACGGTCTCTAGCATTTCGCCCAGATACTTAGGCAGGGGTTCAGGCGGGTTGCCGCCAAACAGCGGGTCGGCCTCGCTGTGCAGCTCGTGGATGCTGCCTTCGCCCAGCAGTCGGGGCAGCCCACCGCTGGCGGAGCCGTACATGACATCGGCAAACACCGTCAGCTTGCCGCTGGAGATGGCGCTCTGAATGGCGGCGACATCGACCTCGGCCTGAAGGGCGGTGCAGTAGTCGGGCCAGGGGTCGAAGGTTTCAATTTGGCCGGGTTTGCCGAGGGGGGCGGGGGGAGTGGGCAACAGCGCCTCGACTTGCTGGGTCACCTCAGGGGAGACAGAGCCGCCGAAGGCTCCTTTAATTTTGAGCCCGGAGTAGGTGGGGGGGTTGTGGCTAGCGGTGATGACAATCGCCCCAAGCAAAGTTTGATGCTTGGCGGCGTAGCTAAAGGCGGGGGTGGGGGCAAAATCTTGGGAGAGCAGCACGTCGAAGCCCTGGGCGGCGATCGCCTCGGCGGCGGTGCGGGCAAATTCGGCGGCGAGAAAGCGGCGATCGTAGCCGACGGCAATGGTGCGGCTGCCGGTTTCGGCCCCAAAGCACTGGTGCAGCACGTGGGCCGAAACCGCCGCCACCTGAGCGACGCGCTCAAAGGTGAAGTCGGCGGCGATAATGCCGCGCCAGCCATCGGTACCAAATTTGATGGGCTTCGGCGTAGCTGGGATGGGGCCTGAAGGTGCTGCCATAGCAGATTCCAAATGTCGGGGGATAAAGAGCGGATTTTCTCTGAGTTTACCCGCTTAATTCGGCGGTGACACGGACAGGGCGGCGGCACTACGGACAATTTACCCAACCGGCTGGTTTTGCCGAAAAGTTTGAAAAGATTGGCGAATTGTCCTGAGGCGATCGCGGCTTTGGCGCAAATGCTAGGTCACGGTGGGATGACGCGGCTGATTAAGGGCAATGGTGGTCGAGCTGGGGCGCTAGTGGAGAGATGCTTGGGCTGAGTTGATTGGTGTTTTTGGGGTGCCGTAGGCTACGGACCTTGCGAATTGCCGCTGCTGACCTAAAATTTGCCAACGGTGGGGGGCTGTCGTGTTACCCTAGTTGAGTAAAAACGGGATGTAGCGCAGCTTGGTAGCGCACTTCGTTCGGGACGAAGGGGCCGTGGGTTCGAATCCCGCCATCCCGATTCTTTCGTTAAAGCGAGTCTTATGGACTACGCGTCGTCGGGTACAGAAACAATCACGCTCGAAGTCTCGCAGGATATGCTGGCTGCTCTCAAAATGGGGGCAACTGACTTGGGGGAGCGGATTCGATTGCTGGCTGCAATTTCATTTTTTCAAGAGAAGCAGCTCTCTTTGGGCAAAGCCGCTGAGCTGGCGGGTTTAAATCGCCTGACGTTTATGGATCTTTTGACTCAACGGGGCATTGTGGTTTTTGACTACGATGAGTCTGCGCTTGCAACCGATCTGGCTGGCATTGCTGAATTGGTAGACCGTGACTGACATTATCTGCAACGCCACGCCCCTGATTGCGTTTGCCAGAATTGGGCAGCTCTCGCTCATGCAAAATGTGGTTGAGCAGCTAATTATTCCAAATGCTGTCGCTGAGGAAGTGATGGATTATAAAGGCTCGGGTGCTGGGCAGATTAACCTAGCCCAAGAATCTTGGATTCGAGTTGAAAAGCTGCAATCTGAGGAGCAAATGCGGCTGCTATTACCCACGCTAGACAGGGGTGAAGCTGAAGTAATTGCCTTAGCGATAGAACGACGGACAACGCTAGTGCTGATGGATGAATTGACTGGTCGCAAGGTCGCTGAGTCGTTGCAGCTTAGGGTAATAGGCTCGGTAGGTCTATTGATTCAGGCGAAACAGCAGGGGCAGATTGTCGCTGTTAAACCGTTGCTAGAATCTATGCACGAGGCTGGCATATATTTCAGTCGGCGTTTTATTGCGGCTGTACTTGAGTATGTCAATGAAATGTAAGACAGAACAATTGAGAGATCATTTGTGAGGCTGCCTGCCAGTTAGCTTCATCGAACCCCGTTTTCAACTTGAAAGACAATAGGAATTGTATGGGAGTTTTTGACCTTTTCTCTAAGCGTCAGCGTCGAGCCCGAGGTGAAACGCCAGATGTGTACGTGTACGACGAGCTACCGCAGGAACTGCGAGTCCAGATCATTCATATTATTAAAGATGCTTTTGGTGAAAAGAACTATTATAGTGTGAGCGACGTTGAGGAAGCATACGAGCTTGTTAATCAGACTCTATGCAGAGAGTATGGAGTATTTGAGCTTACAAAGCATCCTGAGTCAGTCCAAGATTCGCTTTTTAACTTTTTCTTGCAGGAAGAATCGGTTGATCGAGCGCTTGATGTCGTCGAGCTCTGTTTCAAGGTAATTAACGTATTAATTGCAGAAAATCACTCGTACCAAAACAATACCACCCGGAATATTAATCCAGAAGAGGCGATTGCTGAACTTAATGAGCGGTTCAAGGAGCACGGCATTGGCTTCCAGTTTGAATCCAATGAGTTGATCCGCATTGATTCAGAGTTTTTGCATTCAGAGGCCGTCAAGCCTACCCTCGCTATTCTTAGAGAAAGTGGCTTTCAAGGAGCTAATGAAGAGTTTCTTCTTGCACATGAGCACTATCGACATGGGCGAAACAAAGAGTGCTTGGTCGAATGCCTTAAAGCTTTCGAAAGTACTATGAAGGCTATATGTGAGCTTCGTGGATGGCCAACACAATCTAATGATACGGCAAAGTCTCTCCTAAATATCTGCTTTGCTAATGGCTTGCTTCCTACATACCTTAATTCTCAGTTCACCTCGCTGCGTTCGTTACTGGAGAGTGGTGTTCCTACGGTTCGGAATAAGAACGGTGGGCACGGCCAAGGAACTATTCCTATCGCAGTTCCTGAATATATGGCGCGGTACGCGCTGAATTTGACGGCGACAAGCATTCTTTTCCTGGTCGACGCGAACAGCGCAAGTGAACATCTATAGAACTTAGGATGGGCAAAGGGTTGAAGCCATGCCACCACTGCAAAGGCTCAAATAAGGGGTTCGGGTTCCTTTTGCCCATCCTATAGGTGGGTTAATTGAGCTGCCGATCGCGCCTCAGCAGACTAAACACCTCGCCTTGCTCTGGGGTAATTAAAATCCCCGATCGCGGTATTGCAATCAACTGGCTCCAGGTCATTTGGTCGGCGTAGCTCAGCACATGCAGCTGGTTGATGGTGGCTCGCACCCCCTCGGGTGAGCCAATCACCAGATGGCGCAATCGCTCGCGCCCCGGCTGGGCTTCAGGATTTGCCAGCAGCAGCGGATTGGTCGCCTCCCGGTTTTGGGCAGACGACACCAAATATGGCAAACACAACATAATTCAGGGATTCCTTACTAACGATGGGTAGGAATCCCAAAAACTTGGCCGCCCCAGACATGTTGCAGTTCAGGACGGCCAGGTAAAATCACCTTAGCCTCCGAGACAGCGACTCCTGTCGACGGGGTTAGCCGCTGGTTGGAGGGCCTAATCTCCTTCCAGTGGCGCTTGACCAAATTTTTGGGACGTTCAGACTGCACGCACACAGCCTTAGCAGAGTAATTTAATCCAATGGCGCACCGGACGCAAGTAAGAATTGTTACCGTCTTCTAGAAACCTGATTTCTAGACTCATACTCTTGCTTCCGCTACTGGTAGGGGTTATCCACAGCGCCACACCCTTCCTTAGACCCTGTAAACCCTTCCTCTGCCCCCACGAAACCTTTGTTTTGCCCGCTGAAAAGTTGGTTTGACTGCTCGGAGGCTGCTTCAGCAGGCCAAACCCATTCCTTCGCTCACTCGAAAGGTTTCTCCACCCGCGCAGATCATTCCTTCGATCTCGCAGAGGCTTCCTCCAGCGCCACAGATCATTCCTCTAGGCCTGCGAACCTTTCCTCCAGACCTGCGAATGATTTCTCCATCAATGCAAATCTTCGTTTCTATAGAGCAGAATCTTGTATTTGGGTCGCAAGCAATGCTGCCACCAATCCAAAACAACCAGATCCCTCAACAAACTCAATGAGCAGCGCCTCACTGAATGATGCCTCTGCAAAGTCCATTTCTCCGCCCTGCTCGATTCACCCTTTCTTCATCAAAATCCATTCTTTCTATTTGCAATCTTGCTAGTTCTCCGCAGTTCGAGCCGTTTCTACCGGGCAATCTACCCTTAGGCGAGACACACAGACGCCAACCCCTGCCGTCGTCTCGGTTTACCCTTTGCTGCAACTCAATCCGCTTCTCCAGGTCATCGCCCCAGACCTGCGGCGGCTTTGCACGCAACCCAAATTAACCTACTTATCCACCCCTATTCAGGGCGTATCTATCATGAACACCGTTGACTTTTCCCGTCGCATTCCGGCCAAAACCATTGAAGCCGATATTAATTCCTTCCACAGCATGAACTTCATCAAAACCTATATCCCAGTTCGCAGTGAGGCTACCCCCGAAGCGCTTAAAGCGGGTTACGAAACCATGCGGGCCAAGCAGCAACAAGAAACCGAACTCTTGGCCGCCATCAAAGCCGCCTCCGATGCAGCCCGCATGGCCGAAGTCGAATTTCACGACATGGTGATGGCGATGAAAGAAACCGTGCGCGGCCAGTATGGTTCCAACAGTGACGAAGCCGCTGCCGTCGGCTACAAAAAGAAGTCAGAGTATAAGCGTCCCCGCCGCACCCCCAAGGCCAACGCGTCCTAAGCCATTCTCAAAACCCAATTCTCAAGGCTCGTGAGCATAGCTTACGGGCTTTTTTCGTGGCGCTATGACGTGCGAGTGCTGGCCCCTGGCTTTCCTGAGTCCGAAGTGTGCAACCCCATCGGCTTCCTCCGCAGCGAGTCCGATGCCAAAATGGCGCGGCAAATCGCCGCCGTGCTGAACAGAAACTTTCGGCTGATGACCCAGAGCAGTGAGGATGGCTTCTTTGCCGCCGCAGACAATCAGCTCACCGAAGCCCTGGCTCACAAAAAGTCGTTCACCAATTTCTCGCTGAATGGGGTGGGTGGCCAGCACATGGGGGAGGCTCTGGGGCAAGGGCGCTTCACCGTGCTCTCGCCGACGGTTGGCCCAAGTGGCAAGGCCTATGTCAATGTGCAGCGGGTGCCGCCGATTTAGGTAGAGCGGTTGGATGCGATCGGGCTGTACCCGGTGAGTGGTCGCAGGGAGCAAGGTCGAACCCGTCAGTCTCGACCCCTAATTCAGCCACAGCCTGCCCAACCGGGAGTCTTGCGGCTGGAGGAGCTGGCCGCAGCAAAGGCCCAGGCGTTGCTGCATGGGGATAGCCCACTAGAGTCCCGCTCCCATTCCCTCACCTATGCCCTCAAGAGCTATGCCCTAGCAATCTGCAGAGCCGCACGATGGGCGGTGTGGGAGGGAGAATTCGTGAGGATTCTCCCTATCCCGATTATGTCGCGATCGCATACCCCTACTAGCAATTAGGAGAATTGATAGCTTAATCGAACCTCGACTAATTGATTTTTTTGAGCAGCATCATCTCATTTGAGACAGTCAAGGAAGAGCTCGATGACGTCACAATGGACAGAGTTTCCCAATTGTACGCAAGAAAGATGTACCGATAAGCTAACGCTATTTAGGATTTTCTTCCGCAGGCAATGCATCAATGGATTGCAAGATATCGCGTGTAATTTCCTCTCTTTTATAGAGGTCGTCCAATCGGTTTGGCGTATCGATATTGAGAGCAAAGAACACAGGGCCTGTTGGCCACTCGACCCACCCTACCCACCACCCCCAGCGCCCTTCCCAGCCAGTTTTAGCCCGTAGAATCCAATCCCGCTCTGCTTCAACGATCATAATATCCTTGACTAATCGTTGGTGCTCAACCCTGAAAGGGAGTTCGTTGTGATACAGCTTCTGTAGAAAATAAATTTGCTCTTGTGCTGAGATTGCTAACGCTCCATCAATCCAGTAAGCACCTTCGCTAGTGCTTGGGTCTGCGTTTCCGTAATCAATTTGCGTTAGATACTCTCTTGCTTTCGCTTCTCCGATTTCGTCAGCAAACATTTCGTAAACCCAAACGGCTGAGTTTCGCATAGCTGAGCGCAACGTTTGATCCTGATTGTGTGGAGCGAAATCCCTCTCCACTCCATCCCACTCAAAAACTTGAAATTCATCGCGAACGACACCTGCATCGAGCGCAAAGAGAGAATGCGGAATCTTAAACGTTGATGCTGGGGAATAAGCTCTGTCAGCCCGTTCCTGGTCGTAGACCCACAACTGCTGAGCATCTCCGCGCTGATCTAATACCACGATAGTTCCTTGAGCCTCAGCGCCGTCGAAGAAACTGGCCCAATCCGGGCGCTCTTGCCTTTCTACACTGCCCAAAGACCTATTGTCTACGGTGGTCGAATTACTTATCTTCGGTCGCTGCGCAATCTGCGGAGTATGTAGTCTATTACTTAGCTCTGCTGAGATAGGTGAAGTAAGCGATATCCCTGCACTACTTATGACCAAAGAAACAAGGAAAAGGAAACGATGATTCATAATGCTATCTTGCTGCGGTAAAAGTTTTCGTTCTACGCATAGGCGGCAGCGCTAGCGAAACTGCTGCCGCCTATGCAAAACTCATGGAACAATTGCAGTCACGCGGATTTCAATCCGCATCGTTGGCAGCCCAAGAGCCGAGACGCCTACCTGTGTCCAAATTGGGGCATGGTCGGGTATGTAATGGCGATATAGCCTGACCATCACATCGTTAACTTCTGGGGCAACCCGCCAACATGGTAAGAATTGATGTGGACAACATGCTCCCAACCCGCCCCGGCAGCCGCCAGGGTTCGCTCTACGTTCCGAAACGCCTGGGCAATCTCATCCGCCAGTGGTTCGGGAATTTGCAGATTGTCATCCCAGCCGCCTTGTCCTGATGTCTCCACGCGATCGCCAATTTTTAGCGCTTGAGAGTAATGCAAGTTATTCAGCATGTATTCCCCATAGCCGGGGGTGACAAAAAACTCGGGCTTATTCATGGTGTTTCTTCGTTCAGTACAATTGTCGATAGGGATTTCTAAATCCTTAGGTTTGACGCTGGGGCGTCTCGGAATGAAGACGCGACGAGGGTCTTGTCCGACTGCTGTGGAAAGTTAGAAGGCACTTCAGACATGGTGACTAACTTCTAGATTTTCCTTGTCTTAGCTAACTTGAGTGTAGTAGGTTTTAACACTCAGCTTCTTTCAGATTTTTACAGTGATTTATCAGATTTTTATGGGGCTAACGAACCTATTTCGGTGGTATTCGCTTGAAACCCTTACTCTTTCATCAACCCCTAAAAAATTACCTCTCCTTAGACAGCCTTTTCCACCTCAGCCGCTGATCATCATTCAGCAAAATTGCTCCCGACTATTAACTCTATGCTGTCGATTTCATCAGTTTGTGCTAGATAGGATTTTTTCAGTAACTCAGCGACTTCTTGCGCGATCGCAATCAAGGCATCATTAACTTTAGAGTCACTGAGAGAATCAGTCCGAGATGCAATTTCATGCTCAGAATCATTCTTGCGTTGTGATATTGAATGCGTCATATTTTGTACCCGCCGCCCCGAACGAGATCGTAAACCTGTTTCAATGTCATTCCAGTCAATCGCTGAGAAACATTTAGACCTAATCGCAACCTCAGTTCGGGTTAAGCTCAGTGGCCCTATCCCCTTGAGCCCTCACCCCCAACCCCTCTCACAGCAGGAGAGGGGAGCTAGAGGGGTTCAAAGTCCCTCTCCCACGGGGAGGGATGTAGGGTAAGGGCTCCAGAGCAAGCCAGGAGACGGTTTCTAACGATTGCAGTCCTGGGTTTATCCCGAACTCAGGTTAATCGCAGGTCTAAGCATTGATGAAAAGCTTGTTCTAACCTTTAGTTGCGATCGCTGGCACGATCGATCAGTGCGTTTGAGGGCAAGCTCGGATCCAATACCTTGCGCGCACTGTCAGCCCCTACAACGGGCAGTGTAGCCGGATCAAGCATGCCAAGTTGAACCAATACACTCGCCTGATCCCAATAGAGGTGTTCATGGGCTAGTTTGCCATCACGGAACTGAACAATCACGACTAGTGCTATTTCAACCCGTTTCCCTGTCGGAGCAATGCCAGGTAGTATCCAGTCCATCTGGATAGAATGAGTGAACTTAATTAGCATTTCATCGACGAGCTGATTGGTCCCGATTGTGCGCGAGACCGGAACCAACTCTATGTCCGGCGGTATCTGTGGAATGAAGTACTTGGAATAAAACTCACGCAGTGCCGGTTTCCCTACTCCCCCAGTCATGACCGGAATGCCATTCACATAAGCATCCTCAACCATTGTGGCGAGAGTGTCTTCGGTGTTGTGAGTGTCAAACTCAAGCCGCAGATGCTCATCCCAGAGTGCTTGAAAGGCTTCCTGAGCAGGTGTCAGATTGGGGGTTGCCTGTACATTTGCTTGTTTGTCTGCGATTTGCTCTTTGACCATGTTAGATTCTCCTAATTCGTTCTATCCCAACTGTATTGATGCCAATGCTTAAATTCTTTCAGATTCTTATGATTTTCTTAGTTCCTACTCTTCTGAAACCTTCATAATGAGTTTGCCCTGATTCATACTGGGAAGTTTTGCCGAAGGAACACCGTTCAGTCCAAAGAATATGGAAAGTAGAATTCGGGAGCCGCGAAAGGACTTCAAGCGACGCGGTAAAGTCCGTCTGATCGAGACCTGGGAAAATAATCGCACCAATATTGAGATGTTCTCCCTCTGAGATGTAACTCCTCATTGTCTTGAAGATTGTAGAATGTGCGAGAGTAGCTTATGTGTTGCAAACTGCTCGAATGTAGTTGATGTAGCAGCTTCAGGTGTTCGGACTGTCGCATAGATGCCGTCAGGATTGCCAAGAGCATTGAACAAATTCCCTAGCTCTCGTTGTACATCAGGAGTTACCTCAGTTAATGCAAGTTGCTGCTGAATTGATTCAATGGTTACTTGAACATACTTGATTGGACGATCAAGTACCCGTGAGAGAACCGCAATGATTTCAGACAGCGTTAAATTTTCTGGTCCCATCAAATTGTGTGTCCATTGTCCTGCCCAGTGTGTGTCAAGCAAATATTTTGCAGCTTCATCCCCGATGTCGTCTGTACTAATCCAAGGAATATCATGGTCACTGGCATAGGGAAAGTAAACAGTGTGGTCTCGCTGAATAAACTGGACTTGCTCTAGAAAATTCTCCATGAAATAGCCAGGACGTAGGTGCAGCACATTTGAGCAAGCTTGGTTGAAGATCGATTCAACGCTTCCAATGAATGTAACTGTTCCTAAATGTGGTCCTGCACCTGCACCTAGGCTAGAAATGTTGACCACTCGTTCAATGCGGTTTTCGCGCACGGCTTTAGCCCCGCTCATTGCCGTCTGAATGTACCAGTCGCCTAAGCTAATTGCGTCCATTTTGGGTGGAGTCAGCCAAAACAAAGCATCTGCATTCTGCGTCGCCTCGATCAATCCTTGGGTATCATCGCTGCTGATAGGCTTAGCGATCGCACCTTGAACGACTAAATCGGCTAACTTCTCTGGCTGTCGTGTGAGCAGAATGGTTTCAGCTCCAGCCTGGACGACTTTCTCTGCGGTGCGTCGTCCAATGTTGCCGGAAGCGGCAGCAATCACAATCTTCATATCTTTACTCCGTACGATCGACATTAAAAGATTGGCTCAAATGTTCTGTGCTACCCCATGCCTCAAGCGCGGGCATTGGATTCCAATATTCGCGATAGTGAATGATCATGCCTTCCCTAATTTCCAGTCGCATCACGTAATCTTGTTGATAGTGACGACCCGTGGAAACAATGTCGGCTTCTCCATGAACCTCAGCCAATACAACATTCGGGTTTGATGTTGGGTAAACCTGAATGTTGCTAAACACCAAGTTTTGCATTTGTGCTGGTACGTCTTTCATGTAGTTGTAGAGGGCTTCTTTGCCTTCTAGTCGTCCTGGTGTCGTGGAAGCATACGGGAATTCAATCACTGCATTTTCGACAAACAGGTCTAGCCAAGCTTGAACATCCTTGCCCACAACCGATAAAAGAGCGGTCAATACTTGAGTAGCCGTCTGTTGCTCTTGATCCGGTGTTAACTGCATTGGGTTCTCCTTAATCTCATCATTGAGGTGCATTTCCTCTTGCTGCTTTCCCTCGGATTTTTAGGGTGAATTGTCAGATTCTTGTGCAATCACCTTCAAGACGCAGCGTGGAACCGATCGCGTTGTCGAGGAACGTGCGGATCAACGCTGCCACCTCTTCCGCATGGGTCTCCAGCGCGAAATGTCCGGCATCGAGCAGATGAATCTCTGCATCCGGGAGATCGCGTTGATAAGCAGCAGCACCAGCGGGCAGAAATGCCGGATCATGACGACCCCAGACGGCGAGAAACGGCGGACGGTGCTCACGAAAGTAGGACTGGAAGGCTGGATAGAGCGCGACGTTGCTGCGGTAATCGAGGATCAGATCGAGCTGGATCTCCTCCGCGTCTGGCCGCCCCATGTAGGCGATGTCGAGTTCGTAGCCGTCGGGTGACAAAAGGGTTGGATCGGCTCCGGTCCCATACTGCCAATTCCGGATTGTGTCCGGCGCGAGCGAGGGTCGGCAGGCTTCCCGGTTTGCTGCGCTCGGTTCGCGCCAATAGGTCTCCCACGAACCCCATTCATCACTAAAACCTTCAAGATAGGCATTGCCGTTCTGCGAGACGATTGCGGATATCCTTTCAGGGTGGCGTATTGCCAGACGCAGACCCACTGGCGCACCGTAGTCGAAAATGTAGAGCACGTAACGATCGAGCGACAAAGCATTGACGAAGCTCTCAATCACGTCGGCAAGATGGTCGAAGCTGTAGTCGAAGGCCCCACGTGGCGGTGCCTTGGTCTGTCCGAAACCAGGCAGATCTGGCGCAACGAGCCGAAAGCGATCGGCAAGGAGAGGGATAAGGTTGCGGAACATGTGGCTAGCAGTTGGAAAGCCGTGCAACAGCAGTATCACTGGCGCGTCGCTTGCCCCCGCCTCGCGGTAAAACACTTCGACATCACCGACCTGTCGAAACCCATAGCGTATTTTCATCGTACAATTCTCTTTTTTGATTTTCTTCCAACTGAACTTCGACGTTCAAAATTGGCGATCACAGGCCACCCTTCGCATACCTTGTGATCGCCAATTTATAGCGATTCAGAAATGCGGCAGACCACTGACTATTTCTGCTGAAGAAAGTCCAGCAACATGGGATTGACCTGATCAGCGTGAGTCCAGTTGATGGCGTGCGGCCCGCCAGGAATAATTTCAAGCTGACTGTTTTTAATCAGTTTCGGGAGTCTTGCGGCGGTAGATTCAAATGGCAAAATGCGATCGGCATCGCCATGAATGATTAGGGTAGGTATATCAATCCGGGGCAGATCATCGCGGAAATCGGTGAGCCAGGACGGGACACAATCCAAGGTTCCTTTAGCAGAAGCCCCGGCTGCTACATTCCAGCAGGCTTGAATGGCATAGTTGCTGATGCGTTCGCCAAGCAGCACATCCACATTAAAAAATTCTCTGAAAAACTCAGAAAAGTAAGCGGGACGGTCTTTAACGATCGCTTGCATAATGCCATCGAAAACGCTCTGGTCAACGCCTTCAGGATTATCAGCGGTCTTCAGCAGGAAGGGCGGCACTGGAGCCATCAGCACGGCTTTTTGCACCCGCTTTGAGCCGTATTTGCCAAGATAGCGCGTGACTTCGCCGGTTCCCATAGAGAACCCAACCAGCACAGCATCATGCAAGTCAAGTTTGGTCATCAGCGTGTTCAAATCGGCTGCAAAGGTATCGTAGTCATAGCCCAACGAGGGTTGGCTAGACGCACCAAATCCTCGGCGATCGTAGGTAATCACTCGATACCCCGCATTTAGCAGCACCAAGACCTGCTTTTCCCAGGAATGGCCGTTGAGGGGAAATCCATGAATGAGAACAATGGGTTGACCGGCCCCAAGATCTTCGTAATAGATATCAATGGTTGCAGAATTTTCTTGACCAACAGTCACGTAAGGCATATTGACCTCCTAATGAACATTGCAAAATGTTCTTATCTGATTTAACCGAAGTATAGTGAGTTCTAATGCTCGGTTTCTTTCAGATTCTTAGGGTGAATTGTCAGATTCTTAAGGTGTTAGCGAACCTGTTTCGGTGTTACTCCGGTGAGTCGCTTAAACTGTTGCGTCAGATGGCTTTGACTGGAGAAGCCGACTTGTAGAGCGATGTCGGCGATCGCCAAATCTGTTCCCTTCAACATAACTTCTGCCCGTTCCACTCGCTGTTTGATCACATACTGATGCGGCGAAATCCCCATTACTTTCTTAAACAAGCTTGCAAAGTAAGTCGGGCTGATATTGACGACGCTTGCCAGTTCAGCCAAGGATAAATCTCGATTTAAGTGAGCGTGGATGTAATCGATCGCCTGCTGCAACTGGGCATGAGTTAAGCGGTTGTTCGGTGATACAATCGGTTTCGCTAGGGTCGAATAGCGGCGTAGTAAATGAATCACTAAAGCCTGAGTGAGTGATTCGATATATAACTGCCCCATCATCCCGCCCGATTTCAACTCAGCGAACATTAGCATGCCAATCTGATGCAGTTGCAAATCTTGCTGACCAAAACAAGGCACGAGTTCAGACCGTTTTGAATCAACTTCAGAAACTTCAGCAACTTGTTGAATCAATTCCGGTTTTAAGCAAATGTGCAACGGAGCACAAATGACGTCACTCATATCGGGTGCTTGACACCAATAGCTCGGTTGTCCAGCTGGAACCAGAAGGCTGTCCCCTTTGTGGAGAGTTGATTCATGCAGGCGATCGTCGCGTTTTTGAACTAAAGGTGCAGAATCTCCCGTGTGGAAGTAGAGCCAGTGATCAGATAAAGCAGGGAGTTCCATTTCAAACGATGAAGCAGGGCTTTGACACTGCTCCACCAAAATGCCATTCCAGTCCATTTGGCGACTGGAGAACATCAGCGTTTTGTTCCACTGGTGGCTGAGTTCGAGCGAGTTGAGCTGGTTGCTGGCCATGGAGCTTGCTCTCACCGATTTCTTGCAGTCACAAAAATTAAAATTTTTCTAAATCAACTATGGCACAAAAAAGCGTTTGCCAATCAGGGAGCCAAGATAGCAACCAAAACGTTAGACCATAGGCTAGCGATCAATACTTCTCTCCTTAGACAGACTGTTTCAACTCAGTCAGGAGCCGATCATCCAGCAAAAATGTTCCCGTCTGCTACCTCTACGCTATCAATTTTATCAGCTTGTACTTGTAAATGAGGCTTTTAGCCACGTCTGCATCGCCCGAAAGCTAATGCACACCTTAGATACAATTTTCTTGCGCTTACCCTGGGATAGCTTTATTGTTCTCTGATATCTAAATCTCTCCTGTGCATATCCGATGAAATTTGGCCCTACCGGGGTTGATGACGCAACAACCATTGTAGGCAAATTCCGGTAACGATGCCGTAGCCCAGCCAACCTGATCCATAGCTCAATGCTGTCAGGAATGGTGCTGGTAGTAGCCCCGGCTGCAAAATATATGCGATAGTCGAACTGCCCGCCCCTGCTAGTGCACCTCCTAAAGCGCTGACCAGAATCCACCAATGCGCTTTACGGACAAATCGTCTCAAAATCGGAAATTGAGTCGCGCCAAGAATAGCCAGTACAATCAGCTGCTTGACCAAATTCATCCAAAATACATACCATAGGCCAAGCATATTTAGGAATTGAATAAGTGGATCAAGGGTTACGTTAGGACTCACCAGCAATAACCCAAAAGTCCATCCTAGTGCGCTAACCACTATCCACCAAAAGGCTTTAGGAATGTACTGGCGCAAAACGAGCCATTGGGCTGTGCCAATCAATAAACCTGTAAAAAATACGGTTGCTACAAACTGAAAACCTGATGCTTCCAGTGCTCCGACGATCGCCCCCGCAATTGTGGTAGCCAATGTCCACCAGAGCCACAGTCTAGGCGCGACCGCCAACTGTCGTGTTTCATCTTGTTTTTCATGCTGCATCATAATGCTCACCCTAGAGTTGCACTTCAACTCTATATCTGTACTATTTGGCCTAGGCTGATTGGGCTGCGTCTAGCCAAACATTGCTGCGTAGTCACAGGCGAATGTCTTAAAACTGCGCGGCTCTTTACCAATTGCGTCCTGTATATCAGACGAAACCGCTGCTGCCTCATTGCGTCGGTAGTGCGCGTAATCCTCAATCAGCCCGTCTGCTTGCCAAACTAGCATCCCAAGGTTGAGCAGTTGATCGCGCATTACTTCAGATGAAATATCGACGAATGCAATCTGACGATTGAGTGCAGCCGAGAGTTGTTCTGCCATCTCAGCATGAGTCAATGCCTGTGGCCCGGTGAGGTTATAAATCTTTCCCTCATGCCCTATTTCTGTTAGAGAAACTACTGCAACGTCTGCAATATCGCGCACGTCTACCACGCTGACCTTTGCATCGCCGATCGCTGCATAAAAGGCGCTTTGGCTCGTGATTGTCGATTTAAAGTTTAATAAGCCCTGCATAAAGAGGTTGGGGCGCAGAAACGTGTACGTCATTCCTGATGCTTGAATTGCCGCTTCGACTGCGGCATGGTAACGCAAAAAGCGCACGGGCGAATGGGCATCGGCTGCAAATTGCGATAATTTGACGATATGCTTGACACCACTCTGACGAGCCGCATCAACAAACGCAAGTTGTTGGGCTTCTGCGTGTTCTGTAGAGTTCGTTAAGAGAAAGGCACGGTCTACTTCAGTCAGCGCCTCCAACAGTGTCTCAGGGCGATCAAAGTTCCCCTCCACCACTTCGACATTCGGGAGTGCAATCTTCTTTATTCGATCATGGTTACGAACCATGGCGCGGACTTGCACGTTCTGTGCTGCGAGTCGTTTGACAATCTCTGTACCGTTGCTTCCAGTTGCACCAGTTACTAAAATCTTCTGGTTCATTGGAAACCTCCTGATAGGGTGTTGTAGTCTGATTGACTGACAAAAGTTCTGCTGTAGGTTGGTGTAGAGCGAAGCGTAACCCAACACCAGCAACCGTTTTGTTGAGTTACGCTGGCGCTAACCCAACCTACAACAGCTTAAAGGTTTCAAGGGTTTTGTCAGGCAACTAGGTGTTGTAGTAAGCTTTGACTAAAAAAGCGAGGCCTCAAGGACTCGAATTAACGTTTTGTGCAGGCATATTGCTCGGCATCATCCGATTTAGACCCTAATGTTCAGAATTCACTTGCCTTATAATCACAATGTTTTCAGCAAACAGTAAAACACCTATTAGCCATGGAAGCACCTGTAAAATGGCTTCCGCTGTCCAGTTCTGACTCTGAACCTGCCAGATCATCCAAATAATTGTGAATCCAATCACCAACGAGGATAGGATGATCGATGAATTGCGGCGGCGATAGAAGCTGCTTGTCCTCTCTCGCAAAAATGGATTGAAAATACAAGCGATGTAGGACGCTCCTGCACTGATCAACAAGCTAGTTCGAAGACCCGAAGGCAGGTTTGGGTATCCAAACGCGATCGCCGTCAGACAGACTCCCAGAGCAAGATACAGGAAAGTAAACAAGGTAGATCGTCTCATTATTTCTTCTCCGGTGAAGCTTATTCTCTGTACCAAACACGCACACATTGAAAGCAATTGATTGCAAGCCCCTGACTGATCATCACTGGGTAGAAAGCATTACTGGTCTTCACTCCGTAGTCGCCATCACCGATGCCTTCGATGCGATCGGGTAAAACAACAGTTTCAACATTGATTACCTGTATCGTTGTATTTTCGATCCACTGATTTGCAGCACTCACAACCTCCGAAAAAGATTCATACCCGGAAGGGCCACCGAAGGGTCCTCGTTCAGTAATTCGAGGCGCGAAATCTTTGTACTTAATCATTTGATTCACCATCTAAAATTGTAGAGTTGACAATCGATTCAAGACACCATCATGATTTGGTTTGTTTAGCGCTACAACAACCATTGGGTCAGCGGAGGAACCAGGTAGCGAAGCGAGAACGCCTCCCAAATCGCGCCGATGATAAACAGTGGGAGCGTGGCCAGGCTCAGCCAACCGAGCTGTTTTAGCCCACGGACGTAACCCTGACGATGGTTCCGAGCACCGATGGTGGCGGGGCGAACCCAAGACCGACCAAGGATGTATGCGCCAAACATCAAGAGGGCGTAAGCTTGCAATTCGATGAGTATCGTCAGCGAGTGCGGGATCAGTGCCACCGCCATAATCTCGGTAGACGGGGCCATGGCTAGACCTAAAGTGAATGTCTTATACGCAAATATGGCGATGCCACTGAAGGGAACGATCAGCGAAGGGAGCACGATCCGCAGCGCGCCAGTCATGACGTTGACTCCCAGGATAGTCAGCGAGAACAGCCAGGGGTTATTGAATAGCGATCGAACCAGATCCGCCGTTCCGTTATCTTCCAGGATGGCCGACTGAGTTGCGCCCAGACTGGGGAAGACCATCGCCGCTACCATCCCGGTGAAGACCAAGCCATACACAATGGCGTTGATGATGAGGTAGGCACGAAAATTGGCGCGAATGATCTGGAAGGGTTTGCGAAGCAAGCGGATGTGTCTTGCTTCATGATTCGGGTGAATAAGGCGCTTTGTGGCAATCGCTTTGCGTGACATGTTTTTAGCTCCTATTTTTGGTGATGGATGTAGTGATGATTAAGAGTGAGAACCGCCGCGTAGAGCAGCGTTGTTGTTGATGCAAAACTCATGGGACAATTGCAGTCATGCAGATTTCAATCTGCATCGTTGGCAGTCCAAGCGCCGCGACTCCATCTGTGTCCAAATTGGGGCGTGGTTGGGCATGTAGTGGAGACATAGCCTGACCACTGCATCGTTAGCCTCCGCGTGCATACAGCAAGATCCAGCAGAGGATGTGGGTCAGCGGTCTGCCGTCGGCAGCGTGAAGCTCGGGGCACCGGGGGACAACTGCTCCGTGTACGCCTGCCGGTAGATGTCCAGCCACGGCGCGCGATCGCCAGGGATGACGGTGTCGTTGGCTGGGTCGTCCAGGGCAAGCTCGAGTCGGGCATTGCTGACGGTGATTGTTTCAAGCGACGGTGTATCAATCCAGTCGTTGTCCGGGGCCAGAGAGGGCTGAATGGTGCCAATCTCGACGACCAACGCGTGACCAGCTTGCAGCATCCAGTCCGTCGATCGCAGATCGAAGCTGGTCGTGCCGGGTTTCACTACCGCCACCTGCCGGTTGAACGCAACGGCGCTGCCGTCTGGGGCGACGTCGTACAGCTCGACCATGACGTTGCCGTGGCCCTCGGTATTCAGAGACACCTGCGGCGTACCAGTGATCCGAACCGGCTGCCCAAGGGGCTCAGACCAGACGAAGAAACGGTTGGGAACCTCGGCTGCGGGGTCGGCGGGCAGTCCGTCGTCCAGGTACGACCCGCCGCCAAGCGCGATGGTAGTGGAGTACTCCACGACCGGCCAGGTATCCTGGGCGCGCCAGGCACCGGTACTGTCCTGCACGACGTAGGCTGGGTAGTCCACGGTCGGTTCGATGCCCTTGAGGTGCTGGTCGTAGAAGGAGATCACCTCGTCGAACCAGCCCTCGCGGCCCATTTCCAGTTTCCCATCGGCAGTGCGATCGTTGCCCCGGTAATGTTCCCACGGGCCGAGCCAGCCGCGCTGCGGCCCCCGGTGGTTGGTGAGGAACTCCTCCACTGCCTCGGCTTCGGCCTTCCAATCGAGGAAGCCCTGCGTGAACAATAGCGGAGTGTCGGTGCCCTTGGCGCGCTCGGCTAGGTTGCGGAACTGCCAGAACTCCGAGTCCGGGTTGGCGGCCTGGTGACCGAGCGAGTTCAGCGGCAGGCACAGCGGGTTCACCTGCTCGTAGGCGGCATTGGTCCGGTAGCGCTCGTCATCGTCGGGCAGCTGCGGCAAGATAGCAATCTCGTTGTAGGTGCGCGGCACATCCACGATGGTCGAGCGGGGGACGCCGTTCGACCAGAGGTTGCGGTACAGATCCCAGATCGGCTCCTGGGCGACGACAGCCTTCAGCGCGTCGTGGTTGAGGTTGTTGCCGATTAGTCCGGTGATGGCATCAGCGGACTTGCCGTACATACCGACGGCACCCGTCGACCAGGGCTGGCTCGCCGCCCAGTCGATTGCGGCCTGCACGTCGGCCTGCGCACCGGGACCCATGAAGTCTAGACATCCGGTGGAGCCGCCGAAGCCGCGCAGGTCGACCATCACCAGGGCGTAGCCGCGGTTGAATAGATCAGTGCCTTCGATCAGGTCGTTGAAGCGGTTGGAGGGGCCGGTGTGCGCGTGGTTTTCCAGTGCCTGTTCACCGGAGTGCCCGAAGTATGGCCCGACCACCAGGATCACCGGCACCCTCTCGCCTGCGGCCAGTCCTTCAGGCAACAGAACGTCGGCGTGCAGTTCAACGTCGGAGCCGTCCGAGGACGCAAAGTATTGCTGCGTCCAGGCCGCGCCTTCGGGAACGCGGTCGTTCTCGGTGTGCGTGACCGCTTTGTCGGCGGTGGCAACCGCAGCAGTCGCGGTCGCCTCTGACTGTGTCAATGCGGCAGGTGCCCCAGCGAGGACAAGCAACATCACGGCTGTGCCTGTTAATAAGCGCCTGACGCAGGTCTTGGGAACGCGCATAATTCTCCTCCTAATGGAAGCTGTTGGTCTTGAGTCGTACGTGAGTCTGGTCACGATTTCGTGAGCTGTTAGAAGAAATTTGAGACATGATGTGAACTCTTTACCGTCCACCTCATCCGGCAGCGTGCCTGGGGCGACCACTTGGTCAGCGCCCGCTGACCATACAACCAATGCCTCAACCTAGAAGGGCCAGCACGGCATGAACTGTCAGGTGGGCAATCATGGCGGCCTCTAGCCCGTAGCGCCAGAACAAATACCCCGCAACTACTGCAACCAAAGAATTTTGGATCAGCAAGAACCCCACTAGGGCCGGGGTTAAGGGCAGTCCTAGGGCGATCGCATAGGGCAAGTGGGCCACAGCAAACATCAGGGAGGAGACGGCAATGGCGACGACCACCCATTGGGTCTGGGGTTTACCCTGGCGCTGCTGCCCAAATCGCCAGCCTAGCCATAGCAGCAGCGTCATCAGTCCCCAGCGGATCAAAATTTCTTCGGTGATACCGCCGTAGAGAAATCGCACTAGCAGCGGCGTGGGCTCAGCCGCCTCATAGGCTGGTGGCAGCAGCGGGCGAGACAGTAGGGCGATCGCCGTCAGCAGTGCACCGCTGATCAACCCACCCACCACGCCGGGCAACAGTTGAGGAACCAAAGCTTGCCGCCACGATCGCCCAGCAGCCAGCGCCTCTGCTCCCGGTGCCCTTAGCCCTAGCCGGTGGGCCAAGAGCACACCTATCAGCACCGCTACCGACAGCAAAACTGTGGGCTGCACCAGCACCAGCAGCCTAACCACGGCGGCAGGTGGGGCACCCTCTGGGAGCAAGGGCAAAGGCACCAACACCAGGGTCATCACCCCAGCCATGCCTGCCAACCACAGCAGCCCAAACAGTCGCAGCCTAGCGTTTTTATGGTCAACCATGACTCTATCCTCAACGTCATTCCAGAATTGTTTTCAAGCCTTCGCGATCTTGGGGTTATAAGGTTCAGGTCGCCCCTTCATCAGGCAGTTCGAGGTTGATGAGGTATTCAGGTTCATTTGCTGATAGGTTTGCGAACTGACGAGATCACCCACGATCTTGCGGTGGCTCTGGAAAACGGGTTGGAGTCTTACGCTTGAACACTCCGTAGGCGATCGCCAGAAACATGGGTACTGCAACCAGCCCTGATAGCGCCCCGTAGGTGGCGTGATACTCGCTGATGGTAAACAGAGCGGGTGAGGGCAAGGCAGTTCCAGTGATGTTGAACAGGAGTACCCCGCCGATGTTGTTCGCGAAGTGTACGCCGATGGCGAGTTCAGTGGTTCCGTCAATCAACGAGACCACAGTCCACACCAGACCCGGAACGAAGAAGTAGTTGGAAAAGATCGTGAGCCAGCCGCCCGCCCGCGCCTCCGGGTTAAGGAGGTGCGGCAAGGTAAAGATAACGGCTGGCACGATCGCCAGAAAAGCGCGGTTGCTCCAGATGAGGCTCGCGCCCTGCACGATGTATCCGCGAAAGAAAAGCTCCTCCGTTGTCGTCTGGATCGCGGTGAGAACCAGCGCCAGCGGGACAAAAAGCGCAAATGTTATGAGGCCGGAGTTGAAGGAGAAGGTATCTGGGTAGAACAGATACTGCCCCAGCCCACCGATCAGGCAGTACGGCACAAACCACGCCACGAATCCATGACCGACCCGATGCCAGTCTATCCGCTTCCGCGCTGTGACGAGCGTCCGGGGGTGGCGGCGGTGGACGAGGAAGGCAGCGATCAAGACTCCCGTGAAGAAGCACAGGAAACTCGCCATGACAAACAGGTAGTATTCCACAAGCCCGAGCCCCGAGGGGTCTGCCTGGCCGCCAAGCGCGAACGCGACGAGTACGCTGGCACCACTGCCGACGATCAGCCACGCAAAGAGAATGATCATCAGCCCCAGAACATACCGCCACCCCCGATACTTACCCCACCGGGCAGCCTCCACGTAGGTAACTTTTTTCGCTTCTGCAATGATTCCCTCGGTTCTTTCAGTATTTTGTATCTTCATTTCCGTTCCCTTTATGAGTAAATTCTGTGGTGCTTGGATCTGGTTACTAATCACAGTTGCCGATAGTTTCAGGATTTAACGGGCCAATAATGCCCTCGGGCAACGCCGGACGCAGACTACTATCAAGTCGAGATGAAAGCGCGGTAGGGATCTTTTCTGACTCCCGTGAGCGGTTATAAGGAACTCGAGCCATGAAAATTACTCCTTCGGCACATTTGCTTTTGGTTTTACGAACTGACGAGATTACTGATGACCTTGCGGTGGCTCTGGCAAGCAGATCGAGTCCTCACGCTTGAACATACCGTCAGCGATAGCTAGGACTAAGGGGGAGGTTCACGACCATCCCGATCTCGCTGGATGACTGACAAAAATTCAATGAAGACCTCTAAAGCTCTACATATGAAAGGGCTTCATTCTTAAGTAAGCAGTCGTTCCTTTGAGCAAGCTGAAAATCTCTCTATCAAAGACGATTTAAGCCTTGCAAAGGATGCATATATCGCTAGCTTTCTTATCGATTCTCGCTCTTGAAAATTGTCCGAACTATTGCTTCAGCACTACAGTATTAAAAATCTTGTCGTGCCATGTCTCCTGTTCTTTATCCACAAAAAACCAGAGATAGCCTAACCCAAATATTAGTCCACTTAGGAAATACCCCAACGAGCCGCGTAGACCAGCCATCACAAAAGACAATGAATGTCCATCGGTTTTAACTACTCCAATGTTCATCACTCCCATGCCAATTGATCGCTCTCGCTGACTCCAAAGGTAACCAAAGTACAAAAAATGCCCAAATGCAGGAGCGATTGAAAATCCAATCACACTCGGAGCTACAATTAAATTTGGTACAGGTATATCGCTATCAGCGTAAGCTCCGATGATCACTCCAATAGCAACCGCTGCTAGTGAATAGATGATTGAGAGAATAGCTTGATCAATCAACCATGCAGCAGCCCGCTGTAAGAAGGTCGCCTTATTCATCTTTATGTCCTCAAATGTTTTCCACAATTGTCTAAGCAAAATACTCTGAGCAGCCTTTGCGGATGGCTGGAAGGAATTTGAGACATGAGGATCAACTCCTTTACTCTTGTTGCTGATTTCAGTTGTCAATTGGTTTAAGGATCGACAGGATCGCCGACCGCCCCACCTGTAGCTGTGTGCACGGCGCGGGCCATCTGCCCAAGCGTGTTGCCAAGCGAGGTGGGATCGGCTCCTGCCATCAGGGCCGCACTGACGTCTTCACTGATAACGCGCACGACTGCGGTGGCCGCAGCGGCATGCAACCGCACCTCGATATCGTCAGGCGATCGCCGCAGGCGATCTGCGAAGATCTCGACTAGAGCGTGCTCTATTCGGTCGTTGGTCATCAGCCAGGCCGTCCGCACATCCGGCTCTTTTTCGGCCAGCACGGTCATCTTGATCACAGCCTGATCAAAGGACTGCTGATCGGGATCTTTAGTACGATTCATCGCCCACTCCATGAGGTGATCTTCAAGGGAGACATCCCGAGGCCAGCGGCGCAATAGTGCCACAAACTCCTCGCCATCCTGCGCCAAAACCGGCTCGACACAGCTCTCCTTGTTGCGGAAGTATCGCCAGAGAGTGCGTACCGAGAGACCCACTGCAGCGGCGATTTGCTCGCCGGTTGTGGCAGCGACGCCTTGCTCCCAGAACAAACGCGCCGCCTCCCGCGAAATCTCCAGACGTATCCGCTGCTGCCGCTGCTCACTCATCCTCCCTGGTTTGCGCTCGTTCTGCGTTGTGTCGTCGGTACCATCACTCCCCACAACAGTCTTCCTTTCAAGAATCTGTCACTAAGTGACAATATAGCTCTTGGTGACACTGTCGACAAGAGGTTGCTTCACTAATCAGCACATTCAATTTGAGCCAATAGCTATTCAAACTCTGGAAATGCTGTCAGGGAATGACATCTGAGAGATCCCGCCACAATCGGCAGGGGTGAGGTCACCCCCGCAACGGACACTGCCTGCGTGATTGTTAGGCGCTGTTTATATACTTTCCGTACAGGTTGCCTTTGTCTTAGCCAGCTTGAGTGTAGTGAGTTCCAACACTCAACTTCTTTCAAATTCTTACGGTGATTTATCAGATTCTTATAGGCTTAGCGAACTTGTTTTGGCGTTATTCCAGTAAGGCGCTTGAACTGCTGTGTTAGGTGGCTCTGGCTGGAGAAGCCGACCTGTAAGGCAATATCTGCGATCGCCAAATCCGTTTTCAACAACATTAGTTTCGCCTGCTCTATGCGCTGTCGAATCACGTACTGGTGGGGCGAAATCCCCATGGCTTGTTTAAACAAACTTGCAAAGTAAGTTGGGCTGATGTTAACAACGCTAGCCAGTTCTGCCAAGGATAAATCTCGATTCAGGTAGGTGTGAATATAATCGATCACCTGCTGCAACTGGATACGAGTGAAGCTGTTATTTTGGGATGTGATCGGCCGCGTCAGCGTCGAATAGTGTCGCAGCAAATGAATCACCAGAATCTGAGTGAGTGATTCGACATATAACTGCCCCATCATCCCGCCCGATCGCAACTCAGCTAACATCAGCATGCCAATCTGGTGAAGTTGCAAATCTTGTTGGCCAAAACAGGGTACAAGTTCGAACTGATTCGCACCCATGTCGGAGGTTTCAGCAACTTGTTGAATCAGTTCCGGTTTCAAGCAAATGTGTAGTGGAGTGCAGATGACACCACTTTTGTCTCGACACCAATAGCTTGGTTGTCCAGCCGGGACAAAGAGATTATCCCCTTCATTAAGGATGGACTCATGCAGGCGATCATCCCGTTTTTGGATTAAAGGAGCGGGATTTCCTACATGCAAGTTAAGCCAATGGTCTGAGAGGGCTGGGAGTTCAACCTCGAAAGCTGAAACAGGGCTTTGACACTGCTCAACGAAAATGTCATTCCAGTTCATTTGCTGACTGGAGAGCATCAGTGCTTTATTGAACCGTTGGCTAAGTTCGTGCGAGTTGAGCTGGTGGCTGGCCATGGAGCTTGCTCTCATCGATTGCTTGGAACTATAAAATCAACACTTTCCAGCCCGGTTATGGTGCAGCAAAAGCGTTCATCAGTCAGAGACACAAAAGGATGACCAGAGCATAGAACTACAAGCCAGTGATCAATGCCTCTCTCATTAGATAGACTTTGTCAACTCATCCAGGGGCCGATCATTCAGCAGAACTGTTTTCATCTGCTAATTCTATGCCATCGCTTTCATCGGCTTGTACTGGATGGGCTTGTTTCGACAATTCAGCAACTTCTTGCGCGATCGCAACCAGGGCATAATTAACTGAAGAGTCACAGATGAAATCAGTCTGAGATGTAACCTCAGGTTCAAAATCATTCTTGCATTGTGATATTGAATGCGTCATGGGATCATTCTCAATGATGGGTTTACATCGCCAGGCGAATCGGGCGGACAATCACTTCATTGACATCAACATCGTCCGGCTGGGAAACAGCGTATAAAACGGCTCTGGCGATCGCCTCTGATGCAAGGGCGGTTTTGCGAAGTTCTTCTAACAAGCCTTTGGATGACTCATCAGTGATATCAGAGCCAAGTTCAGTGGCAACGACCCCCGGGGAGATAGTGGTGACACGAATAGTTTGTGATTCCTGCCGCAGTCCTTCAGAAATTGCCCAAACCGCATACTTGGTTGCACAGTAAACTGCCGCAGTGGGTACTACCACGTGGGCACCAATGGATGCAGTATTGATGATTTGCCCTCCACCTTGAGCTTCCATAATCGGTAGCCCCGCTGCGATACCATTCAATACGCCCCGGATATTCACATTGATCATGTTGTCCCATTCCTCGACTTTCAGGGCATTCATCGGCGATAGGGGCATCACGCCTGCATTATTAAAGATGACATCGACGCGACCAAATTCGGCTTTGGCAAACTCCACAAATGCTTTTACATCGTCGCGATCGGTGACATCGACCGCTTTGAATTCTGCTGTGCCACCAGATGCATGAATCTTCTTGACTAGCTTCTCTAGCTTGTCTGTACGCCGTGCCCCCAAAACGACTTTTGCACCATTTTGGGCGAGCAGCTTCGCGGTGGCTTCACCGATACCGCTACTGGCTCCGGTGATAGCGATCACTTTGTTTTCTACATTTAACATGATGATTCTCCTGACTGTTGAGGTGGATTGAAATTAAATAGACTGACCACCAAAGACTTCGATTCTCTGTGCATTCACCCAGCGATTGTCTTCGGAGAGCAATGCTGCGATACCTTCGGTAAGCTTCGCTAACGCACCTCCAATATCATCGGGAACACCCACACGACCTAACGCCGTTTGCGAAGCGAGGAAGTTGTTGATTTCTGGATTGTCCTGCACTGCACCGCCTGCAAAATCTGTTTCATCGCGCCTGGAGCCACAGCATTTACGGCAATCTGTCTGTGTCCTAGTTCTTTTGCCATATGGCGACCAGCACTAGTTCCTCGGCGAAACTCTTGCCCATAAGTCGTTGAACTCTTGCATATCCAGAAAGGCGATCGCTTCGATTGCTTTGCCGTCCTGCATTCTGAAATACCAGGTGTAAGTGTTGTGGTAAGGTCTGCCGTCCCCGGCGGTCGCTGCTCCATCCCACAGGGCAATGACCATATCGCCATCGGCCCAGATGCCGCGTAGGGTTGGCACAATTGGGGTCGATAATCGGGCACTGGTTGGGTTAATGACTTGCTCAAGTAACGCTTGTTTGCGATAGGTTCCCGCAGTTGCGCCAGTGCCCGTAATCGTCCAGGTTGCTTCTGGAGCAAGCAGGTCGAAGAAGTTGCCAGTTCCGTTGCGCCAACCGTTGAAATACTGCCGGACGATTTCTTTGTTGCGCTGTTCGATACTCTCAGTATCTTGCACGCCTACTGGGTTGGGCTGCATGACCTGAGACAATGGTTGATTAGGCGTTTTCGACATCCCCGGAACTGTTAGCAGCCCAATCAATCCCATACCGATTAAAACCTGACTCAAACGATGCATCTTTTTAACCTCCTGAAGGTTGCATAACAAAGTAGCTATTTCGCTCTCACATCTATTGCATTGTTCGGTATCGCTTTTATGGAAAAGGCATTTCTCAGTGAGTCCTTGAGCGTGAACTTCTAAATCAGGTTTTGCGCTTTTACAGTTGCGGCAGCGAAATTTTCGATTGTCGTTTGTCCTTTGCGAGTTTCAATACCGTTGTTTTCAAAAATGATATGACCGGAATTGAAGCCGCGCAGCATCTCGCACCAAGCGTTAGCAGCTTCAGGCGAGGCACCGAAACCAACGATCGTCGCCTGCCAATCGCTTTCGGGAAGGGCGACAGCTTGCACGTCGCGCTTGAGCACGACAGCAAAAGCGACGGCGACATCATTTGGCGAATAATCTGCCGCGCCGTATAGCTCGATGATGCGTTTGCCCGTCCAGTCTTCGGTCAACGCTTCAGCGGCAGCGCGTCCGATGTCGGCAGCGGCAACCATCGGAAGTTTACGGTCTAGTGGACTGTAAAAGCTCGGCAAAATGCCTTTTTCGGCGGCGATTACAGCCACGCCGTTCCAGTTTTCCATAAATCCCGCTGCCCGCAGAAACGTGACGGGAATCGCCAAATTGCCAAAGATGTTTTCCAAAAGGTAAGTTGTCATGATGTTGCCTGTGCCAGTAGCGTGCTGCGAGCCAACCGAAGAAAGCAAGACAACTTTTTGCACGCTGGATTGCGCGATCGCTTCAACATAGGCTGCACCAATGTTTTTGGCTACGGTGAACATATCGACAGCCTGATAAGCAGGTGGATTCATTGCATAAACAGCAATCGCACCGTCTAACGCCTTGGTTATCGCATCTGCGTCAATGACATCAGCGAAAGCAACATCCGCACCTTTCGCCTGCCAAGCATCAGCGGCTTTGTCCGATCGCAACACGACGCGCACCGGCAGTTGTTTTTCAAGCAACGTATCGGCAACCACAGAACCCGTTTGTCCGGTCGCACCAAACACTACAAACATAAATTTCCTCCTGAAATGTCGAAACCAATTTTGATAACCGAAACCCCCAACGGCACAGTTCAACGGCAGGTTCCACTTTTGATGAGTCCAATGATCTAACGTTCAATCGCTAGTCTTCTCTTACGGCATGGATTTATCCTAGGTTTGAAAAGCTTTGGCGTGAATATACAAACCTGGCAGATGATTGCCTAATCCTCTCAAGTGAGGCATTGGTAACAGAGAATTTTCCCTATAATGAGCGCAGAAGCAGAGTTTAAGTTAAAACAGCATGACGATTGATACACTCAGCCACAAGAGCGCGATCGATAAATGTGCAGAACTGGCGGCATTGGTCGATCGGCATACTGGCAACCAAGTTAACGGTATCCATGCAACTGCGATCGCTCCCCTAGAGTTCACGCGAGAATGTAATCCTGTCGTAGCAATGCCCGTTGTCAGCGAACCGCTTTTTGCGGTTGTGATACAGGGACAAAAGGAATTGTGGCTGAACGAGAAAGCCTTTCGATACGGTGTTGCTCAGTATCTGGTTTTGTCGGTGGATTTGCCGGTGAGTGCACGTGTGATCGAGGCGACTCCCACTCAACCTTATCTCGGCTTTAAGCTGAAGCTAGACCCAGCCCAATTTTGTGAGATCATTGCTCAAACCCAGCCATGCACTAGTCAAAAAGAACCCGTGAAAGGTTGGTTCGTTAGCCATGCTGAGCCATCTTTGATTGACTGCGCTCTGCGGCTCGCAAAACTTTTAGAGACACCGCAAGATGTTTCGTTTCTGGCACCGATGATCATTCGCGAAATTTATTATCGTCTTCTAATGGGGGAACAAAGCGAAGCAGTTCGCCAAATTGCTACTGCTGGTAGCAATATGCAGCGCATTGCTGAGGTGATCAAAGACATCAAAGCAGAGCTTACAAAGCCGTTGCGGATTGAGGATCTCGCTGAGCAAGTGAACATGTCCGTTTCCTCTTTCCACCGCCACTTCAAAACAGTCACCTCAATGAGTCCGCTGCAATATCAAAAACAATTGCGACTCTTAGCTGCGCGACAGATAATGCTTGCTGAGAAAGCTGATGCCGTTCAAGCGGCCTATCAAGTTGGGTATGAGAGTAATTCACAGTTCAGCCGCGAATATGCCCGCATGTTTGGTGCCCCTCCTATCCGGGATGTTGAACGGTTACGGACAGCCGAGATAGTACTAAAGTGATTTCTGGAAGATAGTTTTCCCTAGTGATCAATGCTTCTCTCCTTAGGCAGACTTTGCCGACTCAGCCAGGAGCCGATCATTCAGCAGAACTGTTCCCGGTTATTGATTCTATGCCGTCGATTTCATTGGCTTGTACTGGATAGGAAATTGGTGCAATTTCGCCAGCGCTAACCAACGCTTATTCTCTGTGCCAGACACGCACACATTGAAAGCAATTGATGGCAAGACCTTGATCATCACTGGTTCTTCGTCTTAAAGCTTAGGGAAGAGTTAGAATTTCTACCCCTTCCTCAGTCACAGCAACGGTGTGTTCAAACTGAGCTGAAAGTTTCTTGTCTTTTGTAATCACAGTCCAACGATCCGCTAAAAACTTAAGTGTACTCGTGCCTTCGTTTAGCATTGGCTCAACCGTAAAAACCATTCCCGGACGCAGCTTCAATCCACTGCCTCGTTCGCCAAAATGAGGAATTTGAAGCTCTGTATGCATCTGCCTGCCGATACCATGCCCAACCATATCTCGAACAACTGAGAACCCTTTCGCCTCGGCATATTCTTGAATTGCAGCTCCAATATCACCAATTCTTGCCCCCGGCTTGATTTCAGCAATTCCTCGCATCATCGATGCTTGAGTGGCTTCAACTAGCTTTCGAGCTGTTGCGGATACATTGCCAACTAGGAATGTTTTAGACGTGTCGCCATGATAACCGTCTAGGCGTGGCGTTACATCGATGTTGATAATATCTCCGTCTTTAAGGATGTGCTTTGGATTCGGAATTCCGTGACAAACTACTTCATTAATGCTGGTGCAAATTGAGCCGGTAAAGGGGGGATGATCGGGAGGCGCATAGCCAAGGGTGGCACTGGTTGCACCATGGGCTTGCATCCAACGCGCCGCCTCATCATTTAAAGCTTGCGTACTCACTCCAGGTTGCACCATTGATTCAAGATGGTTGAGGAGATTCGCCGCGAGCCGTCCAGCCCGCCGCATCTTGTCTAGTTCTCTACTCGAAAGCAAGACAAGGCCTGGATGACCCTGGGGTTGGCCCAAATCTCCGGCGATCGAGAGCAAATTCTGGCGGTTCATGGATAAAGCTTTGATTACTCGTGCTATGCCATGCTAGCACAGCATGGCATAGCACGACACAGGCTAGGCTATTACTGGTATCTTGGAAGCAAGAAAACCAGAAGTGAAACTCAAAATGGGTGGTAAGACAGACTTGGAGCGAGTGGTTGCTTACGTTTCTCCAGAGTTAAAGCAAGAACTGGAGGAGTGGGCGCAGACAGATGAAAGATCTGTCTCTTGGCTGGTTGCAAAATTAATTGATAAGTCTTTGCAAGAACGCCGAAAACAGCGAAGCGCTTCGGAAGTAGTCAATATGCGCTGAAATTAGAGTTCTTATAGAGTAGGTTGCTCTCGTTGCACTGACATTGACCCAGTTCTCAAGCGGGGCGGGCCTGCTGATTGACAAAAAAAGACCACTCGAGGGATGACATCCTTCAGCATCTGCCATCGCATAATGAATTAGACGTCTTATGAGCTATCGAGCCCCTCTCGGTCGCTATGACGTAGACGCGGTGACCCCGCACCCAACGCTTGCCCTAGAGGAAGCAGTGCTCGCTCACTTCCAAATTAGCAAAGCCCCGTTCACCCATCTGATGTCGAGTAACGGTTTAGTTGTCGTCGCTAACACTTTAGTGTCGTCTTAACCAAATTGGTGTCGCCTTAACGCATTAGTGCCATCAAGGTTCATTTAGCGTTTGAGCGCACTTTAGGTGTCATCTTAGCAATCACTAAGACCCTTTCTTGTCAATGGCTTAGCGATTTTTGGCTAGATGACAAAAAGTTGTTAAGACGACAAATAATCTGTTGCCCGACACCCCTTCCTTTGGCGATACCAATGCTAGGAGCATCAGTCGAGAACAGGCATTGTTTTGCGTCCAGCAGAAAGCTGCAACCAGCCGGATGGAGCTTAAGAATTGACGTTGGCCTAAACGGCTTGGGCTTGGGCCACATGTTTGCCCTTACAAAACTCTTCCACAATTTTGCTGTTGAAGGCGGGCAAATCGTGGGGGTTGCGGCTGGTGATTAACCCCTGATCGACGACCACCTCTTGATCGACCCAGGTGGCCCCGGCATTGCTAAGGTCGGTTTTTAGAGAAGGCCAGGAGGTGACGGTGCGCCCCTTGACCACATCGGCTTCAATCAAGGTCCAAGGCCCGTGACAAATTGCGGCTACGGGTTTGCTATCGGCAAAAAATGCCTGAATAAACTGAATGGCTTGAGCGTTGGTTCTGAGCTGGTCAGGATTCAACACTCCACCGGGCAGCACTAGCGCGTCGTAATCGGCGGCGCGAGCTTGGTCAAGGGTGCGATCGACCGGCACTGTGTCACCTTTGTCATGGTGATTCCAGCCTTGAATGGAGTCACCCTGGGGGGCGATCACATGCACTTGGGCACCGGCTTTTTCTAACGCTTGTTTGGGCTCGGTCAACTCAACCTGCTCAAATCCATCGGTGGCTAAGATCGCCACTTTGCGGTTTGTGAGTACTGGGGCCATGCTAATTCTCCTGAGGTTTGAGGTTTAAATTGTCGGTCCTAGATTTCCATGATCTCGGCTAGATTCTGCCCCTGAAATTAATTCAGCACATCCTTAGGCACACCGGGCGTAGCTATCTTCACCGCTTGATTGAAGTCAAGAGGCTGGGCTAGTGGTTGCGGATGTGTAGGCTTACAATGCCTTCTAACCATTGAGGTCGCAGACTAAAGCTGGCAGATTTGTTGCCGAGAACTGTTTTCAGCTTAGGTAACTGAGTTGAGGGCAGCGTCTAGCCATAGGTGGAGTTAGTCAATTGGCCGCACCGGTTCAGCCATATTCATACATGGAGGGGCGGTACGGCGATCGCCGCTGCTAAAACTTCCCTAGCTAAAGCACAGAGCAGGTGACTAGGTCTACTACGGCCTTTCGAATTGAACACCGTGACAGAAGATTGAGAGCCCCACAAGACCCTCTTGAATACTTACACTGAAGCTAGCCAGCGCTATTTGAACCATAGCTTTCTTTGCAAAGCAGCAAATAGCTATGTCTTTCAGTCGATGGGGCTAGCTACATTGCTCAGAAATCGGCTGAAACAATTTGTTAGATAGTGCGATCGCACCCTGGCCCCAAGCAGCCTTGACGAGATTTCCCCAGCGATCTTCAGCAGAGCCTAGTTGAGATGGAGCTAATTCCATGAAAAATACCGCCATTGAGACTCAGCCTCACAAAGTTGTGATCGTTGGAGGAGGGTTTGGCGGTCTCTATGCCGCTAAGGCATTGGGAAAAACTAAGCAGGTTGAAGTCACTCTGATTGACAAACGAAATTTTCATCTGTTTCAACCGCTGCTCTATCAAGTAGCTACGGGGAAATTATCACCTGGGGATATTTCGTCGCCCCTGCGAGCGATCTTGAGTGCTCACCGCCACGTCAGGGTGTTGATGGATGCCGTCATTGATATTGACCCTCAGCAGCAGCAAGTGACGCTAACCCACGCAACTCTGCCCTACGACACGCTGGTGGTGGCCACGGGTGTTAGCCACCACTACTTCGGTCATGACCAGTGGGCCGAAGCCGCACCGGGGCTGAAGACCCTTGAGGACGCCCTAGAAATGCGGAAACGAATTTTTGGGGCGTTTGAAGCCGCTGAAAAAGAGTCAGATCCGGAGCGGCGGCGGGCCTGGCTAACGTTTGTGGTGGTGGGCGGCGGGCCAACCGGTGTGGAACTGGCTGGGGCCCTGGCCGAACTGGCTTTTCACACGCTTAAGGACGAATTTCACCATATTGACACCACCGAAACCCGTATTCTGTTGCTGGAAGGGCTCGATCGCGTGCTGCCCCCTTACCCCGCTGATCTGTCGGCCAAAGCCGCCGCATCACTGAAGGAGTTGGGTGTAACAGTGCGTACCGAAGCTCTAGTGACCGACATCGACGACGATGTGGTGACGGTGCGCCAGGGCGAGCAGACGGAGCAAGTGCGGGCCAAAACCATTCTCTGGGCTGCCGGAGTGAGGGCTTCGGCGCTGGGCAAAGTGCTGGCTGCCCGAGCCGGGGCTCAGCTCGATCGCTCGGGGCGGGTCATGGTGAACCCTGATCTAAGTCTGCCTGAGCAGCCCAACATTTTTGTGGTGGGCGATCTAGCCCACTTTGCCCACCAGAACAATGGCGCAGACTCCCCGGAGGGAAACCAGCCCCTGCCGGGTGTTGCGCCCGTGGCGATGCAGCAGGGAGCCTACATCGCCAAGCTAATTCAGCGGCGGCTGCAAGGGAAAGCGGTGCCTCCCTTCCACTATGACGATGTAGGCAGTCTGGCGGTGATTGGCCATCACGCGGCGGTGGTGAATATGGGACGGTTCAAGCTGTGGGGCTTCCCCGCCTGGCTGATCTGGATTTTTGTACACATCTACTATTTGATCGAGTTTGACAACAAGCTGGTGGTGATGATCCAGTGGTTGTGGAGCTATTTCACTCGCAAAGGCGGTTCACGGCTGATTACTTGGGAAGAGAGCCGCCTGGATGAGCCGATAGTTGTCGATCAGGAGCCTCAGCGGGTGGAGCGGAATGAAGCTCCAGAACGCACCTCAGGGAATCTAAAAGCGCCAGTCATTGCAGAATCGTAGGGATGGGGAGGCTGAGTTGGCGGACGTAGTCATTGGTTTAGACTTGGGAACCGGCGGGGTGCGGGCGATCGCCGTCAATCTGCAAGGCCAAGTGGTGGCCCAAACGACCCAGAGTTATCCCCTGCTGACGCCCCACCCCGGCTGGACGGAGCAGCAGCCCGCCGATTGGGTCGAGGCTAGTCTCACGGCCCTGAGCGAAGTAGCGGCGCAGATTGAGGGGCAAACGGTAGTTGCTCTCGGTCTATCAGGCCAAATGCACGGCATGGTGCCGCTGGACGAAGACGGTCAGGTAATTCGCCCAGCCATTCTCTGGAATGACCAGCGCACAGGGGCGGCGGTGGCGGAAATTGAAGCGGCAGTGCCCCGGTCAGACCTGATTCAGCGCACCGGCAATCCGGCAATTACGGGGTTTCAGCTACCCAAATTGGTGTGGCTGCGGCAGGAGGAACCCCAGACCTACGCCCAGGTGCGGCAAATTCTGCTGCCCAAAGACTACCTCGGCTACGTGCTGACTGGTGAAGCGGTGACGGAACCCTCGGATGCCTCTGGCATTGGCTGCTTAAACCTGGCCAGTCGGCAGTGGGATCAGGATATCCTCGCCGCTCTCGATATCAGCCCCGACCTGTTTCCCACGGTGGTCGAATCGACCGCCATTGCTGGACGGCTGAAGCCGGAACTGGCTGAGCGGACAGGACTCCCAGCAAGACTGCCCGTGGTGGCGGGTGGCGGTGACAACGCCGCAGCGGCGATCGGTCTCGGCATTTCCGATCGCAACCTGAAGCGAGGCAGCCTCAGCATTGGCACGTCGGGAGTAATTTTTGCCCCCTGCGATGTCCCCACCCCCGACCCCCAGGGGCGCGTGCACCTGTTTTGCCATGCCGATGGTGGCTACCACCTGCTGGGGGTAACCCTGGCGGCGGGGGGTGCCCTGCGCTGGTACCGCGACACCTTTGCCCCCAATATCGCCTTTGCCGATCTGATGGCCCTGGCCGAAAAATCTGAACCGGGGGCGCGGGGCGTGCTGTTTTTGCCTCACTTGGCGGGCGAGCGCAGCCCCTACCTCGACCCCGATACGCGGGGAGCCTGGGTGAATTTGTCGCTGGCTCACACCCAGGGCGACCTGATTCGGGCAGTGCTGGAAGGGGTGGCCTTTAGCCTGCGGGCGGCCTTGGAAGTGATTCAGGGAACTTCTCCGGTGAATCAGCTACTGGCAACGGGGGGCGGGGTGCGATCGCCCCTCTGGTTCCACCTACTAGCGGATGTGCTCCACACCGAACTGGTCGCTCCCAAAGCCGAAGAAGGAGCGGCCTACGGGGCGGCGATTTTGGCGATGGTAGGGGTAGGTGTCTATCCGTCGCTGGAGGAAGCATTTGAGACTTTGCCAGAGGCGATCGAGGCGGTGCAACCCCAAAAGCACGCAGCCTATGAGGCGGCATTTGAACGATACACCCCACTCTACGAGTCGCTAAAGGTGGTGAGGTAGGGATGATGACAATGCTGTAATTCAAGCTTGGGGTAAACCGTAATTTTGGTTTGGCCCAATAGAAGCTGTCGATATAGTAATGCCCCTACAGTTATGCCCAGACAATATGTATCTAGAATGAATGGCCTTAGCCTCAAGCGTCGCGATGCCCTAGGCTTCATCGGCGGCACTCTGATGGTTTCGCTGTTTGGCTGCTTGCGCAAGCCCTCGGCCTCGGCTGAACCGAGTAGTACCGTAGCCCAAACCTCGACCGGCGCAGCGACGGCAGGGCAGCCTGCTTGCACCGTGCGACCCCAGCAGACCGAAGGCCCCTATTTTGTTGATGAAGCGCTAAATCGCTCCGATATTCGCTCTGACCCAACGACTGGCTCGGTGAAACCAGGCGTTCCCCTAAAGCTGCAATTTCGGGTATCTCAAGTAGGTGCTGATGCCTGTGTGCCGCTGGCAGGAGCAATGGTAGATGTCTGGCACTGCGATGCCACCGGAGCCTATTCAGACGTAAACGATCGCCAAGCCAACACCTTAGGCCAAAAGTTTCTGCGCGGTGCTCAGGTCACCGATGCTGACGGCACGGTCGAGTTCACCACCATTTATCCGGGTTGGTATCCTGGCCGGACTGCACATATTCACTTCAAAATTCGCGGTAATACTGCCGAAAATCAGGGCTATGAATTTACCTCACAGCTTTATTTTGACGATGTTCTGAGCGATCGCGTCTACGCCCAGCCCCCTTACAGCGATAGGGGCGATCGCACCACCCGTAACCAAAACGACGGTATCTTCCGCAGCGGCGGCGATCAGTTAATTCTGCCCATTACCGAGGCTAGAGAGGGCTACACCGGGCGTTTTGAGATTGGGCTGGAGTTGGCCTGATGGGCGCTCCTCTATATTTAGCCCGGTTTGGTTAGGGCAAACGCCGTTTGCCCCTACAGGGTTGCCTTATTAATGGGGATGTAGGGGCGAATGGCATTCGCCCTCGGGGTTTAGGCAGCGACCTGGTGGTGCAGAAAAGCATCGACCTCCTGGGGGGTGGGCTGGGCGGCGATCGCACCCGGTTTCAACGTCGTCAGCGCCCCCACCGCGCTGGCATAACGCAGAATTGCTTTAATCTCAGCCGGGTCTTGCCAAACATCCCAGCCCCGCTGGCAAAGCTGGTGCAGAATTCCGGCTAGGAAGGCGTCTCCTGCCCCGGTTGTATCTTTGCTGCTGACATCAAAGGCCGGGAGTGAGACGCTGTGCTGTTTCGTAGCGCAGGTGCTGCCGTTGCCGCCATCGGTGAGCAATACAGCCTGAGCGCGGGGCAGTTGCCGACAAATATCTGCGGCGGAATCGGTCGCGAACAGCCACAGAGCCTCTTCGCGAGCGAGTTTGAGCAAGTCAGCGACACTTAAAAAGTCTCGAATTTTGGCGGGAGCAAGGTCTACTTCTGGCCAAAACACTGGCCGCCAGTTCAGATCAATCACAATCTTGGCCCCGGCCTGCTGGGCCTTGTCTCGCGCCCGTGCCATGGCGCTGGCAGTAGTGGGGTAGGCCAGGCCCAGCGTCCCCATCACCAGATACTTCACCCCGGCAAAATCGACGGCATCTATCCACTCGGGGGTGAGGTGGGCGTCGGCAAAGGCGGTGGGGTCGGGGGCGCTGAAGCCAATGAAATTGCGATCGCCCGTTTCATCCCGCTGCACTAGCACCGTGCGGGTGGGCACATTGACCACGCGCTGAATCTGGCACGCCACTCCCTGCTCTTGCAAAACCTGAATTAGCCAGTCGCCCAGGTCATCTTGGCCTAGGGCGCTGATCAGTCGGGTGGGGGTGCCGAGTTTTGCGATCGCAGCAGCCACATTCGCAGGTGCTCCACCAGGATAATCGGTGCCGTCAGCAGAGCCACTTTCAGGCGTTTCACCGACCTCAAACAGGCGATCGACTAAGCATTCTCCTAAACAAATCACGGGCTCGGTCATGGGTTTCTCCTAAATCGCTCTAAATCCATTCATCCGAGCTAGCCGATCTCGGGTCGATAATAGTTATCCCTTAATCAAAATCGCTGTGGCGGCGGCTTCGTCAGTAATTAGCCCGCTGATCAGCCGACCCTGTAGGGCCGCGAGAATGGCTTCGGCTTTGCGGGTGCCGCCAGCAACGCCGATGATCAGGCGCTGAGCTGGTTGCTCTAGGGGCACGCCAGCAACACGGCTATTGGTGCCCGCTTGCAGCAATTTCCCCTGAGAATTGAACGCCCAGCCAGCGATTTCACCCACGGCCCCCAACTCAATCAGCTCGGTCAGTTCGGCGTCGTTGATAAAGCCATCCTCGTGCAGGGGCGCGTTCCAAGCGATGTGACTAACGCCGACGAAGGTGACCTTAGCCTGCTCCGCCAGAGCTTTAACCGCTAGAAACGATCGCTGGGTCTGCAACAAGTCGCGCTCCTCCACGCTGGTGGCCACCGCTGGCGTGGGCACCGGGTAGGTTTGCGACCCCACCCGATCAGACAAATGCATGACCACCTCATGGCGACCGGCTAGCCCGTAGTGCGACATGTTGCCCACAATCGAAACAATCTTGTGCTGAGGCTGATCCATCGACGGAATTTGATCGACCATGGCCCGCAGGGTGCGCCCCGAGCTAAAGGCCAGAATGGAAGGGGTTCTGGCGACTAGATAGGTCTCTAGATAAGTCGCCGCGCAGACGCCCAAGCCGTCGTAAAGGTCACCACCGACGGCGGGGTCGGGCACGACTTCACACATCGCTAGATCAAACCGATCGCGCAGGGCCTCGGCCAGGGCAATGCAGTGGCTGAGGGGATGGTCGAGGCGAAATTTGATCAGCTTTTCGCTGACGGCTAGGGCCACCAAGCGCTGGGCCGCCTGCCGCGACACATTCAGCTTGGCGGCAATTTCTTCTTGGGTGTTACCAGCAATGTAGTATAGCCACGCGGCATGAGCCGCTAGGTCGAGCTTGCGATGGCCCTGTTGGGCCAGTCTTCGAACATCGCGCTTTTCTGCATAAATATCTCCCATCGCTCACCTCAAAACCCACCACTACCCAAAGAAAGATTTTATTCGATTAAAGATCTATCTAAAGAGTGATTGAGCAATTCGTCCATCAGAGAATATTTGCTCAATTCTATTGTCCCCCTGTGACGTCCAAATTGAACCCGGTGATGTAGCTAGCCTCGTCGCTCATCAAGAAAGCGACCCCGTTGGCGACTTCTTCTAACCGGCCCAGGCGGCGCAGCGGCACTGAGTTGAGCATCTGCTGCTCGACCACCTTGGGGTCGGCGTCAAAATACTGCGACCCCACCCCTGCCTGTAGTTCCGTCTGCCGGGTCCACATCACACCGGGGCCAATCAGCGACGGCGATAGAGCGTTGACGCGAATGCCGTAGGGGGCCAGGTCTTTGGCAGCGGTTTGGGTCATGCCAATTACCGCAAACTTGGAGGCGGCGTAGGCCAACATGTTAGGCGGTCCATCCACCCCAGCGTGGCTGGCCATGTTGACGATTGCCCCGCCAGTCTTCCGCAGGTGTTGAGCGGCGGTTTTGAGAATGTGAAACACGCCAACTACGTTGATGTCGATCACCGTCTGAAAATCCTGCTCAGGATACTCGTCGGTTTTGGCAAACGCGCCCTGGTAGCCGGCATTGTTAAACACGTAGTCGAGCTGCCCCACCTGCTCCACGGCGATCGCAAACACGTCGGCCACCTCCTGAGCGTCGGTGACATCGCAGCGAATGGTGTACACAGGATTGCCGTAGTCTTTCAATCCCTGGGCAACCTCGGCCAATCTCATTTCGTTAATGTCCAGCAACACAATTGTTGCCCCGTTGGCAGCAAATCGGTGGGCAGTGGCTTTGCCGATTTCCCCTGCCCCGCCGGTAATCAGAATGGTTTTGCCCTGGAAATTGTAGGTTGCCGTCGCGCTCATAAAGCTGACCTCACAGGTGGGATTGCAATCAAGAATTGTTGCGAATACGACTGAGCGCCTCATCTTTGGGAAGTGACATCAGTATGATTCCATTATTGGGCTTTTGCCCATAGTCAGAGCATAAATTCAACTTAGTTTATTTTTTTAGCAATCCGAGGAGCCGTGCGATGCGCTTATTTCGCCGCGCCCGAATGCGTGCCAGGGGGCTGGTGGCATTCCTGATTGGCCTACTGCTAGTGCAGCTTGTCAATGCCTGTTCAGCCGGCCCCCAAGTCGGGGACCGCACTCGCCTCACCATCGCCACCGTCAACAACGGCGACATGGTGGTGATGCAAGACCTGTCGAGCCAGTTCGAAGCCGACAACCCCGACATCGAGCTGCGCTGGGTGGTGCTAGAAGAAAACATTCTGCGCCAGCGCACCACCACCGATGTGGCCAGCCAGGGCGGTCAATTCGATGTTTTGACGATTGGGTCCTACGAAACGCCGATTTGGGCCAGGCGGGGCTGGCTGCGATCGCTCGACGGTCTCCCCGCTGAATACGATGTCGACGACCTGATCGACCCAATTCGCACCGGGCTTTCCTACGAAGACACCCTCTACGCGGTGCCCTTCTACGGCGAAAGCTCAATGCTCTATTACCGCACCGACCTATTCGACAAGGCGGGCATTACGGTGCCCCCCAACCCCACCTATGCCCAGGTGGGCGAGTGGGCCAGCCAGGTGCACGACCCGGCCAACGGCGTCTACGGCATTTGCCTGCGGGGCAAGCCGGGCTGGGGCGAAAATATGGCGTTTCTCACCACCCTGGTCAACACCTTCGGCGGCCGCTGGTTCGATATGGACTGGCAGCCCACCATCGACAGCCCCGAGTGGCAAAACGCCGTCACTTATTACGTGGATGTGATGAACCAGTACGGGCCGCCCGGAGCCAGCTCCAACGGCTTTAACGAAAACCTGGCCCTGTTCTCTACTGGCAAATGCGGCATGTGGATCGACGCCACCGTCGCCGCCGGACTGCTCTCCAACCCTGACCAGTCGCAGGTGGCCGATCGCCTCGGCTTTGCCCGCGCCCCGGTCGAGTCTTACCCCAATGGCTCTAACTGGCTGTGGTCCTGGGCACTGGCAATTCCCGCCACGTCGCAATCGCCCGAGGCCGCCGAGCGCTTCGTCGCCTGGGCAACCTCGAAGGAGTATGTGCAGCTGGTGGCAGAGGAGCATGGCTGGGTCTCGGTACCGCCGGGCACCCGCACCTCCACCTACAAGAACCCCAACTACCAGGCCGCCGCCCCCTTCGCCGAAATCGTGCTGGACTCTATCCAGGCCGCCGATATCACCAACCCATCCCCACTACCGACCCCCTACCACGGCGTGCAGTACGTGGATATTCCTGAATTTCAGGCGATCGGCACCCAGGTCGGCCAGCGCATGGCCTCCGCCCTGACCAACCAGGTTTCGGTCGATCAGGCGATCGCGCAGTCGCAGACCGTCGCTGAGCGGTTTATGCGTCATACCGGCTACATCGAGTAGGCGGGTAAGGGGTGGGAGGGTAGGCGGGTGGATGGGTAGATGGGTAGATGGGTTTTCCATGTACCTGACACCTAAACCCTAAAATCTGACACCTGATACCTAATACCCAACACCAACACCCCCACTCATCCACCCTTTCACTCTCCCACCCGCCTACCCGCCCACTCATCCACCCCCTACTCATCCACCCCCTTCCTGCCATGACCTCATCTATCGCAACCCCTACCCATTCGCCGCCGCCTGCGCGGACGCGATCGCACCGCTCAATTCCCGCCCGGCTGCTGGTCGCGCCCGCGGTGATTCTGCTGGTGCTCTGGATGGTGGTGCCGCTGGCGATGGCCATCTGGTTTGCCTTCCAGCGCTACAACCTGCTGATTCCTGACGAGCGCGAGTTTGTTGGCTTTGCCAACTTTGCCTACATTCTCACCGACCCCACCCTGTGGATTTCTATCGGCATCACGATGGTGCTGGTGATATCGGTGCTGGCGATTACCATTGGCCTCGGCACCGTGCTGGCGGTGTTGTTTAACCAGGAGTTCCCTGGTCGCGGCGTGGCGCGGGTGCTGGCGATTTCGCCCTTTTTCGTCATGCCCACGGTCAGCGCCCTGATCTGGAAAAACATGCTGATGCACCCGGTGAACGGGCTGTTCGCCCAGATTACGCGGGGGCTGGGTCTGGGGGCGATCGACTGGTTTGCCGACTTTCCGCTGCTGGCGATCATCATCATTGTGGCCTGGCAGTGGCTGCCCTTTTCCCTGCTGATTTTGCTGACGGCAATTCAGTCCCTGGATACCGATCAGATGGAAGCGGCCCGCATGGATGGCGCTAGCGCGATGCAGTTGTTCCGCTTTGTGGTGCTGCCCCACCTCAACCGGGCGATCGCCGTGGTCGCCATGATCGAGACGATTTTCTTCCTCACCATCTTTGCTGAAATCTTCGTCACCACCGGGGGCGGCCCTGGCCTGGCCACCACCAACCTGGCCTACTACATCTACCTCAAAGCGCTGCTGGAATTCGACGTCGGTGGGGCCTCGGCGGGCGGCTTAATTGCCGTCGTGCTGGCCAACATCGTGGCGATTTTCCTGATGCGCAGTGTTGCTCGCAATTTGGACTCTTGATATGGCAACTAAGCAATCTCACCGCTGGTGGATTCCCCTGCTGGGCTGGCTGGTGGCCTGCCTGCTGTTCTTCCCAATTTTCTGGATGTTCATTACCAGCTTCAAAACCGAGGTGGCGGCGGTCGCCACGCCGCCCCAGCTGTTCTTTCGGCCCACCCTGGAGAACTATGTGGCGGTGCAGACCCGCGCCTCTTACTTCAACTTTGCCTGGAACAGCGTGGTGATCTCCCTGGGGGCGACGATTCTGTCGCTGCTGCTGGCGATTCCGGCGGCCTACGCCATGTCGTTTTTTCCCACCAAGCGCACCAAGGGCACGCTGCTGTGGATGCTCTCGACCAAAATGCTGCCCGCCGTGGGTGTGCTGGTGCCGATCTACATTTTGGCGAGGGAAACGGGGCTGCTCGACACCCGCATCGGTTTGATCATCATTTACACCTTAATTAACTTGCCGATTGTGGTGTGGATGATCTACAGCTTTTTCAAAGAAGTGCCGAAGGAAATTCTCGAAGCCGATCGCATGGATGGCGCTTCCACCTATCAGGAACTGGTCCATGTGCTGCTGCCTCTGGCCCTGCCGGGGATTTTCTCCACTGCCCTGCTCTCGATTATTTTGTCGTGGAATGAAGCCTTCTGGAGCCTCAATTTAACCACCTTTGATGCGGCTCCACTGACGGCGTTTATTGCGTCATTTTCTAGCCCTCAGGGTTTGTTTTGGGCCAAGCTGTCGGCCGCTTCTAGCATGGCGATCGCCCCCATTTTGATCTTCGGTTGGGTCAGCCAGCGGCAGCTGGTGCGAGGTCTCACCTTTGGGGCCGTTAAGTAACCGATCCGCCGTAGGGTGGGCACTGCCCACCAACCAAAACCGTAGGTTGGGTTAAAGCGCCAGCGTAACCCAACAGGCCCAATTCAAAGTTGGGTTTCACTCCGTTCTACCCAACCTACTAGAGTGCAGTGTTTAAATTTTTCACTTAGTAAGGTGAGCCAGCCATGTCAACCGTCACGTTAAGAGACATTCATAAAACCTACGTCGATAACGAAGTTATCAAAGGCGTCAATCTCGATATTCATGACAAAGAATTTGTCGTCTTTGTCGGCCCCTCCGGCTGCGGTAAATCGACCCTGCTGCGCATGATCGCCGGGCTCGAAGACATCACCTCCGGCGACCTGCTCGTCGATGGCGAGCGCATGAACGATGTGCCGCCTGACCAGCGGGGGCTGGCCATGGTGTTCCAAACCTACGCCCTGTACCCGCACATGACCGTGGCCGAGAACATGGCCTTTAGCCTGCGCCTGGCCGGGGTGTCAAAAGAGCGGCGAATGGAGCGGGCGCGGGATGTGGCGCGAATTTTGCAGCTCGAACCGCTGCTCGATCGCAAGCCAGGTAAGCTCTCCGGTGGTCAACGGCAGCGGGTGGCGATCGGTCGTGCATTAGTTCGTAACCCGAAGGTATTCCTGTTTGACGAGCCGCTGTCAAACCTGGACGCCTCCTTGCGGGTGCAGATGCGCATTGAGCTGGCGGGGCTGCACGAAAGCCTGCAATCCACCATGATCTATGTCACCCACGACCAGGTCGAAGCCATGACCTTGGCCGACAAGATCGTGGTGCTCCAGGGCGGCGTGGTCGAGCAGGTGGGGTCGCCGCTGGAGCTGTACCACCATCCCCGCAACCTGTTTGTAGCCGGGTTCATCGGCTCACCCAAGATGAACTTTTTGGCGGTGCAGACCACCGGGGTGCAGGACGGCGGCACCACCGTGCGCCTGCCGGGCGATGCCACCGTCACCATTCCGGTGCAGCCGAGAACGCTGATGGCAGGCGATCGCGCCACCCTGGGCATTCGCCCCGAGCACCTGCGGATCGATGCCACCAACCCCACCCTGATGGGCGAAGTCCTGGTGGTGGAGCGCCTCGGTGGCGAAACCTACCTCTACGTCAAGGTCGCTGGGGGCGACACCTTTATTGTGCAGACCGATGGCGACAGTCGGGCCAAGGTACGCGATCGCGTCCCCGTCACCATCGATGGCAATCTGTGCCACCTGTTTGACGGCGCAGGCGAAGCCATTCCCAAGGCCGAGCGCCATCCCCTCAGCCTCACCCACCATCCCGAAGTCCCGCTACAAACCGAAGCCCCGCGAGAGCAGACCTATGAACAGCCCATCCAACCCCGCGAAGTCCCTCGTCAAGCTGAATGAGCGATCGCTCGGCCAGCTGAGCGATCGAGTACGCCTGCCCCGGTACGATCGCAGCACCGTCACTCCCGGCATTGTCCACATCGGCGTTGGCGGCTTTCACCGAGCCCACCAGGCGCTCTACATAGACAACTACCTGGAGCAAAACCCCGGCAGCGACTGGGGCATCTGCGGCGTCGGCCTGCTGGAGTTTGACCAGAGAATGCGCGATGCCCTGGTTTCTCAGGACTGTCTGTACACCCTGGTGGAGCGATCGCCCGCCGGGGACAACGCTCGCGTCATCGGCTCAATCACCCAATACCTGTTCGCCCCCGAAAACCGCGAGGCGGTGATTGAAACTCTAGCCGATCTCCAGTGCCGCATCGTCACCCTGACTATTACTGAAGGCGGCTATTACGTCGTCGAGGGCACGGGCGAGTTCGACGTGAATCATCCGACGATTCAGCACGATTTGCAGCATCCAAACGAACCCCACGGGGTCTACGGTTTTCTCACGGCGGCATTGGAGCGACGGCGGCAAAGGGGAATCACTCCGTTCACCGTGCTCTCCTGCGACAACATCCAGGGCAACGGCGACATGGTGGGCAGAATGCTCACTAGCTTCGCCGATCTGCAAAACCCCGATTTGAGCGGCTGGATTCGGGAAAATGTTGCCTTCCCTAACTGCATGGTCGATCGCATCACCCCCGCCACCGCCCCCGGCGACCTGCAAATGGTCGCCGACCAGTTCGACATTGACGATGCCTGGCCCGTGGTGGCCGAGCCCTTCTTGCAGTGGGTGGTCGAAGATCGCTTCAGTGCCGGACGTCCCGACTGGGAGAGCGTCGGTGTGCAGATGACCGACGACGTGCACCCCTACGAGATGATGAAGATTCGGCTGCTCAACACCAGCCACCTGCTGCTGGGCTACCTGGGGTCGCTGAAAGGCTACACCTACGCCCATGAAGCGATGGCCGACGACCAAATTCGCCAGGCGATCGAGCGGCTGATGGATGAAGTCACCCCCACCCTGCGGCCCGTGCCCGGTATCGACGTCAGCCAGTATAAGCAAACCCTGGTCGAGCGATTCTCGAACCCCAAGATTCAGGATCAGCTGGCTCGGCTGTGCCTCAACAGCTCGGCCAAGCTGCCCAAGTGGGCACTGGGTTCCCTGCGGGAACAGCTGGAGCAATCTGGCCCCATTGACCACCTGAGTCTCACCATTGCCGCCTGGTTCCGCTATCTCAACGGTAACGATGACCAGGGCCATGCGATGGCGATCGATGACCCCATGGCCGATACGCTGACAGAACGGGCCAAATTGGGCGGCACTGACCCCATGCCGCTGCTGAGCCTGACGGAGCTGTTTGGCGATCTTCCCCAATCCGCTCGATTCGTCGAGGCCGTCACCCAGTATCTGCACCAGCTCCATGAGCTGGGCACCCAGGCCACCCTGGCCAAGCTGCTTGAGGCTGTTCCCGCTCAATAAAGCTAGAACCTTTCGACAGGGGCATTGCAGTGCAATGTCCTTATATCAAATCCGAATCCCATCGCCCCGATTCGAAACAGGAGGCTTGCGTAGGGGCAAACGGTGTTTGCCCAGCCCAACCGGGGGTAACCGAGGCGAATTCAGTATTAGCTGCCCTCGGTTGATGAGGGCAAACAACCGTTTGCCCCTACAGGTTGGCCCGTCGGGAGCCAGGGGTATGGAATTCGGATCCGGTATTACTTGTCCTGATCCTATGGCGGTGGCAAAACAACCGACGAACCTGGCTTAGTCTCGCTCTAGCACTCCCGCCTGGCGAAACCCAGCCAAACTGTCTTGCCCAGTGCAGAACAGCACGGTTTTAATTTCGGCCATTAGCACCTCGGCCAGGGCCGCCACGGCCTCCTCTGACTCGCTTGCCGCCTGCAAAAACGGCATCGCCAACCCCGCCAGATCGGCTCCCAAAGCTAAGGTTTTGGCCACATCTAGCCCGTGGCGCAGCCCCCCAGAGGCGATCAGCGGCAGGGTTGGGGCCGTGCGTCGCGCCTGCACAATGCAGTCTGCCGTAGGCAAACCCCATTCCCCAAAGGTCTGCCCCAGCCGTCGCTGGTGGGCATCGATCGCCCGCTCGCTCTCCACCCTGGCCCAGGAGGTGCCCCCGGCCCCGGCCACATCCACCGCCGCGACCCCGGCCTCCACCAGCCGCCGCACCATGGGAGCCGAGATGCCGTTGCCGACCTCCTTGGCAATCACCGGCACGGGCAGCGCGGCGCAGAGCTGCTCTATTTTTTGGAACAGTCCTTTGAAATTTGTGTCGCCCCCGGTTTGCACTGCCTCCTGCAACGGGTTGAGGTGCAAGATCAGCGCGTCAGCGGCTAGCTTGTCTACCACGCGGCGGCACTGGTCGAGGCCGTAGCCGTAGTTAAGCTGCACCGCCCCCAAATTCGCCAGCAGGAGAATGTCTGGAGCCTCTGACCGAACCGCAAACGTTTCCATCACGTCAGGATTTTCGACCCCGACCCGTTGGGAGCCGACCCCCATCGCCAACCCATAGCGCTGGGCCACCACCGCCAGCCGCCGGTTGATCTGATGCGCCGCCTCGGTGCCCCCAGTCATGGACGAAATCAGCAGCGGTGCCTCCAGCCGATGCCCCAAAAACACCGTGCTCAGGTCGATATCTTGATAGTCGACCTCTGGCAGACAGCAGTGAGTAAACCGATAGTGCTCTAGCCCAGTGGTGACTTGGGCACACTGCACCGGCCCCTCCAGGCAAATGCGCAGGTGGTCGGCCTTACGGGCCTGGGTCTCGTGGGTGACGGGCAGTAGGGTCACAGGGGTTTCGCCAAATCAACGCCCCCTATCCTAGGAAAAATCGGGCCGCTTTTGGCGCGATCGCACACCAGACGTAACACCCTCAAGATCGCTTCAGCAGTTCTACCCCATCCCGCCCGTCTGGATCCTGCAAAAACACCTTCACCGCTTCATCCTTCGCCGTGGGCAGGGTTTTGCCCACAAAGTCAGGGCGCACGGGCAGTTCCCGATGGCCCCGGTCGATCAGCACCGCCAGGCGAATGGCGCTGGGCCGACCGTAGTCAATCACCGCGTTGAGAGCGGCGCGAATAGTGCGCCCGCTAAAGATCACATCGTCCACCAGTACCACCACGCGATCGCTGATGTCGAAGGGTATCTCGGTACGGGCCGGGGTGCGGGTGCTGATTTTATCCAGGTCGTCGCGGTAGAGGGTGATGTCGATCGCCCCCACCGGCAGATCTACCCCCTCCAGCCGCTGAATCTGCTGGGCCAGCAGGTGGGCCAGGGGCACGCCGCGCGTGTAAATTCCCAGCAGCACCAGACGGCTCAGGTCGCCGCCCCGCTCCACCACCTCCGACGCCAGCCGGTTGAGCGTGCGGCGCATTTCCTCCGCCGACAAAATCTCGACGACGCTGCTGCTTGTGTTCATGCCCGACCTCCTGGCAGCCGTAAAGCCCCACTATACCTGACCTACAGGGGTCACTCGTGAAACCCATTCGTGGTGGGTAGCCGGAGAAAAGCCGCAATAATTCAAAGTTCAAAATTGAAAATTCAAACCTCTAGCAGGCTGTTAAAGCGTTGGCCCATTTTGCTTAGTAGATAGCAGAACAGAAGCAAACCTGCCGCTCAGGGAGCTTGAAACGCTAACGCCCTGAAATTTTTCATTTTTAACTTTGCATTTTGAACTCCGCGTAGCGGCACTAGGCCCGATTTTTGATCGTCATTACCTGCACAATCTGCTGGGCCAGGGGGCCGGGAATCTCCAAAATTCGGTACAGGTCTTCTAAAAACGCCTGCTCCTGGGGGGTAACGGTGCGGTCAGACAGCACTAGATCGGTGGCGATCGCAAAGGCCGTCTCCCGCAGATCCTGGGGCAAAATGGCCTTGGCCTGGTCAACCATCGCCCCCGGTCCCTCGGTCTTGAGGCGCGTCAGCAGCAGATCGAACAAGTGGTGGACGGCATCTTTGGAGTAGCTGCTAAACAACGCCATGCGCGACAGCAGCATGGTCATATCCTGCCCCTCCTGATCGGCCAGGTAGCCGTCGGCGGCGATCGCCACTAGCGCAATGCTGGCCAGCGCCTCTGCGGTGCCCATGGATGACTCGGTCATGGCGATTTTTCCTGGTATCCTTGGCACAAAGCCCTGTATGCCCCTATTTTTGCCCTAAAGCCGACGCGACGCAATCCCGTTGTGAGGAGTCTTTACCTGGAATCGTGTTTCGGCTGATCCCCTGTGCCTCTGCGTGGCATCCGCCAAAATACGTAACTTTGTGATCAAACTCACCGTTAGCCGTGATAAATTCGCTAGGTTTTCAGGAACCTTCCAGAGATACTGAAATTGACTCAACTTTAGCCGAGTCATCTACAGGGAACACACAACCAACCGACAAGCCCGCAAGGGACTGTCGGTTTTTTTTGGCCTTCCCCTACTTGCCCGACGCCCGCTGGTAAAACCGCTGCATGTCCTCAAACCAGAGCTGTCGCGACTCATCCCAGGTATAGAACATGTGGCCCCCCTGAAAATGCCGCAGGGTGAGGTTTGGCTGTAGCTCCGGGTTGAGGTTCATCAAATCCCGCAGGTGCTCTGACGAAAAGTAGGGCGTCACCAGGTCGTAGATGCCGTGGGTAACGTAGACCTGGAGGTAGGGGTTGAGGGCCATGCCCACCCGCAGGTCGTCTACCGAGCCCACAAAGCCCTGGCGATACTCGCTTTCAGGCAAGAACTCCCAGGCTTTAAACACCTCAAAGCTGAGCAGGTTATAGGTCAGAGTGGTGTTTACGCCCAAAGTCGAGCGCAGGTGGCTGTTGATAGCGCCGGTAAACAGGCGATCGATGCCCTCTAGGGTAGGGTCGGTGCCTTCATGCATCAGGCGATCGGGGAAGGGGTCGATCGCAGTAACCGAGCCATCGTAAAGACCCAAAATGCGCTGCTGATGGCGCAGCAGCTCGCGGGCAAACACCACAATGTCGATGCGACCCCGGTGGCGCTGCACCACCTCCAGCGGCAGGCCAATCAGATGGGCCAGCTGACCAAAGACTCGCTGCTGGTCTTCGCCAGAGGCGGTGCTGCCCAAGGCCAACAGTGGAATCAGGGATTTGCGGGCAAAGTCGGCGGCCTTGGCCCCATGGGTAATGGGGCTATCGGTGGTATCGACCTGCCCGTGATGGACCGCCGTGGCCGCCATCGACGGAATTACCGTCGCCCAGCCGCTGAGGCTGTAGTCGTTGCCCTCTAGCAGCATAAACTCCATCACCGGCGAAATCAGAATGGCCCCGCACAGGCCGACCCCATAGTCCTGCTGAAGCTTGCGGCAAAGCTTCGCCACCCGAAAGCCACCATAGCTCTCCCCGGCAATGAAGACCGGCGACAGCCAGCGGTGGTGAGCCGAGAGGTAGCCCTGAATGAACTCGCCTAGGGCGTTGAGATCGCGATCAACCGTCCAGAATTTTTTGGCCTTTTCGTCGGGTTTGTCCGCCCCTTTGTCGGCGGGCTTATCGTCAGATTTCTCAGCTTTGTCGCCGTCCTGGGGCAAAACGCGGCTAAAGCCAGTGCCCACAGGGTCAATAAAGACTAAGTCGGTGAAGCTCAGCCAGCTTTCGTCGTTGTCGGCCACCTCTACCGGCGGGCGCGGCAGGCTGCCGTCGGCGTTAAACACCACCCGGCGCGGACCCAGCGCCCCCACATGCAGGTAGGCCGATGCCGCCCCTGGCCCGCCATTAAACACAAAGGTAATCGGTCGCTGGGCTGAGTTTTGGTCGGCAACGGTGTAGGCCACGTGAAACAGCTCGGCCACGGGCTTGTCATGTTCGTAGAGGGTTTGCCACTGGGCTGAGGCGGTGTAGGCTTGGTTACCCAGCATGTGCTCGGTGGTGTTGCCCTGACGTTGGGTGTGATCTGGCATGAAGATGCGGGGTTGAAGACTCTACTTGTTATAGCGCGGTCGGTCGCCTTCAGAATCGCGCATCCCCCTCCCCGTAGAAGCAGACACATGGCCCACTAACGATTAAATTGGATTAAGCCAAATCTGCCTTAGGAGTTACCCCACGATGAGATGGCTCCTGCTCGACATCGCCAGCGCCTTTAACAACGTCTACAGCGGCTGGATTTTGTGGAACCTATTTTTAGCCTTTGTTCCGCTGCTGCTGAGCTTTGGTCTTTTCCGCCGCCAGGCCATACCAAAGCTATGGTGGTGGGCGGCAGGGGTCGTGGTGGGCGGCTGTGGGGTGGTGGGGCTGCTGCCTCGCCTGCCCCGCGTAGGGCGAGGCCTGTTTAACCTGCTTCAGACCAGCGGCGCAGCCACCCTGCTGTGGCTGCTGGTGGTCATCGCCTTGACCGCTGCCCTTACCATCAGAATCTTTAAGAAACAGCAAACTCCCAAGGGCTGGCTCTGGTGGGTGGGGCTAGTGGTGTTCTTCGCCTTTTTGCCCAACGCTCCCTACGTGCTGACCGATGTCATTCACCTGATTCGCGGCACCAGTTCTGGGGAAATCCCGGTCTGGGTGGTGGCCCTGGTCTTTATTCCCCTACACGCAGCAGCCATTCTATTGGGGTTTGAGGCCTACGTGATCTCCATTCTCAACCTGGCTAGCTATCTCAAGCAGTGCGGTGCCAAAGCGTTGATTTTACCCATTGAGCTCACCATCCACGCCCTGTGTGCCGTAGGCATTTACCTAGGGCGATTTCTGCGACTCAACAGTTGGGATATTGTCACTGCCCCCACTAGCGTGCTTGCCGACACCCTAGATGCGCTCACGTCAAAACGGCCAGCGGCGGTTATCTTTGTCACCTTTATCATTTTGGCCAGCCTCTACTGGGTGCTAAAGCAGATCACCCTGGGGCTAAAACTGCGCATTCGCTACGCTCGTCAGGGTATTGACGTGCTCGATTAAGCCTGATCAACCTCAACCAGATGGCCCAGTGCGGACATTGCCGGTAGAAGCGGGCACATTAGCCCTAACGTTACTTCTGCCAACCATGTCTTTTAAGGCCAGCGTGCAGCATTTTCAAACTCTGGTGACCTCCTTTCACCCGGTCATAGTCATCGACACGGTAGAAGAAGAACGGGTACAGGGGTTGATTAGCGCCGCCTGCACTGACATGCAGATGGCCGTATTCGAGTGGAGCGTTGCCCAGGGGCTGATGCGATCGCCCGACAGCCCCGACCACCGCTGGCAAAACGAGTATGCGCCCCCCGGCACCAAGCGCGGTCAGGCCCTGCCCAAAACCACCGAACCCCTCGACCTGCTGCGCCACGTTCAAGAGATGAGCTTCAAGGCCGTCTTTTGGCTCAAAGACTTCGCTGAACACCTCAAAGATCCGGTAGTTGCCCGTCAGTTTCGAGAAGTATCCCAACAGTTTTCTTTCAACAGCTCAACGCTGGTTCTCAGCGGCAGCGGCTATGCTCTACCGCCAACCATTGCGCAAAACGCCGTCTATTTAGATATCAAACTGCCCGAACCTGAAGAACTCTACAAAGCTATTTCTGAGACAGTGAAGACCCTCCAAGGTCAAGTCGCAATCAACTTAAATCCGGATGATGTGCGCGCCCTGGTATCAGCTCTCCAGGGCATGACCCTACACCAAGCTCGAAAAGTCGTATCCTATGCGGCTCGGCATGACGGCAAACTCGACGTCAGTGATGTGAAGTGGGTACTGGAGCGCAAGGCCCGAGTCATTCACGAAGAGGGTCTGCTCGACTACTTCCCGCCCGAAACCAATCTGGCCGAGCTAGGTGGGTTTGAAGGGCTCAAGCGCTGGCTAACCTACGCCAAAGTGGGCTTCACACCCCAGGCTCGTGAATACAACCTGCCCGCTCCCAAAGGCATTTTGATCGTGGGCATTCAGGGCTGTGGTAAATCGTTGGCCGCCAAAACCATCGCCCGGCAGTGGAGTCTGCCCCTGCTCAAGCTCGATGCCGGCCGCCTCTACGACAAGTACATTGGCGAGTCCGACAAAAACTTCCGCCGCGCCGTCACCATGGCCGAAACCATGGCCCCCTGCATCCTGTGGATCGACGAGATCGAAAAGAGCATGGGTCAAACCAGCAGCGAATCCGATGGCGGGCTGAGCCGTCGCCTTTTCGGCTACTTTCTCACTTGGCTACAAGAAAAATCCCAGGAAATTTTTGTGGTGGCCACCGCCAACGACCTTTCAGCCATTCCGCCAGAACTGCTGCGCAAAGGTCGCTTTGATGAAATCTTCTTTGTCGATCTGCCCGAGGGTGACGAACGCCACACCATCCTGCACATTCACCTAGAGCGACGGCAGCAGGGCCTCGACAAGTTTGATCTCAAAGAGTTGGTCATTGCCACCGAAGGCTTTAGCGGGGCCGAAATTGAGCAGGCCATCATCACTGCCCACTACCGAGCACTCTGCGAAAATCGCCGCGCCGATACCACCCTGCTGCTCGAAGAAATCAAACGCACAGTTCCCCTCTCCGTTACCCGTCGAGAAGACATTCAGCGGCTGCGAACCACGGCCAAAGAGCGCTTTGTAGCAGCACGGTAGCCATCCGAAGCGTTTGTTAGCCAACCCCTAAATAATCCAGCGCCATTTGAATAGACTCGCAGTCAACCTTAAAGGGATTTTGAGATGGCCTAACAGCCCCAGATGGCAGATCAGAAAAATCTATGGTGCTCAAAAACTCTGGGGTGACCTGACCACGCACACCGCACCACTGCCCGTTTAACCCACTAATATGACGACGATGGGCCCAGCGGCTGGCCCAACCAGGGGAGTAAAGCTCGACTACCTTAACTCCGCTGCCAGGCCGATCAGAGTTTTGCAGCCCCAAGCGATTAAAGGCCATATGACTCAGGGCAGCACCGTGAACAGCTACGACAATTTTAACGTCGCGGGTGATCGACCATTTTTGAGCACAGGTTAAATCTTCAAAGTAATAGGTTTTAAAGCCCTTCTCCCCAAGGAACTGGATGACTTCGTCATTGTTACTTAAAGAGCGACTTCCACGGCGAGGGATAAAAATCTTCTCTGCCTCTAAGGGTTCAGAACCTAAAAACTCAGTCTCATTAAATAACGCCGCATGGACGTTATAAAGTTTTGAATCGATTTCAGCCACCGGCTTTTCATTAATGATTGGAGAAAACTCGGGTTTGTCTAGACTGGCGGCATCAGGTCGAGCGACCCAGATAGAGATTACCTCCCCGTAGACACTATCATCGGTGTAAATCACAGGGATCTTCAATGTCTCAAAGACTTCGCGAGCCAGGTTTGGCGCTCGTTCTTTAAGGATCACATGAACATCGATATTTTGGCCCAGACGTTTACTCAGCATTTGTTTTGCGAGTAGAGCCGGAGCGGCTATGTTTTCAATGACGTGACCAATGTTGGTGTCTAACTCTGAGCGCCCGTCAAACAAGAACTTCTCGGAGCAATCTAAGATTTGAACTCCTTTCACCATGCTATACAGCTTTTTATAAAGCTTCCAGCGCTTGGAGCCCCATTTCCGAGGGCCGGTTTGGCCAGAGGTAACATCTATCTTTAAATGTAGGGGGTGCAAATACTCCTCAGGCATAAATATTCTCTCGATCGCAGGCCGCAGCGTATCGCCCAGCGCTGTAGGGTGAGAAAAAATCATCGACGCAGGGATATTTATGGCCGGTAAAACTTCAGCTATCGACAACCCCATAAGATGTGTTTCTCTTTTTCAAAGATGCTTAAAATTTCAAAAGAAAAAAGGTTAGCTTTTGCATCCGCGAAAACTAACGCAGCTACTTAATTTACACCGACACGTAGTATAAACGCCAGTGTTTATGGAGATTGAGGTTGCATCTTCATAGCAACCTCTACTAGGTTGATGAACCTTTAGTCGAGCGACCAGCTTTGCATTGCGCCCCTATGAGCACAATGCAAAATCATCAACTGCTCCCAGGCTGCGGTCTAGGAACAGTTTGATGGCCGCTCAACAGCGTCTACATTTGGCTCACTTTGAGGGGAATGCCCGTCGAGGAGCGCCGTGAACCCGGCAGAGGCGTGGGTCTAGATTTGCCAGTGGCTTTACGGCGCAGTAAGAGATCGACCGGGGGCAACAGTAGAAACGGATCAAAGGCACCAGCCCGCAATAACAACTTAAGCGCTTGTTTGATACTTTTAGTGACTTTCCACCGACAAAAAGCCGCCTTCCAGACGTCTTTGCGAAACACTCGGTAGGCGACCCGGCGCAGTAACCGCATTTGGCGATTTGATAAATCGTTCGATTGCAGCAGATGCTCAATCCGCATGCGGTAGTGAGACCAGCCAAACCAGATGGTGGGTAAGCTGACAAAGTTACCCGGCTCTCCGGCCACTTCTACCCGTTCTAGAAGACCATTGCGAACCATTTCAGAGTCGGTGACCGTTTCAGTGACCAATCCTTCAGGCAGGGTTGCAATAGAGCCTAGGGTCGAGAGCTTCATCACAAACGCATCGGCGTCTAGAGGCTCATCGCGGGCCTCAATTTCTAGGTGGTCAAGCGCCGATCGCCGCATTAGTACCTGGGGCAACCCGCCGGGCCAAGTGGTGAACATGTTGCGCAGGTATTCGCCCCGCGCCTCAATAGTGAAACCTGGCCGCGATATGCTGTCGAGGCTCATGTGACCATCCAGTCCACGCTTCATAATTGAAGAGGTGACCGCTACGACCTCCGGATACTCACTCATCACCTGCCCCTTCATCAGCAGGTTGCCGGGCAACATTTCTTCGTCATCGAACAAAATAGAGACGTAGTCGCCCGTCGCGGCCTTCAGCGCCGTCATAAAGTTTTGAATTCTGGCTACTCGCACGGGCTGACGAATGACCCGCACGGCAGAGTAGGCGGGCTCCGCCAACAGAGTCTGGGTATCGTCGTCGCTGCAATTGTCGATGACAACAACTTCGAGTTCACCGTCAACGGTTTGGCTAAGCACGCTATCGAGCGTTTTTCTAAGCTTATTTGAGCGATTTAGAGTAGGAATAACAACAGAATACTTAAGTGACATTGATTAAAAAGCTCCAAAGCGTTAGATATTTCAATCGCGACCTGCCTAGTCTGCCTGTGCCCTCACCACAAACCAAAGTGTTAACGACTGCTTAAAAAGCCAAACCATAGTCCGCCCAGAGCATCAGCACTTTATCAAGCCAAGATTTTTTATCTCTCTGTCAGGCATCAACGGCTAACCGTGAAGTACCTCACTGGGTTAGTAACGTAAAAGTAGTTCCTCAAAATAGTCAATAGCCGATTCTTAACCAATGAAACCCTGCGCGACTTAAGCGCTCAAGTCACCAAGGTCAGGAGTCTAGAGACCTTTAATTTTACTTAGCCGCAATTTTGGCCTATCCAGTGAATTATTTCAGCAATCAAGGCAGTCAACTACATAATTCCTTCACTGTTGGCACCCCTTCTTTAAAGAAATACTCGGCTAATTTCTTCAGCTCGATGTAAGTAATCACCATGGATCAGCTCGGTGGATCCGTAGAACCATCAAGATATTTCTAGCAGGTCGGCGCTGAGCCGAAGGGCTGGCCCACCCCACAGATCGTGGCCCCTGACTGGCGACGACCTTGACAAGTGTTTATAAATGTTAAATTGATAAAGCGTTTTCACTAAGCCCCCAGATATGCCCAAATCGGACGCTTCCGCCAAGAAAACCGCTGCCTCTAGCAAAGGCCGAGCGTCCACCAATGGCAACCAGCACACCGGCCTCGCCCACCACCACGCTGCCCTTGACGACAACGTCATTCGCATTCGCGGGGCCCGGCAGCACAACCTGAAGAATCTAGATCTGGAGATTCCCCGCAACCAGCTAATTGTGTTTACGGGGGTGTCGGGATCGGGCAAGTCATCCTTAGCCTTTGACACGATTTTTGCCGAGGGCCAGCGCCGCTACGTCGAGTCGCTCAGCGCCTACGCTCGCCAGTTTCTCGGTCAGGTGGATAAGCCCGATGTAGATGCGATCGAAGGGCTGAGTCCGGCCATTTCCATTGACCAAAAATCGACCTCCCACAACCCGCGCTCGACGGTGGGCACGGTGACGGAGATCTACGACTACCTGCGCCTGCTCTACGGACGGGCGGGCGATCCCCACTGTCCGATCTGCGATCGCAGCATCTCTCCCCAGTCCATCGACCAGATGATCGATCGGATCATGGCTTTGCCCGATCGCACCCGCTTCCAGATTCTCGCCCCGGTGGTGCGGGGCAAAAAGGGCACCCACAAAAAGCTGCTCTCTAGCCTGGCCTCCGAGGGGTTTGTGCGGGTGCGGGTCAACGGCGAACTGCGCGAACTGACCGACAATATTGAACTCGACAAAAACTACAGCCACCACATCGAGGTAGTCGTCGATCGCCTGGTGAAGAAAGAGGGTCTGCAAGATCGTCTGGCGGACTCGCTGCGCACCTGTCTGAAGCGATCGGAGGGGATCGCGGTGATCGACATTCTGGCCGAGAAGCCCCAGACGGCAGAAACCCAGGACTCCGGCAGCAATGTCGTGTCTCTGAGCGCTGGGGCAGCCTCTCCAGCGGAGCATCGCCTGCCCCAGGCCGCCGAGGCCGAAGGCAGCTACGGCCAGCCTAAAGAACTGGTGTTTTCCGAAAACTTTGCCTGCCCCGAGCACGGCGCGGTGATGGAGGAGCTTTCGCCCCGGCTATTCTCCTTTAACTCGCCCTACGGGGCCTGCCCCCACTGCCACGGGCTGGGCAGCCTGCGGACGTTTTCGGCGGAGCTGGTGGTGCCAGACCCCACCCTGCCGGTCTATGCGGCGATCGCCCCCTGGTCGGAGAAAGACAACACCTACTACTTCTCCCTGCTCTACAGCGTCGGCCAGGCCTTTGGCTTTGAAATCCAGAGCCGGTGGGATCAGCTCACCCCCGAGCAGCAGCATATTATTCTCCACGGCAGCGAGGAGAAAATTTATATAGAGTCAGACTCGCGCTACCGCGATCGCAAGGGCTATCAGCGGCAGTATGAGGGGGTGCTGCCCATTCTCGACCGGCAGTACAAAGACAGCAGCTCAGAGCTGCACAAGCAAAAGCTCGAAAAATATCTGATCGACCAGCCCTGCGAGGTCTGCCAGGGCACCCGGCTCAAACCCGAATCGAACGCGGTGCGCATTGGCCCCCACTCGATCAGCGACCTCACCAACGTCTCGATTCGCGAATGCCTCAAGCGGATTCGCCAACTGGTGGGCGAAGAGGAGTCAGGCGACGGGGCCGCCACCCCCAAACTCTCAGCTCGGCAGCTGCAAATCGGGGCGCTGGTGCTGCGCGAGATCCGTGCCCGCCTGCAATTCATGATGGATGTCGGCCTCGACTACCTGACCCTGCACCGCACCGCCATGACGCTGTCGGGAGGCGAGGCCCAGCGCATTCGTTTGGCCACCCAGATTGGCTCGGGCCTCACCGGAGTGCTGTACGTGCTGGATGAGCCCAGCATTGGCCTACACCAGCGCGACAACGATCGCCTGCTCAACACCCTGCACCGCCTGCGCGACTTGGGCAATACGCTCATTGTCGTGGAGCACGACGAAGACACGATCAGAGCCGCCGATTATTTAGTCGATATTGGCCCTGGGGCCGGGGTGCATGGCGGGGCGATCGTCGCTGAGGGCGATCTCAAAACCTTGATGACCGCTAAGGATTCTCTCACCGGAGCCTATCTGTCGGGGCGGATGTCGATTCCTACCCCAGCGGAGCGGCGACCGGGGAATGGGCGATCGCTCACCCTGAAAAACGTCCACCGCAACAACCTGAAAAATCTGGATGTCGAACTGCCCCTGGGGGCGCTGGTGTGCATCACCGGGGTCTCGGGATCGGGCAAATCGACCCTGGTGAACGAGCTGCTCTACCCGGCCCTCCAGCACCACTTCGGCAGCAAGGTGCCCTTCCCCAAGCATATGGACAAGCTGGATGGGCTCAAGGCGCTGGATAAGGTGATCGTCATCGACCAGTCGCCCATCGGGCGCACGCCCCGCTCTAACCCCGCCACCTATACCGGCGTGTTCGACGTGATCCGCAACCTGTTCACCGAAACCATCGAGGCCAAGGCGCGGGGCTACAAGGCGGGGCAGTTCTCCTTCAACGTCAAGGGCGGGCGCTGCGAGGCCTGCGGCGGACAGGGAGTGAATGTGATCGAGATGAACTTTTTGCCCGATGTCTATGTGCAGTGCGAGGTGTGCAAGGGGGCGCGCTACAACCGCGACACCCTGCAAGTGACCTACAAGGGCAAAAACATTTCCGACGTGCTGAATATGACCGCTGAAGAGGCTTTGGCGTTCTTTGAGAATATTCCCCAGGCGGCGGCGCGGCTGCAAACCATGGTGGATGTGGGTCTGGGCTACATTCGCCTGGGGCAGACGGCCCCCACCCTCTCCGGCGGCGAGGCCCAGCGGATGAAGCTAGCCTCGGAGCTAGCCCGCCGCTCGACTGGCAAAACCCTATATCTGATTGATGAACCGACCACAGGACTCTCGTTCTACGACGTGCACAAGCTGCTAGATGTGGTGCAGCGCCTGGTGGACAAGGGCAACTCGGTGCTGATGATTGAGCACAACCTGGACGTGATTCGCTGCGCCGACTGGATTGTCGATCTGGGGCCGGAGGGGGGCGATCGCGGCGGCGAGCTGATTGCGGTCGGCACCCCCGAGGTGGTGGCTCAGGTGGCTGGTTCCTACACGGGCAAGTACCTGGCCAAGGTGCTAGAGCAGCATCCGCCTGCAAGCCAAACTGCATCCGTTGGATGATAAGTCCACGGTATTCAGAGGCTATGATGTGGCTAAATCATAGCGATTAGTCCATGAATTCTCTGCCGACGACTTCCATGCAGACTGAGGTGCCCACTAGCTTAGTTGCTTAAGCCCAAAGACTGATCGACGCAGGCTGGTTTAGCAGCATGGATGATCTTATGCTCAGCGCATTGCGTCGTTTCCTCGATTCCCACCGAGAGGATCTCATGCAAGACTATGTTCGCCAGGATATGGAACGGGGACTGCGAGGGAATGACTGATGCCGCTGTCCTTGTAAATAACAAGCAAGGGTGAGGGAAGTTAACCTTCTCTCACCCTTGCTGTTGTGTTGAATTTTAGAGAACGGCGGCTGAGCGGAGTTGTTCGGTTTGCGTCTCCCCAAGGGAGAAAGCCGCCATTTTGGCGTTACGCCGCCAGCTTAGGTTTGCGGGTGGGGCGCTTGCGATCGCTCTTTCGCACACCCCCGGCCATTTCGTATTCGTTGCTGTCTTTGCCGTAGCGGGTGGCGACCCCCAGCAAAATGCGCTCAGAAAAGTCACGAACCACTTGCTCAGCATCTTGAACGGCGTTGGCAGCCTGGTCAAGCAGAGAGAGGGATTCGTTGTAGTCGTGGAGCTTCTGTCGCAGGTCTTCGATCGCCTGGGTGTAGGCGGTGGTGGTGATGCCGTTGCCCAGGTCGAGGTCTCTTTCAATCGACTGGGCACCCGCGTTCCGTTTTTCGGCCAGGGTGAGGTATTTGGAGGTGCGTTTTTGGCGCGGCATAGGTTAGATGACCCTATTGAAACTGCTCTTTGACTGTAGCGATCGCCGTAAGCCAGCGAGACCAGGGTTTTCGCGGATTTGGGTTGGATAGTCTGTGTTGTTTTGGCCTCAGTTGAGCGGGGTTGTGTAAAGGGAGTGACTTTTTGCCGACAGGGCAGGCGCAAAGGCTGGCGGCAAGGGCGTTTTGATGGGTCAGTGGCAGTACGGAGGGTGTCACCCCTGAGGGCGATCGCTGCTGTTTGAGAGAAAGCTTTGGGTGTAGTGGTGCCGAGTAACGGGAAGCCGATATAGAGTAACAGCAGGTTGTGCAAAGAAACGAGAGGCTGCTGCAAAGGAACAAGGGGCCGGTGCAGAGTAACGGGAGGCCGGTACAGAGTAACGGGAGGCCGGTACAGAGTCACGGCAGATCGGTACAACGAGACAGGGGGCTGTTACAGAGCAATAGAAGGCTGGTGCAAAGGAACCCGAGGCCATTGCCAAGAAACAGCTATAGGTTCCCTCGTCTCCACGCTCCGCGTGGAGACGCCGCCCCTGGCGCTCCTGCGCCCCAGCTTCGGATGACGCTGGAGCGTCTGGGGATACGTCCCGACGCTGGAGCGTCGGGGCGATATGAGTAATCAGCCGCTTTAGTACCAGGGGTCGATGGCAATTAGGCCTGGCTCACCGAGATAGTTACGGGCGCTGGAATAACGCCAGTGCTCGGGGTTATCCACATAACCCCGCTTGACCGGATTGTTGTGAATGTACTCTAGCTTTTGCCGCATTATGGTCTCGCTGAAGACTAGCTCTGCATGCACGCCTGCTTGCCAAAACTGGTGATCGCGATCGCGCTTATAAACCGGTTTAGCCTCGTGCAATCGCCGCAGAATGGGGGTGGCGCGATGACGGGTTAAAAGCTCAATGAGTTTAACCGCTGTGAAGGATTTGAAGCTGGCGATGCATTTGTCTAGCCTCGGCGCTTGAGCGACTAGGTGCAGGTGGTTTTCTAGCACAACATAGCCGTGCAGACTGAAATTGCTGTGCTCTCGCAGGTAGGCCCAACTGTTCAACAGTATCGCTACGGCTTCGGGCCGGGTGAAGACTGGTAGCCACTCGACTACGGTGCAGGTGAGAAAGTGGGGAGCATCGAGTTCGGTGATGACGTAGCGACTGCGACCCATGAGGAGTGCTCTGATTCAGCTTCCTTAGGTTGCCCACCCTCCCACCTCTCGTTCCCACGCTCCGCGTGGAGACGCCACCCCTGGCGCTCAAGCGCCCAGAGCAGATGACGCTGGAGCGTCTGAGGGCACGTCTCGACGCGCTAGCGTCGGGACGATGAGCCTTTGGCAGTATGCCTCTACCGGAGGGATTCAAGCACTTCAGGAGTAAAGGGGTTCTTGCCTTGCTCTAGAGCTTCAATCCATCCCTGACGTTGCTCTTTCTCTTCTTCGTCATTATTCCACTCAATGTAGGCTTGGAAGTCGGCGATAGCCCCCTCAGTATCGCCGGTCAGGGCGCGGGCTAAGCCTCGACTGTCGATGATGCCGCCATCGTTAGGGGACAGGGCGACGGCTTTGTCGCAGGCAAACATGACGGCCTCTGCCTGGTTATAGGTACTGCCATCCCAGCAAAGACTATTCCAGTCATCGGCTGAGATACTATTTTTCAGGTTCAGGGCATCGGCTTGGCGGTAGGCTGCTACGGCTTCTGCCACGTTTCCGTCATTAAGGAGTTGGTCGCCGTTAGCTAAATATCCCTGTACCGCTAGTTCTTTGGCTCGGGTTTCGGGCTCAAAGTCTAGGGTAGAATCTAGCGGCTTAGCTGCGGCTAACTTAGCGGTTGCTTCAGAAATTTTTCCCACCTGGGCAAGTTCATCTGCCTCATCTACTAAAGTCTGAGCCTGAGCGATATTTTGGGCTTTGGTCTTCGGGTCAATGTCAAGACTGCTATCCCAAGCGATCGCTTGCTGAAATAGCTCTCTGGCCTGTTTTAGGTTGCCATTGCGGGCTATTTTTTCACCCTGAGTCACTAGCATGGGTGCTGCCGCCACCCGTAGTGAGGGGTCACGTTCTTGACATGTTGGTAATTCTATGAGTAACTCTGGGGATTGCTTGATGAAGTACGTGCTTAGCCAATCACAACCTTTAGCGGTTAAATCTGCTAACTGAAAGTTCCATAACTTGACTGTCCGATCTCGACTCGCGGTGGCAAGGGTCTCACCATCAGGGCTAAAGGTTACATGAGAGACATCATCGCTGTGCCCCTCCAGGGTCTGGAGCTCCTCACCTGCTTTATTCCAAAGCTTCACGGTATTGTCCTTGCTTGCGGTAGCAACCGTTTGGCCGTCGGGACTAAAGGCTACACTCCAAATCACGTTACTGTGGCCTTTGAGGGTTTGCAACTCCTTACCTTCCAGACTCCACAAGGTCGCATTATTGTCCACACCAGTAGTAGCGATTATCTGGCTGTCGGGACTAAAAATCACACTATAGAGCAAACTGCTATGGTCTTCGAGGGTTTTCAGCTCCTTCCCACTACGATTCCATAACTTCACTTTGTTGTCCCAGCTAATGGTAGCAATCATCTGATTATCGGGACTAAAGGCTATATCTAAGACCCAGTTATCGTGACCGTTGAGAGTTTGCAACTCTTCTCCCTTTACGCTCCACAGCTTCACTGTATTGTCATCACTAGCGGTGGCAATCGTCTGGCCATCAGGACTAAAGTCAATGCTGTTGACGACATCACTGTGGCCCTTGAGGGTTTTTATTTCTTCCCCATTACGGTTCCACAGCTTCACTGTATTGTCCCGACTAGCAGTAGCAATCGTTTGACCGCTTGGGCTAAAGACCACATCAGAGACCGCCCCATCGTGACCGTTGAGGGTTTTTATCTCTTCCCCATTACGGTTCCACAGCTTCACTGTGTTGTCCCGACTAGCAGTAGCAATCGTTTGGCCATCGGGACTAAAAGCCACACTCCAGATCGCATCACTATGGCCCTTAAGGGTTTGCAGCTCTTGGCTCTCTCGGCTCCATAACTTTGCTGTACGATCATTACTAGCGGAAGCAATCGTCTGGCCATCAGGGCTAAAGGCTACACTGTAGACTGAGCCATTATGGCCATTGAAAGATTTCAACTCTTTCCCCTCAAGATTCCATAGCTTCACTGTATTGTCCCCACCAGCAGTAGCAATTGTCTGGCCATCGGAGCTAAAGGCTACACTGTAGACTGAATCACTATGGCCATTGAAAGATTTCAACTCTTTCCCCTCAAGATTCCATAGCTTCACTGTATTGTCCCCACCAGCAGTAGCAATCGTTTGACCGCTTGGGCTAAAGACCACATCAGAGACCGACCCATCGTGGCCCTTGAGGGTTTTTATCTCTTCCCCATTACGGTTCCACAACTTCACTGTACGGTCATCACTAGCGGTAGCAATCGTTTTACCATCGGAACTAAAAACTATGCTGTTGAGACCATCAAGGTGGCCGTTAAGGGTTTGCAACTCCTTTCCCTCTAGGCTCCATAGCTTTGCTGTACGATCATTACTAGCGGTAGCAATCGTCTGGCCGTCAGGACTAAAGGCTACATGCCAGATCGCACCACTATGGCCATTGAGTGTTTGCAGCTCTTCTCCCTTTACGCTCCACAGCTTCACTGTATTGTCATCACTAGCGGTAGCAATCGTCTGGCCGTCGGGACTAAAAGCCACACTCTTAACCCAACTGCTATGGCCATTGAGTGTTTGCAGCTCTTCTCCCTTTATGCTCCACAGCTTCACTGTATTGTCTCCACTAGCGGTAGCAATCGTCTGGCCGTCGGGACTAAAAGCCACACTCCAGATCTCACCACTATGGCCAATCAACCGCTCCCGTTCCTTAACGCCGTATATAACTTCGCGAACCGACGATATCGCACGAAATCGGGTATGAGGCTTCAGACGGGTTGCATTACCACTCTGCAAAGCTTGCCCTGTGAGCATAGCCTGGGTTACGGCGACTTCTTCAAAACCTGCTTCTAAATAGGTTTCCATGGCTAAGCTGTCGGCCAATGTTTGAGCATTAATTTTGTCCGTTAGCCCCTGCTGCTGCTGTACCCAGGCAAAGGCTCCAATTCCCGTTGATACGGCTGCCAAGGACCCTAACCCTATCGCCGCCAAGCGAGTCTGCCTGAGTTTTTGCCGCTCTGCCTCAATCCGCTTACGCTGTTCTTCAATCCGTTGCTGCTCTGCCGCCACCCGCATCTGCCGCTCTTGGGCCAACTGGGCCATCAACGGCTGCTGCGACGATCGCAAAAACGCCGCTAGGTAGTCGTGCACCAGTTGGTAACGGTCGTCGGGGGCATTGGGCACCTGCACCACCAGTCCCGATTGGGTCAGAACTTGCAGCACCAACCCAAAGGCTTCGGCATCCAGCTCGGTGTGGTTGGTAAAGGTATGGAGGTCATTCAGCAGCTCAGTCTGTGTCTTCAATGGGCGGGTGCCTCTTTCATCCGTCAGCAGATACAGCACCAGGCTCGCCAACTGCTGGTGGGTCACCGGCCCACAGTCTCGCACCACATCGTTGAGATACTGCTGCACCAGGGCCGCTTTAATGCTGGTTTGGGTATGAGGCCAGCCCTGGTAGTCCGCCAGAGTCGCAATCCCCTCCGACTGAAGCTGAGACCCCACAATTTGCAGCTCAATCGGGCGCACTTCCCCCGCCTCTGCCGCTAGGTCAGCCACTACCCGCTCCACCAAGTCAGGGGCCGGGGCATAGGGCGTGGGCTGAGTCAGGTCGTCAATCACCCCCCTGGCATCTGCGGGGCTAAAGTTGCCCAGGTAGTAGATCCACTTTTTATCGAGAATGTTGTCGTCAATAATTGCCAGGTTCGTCAGGCGATTGCACTCCAGCAGGTAGTGGGTATAGTCTTCGCGCAGCGACAGCACCACCTTAATAAACGGCATCGCCAAACAGTCGCCCAAAAACCTGTAAAAGCGCAGCCGCTCCGCTGGCTGATCGCAGGCAAAAAAGAACTCCTCAAACTGGTCAAAAATAAGGACAATGAACCGGTTAACCTGAGTCTGCTGGCGCAATAGATCCAACAACAGGGTCTCTAAGTCAGCGGCCTTCTCCCCCACAGATTCGGCTAGAGCAGCTGGCCTTGGCATAGCGCTCAGCACCTCTTCCACCCAGTTGCCATAGCTTCGCAGCCGCACCGGCACCACCTGACGCCCGCCAAACCGCTGCTGCTCTAGAGTCGGCACCAACCCCGCCTCAATCAGCGAGCTTTTGCCCACCCCCGATGGCCCATAGACAACCGTAAGCACAAATTCATCCTGCTCCAGCCGAGTGACCAACCGGCTCACATCCTGCCTACGGCCCGAGGCTATAATCAAGTCGGGGCCATGGTCACCCGTGGGCAGCGCCGGGTTAGTAATCTGTTGCTTGGGCTGTAGCCGCCCCGCCCCCACAAACGCGCGAAAATTAAATCGGCTCTCGATCGCCTCTTTCTCTCGCCGCGTCTCAAACGCTTGTAGATAGTGGCCCTGCTCAAAATAGCCCCGGCGCAAATACTCCAGCGTTTGGCTATAGAGCAGCGGGTCATACTCCTGCTGGGTAATGGTTGGCACCTGCTCTAGGGTTTGCACCGCCGCATCCACCTGCCCCTGCCCCATCTGGGCCTTGCCCAGCGAAAACACATACCAACTGCGATGAAAGCTATTCACCCAGGCGTAGAAATCGCGATCTGCCACCGAGGCTTCAGCATTGCTGTCGGCAAACGGCTGAATTAACGCCAGGGCGGCTTCGGCGTGGCTCTGGGCAGCACCATAGTTCTCATGAGCCAGGTCAACCTCTGCCAAAAACCCCTCGGCACGAGCCTGACGAACCGGGTTGGCCTGGGCCTGGTGCAGCAACCGCGCCCTATTGGCAACGCTCTCCAGAGCTTCCCACGCTTCCAGGCGGTGCAGGGCTCCGGCCCAGTAGTTAATGTAGAGAGCCATTAGCTCTGGCCGCTGGGCCTGGTCAAAGGTTTGTACCGCCTGCTCAAAATAGCGGCACGCCTGCTGGCAGGCCGGTTCAAACTCGCGGTGGTGGCGCACCGAATAGTTAAGCCACCACAGCCCTAGGTAAAACTGCCCGTGGCCCACGTTTTCTTGCCACTGGGCGATCGCGCTAGCGTTAGGGTTTTGGGCAACCAGCGCTTGCCACTGGGCCAGGCTATCTTCGTAGTGCTCGCGAGCCTCTGGGGTGTTGTTGTCGGCAATGCGGCCCTGCACAAAGGCCAGCCCCGCCGACTGCTCTGGGGTGAGGGCCATACCTTGCGTCGCTAGCACCTCAAGGCTGGCCTCTAGCTCACGGCAGCGGGCCGAGCCGGGGGTCAGCCCCAGCTCCTGGTTGCTGAGAAAGCGGTTTTCCCGCGATTCCACCACCTGCCGCCCCACGTCGGCAATCAGCTGATCTAAAAAGGCGAGAAAAAACTCGGGCGGCGTAGCAAAGGTAATTGAGTTGGCCCAGGTATAAAAGTCTGGGGCCGTGCGAATCAGCTGCTTGAGGCCATCATCGGTGAGCCACAGCACCAGCGGAAACGGAAACTGGCGAAACTCTTCGCGAATTTGGTTGGTGGCGGTGAGCAGCTGTTGCAGGTCGTGTACCCCATCCAAGCCATAGACCATCAGTGCCTCGGGGGGTGGGCTACCGATGGCGCTGCGAATGGTGGTGAAGAGAGTTGTGGTGCTCGGGTCGAGGGTGATTTCGGCAAAGGAAACACTGCACTGCTGTCGCAGCTGTTGCACCAACCCCTGCCGCTGTCGAGTCGAGTTGCACACCGCCAAAATCAGCTCAAACTCACCCTGCGAAAAACGCAGCAGACGGCAAAGCTCCTCCAGCGCTTGCTGGTTGTGGCGATCGATCTCAGAGGGCGAAACGTCAGGCATCGGGCGTGAGTTCCTTGGCAGCCAGTAGCGCGGGGTTGAGGTCAAACCAGGTTTGCCCCGCATCCCGATATTCAAACACAAACAAACTGCGCAGCAGGGCCTGATATTCACCCTCGCCCCGCACCGCCTTGGTGCGATGCACCTCCCGCAATAGGCCCCACTCTTCGACCTCGATCGCCTTAGTCAGATCGCTCAGCCGCAGGCTAATCACCTGGCCGAGCAGAGCCTGGGTGAGGGGCGGGTCAGCCTTCTTGAGGCAATCGTTGACTAACACCAGCAAATTCCGCACGTGACCACCGCTGGCCAAACACAGGCGATCGAGAGTTTCAGTAGAGTCAAAGACTTGCCCCAGCTGCTCCAGGCGCTGGTCAGCAGGCACCTCCGGAAAAGCGCGGGCTAAAATCATCTGGCGAAGCGCCTCTAGCCCCGCTTCGCAGGCGCTGCCGTCGCGGTTTTGGGTGCGCACCATGGGCAGCACCTGGGGGCTAGCCCCAAACCGATTGGTCAGGTTCTCTTTTTCATTAGAAAACGACAGCACCAGGGGAATGGTGTAAATCACATGGCAGCGCAACTGCTTGAGCTGGTCGCCCCGATCAACAAATAAGTACTCAGGCTGACGGCGATCCTGCACCCGGGGCTTGTTATCGATGCGATCGAGGTTGTCCACAATCACCACCAGGCCAGCCTTGCCCTGGTCGAGCAGCTGCCGGTTGGCGGTATCGATCAGCTCGCCATTGATGATGTCGAGAATGGTCTTGATGCGCGGCTCTAGATGCTGACGCAGCAGGGCGCGCACGTCTTTGCTGTCTTTGGCCTTGGTGGTAATTTCGCCAATGCCGAGCGAGAGCGAATAGGTTCCATCCGCAGCGCTGAGGCCTAAGTCACCGCCGACCTTGATACCGCCGATTTCAGGCCCTTTAACCTTTAGCCCTGTGACCTCAGAGTTGAGCAGATCGGCGGTGCTCTTAATTAGCTGTTGAAAGCGGCTGGGGGTCAAACGCAGCTTGGCATCCTCTAGACTTTTGCTGACCTGTTTGGCGATCGCTAGCAAAATATCGCTGATGTCCACATCCCCCATGTCTAAATCGTCGGTCGACTCAAAATAGACCACATGGTAGCCCGCCGCCTCTAGATCGCCTTGTAGACGAGAAAGCTCTGTCGACTTGCCGCAGCCAATGTGGCCCGTAAACAACTGGCAGGTGGGCTCTTCTCCCGACAGGGTAATAGTGCGCTTCAGCTCTTGCACCAGATCGCTGCCCCGCACCGCCGAGAAGTCGATATAGTACTGTTTGTCAGCGGGGGAAGAGAGGTTTAGGGTCTTGCTAGGGTTACAGGCCCGAAAAAAACGCCCTGCATCAAATGCCATGGTTTGCCGCTGCCCTGTCGTTACGCTCCAACTGCCCAAACTATGGCGTATTTTCTAAAAATGGGCGATAGAAGTCCTGAAAATTTAACGGATGCGGGGGCATGGGTTCTTTGGAAGCATGAACCACTAAAAAAGGCAGGAGCGATCGCTCCTGCCTTTTTCCTTGATTAAAAGTTTTAGAGCAATCTAGCGATCGCCCTTCCCTTAAAACCCAGCGTCCGAGTCAGTCCAGGTGGCGCAGGGTTCGACGCTACAGCTCGCCATCACCAGCTCGATCAAGAAGTTGCCCTCGTAGGGGGCGACCACTCCAGGCACTGCGTCAACCAGCGTATCGGAAGCTACTAGTTCCCCTGATTCAGCATCGTAGAGAAACATATCGAGATCGCTACAGTCGTCGTCGCAGCTAGCAAACACGGCCTCATCCGCCAGCAGATAACCTTCGTAGGTAATGGTTTCGCCAGTGCTCAGCCAGTCTGAGCGAGACTGAGCCTGGGCCATCGTTGCTGTAGTTGCGATCGCGATCGCCCCTAGGGCCACCGTCGCCGTCATCTTCACCCCAAATTTCGCCATGGTTTACCTCTCAGGGCAATAAAGAATTAAGTCAACACACGGCATCGCAGCCGACTGTTAACTCTGCCTCCAGGTTGCCTTCAGTAGTAGCGAATAGAACGTAAATTTGGACGATCTACACGGAGACTTGACAGAAAAGACCGGGATTTTTTTGGGGTATTCACAGACCTGATACCCCTTTTATCCCTAAAGGCCCAACAGACGCTTAGTCCAAAAAGCAATCGCCCCTAGCGTCAAAATTGCCCCTCTATCTCCGCCTTTGGATCGGTCTGGGGGTCTGGCTACCGCCATCAACTTTCAGGTTGACGGTCTGATATGCTCGTTATGACAAATTGGGAAAAGACGACACTATGCAGAGTCGCAGTGATCGAGAACGACAGCACTTTGACCAGCTCGCAGAGGAGTTGGGCTCCGTATGGTGGGGATCTGTCACCAAGGCCGGTCAGCTGCGTATTGATGAGCGGGCTGATTTAGCCATTCAGCATGGTCGTCTTGCCCCTGGCAAACGGGTTTTAGAGCCAGGGTCAGGCAACGGCGAATTTACGCTACGACTGGCTCAGTCGGGGGCAGACATTACCGCCGTAGAGATTTCTCCACGGCAGGTTGATATTGCCAAAAACAGGTTAGCTAGTTTTCCTAACGTCACTACTATAGTAGGCGATGTAACTCAGCTACCCTTTTCCGATGGGAGTTTTGATGCCGTTGTCGGTAACGCCGTACTGCATCACTTTGACCTCACTACAACGCTGCCAGAGCTATACCGGGTGCTAAAGCCGGGGGGGCATTTTTTCTTTACTGAGCCCAATATGCTCAACCCTCAGATTGCGGTAGAGAAAAACATCAAATTTATTGGTCGTAAGCTGCAAAACTCCCCTGACGAAACCGCCTTCTTTCGCTGGAGAATTACCCGTCGACTTCGAGGCTATGGGTTTCAGAACCCGTGGGCCAAACCCTTTGACTTTTTGCACCCCGGCATTCCCGACGGATGGATTCCGGTAGTACGGGGGTTGAGCAATTTGCTCAGCAATACGCCAATCATTCAAGAGATTGGTGGCTCACTCCAAATCTACGGTAGACGGTAGTTTCTGCACCAATGCCCAGCCTCTGGTAGTACCGAGCTGTTGATAAGTTGCGGCGGGTGCAGCCGTCAGATCTGCAACCAGGTCGGGGGCAACCCAGGCGTACTGCCCAGCCCCCAAATCCTCTAAGGTCAGAAATCTTTTACCCCACTGGGATGAGCAAAAGGAGGTCAGAATCCACACTTGATGATCGGGGCGGCTGACGGGGTCACCGAGCACTACATTGACGGAATGCTGCGCCAGAACGGGGGCGATCGCCGGTTGTCGGCAGAAATCTTTGATGTCGCTGCTGTAGTTGCCAATCAGCCCCGATGTTCCGGCGAGACCGATAGCCAGCCAAGGGCCAATCAGCAAGCTACTGAGCCACACGTGAGGCTGCGATCGTCCTTTGCCCAGCCCACTAATGGCATAAACTAGCCAAAGCCCGCTGAGTACCAGGGCCGGAATACTATAGACAGAGAGTTCCTGCTGGAGAGCCGCATCGAATAGACCCAGCTTTGACCAGGTACCCGTCAGCAATCCCAGACTAAGCACCAGGGCCACCAGAGCGATGAGGCCATAGAACCCGCTCAGCGCTGTAGCGATCGCCGGTCGCCGGTTTGTAGATTGCCAGGTATGCAAAATTCTGTGGAGCGCATAGCCGCTGTAAAGGCCCAGAAAGGGATAGATTTGAAGCGGATAGTAGATGGTTTTAGTGCTAAATAGCTGTAGCAGTAGTAGCAGCCCCGCTGGATATCCCAGCGTTAGCAGGGCCCGGTGGTTGGGTGGCGATTTAATGAGATAAAACAGCCCCAGCAAGACTAAGGGTGTCCAAGGCAAAACGTTGGCCGGAATATTCCACAGGTAATACCAGGGCCCAACGCCATGGTAGTCTTCGGACGCGGCGAGAACCAAAATGCCAAATAGCTGGTTAAAGGGCTCGCTGCCGTGGGCCTGCCAAAGGTGCAAAAACCAGTAGGCTACCAACCCCAGACCGAGAACAAAGCCTAGATACAAGCCAGGGTTGAAAAGGTGTCGGTGACGCCTATGGTTGAGCACCAGGTAGGGCAGCAAGGCCACGGTAGGCAGGGCAACCATAAAGCCCTTAATCAAAAAGCCTAAGCCGAAACCCAAACCGGCTAACGTTCCCCACCAAAGTCTCCGCCGAGGTTGTTGCTCGGCCTGCAACAGCGCCCAGATCACAGTGAGTTCAAGGGCCACCAGGGGCATGTCTTGGGTAGCCATCTGACCATACTGGGTCCAAATCACAATTGTGCTGAGGCACAGCGCCCCCAGCAAAGCGGCACGGCGGTGGAGCAGCGTAGAGCCGATCGCATAGAGCAAAAAGGTGCTCGCCAGGCAGGCAATGCCCGAGGGCAGACGGGCAGTGGTTTCGCTCACCCCAAATAGTTGGTAGGCAGTGGCAATCAGCCAATGGACTCCGGAGGTTTTGTCGTAGACTAGCTGGCCCCACCAGGTCGGGCTGAGCCAGTCTTGCGATCGCACCAGACCTAGGGCCAGAGTGGCATACCAGCCCTCATCGTGGGCCATGAGACTGGTTTCTACATTGCTGGCGGCTAAGAGTAGCCCCTGCCACAGCCCCAGTAGAGGGTAGGGTAGCCATCTGGCATGCTGATCGATGGCAAAAACCTTGGGTAGGCGAGAGAGATAGGACATGGCGGCGAGAGCGTCTCCGTTTACCCAAACTAGGGTCGCACAATAAACGGATTGTCAATCCTCGACGCCCGCAGCTGTAGCACCAGCGCCTGATACACCGCCGCACAGACATCGGCGCGGCTGGCCACCCGGTTGGGATGGAGTTGGGCAATGTCGGGCACGTTGACCACCAAACCGAGTTGCGTGGCCTTAGCGATCGCATTCACCGCATAGTCGGGAATGGTGGCGCGATCGCGGTAGCGCTCCAGCAGTCGCAGGTTGCCGGGCTGGTTGGGCAGCAGGGCCAACCCCGACACCAGCGCCACCCACACCTGGGCTCGCAACAGCGAATTGTCTGGCCCAAAAGTTTGATCGGGGAATCCCGAGAGAAACCCGCCCCGGTAGGCAGTTTGGATGGCGCTGGCTGCCCAGTGGCCCGAGGGCACGTCACGAAACAGCTGGGCCGGTCGGCGGGGAGCCGGGGCAAAGGCACGGCTCATCAACGCAGCGAACTGGGCCCGACTCATGGGCTGGGCGGGGTTGAAGCGACCAGCCTGATCTCCCTGCACCAGGCCAAGGTTTAATAGGCCTTGAATAAAGTCCAGCGCCCAGTGGGTTTGTATATCGGAAAACGATCCTTGAGCCATGGCAGCGGGGGGGTTAGCGACGGTAGTTAACGGTGGAGCCTTGCCCTGGGCCACCAACCCTTGGTAGATCAGCACGGCAACCTCGGCACGGGTCACAGTTTCTAGGGGCCGCAGCAGTTCTGGGTCGGGATGGTTGACCACTAGGCCAGATCGGGTGGCGCTGGCCAGAGCATCGATCGCATAGCTGGGAATCTGGGCGCGATCGCGGTACACCCCCAGCCCACTGGCCGGGGCCGGAGGCAGCTTCAGCCCGGTAGCCACCGCCACTATCGCCTGCACCCGCACCATGCCCTGGGTAGGGCGAAAGGTTTGATCGGGGTAGCCGCCCAAAAAGCCCTTGCGCTGGGCCTGGTCGATGGCGCTGGCGGCCCAGTGGGTCGGCGGCACATCCACAAAGGTGATGGGTCCCCGCACCGGGTCAAGGTTGCTATAGCTGGCAGCCACCAGCGCCGCAAACTGGCTCCGATTGATAGTTTCTTGAGGGCGATAGGTGCCGTTGCCGTAGCCCTTCACCAGACCGCGATCGGCCAGAGCCTCAATGTAGGGCGTGGCCCAGTGGCTGCCCAGGTCAGTAAAGCGGCTGGGCACCGGGGCGGCTGGAGCGAGAGGCTTGTCCGACGGCGTGGGGGGTAGGGGTTGGGGGGGCGCAGGGGAAACGGTGGGGCGATCGAGCAGAACCGGGGGTACGGCGGCTGGATCAGGCCACTGGCTGGCCACCAGATTGACCGTCCCCACTAGCCCTGTGGGGATCACGTCGTTGCCCACCAGCGTCAGCTCCTGACGGGTGTCGTTGCGCAGATCGCTCTGGCGGTTGTAGCGCAGAATGTTGCCCGCTGGGTCGTCAGGCTGGCCCAGGTCGGGGCGACCGGTGTCTTGCACCACCAGGCCAGCGGTTTGGTTTTGCACCAGTCGATTTTGCCGTAGCACTGGGCTAGCAGCTCCGGCAATCTGCATCCCTACCTGGTTGTTTGAGCACTGGCAGCCACGGATCAGCGGCGCAGCGTTTTGGCCGAGATAAATGCCGGTGCCGCAGCGCTCTAGGGTGCAGTCTTGCACCTCGCCCCGAGATTGCTCGACAAAGCTGAGGCCGCGATCGCCGCAGTCAACTATCCCCGTTTTAGCCACCAAGGGGCGGCTCGCCCCTGCCACCTGAAGCCCCACCTTGCACTGGCTGAGGCGGCAGGCTCGTACCAGAGGCGCGCCCGAGTCAATTAGAATGCCGATGCCCTGAGGGTTTTGCACCGTCACCCCCCGCAGCTGGCCCTGGCCTTGAATGATTAACCCCACCGAGGTTGCCCCTGGCCCCGACCCACCGCCTGCGATCGCAATCCCCTGGCCCTGGGTCGATTCCTGACCGGCAACCATCACGCCGTCTGGCACAGTAATGGGGAAGCGTTCGCCCGTAGCAGCACTGTAGGTGCCGGGGGCGAGCCGAATCAGCGTGTTGCCCTGGGCAGCACCGAGGGCAATCGTCAAGGTCTTGTAGGGCAGGTGGGGACGGCCCGAGGGTTCATCGATCCCACGCTTGGGATCCACATCGAGGGTTTTAGCAATGGTATCCAACGGGGAGATCTCCTAACGGCAGCAGGAAATACGGCGGTTGGCCCAGAATGTCGTTATGATTTAGCCAGTTAAAGGATAGGGCGAAAGTTGTGATTGCGGTTGCCGTTAGCCTAAATCTAGTCATTGCGCTGTTTTGCTTCTACGTGGCCTGGCAAGTATGGCAGTTGAGCAAGAGCTTAGGGGCCGTGGCCGACGCGCTGACAGCCTGGGAGCGCAATACCCACAACACCCTCAATCCGATTGTTACTCCTCCCGCTATTTTGCGCGGCCAGGCAGGCACGGTCTACCTCCGGCAGCGCTACAGCCTACTCCAGCTCCAGCTTCAACGCCTGCAACAGCTTATGGCAATGGTGGGTCTACTGCCCCAGGCCAACCGTTGGCTAGGAATGGGCCGCCGGTTCAGCCCCAGGGCCAACGTGGCTTCTGCTAAAAGGCGGTAGGATTGCCTTAGCTCCAGCTAGTCAGGCGATTGGAGCAGAGGTTGGGGTAACGGTTTGGCAAGCACAGGATAAACACACTATGAGTGAGAAACAGTCAGGGGGATTTGTTGGCGGAGTACTGCTAGGGGCCGCGATCGGCGCAGTAGCAGGGCTATTGGTGGCTCCCCGCACCGGGCGCGAAACCCGCCGCATTCTCAAAAAATCTGCCGATGCCCTACCTGAGCTAGTCGAAGACTTGGCCACCAGCGTCAATCTCCAGGCCGATCGCCTGTCGGAAACCGCCCTGGTCAACTGGGATCACACCCTGACTCGGCTGCGGGCGGCGATCGCCGCCGGTCAAGAGGCCAGCCGCCAGGAGTATGAGCAGCTTCGCCAGTCTGCACCCGTGGCCAGCAACGGGTCTACCCAGGAGTAGGAGCACCCATTTTGGCCGACCCGCTGTTTTGGCTAGCTCTATCATTTTTGCTGGTTGTCATCAGTTTGACGGCGGTGCTGATGGTGGCCATACCCGCCATGCGCGAGCTGGGTCGCGCCGCCCGCAGCGCTGAAAAATTCTTTGATACCCTGGGTCGAGAGCTGCCCCCCACCCTAGAGGCCATTCGTCTCACGGGGCTAGAAATTGTGGAACTCACCGACGATGTCACCGAGGGCGTACAGAGTGCTGGCCAGGTAGTGCAGCAGGTTAACCAGAGTATTGCCACCGCCCAGACCGGAGCCAAGCGCCTCAACACCGGCACCAAAACGTTTATGGCCGGAGCCCGCGCTGCCTGGCAAGCCTGGACGAAAGAGCCATCGCCTCAGCCGCCCCGCCGCCCCGCCAAATCAGCTCAGACGACCCAACCCGCTATTCAACCTGGCGATCGCGCCCCCATCCCCAACCCAGATCGCCGATTGATGGAGCTTGAGGGCCGCCTGACTGAGGAGGGCCGCAGGGAACACCAGAGCGATGGCACGGCCTCCCCGGTGGGGAATCGCGGGCTTTCTGAAAACCTGGATGCCCCGCTTCCCCAGCTCGAAGAAACTACTCTTCACGCACTTCCCGAGGCTGGGCTAGAGGCCGCTCCCACCGCCGATCCCGAGCTATTGCCCAGTCGGTCGACCCAGCCAGCCCAACGCCGTCCCAGCGCCGAGCAAGACTAAGGGCTTCTAGCGATTGAAATGCTTCAACTGACCAGATGAGCTGTCAGATTCACCTCAAACACCTGCTCAAAGTAGGTCTTTTTGTAGTCTAGATTCCACAGTTCTGAAGCGCAGTCATCGTTGGGGTTGGCGGCTTTGACCTCTATAGTCAGCAGGTGGGCGTCAGCGTCAAAGTTGCAGTGAATGCTCTCAACGGCCCCAATTCCACGGCGATCGAGGGCCACCGCCAGGCGCAGCAGGGCGCTGAGGTGAGTAATCATCTGCCGGTGGTAGCGGGTGGGCAGACTGCGGTAGTTCTCGTGCTTCTTTTTGGGGGCGCTCTTGCGGTGATAGCGGGCGATGTTGGCGATCACCTCCAGCTCGGTTTCGGTATAGCCCAGTAGCTCACCGTGGCGAATTAGATAATAGGAATGCTTGTGATGCGACGAGTGGCTAACAAAGTGGCCGCAGTTGTGCAGAATGGCCGCAGCCCAGAGCAGTTCTTTTTCTAAATTGCCCCAGGTGTGCAGGCTGCCTCGGGTTTGCTCAAACAAATCCATCGCAAACTCGGCCACCCGCTTTGAGCGGTCAAGATGCACTTTATATTTCTTGGCGGTTTTGAGAATGTTGCGCTGCCGCACCGACTTTTGAAACTGCATCCGGTCTTCGATCAGACCGTGGGTGAGCATCCAGTCAACAACAACCCCCTCTCGCAGGGCACGCTCGCAGATAGTAATGCTGTCAGCATTGAGGAGCCCCATGGTCTCATGCAAAATCACCGCTCCCGCTACGACGATCTCGGCACGGCGCGGCGACATCTCTGGCAGGGCCAGCCGTTCGGCGTAGGTGGCCTGGCGCAGGGTTTCGACCAGCCGCGAGATCTCGTCGTAGCTCATCTGAAACCCGTTGAGGGGGTTGGGCACCAGGCCCAGGCGCTCAGCGGCAATGACCGCCGCTAGACACTCAATGGTGCCCGAGGTACCCATGAGCTGCATCGGCTCTCCGTCTTGGAGATGGTGCTTAAGCTTGGTGGTATTGGGTTCTACCATGCCCCGCACGTAGGCTCGCAGAGAGCTAAACTCGGCATCTGAAATGGGGTCAGTGGAGATAAACTGGGCCGTGAGCCGCACCGCCCCCACCTTGGTGCTGCTGAGAAAGCGGTGGGGTTCGCCGGTGCCCAAAATCAGCTCGGTGGAGCCGCCGCCAATGTCGATGATGGCGTGGGGCTGGCCGTTAAACTCTACGCCCGAGAGCACGCCCAGGTAGATGCGCCGCGCTTCTTCGGTGCCCGAGATCAGGTTGAGGGCCAGGCCAACTTCTGTGTAAACCCGCTCAACAAATTCTTGGCCGTTGCTGGCCTCCCGCACAGCGCTGGTGGCTACCGCTACGATATCTTCGGCCTGGAGGCTGGTGGCGATCGCACAGCAGCGTTTTAGCGCCTTGATCGCCCGCTCCATAGCGGCCTCCGACAGCCCACCCGTGGCTGCGTTGAAGTCGCCCAGGCGCACGGTCTCTTTCTCGCGATCAATGATGCTAAAAGCAGGTAGATCGGGCTGAATTTTGACCACCACCATGTGAATCGAGTTAGTGCCGACGTCGATGGCCGCCAAAACGCGATCGCTGGTAATTTCTGGCGGAGCAAAGTCAGAAAAATCGGTGATCGATGCGATTTCACGGGTCGTGGTGGTGCCTGTCATAGTCGCCCATACTGCGTTTGTTTCAAATCTTACCTGCCCCGCTGCAACCCATCAGGACGGGGAAAAAACTTTACTGAGACTAAATGGAGGAGGCCGGGGAGGTGAGGAAGATGGAGGAGATGGGGAAGATAGGGAGCTAAAGAGATCCACAGAAACCAACAAGTCCTCACCCCTCACCCCCCACTCCCTACCCTCCTCATCTCCCTCACCCTCCTCATCTCCCGGCTAGCACTGGCGCTAAACTCATGGGGACACAAGGTGGATAAACCATGACCGTTGACTACGACGCAGTGATTCTCGGCGGCACGGTGCAGGGGCGTGAGGCCGCTGCCCTGGCGGCGCGGGAGAGCGCGCGGGTAGCCCTGGTTGAGCCTCCGGGCGAGGTAGAACGACAAATTCGCTGGCAGATTGTGCTTACTAGCCTAGCTCAAGCTGGAACCTCTCAGAGCCAGACCTGGGAGTCGCTGAAATCTCAGGTCAGATCGATAGAGGCGATCGCCTACCCCCACCTGAGTCTCGATGGCCTAGCCACCAGCGGTGTGGATGTAGTGCTGGAGCCCGGCCAATTTAGCCCTCGGCCAAATTTGGCAGTGACAACGTTGACGCGGCGACTGCGATCGCGCGGCTACCTGCTTGCCCCCAGTACCGCCGTTACCGTCCCCGATATTCCTGGACTGGCCGAAACCCCTTACCTCACTCTCGACACGCTGTTAGACTTGGCGGCGCTGCCAGAATCGGCGATCGTGCTGGGGCGGAGTGCGGCGGCGATCGCCCTGGCCCAAGCCCTGGCCCAACTCGGTTGCTCCACCACCCTAGTCACCCGAGGCGACACCCTCCTCGCCACCGAAGACCCTGATATGTCTGCTTTTGTAGAAGCGCTGCTAGAGGCGGCAGGAGTAACCCTCAAGCTCAACACTCGCTTAGACGCAATTCATTACAAAGATAGCTTTGAAGTTTTGCTGGCCAATGGTGACTTACTCAAAGCTCAAACCCTGGTGCTAGCTACCGCCTCCCACCCTGCCTTGGGGCCGCTGAACCTCAGCAGCATTGGCGTTCAGCCTCAAATAGTTCACGGCGTCGCCACCGCTCTATCGGTGGACGATCGCCTCGCTACCGCCCATCCCCGAGTATTTGCCTGCGGCCCAGCCCTGGGCGGCTACTGGGCCGAATCAACCGATCGCCAGGAGGTGGCGATCGCCCTGCACAATGCCCTTTACCTTCCCTGGCGCAAGCTGTCTTTTTTGCATCGCCCGGCTCTGCTCCACACCAGGCCGGAATATGCGCGGATTGGGCTCACCGCTGACCAAGCCCGCCGCTGGTACGGCAGCGAAGCGACTGCGGTGCAGGTCGCTTTCGGCCAAATTATTAAACCCCACTACGGTGGCGACATCACAGGCTTTTGCCGGTGGATAGTGCGGGCCGATGGGCAGCTGCTCGGTGCTCAGATCTGCGGCCCCGGAGCCAGCGAACTCACGCATACCGTAGCGCTGGCGATCGACCAGAATATTTCGCTGCCGCAGCTCAATCGGGTACCGACGCTATCCCCCAGCCAGGCGGAAATCATTCCTCTGATGGTGAGCGAGTGGCAGCGGCAGCGCTGGCAGCACGGCACCTGGCGACGCGACTGGGCCGAGAACTGGTTTAACTGGCGGCGATCGCGGCGACGGCGGTGGTAAGGGGAAGAGTGGGGAGTAAGGGGGTGGGGGAGATGGGGGAGATGGGAAAGATGGGGGAGAATTTAACGGAGACTTTCGCAGGCAACACCGTCGCTATCACCATCCAGGCCGTGGGGGTCGCCGGGGGAGGCGTTGAGCACCGCCTGAGCCTGTTCCCAGGTGGCGAAGTCGCCGCAGTCGCAGTCGCTAGAGACGCAGGCTGGCAAACTGCCTGTGGTGGGTGATGGGGTAACGGGTGATGGAGTGGCGATCGGGGGAGGAGCGGTGGGGGTGGGGGATGACCCGCCTCGGCGAAAATCCCAGGGCAGGGTGGGGTTGGGCTGGCTCCAGAAGTTGCGGCGGGCGTTGCGGGCGGCAGACTCCGCCTGGCGGTAGTCATCAGCGGTGGCGGCGCAGCCCGAAATGTACTGTTCGTAGACCACGGCATAGCCCTCGCGCACCAGTTGCAGCCCCACCGATTGGCCACCGCTGTAGATTTCGGCCACAGTTCTGCCGTAGCGATCGCGCTCAATCGCCCGTACCTCGACCGGCTGCCCGGTCGAAACCAACTGCTGTAGCCGCAGCGTCGCCTCTGGGCCAAAGGCCTGGTTACTTTCAGGCGCATCTACACAGGCCAGACGAATCGTGACTGGGCCATCCTGCCCCTGCACGCGTAGGGTATCGCCATCGCCTGTAGAAACTACCGTTGCGGTAGGCAGGGTTTTAGCGGCAGCTTGGTGCGTGTTTTGAGCAGTGACGGCTGGTAAGGAATTTTGCTCACTGGTTGAAGCCTCGGCATTCTCCGTTTCGCTAAACTGGGCACCAATAGCCCCTACCTCAGGCAGGGCCGAGCACCCAGAGAGCACGAGTAACAGTCCCAAACTAGACAACCCCTCAATCAGGGCCGTCACATATCGACTTCGGGTTAGGGGCATCATTGGGGCCGGTTATGCGATCGCTGGTTTCACAAAGAATGTCACCTTGTATACCAAGGATACCTATCCGAGTGATGCAGTTCAGGACAAAAACCTCCCAAGCCCAGCTCTACCCCATCAACATAACGGTGTCGAGCACGTGGATGATGCCGTTGTCGACCTCAATATCGGCGGCGAGCACCGTGGCATTTTTTACCTCAAACGCCTCATCGTTAGAAAGGTCATGAATGGGTATGGGCGCACCTTCAAGGGAATCTACTGTGCCGAGTTTGATCAGCTCATCCTTGGTGTATTTGCCCGCCACCACGTGAAACTTGAGAATGCGGCCCAGCTGGGGCGGATTTTGCACCAGGGTTTGTACCGTGCCGGGGGGCAGCTTGGCAAAAGCGGCATCATTCGGCGCAAAGACCGTAAACGGGCCAGGGCTTTGCAGCGCTTCGACCAACCCAGCGGCCTGAACGGCGGCGACTAGGGTAGAAAAGCCTTCGGTGTTGACAGCGATATCGACGATGGTAGGCATAGGGGTGGATGGGTGAAGGGGGTGGATGGGTGAGGGGTGGGGAGAAAGTTTTGAATGTTGAGTTTTGAGTTTTGAATTCAAGACCTACAGCAAGAACTCAAAACTCAAAACTCAAAACCAAGAACTCAAAACTTTTCTAACGATAGTCCTGCCGCTGAATATCCCGCAGCCGGGCTTCGGGGCGCACAAAGCGATCCATTTGGGCTTCGAAGAACTGGCGGTTGGCCATCAGGTGGCGGGGGTTTTGGTCATCTAGGGGATAGAGCAGTGCGGCGCGGAGAGCTTGGATGACCGCTGAGGTGACGTTATACATCGATCGCTGAAAAGTGATCCCCAGCTGAATCAGCATGTCGTCTTCGCCGCGACAGTGCTGCTGGTAATACTCCAACAAGTAGGGCGGCAAGAAGTGGAGCATGTCCTGCATTAACAGGGTGGGGGGAATACCCGCGCTACCCACGGGGAAGACATCGGCGTAGAGAATGCCGTAGTGGAAGTCGTTTTGATCCTGCGGCACCTGACCAGCTTGGGCGTTGTAGGATTTGGTGCCACGGAAGGGGGCGGTGCGGTAAAACACGGCTTCGACGTAGGGCAAAGCCGCTTCATAGAGCCAGGTGAATCCACAGGATTTGGGGATCAGCTCGAAGCATTCGTCGCCCACGTAGACGTGATGGTAGATGGGGCGACCGGCCACGGCAAAAATGCCGTTGACCAAAAAGTCCATAGCAGCAGGCACGCCTGCGAAGCCGCCTTCGTCGTAGATGTCGCTCATCTCGAAGAAAACCGGGGCCATCACTTCCCAAAACAGGCCGAGGTTGGAGTAGTAGGAGAGTTCGCGGCACTTTTCGTAGAACATCTCGGGGAAGAGTTTGTGCAGCCCTAGCATGGCGGGGTTGCCCTTGAAGTAGGCGCGAATGGCGCGATCGCACGCCCCCTTATACTCCTCGGTATACAAATAGTCGTTGAACCGCCCGCCCATATCCTGGTGCCAGAGCATGGCCCGCATGCAGGCTTCGGCAAACTCCATGTTGACGCGATCGTGCCACAGGTGGAGCAACAGCTTGGGCAGCTTGCGCTTCGTCTCGCCCTTGGCCATAAAGTCCAGCAGTTCCGGATGGGCCGTAGCTTCCCCCCGCCAAATCCGTAGATCGGCGGTATCTCCGGCGTAGTGGTTGGGCAGATCCAGATAGTCCTGGGGCAAGAAATACTTGAAGGCTGGTATTGGGTTCAAAAACACCCGCTCGGCAATGTAGAGCAGGTCGCGCCAGTAAAAATCCATCGGCACGGCGTAGGCCTTATAGATGCCGATGATCTGCATCAGATTTTCTGGCGTGTCAGGCAGCATCGAGCCGCCCGCCTCTAGGCGATGCACTACGTCGGCGTGGGGGTGGGTGGAGGGGGGGATCAGGGTTTGGGGTTGGGTGAGGGTGGGCATAGGGGTGGATGGGTAGAGGGGTGGATGGGTAAAAAAGAGGTAGGGGGTGGATGGGTAAGGGGTGGGGGGTGAGGGGTGAAAGCAACGCCCTACTCCCTACCCCCTACTCCCTACTTCCCCTTGCTGTAGGCTGTAGGCGTTCATGATGGATATTCACGATGGGCAAAAAAGCGCGAATTCGGCCAATTTCGATCTGTTTGCTGCGGCGGGGCGACGAGATTTTGGTGCATGAGAGCTACGACTCGGTAAAGGAGCGGGGCTTTGCGCGGCCTCTGGGGGGCGGTATTGACTTTGGCGAGACGAGCGCAGCGGCGGCGATTCGCGAAATCAAGGAGGAGCTGGGGGCCGATATTGCCGAGGTGGAGCTGCTGGGCGTCGTGGAAAACATCTTTGTCTACGAGGGCGAGCCGGGGCACGAAATTGTGTTTGTCTACGATGGGCGGTTTGTCGATGAGTCGCTCTACGGGCAGGAGAGCCTGGATGTGGTGGAGGGGAAGCGGCAGTTTAAGGCGGTTTGGCGATCGCCCGCCGACCTCCGCCATGGCCCTCACCGCCTGGTTCCCGAACAGCTCTGGGATTTCCTCTAAGTCCCACCAATCGCCCGTAGGGTGCATTAGGCGTAGGTTCCCTGTGCTGTGGTCATCGAGTCTGGCCATGCCGTAATGCACCATCGAAAGAAGTTGGGCCTTAGTGGGTTGCTTCATGGGATGGTGCATTGCTTCGCGAATGCACCCTACAGGGTTGGGGGTCAGGGCAGGGTGGGGAGGGTAGCGATGGGGAGGGCGATCCCCCCATCGGGCTGCACATCAGCGGGGATCTGCTGAATTACCTCATCGGCAACGACTTCGGTGGTAACGAAGGGCAGGTTGGCCACCATCAGGCTGGCGGTCGGTTCGCCCCACTTCACCAGCCAGTTGGGCTGAATGCCGAGGAACAAAATTAGCCCAGCGAGAATATAGGCGGGCAGTTTCTCAGAGAAAGTGACCTTGGGGAAGTAAGCGATCGCATTATCCAGCCGCCCAAAACACGTCCGGTTGAGCAAAATCACGAAGTACACCGCTGTCAGGCCCGTGCCGATTACCCCTAGCAGGGTCTGCACCGGGTAGGCCGCATAGCTGCCCTGGAACACCAGAAACTCAGTCACGAACCCCACCAGACCGGGGATGCCCGCGCTAGCCATACCGCCCAGCACAAGCAGCGCGCTGACCATGGGTAGCCCCCGCACCGGGTTCATCAGCCCGTTGAGCACATCCAGTTCGCGAGTGCCGACTTTGGTTTCAATCACACCCACCAGGTGAAACAGAATGGCCAGAATAATGCCGTGGGAGACCATTTGGCTGAGGGCCCCGGTCAGGGCCAGGTCAGTCATCGCCGCGCCGCCCAGCAGCACGTAGCCCATGTGGCCGATCGAGCTGTAGGCCACCATGCGCTTGATGTCTTTTTGGGCGATCGCCGTCACCGCCCCATAGAGCACGCTCACCGCGGCCCACCCCGCCAGGTAGGGCGAAAACTGCGCCCAGGCATCGGGGAACAGTCCCAGGCCAAAGCGAAACAGACCGTAGGTGCCCAGCTTGGCCAGCACCCCGCCCAGCATCATCGCCACCGGAGTCGAGGCCGACACATAGGTATCAGGCAGCCAGGTGTGAAACGGCACCAGGGGAATTTTGATGCCAAAGGCCACCAGCAGCAGCCCCAGCAGCACTCCCTGCCACACCATCGGCAGGTCATGGCCCATCACCGCGTAGTAGGTAAAGTCCTTCGCACCGCTGAGCCAGACGGTGCCGAGGAAACCAGCCAGCATCAGTGCGCCAGAAAGTGCCGTGTAGAGCAGAAACTTGGTCGCCGCGTAGGCTTTCTTCTCGCCGCCCCAGATGGCGATCAGCAGGTAGAGCGGCACCAGCTCAATTTCGTAGAGCAAGAAGAACAGCATCAGATTCTGAGCCACAAAGGCCCCCGCCACCCCGCTGCTCACCAGCAGCAGCAGGCTGTAAAAGAGCCGGGGCCGCTCAATCTGTGGATCACTGCTCCAAATGGCGATCCAGGTAATCAGGCTGTTCAGCGCCACCATCAGCAGCGAGAGGCCATCCATACTGAGTTCGTAGTTGAGCCCCAGGGCGGGTAGCCAGGGCAAAAATTCGTGGAACTGGAAGCCGCCAAAGGCCAGGTCAAACTGGGTGAATAGATAAAGCGTCCACAGCAAGGCGGCACCGGAGGCAATCAAGGCACCGTTGCGGGCCTGCTGGCTGGGGAGGCCGGGCCAGAGCGAGATGGCGATCGCGCCGATGAGCGGAATTAAGAGGAGGGGAGTGAGCATGGTGGTAAAGAAGAGTTTTAAGTTCTGAGTTTTAAGTTTTGAGTTTTGAATTCAACATTAAGAACTCAGAACTCAAAACTTTCTTTGTCTAGAACAGCGCCGCTAGAGCCTGCCAGTTCATCAAAATCCCCAGCCCGGCGACGCCCAAGGCAATGGTGAGCACGTAGAACTGGAGCTGCCCGGTGTTGCCGTATTTGAGGGTTTCGCCGCTAAAGAGCGAGGCTAGGCCTACGGCATTGACCAAACCATCGACCACGTAGCGATCGAGCCAGTCGGTCATGCGCGACAGCACATCCACCCCCAATACAAAGGTGTTGCGGTAGAGCTTGGGGGTGTAGAAGTCGTAGGCCAGCAGGTTTTGCAGCGGCTTTTGAATCAGCTTGCTCGGGTCTTCCACCATGCGGTTGACGTAGAGCAGGGTGCCAACTGCCGCACCAAGAATGCTCGACCAAGTGAGCAGCAGGGCCATGTCTTGGCTAATCTCAGCCCAGGCGGGCAGCAGGTTGAACTGGGCCATGATCAAGGGCAGGTGCAGGGCAAAACCAGCGACGATCGCCAGCGGCAGCACAATAAACCAGATCGGCTCGGGCGATCGCATCGTCATCTGCTGGGTCTTGCCCGCAAAGATCAGACCCAGCAGCCGGGCCAGGCTAAAGGCCATCAGCCAGTTCACCAGCAGCACGATTGCGACTAACAGACCGCGATCGCTATCCCACAGCCCCGACACCAGCGAGAGCATGGCCCAAAAGCCGCCCAGGGGAGGTAGTGCCACCAAGCTCGCGGCACCCGTAATCATGGCGATCGCGGTGACGGGACGGCGACCCCATAGCCCGCCCATTTGAGTTAGGTCTTGGGTGGTGATGTTGATAATAATTGAGCCTGCGCCCATGACCAGAGCCGCCATGCCCAGGGCATAGATCAGAGCTAGCAGCAGGGCGGCACCGGGTTGATGAGCGCCGAGAGCGATAAACATCAGCCCCATATAGGCGCTGCTGAGGTACGAAAGCACCCGCTTGATGTCGATTTGGGCCGCCGAGATCAGCGTCGCACCGATCGCCGTCACCGCTCCCACCGCGATGGCAAAGGCCGAGGCCGTCGACGACAGCGCAATCACAGGCTCCATCTCCACCAGCACCCAAATGCCGGTCGTCACCACCACCGAATTGCGCAAAATGGTGCTGGGCAGCGGGCCTTCCATCGCCTCATCCAGCCACAGGTGCAGCGGGAACTGGGCACATTTGCTCATCGGGCCAGCAATCAGGCCAATACCAATTAGCGTAATCAACCCAGGATCTACATTTGCCGTCTGCGCCCAGGCCGCCAGCTCCCGAAAGTCCCAGGTGTGGGCGAGGGGATAGATGGCCAGCACCGCCATCAGCAGCACTAGGTCACCGACTCGCTTGGTCAAAAACGCGTCTCGCGCCCCGGTCACCACTAGGGATTGGTTGTACCAAAAGCCCACCAGCAGATAGGTGCCCAGGGTCAAAATTTCCAGCAGCATGTAGGCAAACAACAGCGAGTTGCACAGCACCAGGGCGCACATGCCCGCCTCAAACAGCGCCATCATGGCGAAAAAGCGGCCCCAGCCCCAGTCCATCTCTAGGTAGCCCACAGCATAGATCTGGGCCAGCAGATTCAGCGTGATAATCAGCACACAGGCCCCGAGGGTAATCAGCGACGCCTCTAGGGGAATGGCCAGGTTTAGCCCCGCCACATTCAGCCAGGAGGCAAAGAAAAACTGAGGCGACGACTTCCCCCAGAGGGCCAAAAATGCCAGCAGGGTGTGAACTAGGGCCAGGGCCGTCATCACAATATTGATGTAGCCAGCGGGGCGCGGCCCAGTGCGCCGAATAAAGGCCGGTGACCAGGGAATAGTCAGCAGCGCCCCCATTAAGGGATACAGGGGAATGAGCCAGCTCGTTTGGGCAATAATTGGAGTCATAGACGAGGCATTCTCGGGCAAAAGGACAGCGAAAGCGTTACCTGGCAAGGGTTGGCAGCAGTTTTAAGCCCCGGCATTGGTCACCCAGGACAAGATTGACAAAGGTCAATTAAATCGCTAGCTGAATAGACCTGAGCCTATTTTCAATAGAGTTTAGCCAATGCCTGCCCCAAAAAGAAAGGGGTAAATTGATTGAATACTATTTGCTTTTTGTTTCTGATTGATAATTTTCAATAATGCTTGTCTGGTTTACCGCTCCACTCCCCTACCTTCTCCCAAAAACATCCTGACGTTGCGATCGCTTCTCGAAGAGTAAACCAGTAGCGATGCAGCCCCCTGACGCCCCCTCAGGCATCGCCACGCCTCAGCGATTTTAGTCATCAGGGGAAACAACGTGGCCGATAATCATTGGTTGACCAGGGCCGAACGCGCCCTGGTTGTAGGGTCTGGCGTCGGTACTGTGGCGTCGATTGCCGCCCAAAACATGGCGCTGGCCTCGGCACCGCTCACGGTGCTGGTGGCGGTGGGGCTACTCAACCGCACCCGCGTTGAGCAGCAGCTCGAAGAAGCCCAGGAAAAGCTCGCCCGCCAGCACCGCCAAACCGGGCACCGCCTCACCAACCTGACCAAACAGGTGACGGCCATGCCTTCGCCCGAAGCGCTGACCAACTTTCAGCGAGCGGTGATGGATCGCAGCAACCATTCCTTCATCCGCTTTGCTAAGCAAATCAATGGCCTCAAGGCCCACGTTGACCAGCGGCTTGAGGCGCTGCCCACCCCCGACCTAGCTGACATCAACCAGCAGATTGCTCAGCTCCAGGAGCAGTCGGCTGCGGCCCAAGTGGGCTTCGAAAACCTCAACACCTACATACAGCGGTTGGTCACCACGCCTCGGGTAGAGGCCGCCGAAAACAAGCTCTCCCAAGTCAAAACTGACCTGATGCAGACCCGAGTAAGTCTCGAGAACCTGCGTTCAGAAACCCGCATTCTGGTCACCAACCTGCAAGACGCCCTGGGGCAAATCGATCGCCGCTGGCAGGAGTTTCCCCAGACCAGTGCCCCGGGCCAGTACCGGGCCAGCATGGGGGAGGTGGTCAAGGCCATGGCTGCCCTGGTGCCCCAGTCAGAATTTAGTCGGCTAGTAGACCACGTCAAAGACTTGACTCGCCAGCAAACCCGCCTAGAGCAAGCCCTCACCAAAATTCCGGTGGGCACAGTAAACGGGTTTCCGGCGGCACCGCCCAGCACCGCCGAGCTAGAGCGCCTGACCGCTGAGGTGCAGCAGTTGCAGCAGCAGGTCAGCCGTCAGGAAACCGCTGGCCACACCCAGGAACAGGTGCAGCAGGTGGTGTCGCAATACCTGGGCCAGGTAAAGGCCCAGGTGGCCCAGCTAGAGGGGGTGACGCGATCGCTCTCCGAACGGCAGCAGCAGCTCACGAGTCAGCTGGTCACTGCCCCTGACGACACCGCTAACCGCAAAGCCCTCATGCAGCTAGCCCGACGGGTGCAGCAGACCGAAACCGAGCTTAAAACCTCCCGCCAAGAGCCCCCAGTGCTGGCCAAGCCATTGCCCCAGCCCGATTGGATTATTGACTTTCCTGTGGCCAGCGCCACCGAACCCCAGGCCATGGCCAGCCGCCATGCCCTAGAGACTGCCCTCAGAACCGCCACGCGGCGGGTGCTGCTGGTGTGGCCCTGGGCCAGCTACGTCACCATCGACGACAGTTTATTAGAACAGTTTCGCCAGCTGCTCGATCGGGGCGGCCAGCTCGAAATTGGCTGGTGCCACCGGGGTGACCAGCATGATGGTCGCCTGGCCTGGCGTATCAGCCAGCGCTGGGGCACCGAGTCAAGCCAGCTCCAGTTGCTCAAGGCCTCCCTCAATCAGCTCTTGCCCCTGCGAGAAAACTACCCCGATCGCTTCAAGTTCAGAATTATGGGCACCGCCGAGAGCTATCTGGTCAGCGACAGCGGCAGCGCCCCCGCTGACAACACCCTGGGGAACACCTACGCCATTGTCAGCCTCAAGGCGCTGCCCACCCAGAGCGCCGTCATCCCCGACCTAGACGCTAAGCTGCGCACCGCTGAACCCGCTGTCGTCCATGCCCTCATGCAGCGCTTCCACGACCCGGCGATCCCCCCTGGAGACACCGTGGCTTTCTTTAACCGAGGCACCACCCGCCACGATCTGCGCGACCAGCCCGGCGCGATTAGCGACTACAGCCAGGTGATTAACCTTCAGCCCGACCACGCCATTGCCCTCAATAACCGAGGGGTGGCCCAGCTCGAACTCAACCAGGTCGAGGCCGCCGAGGCCGATCTGAGCGAGGCAATTCTGCAAAACGGCAAGCTGTTTGCCCCCCACTGCAACCGGGGCTGGCTGCGCCTAGAGCAGCGCCGCTACGCCGCCGCGATCGCCGACTTTACCCAGGCCGTTACCCTCAAACCCCACCTGCCCATGGCCTACGTGTATCGCGGCAGCGCCCTGCACAAGCTGGGCGACCTCAAAGGCGCAGTGCGCGACTACAGCGACGCCATTGCCTGCGGCGACCCGATTGCGCTGCCCTACTGCTACCGCAGCGCCGCCTACCAGAGCCAGGGCGATCAGGCCAGGGCGATCGCCGATCTAGAGCGAGCCAGCGCCTATTTAGAAGCTCAGGGCGATCGCCAAGGGTTGTCCTCAGTACAGCGCACCCTGAGCCGGTTGCAGAATATGACGGCGTAGGAAATGGAGGAGATAAGGGGGTGAGAAAGGTAAGGAAGATGGGGAAGTAAAGTTTGAGTGCTTAATTTTAAGTTTTGAGTTTAGGTTATACACGAAGCACTCAAAACTTAAAACTTAGAACTCTTCCCCCACCCCCATCTTCCCTATCTCCCTCATCCTCCCCATCTCCTCTTTACCCATCCACCCCCTACCCCCTACCCTCCTACTCCCTCTCTAACCGCCGTCCCCGCTTCAGCCTCAACAGACGGCCTCAGCGCTAGATACAAACCCGCGCCTATCAACGGCAGGGCCAACACCGCCGCCACCACCCAGGGCTGACTCATGCCCCGGCGGGCCATGTCGTCGCGCAGCAGCACCGGGAACAACAGCCACAGGGCAACAAAGTCTAGCGACATGACGTGGATGAAGCGGCTGGTTTGCCACTGCTGCCAAAAATCGAGCCAGTCTCCTTTAAGTAATGCAAAGGCGGCTAGGGCGATCGCCCCTGCGGCCAGCACTGCCCCCAGCCAGCGAGATTCCAGCAGGCGCAGCAGAGCGCTCTTGGGGCCGTCAAAGCCGGGGTTAGGTGGGCGCAGGGCCAGGTAGGGCAGCAGCGCAAAGGCCCCCACCGCAAACGACACCAGTACAAAGGGCCAGGCTCGCTGCCTTTGTCCGTGGCCGTCAATTAGGGCCACTGCGGCATAGACCATTGGCCAAATTCCCATGGCGTTAAACAGAGCGACAACGGCAGGGTTAATGCCCTCCCACGCGCCCGTAGAGAGCTTCAAAATCAGATCAGCAGTGTCGGGGCGATCGGGAGGAGCAAGTATAAACGTATACAGAATAAACCCGAGCCAAAGGCCCCAAAAAATTAATCGATTCATGCCTTGTCGAGTGCTAAGTTTCTCACCAAATTATCAAACAAAAGCAACGAAGTCTGTCAGGCTAGAAGAAAGCAAATAAGCTGTATTCAAGCCACGCAGCCTCCATATGTAGTGACTGTTAAAAAATAATTAAACACATTTTGAACTGTAAATTTATGTTCCTGAGTTTTAGTTAAAGAAGCATTAACCTCACTCATAAATCTTCTATTTTAAAGGTCATTTTTCATACCCTCTACACAGCCTATATGCCCCAATTTTGGGAACCTGCCGTGCCATTAGTCGCCCCCCGTGAGTCTGGCGCGTCCCCAGCTCACCACAGAAACATTATGCACATTAAATATTTCCTTGAGCTTTATGAAGCTGGCTACCGTGACTTCACCGGCATTAGCTTGGCTGGTGGCGACTTCAGCCACCACATTTTGGTAGACGTTGACCTCAGTCGCGCCAATCTCAAAGGTGCCAACCTCAGCCGATCCTTTCTCACCCAGGCCAACCTCGACTACGCCACTCTCAACTGGGCAAACCTGAGCTTTGCCAAAATGAGCGAAACTCACCTGAACCAGGCCGACCTCACCAAGGCCAACCTGCGTGGATCATTCTTAGTAAGAGCTGACCTGCGCAAGGCCAAACTCAGCGGCTGCGACCTATGCCACGCCAACTTGCGCAACGCCGATTTGCGGGAGGCCAACCTCTGTGGCGCTAACCTCACCGGGGCCAACCTGCGCGGCGCAAATCTAAGCGGGGCTAACCTATCCTGGGCGCATCTCACTGGAGCCCGACTTAGTGGAGCCGACCTAGAGCGCACCTGCATGGATGCCGTCAATTTGGAAGGAGCCTGGCTCAACGGCGTAGACCTACACGGCATGAATTTGGCCGGAGCGAACCTCAAAGAGGCCAAACTCAATGGGGCCAACCTCGACCACGCCAACCTCAGCTCAGCCAATCTCACCCACACCACCATGCGCGGGGTGAGCCTGGTAGGGGCCAACCTCAGCGGCTCTGACCTGACCGGGGCCGTACTGTGGAACGGCATGCTTGACGGCGTAGACCTATCGCGGGCTGACCTCACCCGTGCTCACTTGGGGGAGGCGTCTCTCAAGGCAGCGGTGGTGGTGGGCACTGAGTTCACCGAGTCGGTGCTGCCCGCCGAGGCCCGTGCCTACCTCTACGAAACGGTGCAGGGGGAAACCCGTTGGACCAACCGCCCAGCCCGGGAAACCCTGAACCAGTCACAGTTTGTCGATCGCATTCTCTAGCCGCAATGTCGCCCCCATCGTTAGGAGTCGTTCTAGTCACCGCTGGCTCTGAGGCCGAGGCCGAGAGCCTGGCCCGCTATCTAATAGAGGCACGACTGGCCGCCTGCGTCAGCGTGCTGCCGATCCGTTCTGTTTACCGTTGGCAGGGCAACATTCACGCCGAGCCCGAGTGGCAGCTAATCATCAAAGCCGACCTCAGCCAGTTTGATGCGATCGCCCAAATCATTACCCAGCACCACAGCTACGAGGTGCCCGAGATTATCGCTCTACCGATTGTGGCGGGTCTGCCCGACTACTTGAGCTGGCTCCAGGCCCAGGTGCAGTCGTCCTAAGCGCAAAAAAAGGACTGGCCAACGGCCAGCCCTTCAGCTACTCAAGGAGATTTGCCAACACAGTCAAGTCGATCTAGCGCCGGTAGGCCAAAGCCACCTCACTCTCAATCTCAGCTGGCTCAGACACCAAAACCGTTTCAGTCTCGGTGATCAGGCTTAGGTCAACAGCGGCATCGAGGGTGGCCACCGCTTGGGCTTGCCAGCGCTGGCGCATTAGCAGAGTGCCACCGGATAGCAAAGCAACAATTGCCCCCAAACCGCCCAGGGCTACACCCAAAGCATTGCTGTCAGTCGAAGCCACCCAAAAGCCGCTTGGCCCAGCGTCTGATGACGAAATTCCAGAATCACCCCAGTTGGACAAGGCACAGCCAGAATACGCAGTACCAGAGCCGACAGCAGATAGAAGACCAGCCGCCACTATAGAAGCCACCAGGGCAGAACGAGGCAGAAGTTTCATAACCAGATCGAGAGAACGTCACAACGTAACGCCATTATTGCGGCGCTTGCTCAATTCCACAGCTTCAGGGGCTACAGAATCTCAGGGAAATCACGGCAGGCAATGGGTCGTTGAGGAAGATAGGGAGGGTGAGGGAGAAGGGAAGCTAGGGCAGAAAGCCTTAAAGGGTTGGGGCTAAATATCAATTGTGGCTCCCCTCGTCGCCTTTACCTATCAGGGCAATTAAGACGAAATTCTGCATCGGGGGTAGATTATCGGTCGCTGGAGGTCAAGACTTCCTGGCTTTTGGGTCTCACACCTAAAGAAAACCTTTGAGAGCATGGCCATCTTGAAAAAGTTGTTTAGGCTGTTGACAGTTTTGATGGCAGCGGTATTCCTTATCACGTCCCACTCACCCGCCCACCCTACAGTTTTCCGTAGAAACCCGTTTTAGACCTCCGACCGAACTGTTAACGAGAGTATTGATATGGCACAGAGTTTTGGTGTAATTGGGCTCGCCGTTATGGGCGAGAACCTGGCGCTCAACGTCGAGAGTAAGGGCTTCCCGGTGGCCGTGTACAACCGCACTGCCGCCGTGACCGAGAAGTTTATGGCTACCCGCGCCCAGGGTAAGAATGTGGTGGCGGCCTACAGCCTCGAAGAGTTTGTCCAGTCCTTAGAGCGGCCCCGTCGTATTTTGGTCATGGTAAAGGCCGGTGCTCCGGTGGATGCGGTGATCGACCAGCTGCGTCCCCTACTGGATGACGGCGACATGATTATGGACGGCGGCAACTCCCTCTACGAAGACACCGAGCGCCGCACAAAGGATCTGGAATCCACTGGCCTGCGGTTTATTGGTATGGGGGTCAGCGGTGGTGAAGAAGGGGCGCTGCTCGGCCCCAGCCTGATGCCCGGCGGCACCCGCGCTGCCTACGACTCGATCGAGCCCATCGTCAAAAAAATTGCGGCTCAGGTAGATGACGGCCCTTGTGTCACCTACATTGGCCCTCGGGGCGCGGGGCACTACGTCAAAATGGTGCACAACGGCATTGAGTACGGCGACATGCAGCTAATTGCCGAAGCCTACGACCTGATGAAGAGCGTGCTGGGGCTAAACCATAACCAGCTATTCGATGTGTTTGCTGAGTGGAATCTCACCGACGAGCTGAATTCTTTTCTGATCGAGATTACCGCCGACATCTTTACCAATATTGATGCCGAGACAGGTGAGCCCTTGGCAGAACTGATTTTGGATGCGGCGGGGCAAAAGGGCACCGGGCGCTGGACGGTGATGAGCGCTCTGGAGTTGGGCGTGGGGATTCCTACGATTACAGCTGCGGTCAACGCGCGGATTATGTCGTCGATCAAAGAAGAGCGGGTGGCGGCGTCTAAGGAGCTGAGCGGCCCCACGGCTAGTTTTGACAGCGATGTCAAAACCATGGTCAACAAGATCCGCGATGCGCTGTACTGCTCAAAGATTTGCTCCTACGCCCAGGGCATGGCGCTGATCGGTGCGGCCTCAAAGGCTTACGAGTACGATGTCAACCTGGGTGAAACGGCCCGGATTTGGAAGGGGGGCTGCATTATTCGGGCAGGCTTCCTGAATAAGATCAAGCATGCCTATGACGAAAACCCTAGCCTGCCTAACCTGCTGCTGGCCCCTGAGTTTAAGCAGACGATTCTCGATCGCCAGACAGCCTGGCGAGAGGTGATCGCGATGGCGGCAACGTTCGGCATTCCGGTACCGGCGTTTAGTGCGTCGCTGGATTATTTTGACAGCTACCGACGCGATCGCCTGCCGCAAAACCTGACCCAGGCCCAGCGCGACTACTTTGGGGCGCATACTTACCTGCGGGTTGATAAGGAGGGCACGTTCCATACCGAGTGGACGAAGGCTCCGGCGCGAGTGTAAGGGTTTCTTGCCTTAGATACCTCGCTATAGATTTTGCCGTCGATTCCTTGGGGATCGGCGGCATTTTTTGACCCGTAGGGACAAAGGTTATTCGCCCGATGCCCCTTAAACGGGGAAACTCGTAGGGTGCATCCGCGCAGCGATGCGCCATTCTAGAGGATTTGTGCTCTGATCTCTGCCATCTCGGTATAGTGAAGGCGTCCCCTCGCTAAGAGTGTTATGGCTGGTCTGCCGCCAGGTTTGCTGATTCGCACTGCTAAGCAGGTTTGGACAACGCTGTGGCAAGCCATGATGGGGCAGATGGCTCCTAGCAGCAAGAGCGGGGATTACCAGCGGCCCGAGAGTGAGTTTCGGCAGTGGATTCAACCGGATGGCCCTTATCCGCCCACCGCAGGCCGCTATCAATTGATTGTGGGGATGGGTTGTCCGTGGGCACACCGGACTTTGGTGACGCGGGCGTTGAAGGGATTGGCAGAAGCCATTTCAGTTCTCCCCGTTATCCCCTCCCCCGACGAAGGCTGTTGGGTGTTTGAAACACCGTTTCGCGGCTGTCGCACTCTGCCGGAACTCTACCGTCAAGCGCAGCCAGGTTACAAAGGGCGCGCTACAGTGCCGGTGCTGTGGGATACCCAGACGGCCAGCATTGTGAACAACGAAAGTGCCGAGATCATTGTGATTTTGAATGAAGCCTTTAATGAGTGGGCGACTCGGCCCGAGGTGGATCTCTATCCAGAGTCCATAAAGGCAAACATTGACCAGTGGAACGATCGCACCTACCAGGCCGTTAACAATGGTGTCTACCGCTGCGGCTTTGCCCAGACCCAGGCTGCCTACGATCGCGCCGTCACCGAGCTATTTGATGCGCTGGATGCAATCGATCAAACTCTGGCTCAGCATCGCTATCTCTGCGGCGACACAGTAACCCTGGCGGACGTGCGGCTATTTACGACGCTGTTTCGCTTCGATGTGGTCTACTACAGCCTGTTTAAGTGCAACCGCCGCCGCATTCAAGACTATGCCCATCTTGGCCCCTACCTGCGGCATCTGTATCAACTGCCGGGGGTGGCGGCAACTTGCGATATTGAGGCGGTCAAGCGCGATTACTACGGCAATCTATTTCCGCTGAATCCGGGCGGCATTATTCCCTCTGGGCCAGATTTAGAGTATTTGAAAGCGACCGTTGAGGGGCTGGCTAATGGGTAGCGATCGCAGGTGTTGCCATCCGGTTGATACCCTCAAGTTATGCCATCTTGCCAATTACAAAAGGTGCTATCCCTGACAGGTGACGGCGTTCGCTGTGTAAGTAGAGCCAGGTCGGTAATTGCTGTACATACTCGCTAGGCCCATCAAAGGCAATACTGCCGGTCTTAAGGGCTTGATCCAGTCTTTCATAGCCCATCACCACATGGGTAAAGGTGCTCAGATCAGCCGCGATCACCACATCAACCCCAAAGCCCGGATCTTGAAAACAAACATCGACCCGCGCTGACTCAACCACCATCCAGTAGCTGCGTTCTTTCTGTTTTCCTTTAGTCAAACCGCGCAGGTCAAATTGCAAAACCACTTTGACCGAGGGGAACGCGTCAAGATTAACGCCCCGCCGCATGGCCCACATTAATAACCGATCATCTAGCTGATCGGGAGAGAGGCGATCGCGAGTCCAGTGGGTGGCCCAAACCCCCATTTGATCAATCAGCGGCTTCAGCGCCTCCCCCGCCGGGGTGAGTAAATAAACTGACCCTTGGCCAGTCGCTTTTTCCTGCCGCGTAATAATGCCAGCCAGCTCTAGCTCTTTGAGGCGTTTAATCAGCAGCGCCCTCGACATCAGCGGCACCCCATAGCTGATCTCGTTGAAGTGATGGCTGCCAGACATCAGCTCCCGCAAAATTAGGGGCGTCCAGCGCTCACAAATAATCTCTGCCGCCCTAGAAATTGGGCAGTACTGACCATATCCCTTTCCCATGGCGATTACCCATTATTGCAATCCGTAACGCAGGTACAGATTGTGATCTTGTACCCCAGTGACTCCAACACCAGAATAGACCCATAAACGATTTCAGTTTTCAAGGAGCCCCCATGCTTGAACTTATGAATCAACCTACCGAGCAACGGCAAAACCAAGACTGGTTAGCCCTTGCCCAGTCGTTAGGCCAGCAGTTTGCCCCCAGTGAACAAGCCGCCGACGCCTCTGACGAATTTGTCAGCGAAAATTTCGAAATGTTACGGCGATCGGGGCTATCGGCCATGGGCGTTCCCCAAGAATTTGGTGGAGGGGGTGCTAGCTATGTAGAAGTTTGTGAAACGTTAAAAACCTTAGCTCGCTATTGCAGTTCGACCGCCCTGGCCTTTTCAATGCACACCCATCAGGTGATGGTGCCGACCTGGAAATGGCAGCACCAAAACGCTCCGGTAGAGGGCTTGCTCAAACGCATTGCCCAAGAAAAAATCATCCTGCTTAGCAGTGGTGGCGGCGATTGGCTACCCGGCTCTGGCACCGCGACTCGCACCGAAGGCGGGTTTCTAATCACGGCGCGCAAAGTCTTTGCTAGCGGTGCCCCAGCCGGGGATTTGCTCATGACCAGTGCCGTCTATGACGACCCAGCTGACGGCAAAACGGTGCTGCACTTTGCCCTGCCCATGCAGACCCCTGGGGTCTCAATTGTGCCCACCTGGCAAGCCATGGGCATGCGCGGCACCGGCTCCCACGATATTGTAATCACCAATGTTTTTGTGTCCGATCAGGCGATCGCCCTGCGTCGCCCAGCCGACAAATGGCACCCGGCATTCCATTTAATCACCATGGTTGCCTTCCCAATTATTTACTCGGTCTATGTTGGGGTGGCCGAAGCGGCTAGAGATTTGGTCGTGCAGCAAATTAGCAAAAACCGCGACGATGAGCATATTTACTATCAAGTTGGCGGCTTAGACAATGAATTAACGGCGGCCAGAATTGCCCTACAACACATGATTTCAACCAGTATCTCTAGCCAGCCTGGCTTTGATACCACCAACCAAATTATGACGGGTCGAGCACTAGTAGCGCGATCGGTACTTGGGGTGGTCGATCGGGCCATGGAAATTGCTGGAGGCCGTTCCTTCAACCGCCCCTTTGGGTTAGAAAAACTCTTCCGCGATGCCCAAGGCGTTCGATTTCACCCCCTGCGAGACGAGGCCCAGCGGAAACTTTCGGGGCAACTAGCCATGGGGTACGACCGAACCTTGCTGTAGTTAATAATTCAAAAGCAAAGGTACAGGGTACCTTTGCTTTTGAGAAAGGGATCTTCTCAATCCTCTTTCTCAAACAGCTCCATTTCCCTTGCTTACTGAGAGAGAAACCCCGTCACCAATAGGGGCAACAAAATCAGCAGCGTCAAAATCACCATCAGGGTTGGCACGTCGATTTTGAGGACGTTTTTCTCTGAGGCTGAGGGGTTGCGTTTAGGAGAATTGAGATCGGTCATCGCAGTTACACCACTCCGGTTAAGGTACCTGAGTCTAGCTCTAAGGTGTCGCCCACGCCATCGCCCGTATGGTAGGCCGCCAGCAGCACATCGCTGGTTTTTCCCCAGGCGATTTGGCCCTGGTGGCTGAGGGCGATCGCGCCAAAATCTCGCTTATGGGCCGTCGCTTCCCCAAAGGATTTCTCAAAGGCGGCCAAAATATCCATACCATCGCTCACCCGCACCACAATCCGGGCCGCCAGACACTCGTCAATAATGTCTTCGCCAATGCCCGTACAGCTCACCGCCGCAAAGGAGTTGGCATAGTTGCCCGCCACGGTGGCCGAGTCACTCACCCGGCCTAGGCGCTCTAGCCCCTTGCCCCCGGTCGAGGTGCCCGCCGCCAGATGACCCTCCATATCCAGCACTACGACCCCAATGGTGCCGCGCCGACTTTCAAAGTCCTCGGGGATATCTACCGCTTCGGCTACCACCCCAGCCATTGGGCTTCGAAAGTTGTTGGCCCGCTCCCGCATCCATTCTTGCAAACGCAGGTCAGTCACCGGGTCAAAGGGCGGAATCCGCATCTCTCTCGCCAGTTCGGCAGCCCCAAAGTCAGACAGCACGCGATCGGGGGCAGGTTGCAGGTAGGCCGCCAGATCGATCGGGTGCCGCACCCGCGACACGTTGATAATGCCGCTAAAGCGTTGGGCACGGCCATCCATCAGCCCCGCACTCATGCGCACCTGGCCGTCAGATTGCAGCACTGAACCATAGCCCGCGTTGAAATGGGGCGAATCTTCCATCAGTTGGCAACCCATCACCACGCAATCGCGGGCGCTAGCCCCAGCTTCGGCTTTGCTATAGACCTGCTTGACAATGCTGTGCAGGTCTTCTCGCAGCGTCATCAACCGATCTTTATGACCGTGAGCACTACCGGCTCCGCCGTGGATGATTACCTTGGGTGAGGCCTGGGTCATGGTAGTTGTCCCTAGGAATACTTTCCCAGCTTAAGGGGTCGATCGCCGTAGAACTGTAGCGTGGGTCATGGGTTTGCCCTAACGACGACGACGACAGCGATCGCTGCAATACTTCACCTCATCCCAGCAGTCGGCCCACTTCTTGCGCCAGGTAAACGGGCGCTGGCAGACAGGGCAAACCTTAGTGGGCAGGTCAGCCTTAGCCCGCTGTTTCGGCACCTAGGCCCCCTCATTCCAGGCGGGGTGAGTCAGCAGCGACGACATCATCCGCACACCGCGCAGCTGGTTTGACAGGGGCAAGTGACCATCGGGGGCGCTCAGATCCCAGATAAAGCCGCCGGGGTAGCGCGTCCAGATGTTGTCGTCCTTCCAGGCAATGCGGGGCCAGAACTTATCCCAGTTTTGGCCCAGGCTGAGCCACAGACGGCGCTGCACCGAAAAGCCAAACTTACCCTCCGAGTAGACTCGCCACAGGTGGTCAATGGTCTGCAAATCGGTAACAGGGAACTGCTCCACTTCGGTAAAGTAAACCCACTTGCGCTTGACCGCCGTCGGCCCGGCCAGTTCACACAACTTGGCCAGCGTCAGCCGATCGGCCTCCTCAAAGTCCTGCTGAATTAACAGCTCTTGCAGCGGCCCATAGTCTACGCCCTGCGCTGAGGGCATCTCCAGCCGTCCCTGGGGCCAGTGCTGAGCCAAAACCCCGCGCAGCTCACTCTGCTCAGTGGCGTAGAGCACCTGAAAAATCTTGCCGTCTAAAATCGTGGGTGGCTCAGCTTTGCGCTCCACCAGGATAGCGGTCAACACCTCCAGCCCCTCTTGCCCCAGGGCCAACAGCTCATGCACCGCCGAAAGCTGCTTTTTCAGCGAATCGCCCTGGAGCTGAGCGCGCAAATTCACCAGTGTGTCGCCGTCCGAAACCATAGATACCGCATGAAAGTGCCCGTTCTCAATGATAGAACGTGTTGGGCAGGGAGGTGAAGTGGGTGAGTGAGTCGGGGTTAGGTGGGTAGATGCATCGACTCACCTAACCCCGACCCGACTCCTCCGGCATGCGATAGCCGTGCTCAAAGGCAAAGCGCACAATCTGCGATCGGTTCTCGAGACTGAGCTTGGCCAGCATGTTGCTGAGATGGGTTTGCACCGTGCGAGGGCTCAGAAACAGGTGTTCGCCAATCTGCTTATTGGTGAAGCCTTGGACAACTTCCCAAAACACGCGCTCTTCGGCAGGGGTGAGGGGTAGGGGGGTGGGCTGAAGGGCAGACTGGTCGAGCAGGCGCTCCAGGGTGCTGTGCAGGCGCTGCGATCGCGCGATTGCCCCCTTCACCTTGGCGATCAGCTCCTGCGCCGAGAAGGGCTTGACTAAGTAGTCGTCGGCCCCGAGCATGTGGCCCTGCACCCGGTTCGTTAGCTCTCCCAGGCTAGAGAGAAAGATAAACGGCACCATTTCTCCGGCTGGGCTAGAGCGTAGGTGGTGGCAAAACTCAAACCCATTCATGCCCGGCATCATCACGTCTGACACCACCACGTCCGCAGGTTGATGGCGCAATAGATCTAGCGCTTCTTGACCTGAGGTCGCGCTAATCACCTCAAAACCCTGGGCCTCTAAGCGCCGGGTCAACGTCATTTGCAAGACGGGATCATCGTCAACAATTAGAACCGTGTTCATACATTCAAGATCTCAACAGCAAGGCAGACTAGGGTTGAGGGCAAAAGCACAGCGATAGCCATCTGTCGCGTCACCGCCACCGCTAGACCACAACGACTACAGCCAATCAGCGCCATCTCACGGCCTAGAGGGGTTTAGGGGCCAAAGACTCTCTAGACGGTTCCTCCCCAGATTTAAATCGTTGCTCAACGAGCAAAAATGTGGGTTAAAGCGCATTAGACTATGGGATGTTTTGTCGTTTGCGGGCAATTTGCGATGTACGAACGGATCACTCCCCCGGCAGTAGGCGAACGCATCACCTTTAAAGATGGCGAACCCGTCGTGCCAGATACGCCTATCATTCCCTACATCCGTGGCGATGGAACGGGGGTAGACATCTGGCCCGCCGCCCAGCGAGTGTTTGACGCCGCGGTGACCGCAGCCTACGGCGGCAAGCGCGAGATTGTCTGGTTTAGGGTTTACGCTGGCGACGAAGCCTGCGAGCAGTACGGCACCTACCAGTACCTGCCTGACGACACCCTTAAAGCGATCGAAGAATTTGGCATCGCCATCAAAGGCCCCCTCACCACCCCCGTCGGCGGCGGCATTCGCTCGCTCAACGTTGCCCTACGGCAGATCAACGACCTCTACGCCTGCGTGCGCCCCTGCAAGTACTACGCTGGCACCCCCTCGCCCCACCGCAGCCCCGAAAAGCTCGACGTCATTATCTATAGAGAAAACACCGAAGACATCTATCTGGGCATCGAGTGGAAGCAGGGCGACCCGATCGCCGACCAGCTAATCAAATATCTCAACACTGAGCTGATCCCCGCCACCCCCGAGCACGGCAAAAAACAGATCCCCCTTGACTCGGGCATTGGCATCAAGCCAATCAGCAAAACCGGCAGCCAGCGCCTAGTGCGCCGCGCCATGAAGCACGCCCTGCGCCTGCCCAAAGACAAGCAGCAGGTCACCCTGGTGCACAAGGGCAACATCATGAAATACACCGAAGGGGCCTTCCGCGACTGGGGTTATGAGCTGGCCACCTCAGAATTTCGTGCCGACTGCGTCACCGAGCGCGAGTCGTGGATTTTGGGCAATAAAGAGGCCAACCCTGACCTTTCCACCGAAGACAACGCCCGCCAGATCGAGCCTGGCTACGACGCCCTCACCCCCGAGAAAAAAGCCGCCATCCATGCCGAAGTCGAGGGCATTCTCGCCGCCATCTGGGAAACCCACGGCAACGGCCAGTGGAAAGACAAGATCATGGTGAACGATCGCATCGCCGACAGCATCTTTCAGCAGATCCAGACCCGGCCTGACGAATACTCGATTCTCGCCACCATGAACCTGAATGGCGACTATTTATCGGATGCGGCGGCGGCGATCGTCGGTGGATTGGGTATGGGGCCAGGGGCCAACATCGGCGACACCTGCGCCATCTTTGAAGCCACCCACGGCACTGCCCCCAAGCACGCCGGACTCGATCGCATCAACCCCGGCTCCGTCATTCTCTCTGGCGTCATGATGCTGGAGTACATGGGTTGGCAAGAGGCAGCGGATTTGATTAAGAAAGGGATCGGGGGGGCGATCGCCTCCCGCGAAGTCACCTACGACCTGGCTCGCCTGATGGAGCCGCCGGTCAACCCGCCGCTGAAGTGCTCGGAGTTTGCCGAGGCGATCGTCAAGCACTTTGACGATTAGCCCACGAAATTGGGATTTAGGGTTTCATGCTCAAGGCCTTGAGCATGAAACCCTAAATCCTTTTGTGATAACCTAGAAAAGTTGTCAAAAAACCACACATTCGAATTTTCGGGTCTTCCCTCTGGGAAGCGCGTTCGAATGGAGGATTAACCCGAAAGGAGTCAAACCCAAATGCCCGTTATCACTCTCCCCGAGCTACTAGAATCTGGGGTTCACTTCGGCCACCAAACCCGCCGTTGGAATCCCAAGATGGATCAGTACATCTTCACCTCCCGCAACGGCGTTCACATCATTGACCTGGTGCAGACCGCCCAGCTGATGGAAGAAGCCTACCGATTTGTCCGCACTGCGGCTGAACAGGGACAAAAGTTTCTGTTCATTGGCACCAAGCGCCAGGCGGCTGGCATTGTGGCCCAAGAATCGGCCCGCTGCGGCTCCCACTACGTCAACCAGCGCTGGCTGGGCGGCATGCTGACCAACTGGGAAACCATCAAGTCTCGCGCCAACCGCCTCAAAGAGCTTGAGCGCATGGAAGAACTGGGTGCCATTGACCTGCGCCCCAAGAAAGAAGCCGCTGTGCTGCGCCGCGAGCTAGAGAAGCTGCAAAAGTACCTGGGTGGGATCAAAACCATGCGCAAGGTACCCGATGTCGCCATCATTGTTGACATCAAGCGCGAATACAACGCGGTGTCGGAATGCCACAAGCTGGGCATTCCCATCATTTCGCTGCTAGACACCAACTGCGATCCCGACCTGGTGGATGTACCCATCCCCGGCAACGATGACGCGATTCGCTCCATCAAGCTGATTCTCGGCAAGCTGGCCGACGCCATCTACGAAGGCTCCAACGGTGCCAAGGCCCGCGGCAACGATGACGACTACGAAGACTATGACGGTGGCGAGGACGACGAGTACGGCTACGATGCTCCCGCCGCCAGCGACGACTAGGGTTCAGCCCGCTCCACCATCTCGTGCGAGAGATGCCTAAAGCCAAATCATGTTGGGTAAGGGCAGAATATTCTGCCCTTACCCAATAGCTGCCTTAGTTGAGGTGGCCCCTGGGGTTTAAGCTGAACTAGGGTCTTTCCCTTTAAGTTTGTATTGAGTTTGACGATAGCGCGTTAGGACGGTAAATCACCATGGCAGAAATTTCTGCAAAGCTTGTTAAAGACCTGCGCGACAAGACCGGCGCGGGCATGATGGATTGTAAAAAAGCCCTCAAAGAAAACGATGGCAACATCGAGAAATCAATCGAATGGCTGCGGCAGAAGGGCATTGCCTCGGCCTCTAAGAAAGAAGGCCGCGTAGCGGCTGAGGGCATTATTGGCAGCTACATTCACACGGGCGATCGCGTCGGCGTGCTCGTAGAGGTCAACTGTGAGACAGATTTCGTCGCCCGCCGAGACGAATTCAAGAGTCTAGTGCGCGACGTGGCTATGCAAATCGTGGCTTGCCCCAACGTCGAGTATGTGCGCGTCAGCGACATTCCGGCTGAAGTCTCTGAGAAAGAAAAATCCATCGAAATGGGTCGCGACGACATCGCTAACAAGCCCGAGGCCATGCGCGAGAAGATTGTGGAAGGCCGCATTCAAAAGCGTTTGAAAGAACTAGCTTTGATGGATCAGCCCTTCATCAAAGATCAAAATATCTCGGTGGAAGAGCTGATCAAGCAAGCCGTTTCTAAGCTGGGTGAAAACATTCAGGTGCGCCGCTTCTCCCGGTTTGTCCTGGGTGAGGGCATCGAGAAAGAAGAGAGCAACTTTGCTGAGGAAGTCGCGGCTCAGGCTGGTCTCACCAAGAAAGAGCCTGTAGCCGAGGCTGAGCCGGCAGCGGAGACTAAGGCAGAAGCTGCACCCAAGAAAGAAAAGGGCAAGAAGAAGAAGTAGGCTCATCCAAGCCAACTTCAGGTTAGGGGCTAACGGCTGAGTTAGCGATGGTCAATAGACCGATCCCTAGCCATCGTCAATAGCGGGGGTGCAGGTATCGCGCCCCCGCTTTCAATATTTCCCTATAATCAGGTATGGCATGGGCAAGGCGGTATGGTAAGGCCAGTCGAAAGCATTCGCAAAGATCTCAAAGGGCTAGAGGGTGCCACCGCCACCCTGGCCGAAGAGTTTGGTCAAATTTATGCAACCTATCTGACGGTGCTAGGGCAGGCTGTGCGGCGACAGGTCGTGATGGCTACTTATCATCTTTGTACTCAGGTCTATCCCGAAGAATTTTTGGCTCTGCCGGTGAGCGATCGCGGTCGCCTACAACAGGGCATGCAAACCTTGGGTGACAAAGCCCAAGGCTGGCTACAGCAGCTGATGGAGCCCGACCCCTCCCCGGCTGACCCCAACCTTGACCGCGACGATCTCAATCGCCTAGAGACGGCCCTAGTTGCCTTGACTCAGCCCTCGGCAGGCTCCGCAGTCTCGCCTGGCGACGAGGGGTTGGAGCAGGCGGAGCAGGCAGGGGCTGACGAAGCCGATTTTGAGGCGATCGAGGAACCTTTAGAAGCAGCACCGCTAGAAACCACAGTAGAAGAGACCATCGCCGAAGACTTCGATGAGAATCCGGATCTAGAGTCTGCTGAAGCCATGCCACCGTCAGACGAAAACGAGTCTTCTACCGACGGTGAGGCCTCGGCACTTGACCCCAAGCAGCTGATTCAGTCTGTCCTAATGGCAGCTATTTCCGGCGATATAGACGACATATTTCGCGATCGCCCGTTTACCGGCGACCCGCTGACGCCGACCCTGGTCGCCAAGCACCACCTGATTCTGGAGCAGAGAATTCGCGATGTACTCCAGCGCGTCTCCAGAAAAGCCAACCGACTATTGCGCAAGGCCCAGGTGATTCCTGACCTGCCCGAGTCGGTATTAGAGGTCGCCTCCGACGCCGACATGGCGGTGCCTAAGGGGCGCGCTGTCCCTAACGTGCTCAACGTACTGGTGGCCATGGCTGGAGACATGACCGCCGAGTTTGACCGACCGCAGACCGACCGCGACGAGGACAACGACGACGTGTCAGATGACGAGGACAATGCTTTAGAAGGCACCATGACCCATTTGGCCGCCGTTCAGCTGCGTCTGGCCGATCTAGAGTTAGGGGATGTGCAGACTGCCCTGTGGCGCAGCAAACTACGAACCGCTGTAGGGCGACTGCGCAAGCTGGGTAAACAGTACCAGCGGGCCGAGCGCGAGCTGGCGATCGCCCAGGCCGAGCAAGCCTGGCGCGCGGTTTGGTACGACGACTCATCCCGGTAGGGCACTGGGGCAAGCATCCATGACAGAAGCACAGACTTCCCTACCCGACTGGGTGCGACTCCAGCGAGCCCTCTCAGTCGAGGCTGAAACCGGCTTTAACAATCTGGTGGGTAAGCAGCAGAGCTTCAGCGAGTTTTTGCGGGACAGCTTACAACAGCCCCCAACTGCTCTTCCCGGCGACCAACAACAATCTTGGCAGAGCCTCGCCCAAAAGTACGACGGCTACATCGACCTCAGCTTTGCCCAACGCCAGCACCTGGTAGCCGAAACCCGCCGCTTTCTCCACAGCACCCAGCGCCTACTAGAGAAATTTGCCGAGACCAAAGCCCTCCGTACGAGGGAGGGTGCCGCTCCAGATTCTGGAAAATCAGTCGCGGCCAAGACAGTCAAAAAACCTAGCGCCACCCCCAAAACAACTCAATTAGCAGAGGTATCCGGCACCGGCAGCTTTCGCTTTGGCCTCGATCAGCCCGTCACCTACCTAAAAGGGATCGGGCCGAAAAACAGCGATCGCCTAGCCAAACTGAGCATCTTCACCGTGCAGGATGTGCTCTACTACTACCCCCGTGACCACATCAACTATGCCCAGCAGGTCAAAATCCGCGATTTAGAGCCGGGCGAAACCGTCACCATCGTCGGCACTGTTAAGCGGGTCAACTGCTTCACCAGCCCGCGCAACAAAAAGCTCACCATTTTTGAGCTACAGCTCTCTGACGGCAGCGGCACCCTCAAACTCAACCGCTTTTACCCCGGCAACCGCTACGCCACCCCCGGCTGGCAGCAGCAGCAAAAACGCCAGTATCCCCAGGGGGCGATCGTCGCGGCCTCGGGACTGGTGAAGGACGGCAAGTTTGGGGTGACACTAGAGGATCCGCACCTGGAGGTGTTGGACAGTTTGGGCGATCGCATCGAATCCCTCACCATTGGCCGCATGGTGCCGGTATATGCCCTCAGTGAGGGCGTCCCAGCCGATCTGGTGCGCAAAGCTGTAGCGGCTTCCCTACCGGCGGTGCCCGAACTGCAGGATCCCTTGCCGGTGGATCTGCGGCAGCGCTATGGGCTGGTGAAGGTGGAGGATGCGATCGCCCAAATCCACTTCCCCGACGATGAAGAAAACCTGGCCCAGGCCCGTCGCCGCCTGGTGTTCGACGAATTTCTCTACCTTCAGCTCGGTTTGCTGCGCCGTCGTCAGCAGCAGCAGGCCCAGCAAACTGCGATCGCCCTCGCCCCCACCGGGAAGCTGATCGACCAGTTCTACGGCGTGATTCCCTTTAGCCTCACGGGTGCCCAGCAGCGGGTGGTCAACGACATCCTCTCTGACCTGCAAAAGCCCATCCCCATGAATCGTCTGGTGCAGGGCGATGTGGGCTCTGGCAAAACCGTGGTCGCCGTAGTCGCCACCCTCGCTGCAATTCAGTCAGGCTATCAAGCCGCTATTATGGCCCCTACCGAGGTGCTCGCCGAGCAGCACTACCGCAAACTGGTGGAGTGGTTCAACCAGCTCCACCTGCCTGTCGAGCTACTTACCGGCTCAACCCGCGCTGCCAAACGTCGCAAAATGCTGGGCGAGCTGGCCACTGGAGAACTTCCCATCCTCGTCGGCACCCATGCCCTCATCGAAGATCCAGTGCAGTTCCGTGATCTGGGTCTGGTGGTGATCGACGAACAGCACCGTTTTGGCGTGCAGCAGCGGGCCAGACTGACCCAAAAAGGCGCAAACCCCCACGTGCTCACCCTCACCGCCACTCCCATTCCTCGTACGCTCACGCTGACTATGCATGGCGACTTGGATGTGAGTCAAATTGATGAATTGCCGCCGGGGCGCAAGGCGATTCAAACTACGCTGCTGACCAACAAAGAACGCCCCCACGCCTACGATCTGATCAAGCGCGAAATTGCCCAGGGTCGCCAAGTCTATGTGGTGCTTCCCCTAGTCGAAGAGTCCGAAAAGCTCGATCTCAAATCCGCCGTAGAGGAGCACCAGCGGCTAGCGGAAGTGATCTTTCCAGAATTCACCGTCGGCCTGCTCCACGGGCGCATGTCTTCCGCCGAAAAGGATGACGCTATTACCGCCTTTCGTAAGCAAGAGAGCCAAATTCTGGTCTCTACAACGGTGGTGGAAGTCGGGGTAGATGTTCCCAATGCCTCGGTGATGCTGATTGAGCACGCCGAGCGGTTTGGCCTCTCCCAGCTCCACCAGCTCCGGGGCCGAGTCGGGCGCGGGGCCGCGCAATCCTTCTGCCTCCTGCTCAGCGCCAGCCGCAGCGAAACCGCCATTCAGCGGCTCAAGGTGCTAGAGCAATCCCAGGACGGCTTCTTTATCGCCGAGATGGATCTGCGCTTTCGCGGCCCTGGGGAAGTGCTGGGCACCCGCCAGTCGGGCCTGCCCGATTTTGCCCTGGCCAGTTTGATCGAAGACCAGGATGTGCTGATGCTGGCCCGTGAAGCAGCCGAAGCCATGCTGACAGAAGATCCAGAACTAGCCCGCTGGCCCAAGTTAGCGAAGGAACTTCAGCGGCGCTACGAAAAACTCATGGGCGGCACAATCATGACCTAATCTCCCAGCACCTCCAGCACCACCTTGGGCTGAAGCTTGGTCTTAAACCACACCACCTGGGCCGGAACGTTGGTAATATCCACCCCAGCATTCTCTAGGTTGAGCCGCTCTGACACCGCCAAAATCAGGTTGTTACGCCCTGACTTGCGCACCTGGGCGAACTTCTTCCGTAGATATTCAGGTCGCCAGTAGCCGACAATCTCCAGCAAATACTCGCGCCCGTCAGAGTGCACCACCCGAAAGTCAGGAATCATCACACTGCCGGGCAGAGGCACCAGATCCACCTCCCGCTCCAGTCGCCAGGGAGTTTTGGCGGGCCAGCGGCTGACGAACGACTCCTCAATCATGCTGTCGTAGGTCTTGCCGGGGGGATAGTGGGTGACCAGGCCGCAGTCGCTGTCGAGGGTAAACTCGCGGGGTTTCACCTGCTGGGTAAAGTTGTCCTTCATTTGTAGGGTCGCCGTCAGTCGCCACTTGCTGACGTGGAGAATAGCAGGAATCAGCTTGGCAATATCGACCCCGTAGCGCGTGCTGGGCTTAAATAAACTGGCGGGGCCGTCGATGGTGATCGTAAACCCCTGATCAGCGTCGCCCTCAATGTAGGTCATTAGCCGAAACAGCTTTAGGTAGCGAAACATCAGCTTGTACTCGCCCGGATCATTGCGGTACAGGTGCATTACCAGGTCACTAGCTTTGTAGAACACTCCCTGGGTCTGCGACAGGTTGTAGCGATGGAGCAGCGCATCGGGGGTAGGGGCATCAAACTCAATCAGAATGTGGTTGTCCTGGCGATCGGCGTAGAGCCCCTGACGCAGGTCAGCCACTGAAACTTCGCGATCTAGCTCTTCAGAAAGCTGCTGACCCAGGGTTGCCAAATGCGCTGCGGCAGCGATCGGAGAGGGAACTGATTGAGCAGACAGCGCAAACACCCGCCGCCGCAGTTCAATAGGCTCTAGCGGACTTACCACATCAAAGGTGGCAAAGCTGTTACGCAGAATGTGGGCTAGGCCGCGCTTGATGCGGTAATTGGTGTCTTCGCCTTCGAGATCTTGTAGCTGGCGGTTGAGGTCGCCCTGGGTGTGGCCGACCTGTTGCTGAAAGAGCTGGATCAGATCGGCGGCGATCGCCCGATTCGCCCCATCCAATCCCAGCCGCTTGGGCTGTAGCCCCTCCCCCTGAAATCGATAAATTAACAGTTCGCTCGGTAACGTTGACCTCACCTCCAGGGAGAATTCAAATGGGCAGCAGAGGCCTGGGATTGGCCCTAAGATTAAATCACAATTGGGAGAAACCCCACGTCCACGAATCTTAGCGGATCTCACCATGCTTAACTTCCAGCCGCTGGGCTTTATTCAGCAGGCCCTTGCCACTGACCTAGGGGTTATGGCCTACTACACTCCTGGCGGCTTGCCCTGGCAACGGGATGATGGTGTTACTCGCCCGCCGCTGGTGTTCCTCCACAGTCTGGGGGGTGGTTCCTCAGCCTTTGAGTGGTCTAAGGTTTACGCTGCTTTTGGGGCCACCCATCGGGTAATTGCCCCTGATCTAATCGGCTGGGGTCAGTCAACCCATCCGCCCCGCGCCTACTCAACCGAAGACTACTTCTACATGATCACTCACCTGCTGGAGTCAGTAGCTCAACCCCCGACCCTGGTAGCGGCCACCTCCCTTACAGCTGGCGTCGTCATTCGCCTAGCAGGACTGCGGCCCGATTTGTTCAAAGGCCTATTTTTGGTGTCCCCCTCAGGCAACAGCGACTCTGGCCGCGACTACAAAGTTAGCCTACCCGCTCTACTAGCCAGCACGCCCGGCGTAGATAAACTGCTGTATCAGGTAGGGGCAGCTAATGAGGTGGCGGTGCGATCGTTCCTCTCCACCTTTCTCTTTGCCAACTCCCGCCGCATTACGCCAGAAACCGTGCAGGGCTATCTCGCCTGCACTCAGCAACCCAACGCCGAGTATTCAGCTCTGTCATCCCTCAACGGAGCGGTCAGCTTTGACCTGTCGCGCTACATTCACCACCTTCAAACTCCCACCACCGTTGTGTTAGGGTCAGGGTCACGGTTTACGGCACCGGCCACGGTCAAACGGCTTGCAAGCCTCAATCCCGAAGCAGTGCAACAGGTAATCGAGATCCCCGACTCCGGGGTACTTCCCCATGTCGAGCATCCTGCCGTAGTTGTTGGCTTGCTCAAGCAGTTCCTAGGCCAACACTCTGCCTAAAAACGACCTGATCCTACTTAGTCTTTCTTTGCCGGAAAGGCTAGGCAAATGACAGGCTTAAGCATCACTCATTCAACCGCTACTTATTCAATTTCGCGCCAGCCACTTCTGACCGTTGAGCCGTCTCAGAGTGAATAGAACCAGCAAATCTAGGGTAATTTTGCGCTCGTCACCCATGAACTGCTCAATGGTGCTGGGCTGCGATCCCCTATCGGCGAAGTAGAACAGCTTGGGGCTAGAGATATTGTCTTTAGTAAAAGCAATGTTGAACTGGCGATTCCCTGAAAGGGAGGCTGCGCCAGCGCCGTTTTGCCACTCCCCCTTCACGTGCCAATACTTCTCAGCATCACTGACCCCAAACACCCCTAGGGGCCGCTGATCGAGGGTGAGCTGAATATCGTCAATGCCCTTATCCTTCAGCGCCGATTCTAGCGTCGGGATAAAGTGTTGCTCGATGAATTCGGCGAACGGCTTGTCTTCTAACGCCGGGGGCTTTTCCTTCTTAGGAGCGGCTTTAGAAGCAGCTTTGGGTTCAGCTCCAGCTTCTGCCTTAGGGGCAACTTTAGCCTCAGCCTTGGGCGCAGCATCTGCTGCTTTAGAATCTGCTTGGGGAACGGGAGTATCCTCAGCGGGGGTAGAGTCTACTGGGGGAGTCTTTTCGTCAGCCATACAAAGGAAACCTACAACAGCAATCCGGGCAAACTCAATGGGTTGAGCCACTCACCCAGTTGTTCTTTCCCATACTAGAGGAAAGGCCTCCAAAACGCATGCCTTACTGACTCAAAAACGGTATCTATCCCCAAGACAGATACCGTTTTTGAGTTATCAACCAGCTTCAGCCCTTAGCCCTGGGGTGCCAAGTGCAGCATTTCTTTGCGTATAGTCGCCACATCAGCGGGAGCACCATTGCCATGACGAATGCCGATCGCCTCTAGGTCGCTCTCCACCATCAAGTGCACCAGTTCCTCAAAGGTAACGCTAGGTTCCCAGCCTAAAGCCTGGCGGGCTTTAGTCGAGTCGCCAATCAGCAGTTCTACTTCGGCAGGCCGCAGGTAGCGGGGGTCAAACTCCACGTAATCGTGCCAGTCGAGGTTGACATGGTTAAAGGCAATATCTAAGAACTCACTGATGGCGTGGGTTTCATTGGTGGCTACCACATAGTCATCGGGCTGGTCTTGCTGCAGCATCAGCCACATAGCCTTGACGTAGTCTTTGGCATAGCCCCAGTCGCGCTTGGCGTCGAGATTGCCCAGATACAGTTTTTTCTGCTGACCGGCCACAATGCGGGCTACCGCTCGGGTAATTTTGCGCGTTACAAAGGTTTCGCCACGCCGGGGCGACTCGTGGTTAAACAAAATGCCGTTGCAGGCAAACAGGTCATACGACTCTCGGTAGTTAATGGTTTGCCAGTGGGCAAAGACCTTAGCGCAAGCGTAGGGGCTACGGGGGTAGAAGGGTGTCGTTTCCGTCTGGGGAATTTCCTGTACCTTGCCGAACATCTCAGAGGAGCCAGCTTGATAGAAGCGCACTTCTAACCCTGTGCGTTGCTGGTAGTCGCGAATGGCTTCGAGAAGCCGCAGCGTACCCATACCCACACAATCTACGGTGTATTCGGGCGAATCAAAGCTCACCCGCACGTGGGATTGAGCACCCAGGTTGAAAACTTCCTGGGGCTGCACCTGTTCAAGAATGCGCCGCAGCATGGTGCCATCAGTCAAATCGCCGTAGTGCAAAAACAGACGCGCTTCGGCACTGTGGGGATCAACGTAAACGTGATCGATGCGGTCAGTGTTGAATGTAGAGGTGCGGCGAATAATACCGTGAACCTCATAGCCATTATCTAAAAGTAATTCTGCTAGATAAGATCCATCCTGACCGGTAATACCAGTAATCAGGGCGCGTTTAGGTTGGCTCATAGGGTATAAATCTGTACGGCAATGCTTGGCTGACCAAGCTTAATACAATCAGTGCTTTACTTAAATACAATCAAGTGAGTTCACCTAAGAATACCCAAATTACCGCTTAAACGGGTAGATTATTGGTCGTCAAGTACCCTCGAGCTAGATAGGGCACATCAATTACCACGCCGTTAGTTGCACCGACACTGACTGTTAAGCCGGCTCCACCAGCTTTGGTGCGAATATAGCCTAAACCCCTTAAACCACGGGGAGTTTCAACTACGCTGGTGAGCAGACCCACTTTTTCGTCCCCAACAAAAATAACTTCCCCTGGATCAACCGTGCCGTTGAGCTGAAGGCCCCAGAGTTGCTGCTTGACCCCCTGGTAGGTGTTCAGTCGAGCAATTGTCTCCTGACCGATATAGCATCCTTTTTCAAAAGAAATCGCGTCCCATAGCCCCGCTTCGAGAGGGTTATAGTCGTCGGCGAGCTCGTACCCGGGGGCAGGACGCCCCTGCTGCACCCTTAGCTGCTGCCAGAGTGATTCTCCTGCTGGGATGCTGCCAGCATCCGTGAGCTGTTGCCACACGACTGCTGCGCCTTCCACTGGCATTAGGAGGGTGTACCCAGCCAGGGCTAAACCATTGCCTGCCGCTAAGCGCAGGGCAACACCGCTGAGATCAACGCTCCGGTGGTGGGCTGTAGGCAAATCAGGCTCTAATGTAATACCCAAGTCCTTAAGTACAGCAGCACTGCCAGGGCCAACGAGGGAAAAAACGGCTGTATCTGCGGTTAAGTTAGCTAGCGATACCTGATCGGCCGGAAAAATGTAGCGATCCATCCAGTCCATCAGGCGCTGATCTTGACTGGGGGAGGTGAGAATCAGCAGCGCCTCCTCGGTTAAGTAGACGGTGGTCAAGTCAATGGTTCTAGCAGTAGAGGTGACGAATACTGTGTCGCAGCCTTCGCCGGGCTGGCGCTGGGTAAATGTATTGGTGGTTTGATTGTGGATGAATCGCAGGCGATCGCTCCCAGACATCTGGAGCACGCCCCAGTGGCTGCGATCGAACAGCACGGCTCCAGCTTTAACCGTTTCTAAGTCGGCAGCATTATTAAACGTAGTGGGAATCCCCTCTGACGACAAAATCGCGCCCTGGCTTTGCTGTAAATCGTGAAGTGCTTGCATTGTGGGAGCCATGTCTCGTTTGGGTTTTGCCTACCGGTGGGCATTGCTTATTTTAGAGTGTAGCGATCGCCAACACCAAAACAAGAGCGCCCCCCATGCGGGGAGCGCTTCTTGCTAATCAATCAATGGGGTAGTCGATGAGGACTAGCCAATGATTTCAGGTGCCTCAGCCGTAGCCAAATCGAGGGGGAAGTTGTGAGCATTGCGCTCGTGCATCACTTCCATACCCAGGTTCGCCCGGTTG